>NZ_JAWRYK010000237.1:0-274 GCF_046534635.1 Leifsonia sp. SIMBA_070 | reverse complement strand
AGCGTGCTGATCGAATACGCGCGCGCCGCATCAGAGTGCGTGCTCATGGCACGTCCCGGTCCGGGAGCAACGGCCGACACCCAGGAGGAAAGCGTCAAGAAGGACGTCGACATGCTGCAGCAGGGGGTGGCGCGCCGAACTCTCTACCACTCCAGCAGCCGCGACCACGTGCCCACCCGCCGGGCCGTGGAGATCGTGACGGCCGCCGGCGGCGAATTCCGCACCCTGCCCCATATGCCGCTCCGGGCCGTCATTTTCGACAGCAAGGTTGCAG
>NZ_JAWRYK010000236.1:0-274 GCF_046534635.1 Leifsonia sp. SIMBA_070 | reverse complement strand
CGTACCAGGACGCCGGGGTTGAACACCCGCTCCGGATCAAAGATGTCCTTGAACTTCTCGAAGGCGGCCAGTGCGGCGGGCGAATACATCAGCGGGAGCAATTCGGAGCGGGCCCGTCCGTCGCCGTGTTCTCCGGAGAGGGAGCCGCCGTGACGGGCAACGGTGGCCGCGGCGTCCAGCATGAAGGCGCGGAAGACCGCCACTCCCTCGTCCGTGCCCAGCGTGAAGGAGATGCGCAGGTGCACGCATCCTTCACCGAAGTGGCCAAAGGGTA
>NZ_JAWRYK010000235.1:0-274 GCF_046534635.1 Leifsonia sp. SIMBA_070 | reverse complement strand
AGCAAAACCAGCAAAGGGCCGTAAAACTCATTGTTTTGCTTACTACGGTACTCAAAAATCTTGAGCTCAATATCAAATGAGAATTTCGCCTTGCGCTCCAGTTCGTTATGTTTTAGCTGACGCACATGTAATCGATAGCTTACAAAACCGCCGATCAAAACACCAATAAAAGCAAAAATTGCCGGATACAGCCGCTCCAATATAGTTTGCTTCAACGATGTCACTTGAGAGCTAACAGCAGTGATATCTTTTGAGACACTGTCTAACCGGCGAC
>NZ_JAWRYK010000234.1:0-275 GCF_046534635.1 Leifsonia sp. SIMBA_070 | reverse complement strand
CAAAAGTGTGCTGCAAAAGCCGAATTTATAATAGAAGAAACCCACACATTTTGAACAAAATTATCAAAATGTGGATTTCATTTTTATAGGTTATAGAGATTTTTATAAAAAAGATTGATTATAAATACACGGATTCTTTTAATTGAATTAACTTCCAATAAGCACGTATGATTATAAGGCCCCCGTTGCCACCACTAACATTCTTTTACATTCACCTTTTTTCATTCGGTTTAATAAATGTCCGTATACGACTGTTGCTGAACAGCCTGGACCAC
>NZ_JAWRYK010000233.1:0-275 GCF_046534635.1 Leifsonia sp. SIMBA_070 | reverse complement strand
GCGCGCGGGCGCCTGGAGCTCGAGTACCGCGTGATCCCGGGCATCACGAGTTTTGCCTCGTTGACCGCCGCGCACAAGATCCTGCTCAACCGCATCGGCGAACCCATCCACATCACCACCGGACGTCGGCTGGCCGAGACCCCGGCCGGAGCCGCGGCCAACCAGGTCGTGATGCTCGACGCCGATTGCACCTTTTTGCAGACGGCCGCGCCCGACGATCACATCTGGTGGGGCGCCTACCTCGGGACACCGGATGAGCTACTGATCTCCGGCAC
>NZ_JAWRYK010000232.1:0-275 GCF_046534635.1 Leifsonia sp. SIMBA_070 | reverse complement strand
CGACAAGTGCCACCTGCAGAAAGTGCAGAGATTTTCAAAAATGCTTTAGACAAAGCCGGTAATCGAAACTATGTTTTACAGTTTATTGAGGGTGCAGATCATTCCATTTACAACAACACAGATGACGGCTTTGTCTCCCTGAAGACACTTTATCCAGGTTATGCGGAAGCGATGACCTCATGGTTATTTCATGTAATTAATGGCCAACCGCCGGTAGCCCAAACGGTTGGACAAACCCCTTTACAAATGAGTAATAGTCTGACAGATCTTACAAC
>NZ_JAWRYK010000231.1:0-275 GCF_046534635.1 Leifsonia sp. SIMBA_070 | reverse complement strand
GACTCGGCCATCTACGAAGCCGTCCTCGCCCTGATGGAATCCGTCGTCCCCGAGTACGAACTGACCGGCTACCAGCGCGAGCGCACCGGATCGATTCTCCCGAACATCGCGCCCAGCAATGCCTACCCGACCGCGGACGACAGCAGCATCCTGATCGCGGCCAACCAGGACACCGTGTTCGGCCGGCTGGTCGACGCGATGGGCCGCCCCGAACTGGCATCCGATCCCCGGTACGTCAACCACACCGAGCGCGGGATCCGGCAGACCGAACTCGA
>NZ_JAWRYK010000230.1:0-275 GCF_046534635.1 Leifsonia sp. SIMBA_070 | reverse complement strand
CGATTTTTGTTGGTTACGGACCTTCTTCACTTTCAATTAAAGCCCTTCCTTCAGGCGGTACTGGTCCATACTCTTATAATTGGAGCAACAGCAAAACTACGCAGATTATTTCAGTGTCCGCAGCCGGTACATATAATGTGGTAATAACCGATGCTAAAGGCTGTCAAACTTCAGCATCGATTGAGGTAAACTCTGTAAACGTACAATGTGGGCTCTTAAACAATAAAGTTTCTGTATGCCATAATAATGTAGAAGTTTGCTTGAGTTCAAGCGCA
>NZ_JAWRYK010000229.1:0-275 GCF_046534635.1 Leifsonia sp. SIMBA_070 | reverse complement strand
ACCAAAACCGCCGACATCGACAAAGCGGTCGAGGGGGCGGTGCGCGCGTCCTACTCCAATTCGGGACAGCTCTGCATCTCGATCGAACGGATCTACGTCGAGAACTCCGCGGCCGCCGACTTCGCGGCGAAGTTCGCCCGCCGGGTCGCCGGCATGACCATCGGCGACGCCTACGACTTCTCGACCGAGATGGGATCGCTGGCGTCGGCGGCGCAGGTCGACACGATCGAAGCGCATGTCGAAGACGCCAAGGCCAAGGGCGCCACCGTCCTCGC
>NZ_JAWRYK010000228.1:0-275 GCF_046534635.1 Leifsonia sp. SIMBA_070 | reverse complement strand
AAAAAGAAAACAAACGAACACCCCTCGCGCTCGTTGGCTTGCAAGGGGTGTTCGCATTTTTATGTCTTGTTGAAATTAGCGTTTAACCAGAACAAATGCTTGTTTTACTTCATTCAAAGACAGGGCAACGGATTTGAACTTTTTACCGAGGTCTGTTGCAGGGTCAAACACGCTGTCTTGCGGGAGCGAAGCTACATAAACCGTATTTGTCGCTGTATTTTGAGCAATTTCATAGCCGATTGGTGGTTCAGCCGGGTTGTTAATGACATGATAGG
>NZ_JAWRYK010000227.1:0-275 GCF_046534635.1 Leifsonia sp. SIMBA_070 | reverse complement strand
CCATCGGCCATGATCGCGCGGGACGACTCGTCGGTCTGACTGCCGGTCATTGCGGCGGACGCGGAAACGCGGTCAAGGCAGAGAAGAGCATGGGGTCAGGCGTACTCGGCGTGATCACCGAGTCCAACTTCCGTTGGGACTACGCCGTCATCGAGTTCGACAAGTCCAAGGTGACGCCGCAGCGCAGCTATCGGGGACTGACCATCTCGGGCCCCGGCCCACGACCGGTCTTCGGTCAGTCGGCCTGCAAGGCAGGCCGCACCACCGGCACCACC
>NZ_JAWRYK010000226.1:0-275 GCF_046534635.1 Leifsonia sp. SIMBA_070 | reverse complement strand
CTAATAAAGCAATAAATACTACCCATACAAAGACTCTGAAAAACATTAACAATCGTTTTATCCCCCTACCATTCATACGGCTGTTATATCACATATCCGCTCTCTATATTATTCATTATATATACCCCTTTTCCCTGCCTGGGGCGGTTGAAACTTAAACACTGGTCATATTCAAAACACTCCTCCCAAAGGGATAATCCACTATATGAATCATCGATTTCACCAAGCAGCAACACCTGTTATCAGGAGGGTAAATCTCTTGTGGGATATCGCAG
>NZ_JAWRYK010000225.1:0-275 GCF_046534635.1 Leifsonia sp. SIMBA_070 | reverse complement strand
AGCGGATTGATGCTGACAGCGGCACGATTGGCATGCAGGGTGAAGAGGATGGCGGCGCAGATGACGACGAAGTGGATGAACTGATCGCAGAGGTTGTCTATCCAGGCGGCGTGAAGCGGTCGATCAGATACTCGGGTGCGCGGCCTCCGCTAATCAACTACCCAGTCGAGCCTATTGATAAGGAGGAGCCTGCGGAAGCGTTCCTGCGCAGAGCGCGTGAAGTGGGGGCTAGCCTCGCGGGGTCAGTGGATTGTAGGCTCGACCCGGGATGGGAC
>NZ_JAWRYK010000224.1:0-275 GCF_046534635.1 Leifsonia sp. SIMBA_070 | reverse complement strand
ACGATCGAGCCGGCGATGTTTCCGAACTTGGAGGAACGGAAGACTTCGCGGACC
This sequence comes from Leifsonia sp. SIMBA_070, assembly GCF_046534635.1. Lineage (NCBI taxonomy): Bacteria > Bacillati > Actinomycetota > Actinomycetes > Micrococcales > Microbacteriaceae > Leifsonia > Leifsonia sp. SIMBA_070. The sequence continues at coordinate 221 of NZ_JAWRYK010000224.1, read as the reverse complement.
TCGGCGGTGCCGAGCTGGACCTCTTCGTACTCAGGCTTGAGCATGCCCTTGAGGGCGAGCTCAATGTCATCGATTGCCGCGTAGATGACGGAGTAGAAGCGCATGTCGACGCCTTCACGCTCTGCCAGATCGGCAACACGCTCGGCCGGCTTGACGTTGAAGCCGATGATGACGGCGTTGTCCACCGTCGCCAGGTTGACGTCGTTCTGCGTGATGGCACC
>NZ_JAWRYK010000223.1:0-275 GCF_046534635.1 Leifsonia sp. SIMBA_070 | reverse complement strand
CGGCGTCTTTTTTTTATAAATTCGATCTTATAATTTACTTTTAAGTGACGGAAAAAGCAGATAAACTATTGTCTAATTGATGTTTTCTCTTCCAAAGCCATCTTTGCAATTTCATCTTTTCGTTTAAAAGTTACTCCATTATGTTTTTTGATGTATACTAATAAATCAGATGTCATTTTAACTATCTGTGGAGTCCCGCCAATTCTGTCATGGAAACTTATAGATAATTGCCTTCTTTTAAATTCACTTTCAATATAAAGCTGGTCAAATTCTGC
>NZ_JAWRYK010000222.1:0-275 GCF_046534635.1 Leifsonia sp. SIMBA_070 | reverse complement strand
CGCGGGTTCGCCGCGAACCTCGCCGAGCACGGCGAAGAGCGGGGCCTGATCGGCCCGCAGGAGCTTCCGCGCCTCTGGAACCGCCACATTCTCAACTCCGCCATCGCGGCCCCGCTGTTCCCCGCAGGCGGCCGCGTGGGCGACGTCGGATCCGGTGGCGGCCTGCCGGGCATCGTTCTCGCGATCGCGCGACCGGACATTGAGTGGATCCTCATCGAGCCGATGGAGCGCCGCTGCGCCTGGCTGAACGAGCAGGTCGCCGACCTGGGGCTGAC
>NZ_JAWRYK010000221.1:0-276 GCF_046534635.1 Leifsonia sp. SIMBA_070 | reverse complement strand
GCGGGCTACGGCACGGGCGACTCCTGCTCGTCGTACGGCAACCGTAACTTCGTGAACTACTACACCGACTGGTTCGGTGGTTCGGGATCCGGCGGCGCCTCCAATACGCCGAACCCGCATGACGCCAAGCCGGTCGCGCGCTTCTGGTCGTCGGCGTTCGACAACGCGCACTTCTACACGCTGAATGTCGCCGAGGCCGACAAGATCAAGCGGACCGACGACAACTGGGCGTACGAGGGAACGGGGTTCCGTGCCTGGTCCGCGGCGAATGGATCC
>NZ_JAWRYK010000220.1:0-276 GCF_046534635.1 Leifsonia sp. SIMBA_070 | reverse complement strand
CATAATTCATTAATTAACGAGTTAGCCAATTATTGGCATGTCATTTGTAGTGAAAGCCTGTACGGACTTCCAGTATTAAGGTCGTATTTAATGATCAATTGAGATTAAGATTTTGCATCGGAATATATTTCAAGATGTAACAATTAGCGTTTATGGGTTTATTGGTTAGCCTGCCGAATATAGCGAGCCTTACGTGGCGGGTGGACGTCCTAGAAATGTAGCTGACAAGGTTGAGGGTGATTGGGGCTAGAGCTGCAGGCTTCTCGGCTCGTGTTC
>NZ_JAWRYK010000219.1:0-276 GCF_046534635.1 Leifsonia sp. SIMBA_070 | reverse complement strand
GCGTCAATACCCGAATGCCCCCACGGGCTTCGAGATCAGCGATTGCCGTCTCGCTCAGGCCCAGGCCCGCACTGCGGACGGTGGCACTGTCATCACCGTTCGCCGGCGCGGGCCGGGGGGCCGGATGCCGTCCGTCGATCGACATCGGCGTGGTCGGTGCAAGATAGGAGCCGATCCGCGGCTGGTCGACCTGCCCGAACATCGGGTTGTCGGTGACACGGGGGTCGGCGGCGATCTGCGCGAAGGTGCGGTAGCGCTCGTAGACAACAGCAGTCG
>NZ_JAWRYK010000218.1:0-276 GCF_046534635.1 Leifsonia sp. SIMBA_070 | reverse complement strand
AAGAATTAATGATACAAGAAAATTTGTAAAAATTAATTATCCAAAAATGAAAATGATTTTTTCCTTTATTTTAGTTGGAGTCCAATTAATTATAGGGTATTTAGATATAAATATAATTACCAAATCATGTATTAATTTTATAGTTCTTTTAACGCTTATTTATTTGAGTTTAGAATTTACTAAAAAACCTATTATTCTGATTTTCAACAAATTTTTATATCTTTTTAAAAAAGTTAGAAAAACATAAAAGCTTTTTTTTGGAAGTCTTAGGATATC
>NZ_JAWRYK010000217.1:0-276 GCF_046534635.1 Leifsonia sp. SIMBA_070 | reverse complement strand
CTGGTAGTCGACCACTACGGGGGCGTGGTCCGAAAAGCGGCTGTCGTAGGTGGCGGCCCGGTCAACGACGGCGGAAATGGCACGTTCTGCCAGTCCGGGGGTTGCGAGCTGGTAGTCGATGCGCCAACCGCTGTCATTGTCAAAGGCCTGTCCGCGCCAGGACCACCAGGTGTACGGACCGGGAACATCGCCGGCCAGTTTGCGGGCCACGTCGGTGTAGCCGATTTCCTCGCTGAAGAACCGGTCGAAGTATGCGCGTTCCTCGGGCAGGAAGCC
>NZ_JAWRYK010000216.1:0-276 GCF_046534635.1 Leifsonia sp. SIMBA_070 | reverse complement strand
CGTGCTGAGCCAGGCGGGCTTCCACATCCGCGTCCATATCTTCGGGTGACGCGATGCGGGTGTACCACTTGTTCCACAACTCACCGTCGCGCACGGCGTCCGCAAGCTCGGGGACATGGGTGCGGGACAACGGTTCAAGGATCACGCCGGCTCCGCTGAGCTCTACGGGTTCCAGGAACGACGGCGGTGCGGGGCAGCTCTGGTCTCTCATGGGAACAGCGTATGCCGGGCAGTGTTTCGGCCTGCCCAACCCGCGTAACAGAGCGCTTTTGTCAG
>NZ_JAWRYK010000215.1:0-276 GCF_046534635.1 Leifsonia sp. SIMBA_070 | reverse complement strand
GGCGTTCGTTGAAGGCAGCCAGGGCTTCCCGATGATCTTCGGTCGGATGGGACAGGGCCTGCAGAGCCGCCGACAGTTCCAGGAATCCGTCGAAATCCTGCCGTCCCGATTCGCGCAACAGCCGTTTCGTGGCTCGTAGCGCGTGCGGTGGGTTCACGGCCACCCGCGCGGCGAGTTCCTGTGCGGTGGCCATCAACTCCTCTGGTTCGACGACCCGCGAGACCAGGCCCCAGTCCAGTGCGGTGGCCGCGTCGACCCGATCGCCGGTGAACGCCA
>NZ_JAWRYK010000214.1:0-276 GCF_046534635.1 Leifsonia sp. SIMBA_070 | reverse complement strand
CATGGTCGTTGATCCGAACGGTAACGGGCTCATCTCGCCGTTTGCAATCAGCGGCGGGCAGGTTGTCATGAGCGACGCTATCGTGAATAACCTGCGGGTTGACCTTGCGCTCGTGCGCGGCCGGCTACAGTCGACAGCCATCGGAAGTAACGGACGGCCCTGCGTTATCATCGACATGCAGTCAGGAGAACTACAGTTCAACGGAATCAACAACGGATCGGGCTGGACTGAAATGCGGCCGGGTCAGATCGTTGTCTATGACGGCGCGGGTCGACC
>NZ_JAWRYK010000213.1:0-276 GCF_046534635.1 Leifsonia sp. SIMBA_070 | reverse complement strand
ACGTCCGCACCCATTCCCTGCACGATCCCGTCGACTTCAAGCGTCTCGAGGTGGGTGCGTACGTGCTCAACGGCGACAACCAGCCGATCTCGCTCTACACCTGAGAGGGTCGGTCGGCGATCGATCAGACGGGCCAGGCAGCCGCGAGGGACTCCCGGACGTCGCCGAGCAGCTGCGGGAGCGCCTTCGTGCGAGCGACGATCGGGAAGAAGTTCGCGTCCGACCGCCAGCGCGGCACGATGTGCTGGTGCAGGTGTTCCTCGACGCCCGCTCCCG
>NZ_JAWRYK010000212.1:0-276 GCF_046534635.1 Leifsonia sp. SIMBA_070 | reverse complement strand
CAAGCTGATGTACACGTCCGGAACGATGACGGCGGCTCAGATCCAGGCGTTCCTCGACAACAAGGTGCCGAGCTGTCAGAAGGGCTACACCTGCCTGAAGGACTTCACGCAGAAGACCGCCACCAAGGCGCCGAACAGCTACTGCTCGGGCACCTACACCGGGTCGGCGAAGGAGTCGGCAGCCTCGATCATCTCCAAGTCGGCGAAGGCCTGCGGCATCAGCGAGAAGGTGCTGCTCGTGATCCTGCAGAAGGAGCAGGGCCTCGTGACGCACAC
>NZ_JAWRYK010000211.1:0-276 GCF_046534635.1 Leifsonia sp. SIMBA_070 | reverse complement strand
CCGCACTCGATAGCCCGGTGCTGATCGCGAAACGCAAGGACGGCAGCCAGTCGGTCAACATCACGCGCGAGCCGGCGATTCGCGCGAACCTGCTGCTTAAACGGCACCAATGCGGCCCGGAGTGCATTGTCCATTGCGACAAATGGTTCAGGTCGATGGATGCGTTCGCGTCGAGGCACGATGTCGATCGTTTCGGCCGGGAGCCCGTCTTTGTCGAGGCCGCGAGCGGGGAATTGATGCCTGCGAGCCGCCAGAAGGCGAGCCCGGCATTTCTGA
>NZ_JAWRYK010000007.1:0-1197 GCF_046534635.1 Leifsonia sp. SIMBA_070 | reverse complement strand
ACTTTACGAAACACGGAAACCGAAGACCATTCATGTTGTTGCTCAGGTCGCAGACGTTTTGCAGCAGCAGTCGCTTCACGTTCGCTCGCGTATCGGTGATTCATTCTGCTAACCAGTAAGGCAACCCCGCCAGCCTAGCCGGGTCCTCAACGACAGGAGCACGATCATGCGCACCCGTGGGGCCGCCATGCCGGCGATAATGGCCTGCTTCTCGCCGAAACGTTTGGTGGCGGGACCAGTGACGAAGGCTTGAGCGAGGGCGTGCAAGATTCCGAATACCGCAAGCGACAGGCCGATCATCGTCGCGCTCCAGCGAAAGCGGTCCTCGCCGAAAATGACCCAGAGCGCTGCCGGCACCTGTCCTACGAGTTGCATGATAAAGAAGACAGTCATAAGTGCGGCGACGATAGTCATGCCCCGCGCCCACCGGAAGGAGCTGACTGGGTTGAAGGCTCTCAAGGGCATCGGTCGAGATCCCGGTGCCTAATGAGTGAGCTAACTTACATTAATTGCGTTGCGCTCACTGCCCGCTTTCCAGTCGGGAAACCTGTCGTGCCAGCTGCATTAATGAATCGGCCAACGCGCGGGGAGAGGCGGTTTGCGTATTGGGCGCCAGGGTGGTTTTTCTTTTCACCAGTGAGACGGGCAACAGCTGATTGCCCTTCACCGCCTGGCCCTGAGAGAGTTGCAGCAAGCGGTCCACGCTGGTTTGCCCCAGCAGGCGAAAATCCTGTTTGATGGTGGTTAACGGCGGGATATAACATGAGCTGTCTTCGGTATCGTCGTATCCCACTACCGAGATATCCGCACCAACGCGCAGCCCGGACTCGGTAATGGCGCGCATTGCGCCCAGCGCCATCTGATCGTTGGCAACCAGCATCGCAGTGGGAACGATGCCCTCATTCAGCATTTGCATGGTTTGTTGAAAACCGGACATGGCACTCCAGTCGCCTTCCCGTTCCGCTATCGGCTGAATTTGATTGCGAGTGAGATATTTATGCCAGCCAGCCAGACGCAGACGCGCCGAGACAGAACTTAATGGGCCCGCTAACAGCGCGATTTGCTGGTGACCCAATGCGACCAGATGCTCCACGCCCAGTCGCGTACCGTCTTCATGGGAGAAAATAATACTGTTGATGGGTGTCTGGTCAGAGACATCAAGAAATAACGCCGGAACATTAGTGCAGGCAGCTTCCA
>NZ_JAWRYK010000210.1:0-276 GCF_046534635.1 Leifsonia sp. SIMBA_070 | reverse complement strand
GACCAGACCATCGCGGGTCGGGTTGTCGGTGAACTCCATCAGCAGCTTGATGCCTTCACTCGGACCCGACGAGAAGACGTTCTTGCCCATGCCGCCGATCGTGACGAGTTTGGCGACGCGCTGCGGTTCATCGAGTGCGACCTTGGTCGCGATGATGCCGCCCATGGAATTTCCGATCATGTCGACCGCGCCGAGTCCCAGGCCATCGAGGAACTGCCCGACTGCTGATTGCGCCATCACCATCGGATGGCCCTCGCCCGGGTCGCTCACGCCGAA
>NZ_JAWRYK010000209.1:0-276 GCF_046534635.1 Leifsonia sp. SIMBA_070 | reverse complement strand
AAGCGAATTGTTGTGCATCAAACATTATCGGGAATACCGTTCGCCCATGTCTTGGCAGCTAACGCAGCGAGTTACACCCCATACGGCACGGCGGCGCTGTTCCGGGATAGGGGCGTCACAGTCCTCACAAAATAAAGCCGTTACACAGACCGGACGATTGACCACGCTGGCTATATTTCGCGCCAGCATCTCGTCGGCGTGTGCCTGCGCCATGTCCATTGAGTCGGCCATCAATGCAGCTCCTGCGCTTGACGCTCTAACTTTTCGGATTCCTGG
>NZ_JAWRYK010000208.1:0-276 GCF_046534635.1 Leifsonia sp. SIMBA_070 | reverse complement strand
AGTCGAGGGTGAAAGGCGCGGTCGCTCCGTCAGACACCTGCAGATAGTCGCCCGTGAAGAAGCCGCGGGTGTCATCGCCCCACTTCTCGTCGAACGAGAAGACGAAGTAGCTGCCCGCCCACGCGAGCACGCCCGTGTAGTAGATCGCGATGAGCGCGCAGATCACGACTTGGAACCAGCCGATGCCCTCGCCCGTTCGGCCGCCGAGACGGCGCAGCGCGAGCGGCGCGGATCCGCGGAAACGGTGTCCGATCGCGTAGTCGAGGAAGAGGATCG
>NZ_JAWRYK010000207.1:0-276 GCF_046534635.1 Leifsonia sp. SIMBA_070 | reverse complement strand
ATGTAGTGTTGACGCATCTTTCCCGAGATGTGTGCGAGCACAATGTGGCCGTTGGCCAGCTCAACGCGGAACATCGCGTTGGGCAGGGCTTCGTTGACCGAGCCCTGAATCTCAATGACGCCGTCTTTCTTGGCCATATCCTCCGCTAACGTCTGTGTCCCCCGTATGCACGAAGGACGGTTTATGTCTTTGGTTCTCCCTGGCGCTTCCTGCGCATCCACCGCGCCGTAGCCGTTTTGACACGGCGCACATGCTTGGAAAAGGGCACGAATGTAG
>NZ_JAWRYK010000029.1:0-474 GCF_046534635.1 Leifsonia sp. SIMBA_070 | reverse complement strand
CACGGAGAGGCACATTGATGCGGACCATCACGGGAATCGGAGTCAGCGCCGGGCGGGTGCTGGGGCCCTCACTGCGGATGCCGCCCCCGGTGCCCGAGCCCGCAGCGGATGCCCGGTTCGGGGCCGGCCGAACGGTCGACGGAGAAAAGGCGCGGCTCAAGGACGCAGCGGAGGACGTGCGGGACGATCTGCGCCACCGCGCGGAGACGGCGTCAGGTGATGCCAAGGCGGTTCTCAACGCAACGGCCATGATGGCCACTGATCCGATGTTGCTCAAGGCCGCCGGCAAGCACATCAATGCGGGAATGACCCCGGAACGGGCAATCTGGGAGGCCGGCATGGAAGTGGCCGCCATGCTGCAGAGCCTGGGCGGCTATATGGCGGAACGGACGCAGGACGTGCTCGATGTCAGGGCCCGGATCGTCGCCCAACTGGACGGGCTGCCCCCACCGGGGATCCCGGCGTCGGACGTTC
>NZ_JAWRYK010000206.1:0-276 GCF_046534635.1 Leifsonia sp. SIMBA_070 | reverse complement strand
GATGACCCCGTACACCAGCCCTGCCTGGGACATCAAGGGCTGCTACATCACCCAGATCTCCGGCGACCCGAACATCTACAGCAAGCACATGATCTTCCCCAAACCCGGTGTCAGGCTCGACAATCCGGAAGACTTCGCATCGATCGGCATGACCGTGACCGGACTGCCGGCACTCAACGCGATCAGAAGTGTCATCGATGCCCGCCCGGGCATCCTCACCAGCGCCGACATGCCGTTGCGCGGCTTCGCCGGCCGCTTCAAACTCTGACCCCATCC
>NZ_JAWRYK010000205.1:0-277 GCF_046534635.1 Leifsonia sp. SIMBA_070 | reverse complement strand
CCCTTGAGCGGGATTCCGTCTACGAAAGCGCCAAAGGTGTACTGAATTTCTCGTTCATTCCAGCTTGATCCAAGGTAGCCAACCGCCGTTATCTGCTTGTCGAGATAACGTTGTAGATAGTTAATCGCCTTTTTTTGATCATCTTCTCGTGGGGCTCGCTTCGTTCCGGTGGTCTCATCCCCGGTTTCCTGAACATGATAGGCGGTCAGCAGGCCATTTGGGCTTATTTGAGCAGTAATCGTTTTATCAGCTCCAGCCCATGTGTATTCCGTTCCCG
>NZ_JAWRYK010000028.1:0-475 GCF_046534635.1 Leifsonia sp. SIMBA_070 | reverse complement strand
TTACTTTTGTTCGAGCGTTCTTCCACTGTTTCCATAGGCACATACGGAGCCTTCTTCTTATCCATTCGTCTAGACTGGAGAAGACCGAAGGTGTGTCTGCAAGTGAGAAGTATCCCGCCCAGCCAATAAGGTATCTATTTAGCTGTTCAATTCGATACTCCATGGGAAGCGCTTTTGACCTTGAGGTAAATTCTCGAATTCGTTGTTTTACCTTCTTCATGCTTTCTTTCGCGATTCGAATCTTTGGATCAGACTGGTGGGTAAAGCTAAACCCTAAAAATTTTCGTTTCCATGGCCGGTCTACTGCACTTTTCTCAATGTTCACCTTAAGTTTTAATTTATTCTCGATGAACCAGGAAATAGATGCCATTACCCGTTCGCCAGCCTTCTTTGAAGAAACGTAGACATTACAGTCGTCCGCGTAGCGGACAAATCTGAGCCCTCGTTTTTCTAGCTCCATGTCCAATTCATGCAA
>NZ_JAWRYK010000204.1:0-277 GCF_046534635.1 Leifsonia sp. SIMBA_070 | reverse complement strand
CAAAAGAAGCGACTTCGTTTAAGTCTCTCTTCGAGGCACTGTTCGAGGCTCCGCTGGTACTGACTGACAAATCCCGAGCATCCACTTTTATCCCCGCCTCGTTCCGCGTTCCGACCCGCAACGACGAAAGCATCCAAAGCTCGTCTCTGGTCATCTTCGACGTCGATCAAAAAATCGGCCAGGGCTGCGACGATGACATGATCGCGCTGGAAGAAGCCGAGGACGCCCTGCTCGACCTCGGTCTAGAGCACTTTATTTACACAAGTCACAGTCACAC
>NZ_JAWRYK010000203.1:0-277 GCF_046534635.1 Leifsonia sp. SIMBA_070 | reverse complement strand
CCCCAAGCACAACTTTTGTACTTCTTGAAGACAATGCAGATTTAGATGCCATTACCATCTCCTGGCAGGCAGTTACTTTTCCGATTGAAGCTCCTGTAACTTATGCTGTGCAATTTGATGTTCCTTCAGACATTACCGGTTCAAATGCATGGCTGCATGCTACTCGTTTTGAAGTGGGGCAGGATGTTTTAAGCAAAACTTTTTTGGTTAGGGACTTAAATAAAATTGCTGCCGATCTGGGATTGCCTGCAGATAAAGCCAACAAACTGATTGTGCG
>NZ_JAWRYK010000202.1:0-277 GCF_046534635.1 Leifsonia sp. SIMBA_070 | reverse complement strand
GCGTAACGGAAAGAGTGCTGCCAATGGACAAAAATGAGTTTCGGGAAAAGTTACACTTCCTAAACGACAAAAACTCACGAAAACACGAGATTTTAATCGATTTTTTGAGAAATAGTGGAAATCGAGAAGAAATATGTCAAAAATTCGATATTGCGGATGGAACTTTTCGCAAGCACCTCTCCGATATCTATAAGACGTTCGAGATCGAAGGACGGAAAGGGAAGCAGGAGCGACTATTCGAGCTGTTTAGAACCCACGCCCCCGAACTGGTTCAACC
>NZ_JAWRYK010000201.1:0-277 GCF_046534635.1 Leifsonia sp. SIMBA_070 | reverse complement strand
AAAAATCAATCTTAAAAATAACCTACTGCAAATTGGCAGATTCCTTTTAAGCGGATAACCATAAAAGGATTAAACCACACTAAAAAAAGAAAACCCGTAAAGAAATTCGAAAATACTGGCAGCAAACCCACCCTTATCAAAAAGCGAAACGAATTCCAGGGTAATATAAAAAACAACTGGTGAAAGTAGCAAAAATGAAAATCCCGAATGAAAAAATGAATATTAAATCCAATATTTACCACCACCATATAGTGATCGTAGATAAAAGGGGCAGCAT
>NZ_JAWRYK010000200.1:0-277 GCF_046534635.1 Leifsonia sp. SIMBA_070 | reverse complement strand
ACGGGAGTTCTCGGTGGTCATGGTGCTCCTTGCAAGGTCGAACGGGTGCTCGCGCAGCCAATCCTGCCATGTCCGAGTCTCACGGCCGGATGCCCACGTACACGCCCTCGGGGCGGAATCGCAGACGTGGTTCGTTGTACTCCTCGAGGGCGTGCGCCACCCACCCGGCGATCCGGGCCAGGGCGAAGATCGTCTCGGCGGCATCCGGTGCCATGTCGTAGCGCAGAGCCAGTGCGCCCAGCGCCATGTCGGAGTTCATGAATCCGGCACCCGATGC
>NZ_JAWRYK010000199.1:0-277 GCF_046534635.1 Leifsonia sp. SIMBA_070 | reverse complement strand
ATTCCATTTTTGAAAAATTCATAGCCAAGAATACCAAAAATACCTATTGTTTGTACGATATAGGCTATTCTTGTGTTTTGTAAATTCTGCGCTATCAATCGTTCATCCTTGATTTTTTTCATCAAAATCCCCCCTGCTTATCCAAAAAATCTCATCTAACGTGGCATTCACTGCATAACAAACTTGTAGGCACAATTTTAATGATGGATTATATTTTCCTTTTTCGATCAGACTGACCGTCTGCCGGGTAATGCCCACCACATCGGCAAGCTCCTGC
>NZ_JAWRYK010000198.1:0-277 GCF_046534635.1 Leifsonia sp. SIMBA_070 | reverse complement strand
ACCATGACCACCTGATCGACCTGAAGTCCGGCGAGGTGGTGGAATTCGTCAATGAGGAGATCGAGCAGCTCCAGGAAGCCATAGCGCGCAAGCTGGGCTACAAGCTTGTCGATCACCGTCTCGAGCTTTACGGCGTACCGCTGAAGAGTGCCGAGGACTAGGCGCTCCGACCTCTTCGAGGAGACGCCATGTCCGCCCGCAAGCCCGGCAAGCACGCCTTTTTCTTCATTTTCATCACGGTGCTGATCGACATGATCGGCTTCGGGTTGATCATTCC
>NZ_JAWRYK010000197.1:0-277 GCF_046534635.1 Leifsonia sp. SIMBA_070 | reverse complement strand
CCGCGATTGCCGGAGTGACGACGACGATCGCCGATCAACTCGCCGACGACGGCATTCGGGTGAACACCATCAATCCAGGCCCCGTCGACACCGGGTATCTCACCGACGACATGTGGCAGTTCGTGAAGCCCATGTTCCCGTTCGGGCGATACGGACAACCGGACGACCCTGCGCGCCTTATCGCGTGGCTCGTAACCGACGAGGCATCGTGGCTCACAGGCCAGATCATCAATACCGAGGGCGGGTTCGGGCGCTGGCGTCCCCGCGGAAGCTAACC
>NZ_JAWRYK010000196.1:0-277 GCF_046534635.1 Leifsonia sp. SIMBA_070 | reverse complement strand
ATCGCGTTCCACGATATGTTGCTCATATAGTACCGTTAACTATTTTGTTGGAGTTCGTGCCCGTGGCTTTTGCAGATTTTGACTATGCCGAGGGTATAGCAATGAAAACACTGAAAATCCTATTTGTCCTTTTGACATTGATTATTTTTAGAAAGTCTTTTCAAAGCCTCAACGGATACCTGAAAACACTTGCAAAATTTAGGGATAAACCAATTAACAGTTATGTTCAGGTATTCATGATTTTTGCATGGATCATTGGTATACTCACCATTTTTGC
>NZ_JAWRYK010000027.1:0-478 GCF_046534635.1 Leifsonia sp. SIMBA_070 | reverse complement strand
CACGTCAAAGACCGTCCGGGCCGCACCGACCGCAGCATCGTTGAAGGACTGCACCTCTTCATGTTCCCCGGCCATCCCCAGCGGGGTCACGTTGATGAGCAGGTCGGCCGCGGCGCCGGCGGTTTCGGCCTGCCAGTTGAAGTCGTAGCGGTCCGCCAGCGCCCTGCCGGTGCCCTCATTGCGGGCCACGATCGTGACATCGGAGAACCCGGCATCGCTCAGTGCGGCGGCGACAGCCTTGGCCATGCCTCCGGAACCCTGCAGCAGCACCGACCAGCTGACCGGCACATGGTGATCGGCCAGCAGCCGGGCGATCGCCAGGTAGTCGGTGTTGTACGCGGTGAGGACGCCGTCGTCGTTCACTATCGTATTGACCGAGTTGATGGCCTGCGCCGAGGGGTCCATCCGGTCCACCAGGGCGATGACGTCTTCCTTATAGGGCATGGAGACGGCGCAGCCGCGGATGGGCAGGCCCCGG
>NZ_JAWRYK010000195.1:0-277 GCF_046534635.1 Leifsonia sp. SIMBA_070 | reverse complement strand
CAGGTTCTGCTGGCGGTTCTCGCCGCGCGCGAGATTCGCGAAGTTGGTGGTGGTACGCGTGTCGGCAGAGGGAGTGTAATCCTCATCGAAACGCGTCGTGCTGAGCCTAAACGTGGGGTTCATCCACATCAGCTTAGGAAGAATCCACGCCATAGCCCCATATTCACGCACGATGTGTCGTCATAGCGTCAGGCTATGTCAGGAGCGTGACTCCGTATCCCATTACGACACCGCGCATCTCATCCACGAAACGCTGCGCCTGCGCCGTCAGCGACGC
>NZ_JAWRYK010000194.1:0-277 GCF_046534635.1 Leifsonia sp. SIMBA_070 | reverse complement strand
GCCCATCGACGAGGTGGAAGACGAAACAACCGGCAACAAGCTCTTCAAAAGCCTTGGCCTGTGGCAGCTGACGGCCATCGGCGTCGGCGGCATTATCGGCATCGGCATCTTTACCCTCGCCGGCCTGGTGGCCAACGGCGGGCCTGACGCCCCCGGCGTCGGGCCTGCCGTACTGATTTCCTTCCTGATCGCAGGCCTTGCCAGCGCCGCGGCCGCCATGTCCTACGCCGAGTTTGCCGGTATGGTTCCACGCGCCGGCTCGGCCTACACCTATGGG
>NZ_JAWRYK010000193.1:0-278 GCF_046534635.1 Leifsonia sp. SIMBA_070 | reverse complement strand
CACGCCAACCCGCGTCGTCGCGGAAGTAGACGCCTGCGAGGAGGCTCGCCAGGGCAGCCAGCAGAAAGTAGGCGAGGAGGGCCAGCACTCCGACCAGACCCATCTCCACTGCAGTCTTCAGGTACTGGTTGTCGGTTATTCGAATCGCGTTGGTGACTATGTACGTGTTGGGACCCATCCCGAACGCCGGCCGATCCGAGACCATCGCCTCCACTATCGGATAGTTGTTCAAGCGCGTCTTTATGGACAGATCGTCCGAACCAGCGGACGCAGTTCCG
>NZ_JAWRYK010000192.1:0-278 GCF_046534635.1 Leifsonia sp. SIMBA_070 | reverse complement strand
ATCGAGGATCGAGGTTTCGGTGACCTCGATGGTATCGGCATTGGGCAGCTCGGCTATCGTCAGGTCGATGACCTCGCGCGCGACGTCGCACAGATGGCAACCGGGCTTGGTCAACAGCGTGACCTCGGTCACCGCTCGACCTCGTATCCGGCCTCGATCCATGCCGAGGTGCCGCCGATGACGTTCGTCACGTCGTAGCCGCGGGCTTCGAGCGCCATGGCGACCTGAGCGGAGCGGCCGCCCGAGTGGCAGATGGCGTCGAATTCCATGGGGAGCTC
>NZ_JAWRYK010000191.1:0-278 GCF_046534635.1 Leifsonia sp. SIMBA_070 | reverse complement strand
CATGCAGATGCGCGAGGCCGATGCCGAGGCGCTGCACCGCGCGCGCGTCATTGTCGATTCGGAGAAGGCGATCGACGAGGGCGGCGATGTCGCGATCGGCATCGACGAAGGGAATTATGCTGCGGAGCGGGTCGCCGGCACGCTCACGGATCTCTGCCATGGCAAGATCCCGGGCCATGCCGAAGGGGGCGAGATTACGCTCTTCAAGTCGGTCGGTATGTCGCTGGAAGACTTAGCGGCAGCGATCGCGGTCTGGGAAAATTGCGCGCCCTTCTGAG
>NZ_JAWRYK010000190.1:0-278 GCF_046534635.1 Leifsonia sp. SIMBA_070 | reverse complement strand
CTCTCCTGCAGCTCTCCAGTTCGTCCAGAGGTCAGACTCCACATGTAGCTACGGCTGTCAAAGCTGCCAAGCAGTGCTTTATACAGCTCGACTTCTCCGATGATGCCTTTTTCAAAGGCACGCAATCTTTCCTCCAGCGAAATGGAGGAGCTTTCGCGCGTTGTATCGACCATCTGATCAAAGGCAAAGGCTGTATGATAAAATGCTTGGAATGATTCATCATCATGGACGCGGGTGCGCGCCATACTGAGCCAAGGCTGTGTCACCAGCTCAAATAC
>NZ_JAWRYK010000189.1:0-278 GCF_046534635.1 Leifsonia sp. SIMBA_070 | reverse complement strand
GCCAAAGCCGATGCCCGCCAGGCCATCGAAAGACTCGGCGGTCAGGTCTACAGCCTCATCGGCTCCAACGAACCGGCCAAATCGGCCCTCGCCGATGCGTCGGAACGGTTCAACGCGGCCGGCTCCCAGATCGAGCAGGCCACCACCCCCAAACAAGCACTCCTGGCAAAGCAAACCGCCTTGGAAGGCCTCTACTACGTGCGCGCCGCAAGGCTGGCCATGGACATGGATCCCGGACCCGAGATCCCGACACTCGAGGGCCAGAAGTCCTCGGGCGC
>NZ_JAWRYK010000188.1:0-278 GCF_046534635.1 Leifsonia sp. SIMBA_070 | reverse complement strand
AACGCACCGCCGCGGGCTCACAAAGCGCTACGCGGTGCGCTTGATCTTCTCGATGGCCTTGCCCTTCGCGAGCTCATCGACGACCTTGTCGAGGTAGCGGACCTTCTGCATCAGCGGATCCTCGATCTCCTGCACCTTCACGCCGCAGATCACACCCGTGATGAGCGACGCAGCCGGGGTGAGCTGCGCCTGCTCGAAGAACTGCTCGAACGACGTCTCCGTGGCAATCTGCTCGTCGATCCCGGGCCCGTCGAAGCCCGTGAGCCACGAGATCACCT
>NZ_JAWRYK010000187.1:0-278 GCF_046534635.1 Leifsonia sp. SIMBA_070 | reverse complement strand
GATGCAGCGTTTGGAAGTAACAGTGCTATTCGTGAAGCGACTATTTTCTTCTTCATGGGTAATGAGTTACTTTCACTTTTTGGAAAATGCTGGTCGTATGGGGATTCCACTCCCACAAACTTTAACAAATGCAGTTGAGATTTTGGATGGTAAGAGCAATAAGACAAGCTCTGAATATACTAATAAAAAAGGAGATGTTGAGTAATGGCACGTTATAGTTTACATGGAGGACACAACGGTATTGTACAAGGGGCTAATTATGGAAATCGAAAAGAGCA
>NZ_JAWRYK010000186.1:0-278 GCF_046534635.1 Leifsonia sp. SIMBA_070 | reverse complement strand
CGGGCGCGACCTTGATCTCCTGGACCCGGCCCACCTGCACGCCGTTGAACTTGACGGTCGACTGGGGCACCAGGTCGAGCACGTCGAGGAACTGCAGCTTGTACGTGCGCGGGTTGTCCCCCAGCGGCGCACCACCGGGCAGTGGAACCGACTGGAGTCCCTGCGTACCGCATCCACCCACCGCGATCACCGCGGCACCGACCAGCGCTGCTGCGCCCGCTTTCGACCACCGGTTCATCAGTTGCCACCCAATCCCGGCGCCGGGGTACCGGGCACCG
>NZ_JAWRYK010000185.1:0-278 GCF_046534635.1 Leifsonia sp. SIMBA_070 | reverse complement strand
CCGGGACAGGAAGCCCAGCACCGTCTCGGCCACCACCTGCCAGCTGTGGTCAATCACCAGCGAGTGTCCGCTGCCGGCAATCTCCAGGTACTCCGTGGGCGATGGCGAGGACCGGTACCGCCGGGCCTCCGCCCGGACCACCGTGGCCGGAACAACGCGGTCTTCGCTTGCTCCGGTCAGCAGCAGCGGACCCCTCGCCGCCGACGTATTGACCCGCACGGGGGAGCGCGGATTGATGTTGGCTTCCGCGGCCTGAAACAGCGGCCGGCCCGGGGCCG
>NZ_JAWRYK010000184.1:0-278 GCF_046534635.1 Leifsonia sp. SIMBA_070 | reverse complement strand
ATCGGGCCGCGATCGCCGGATCCAGGTCGGACGGCAATCCGCATCGCAGGACGTCCCGGTGCTCGCGTAGTCGCCGGGCTTCACCGGCAAATCGTTCGGCGTCGTCGACCAATACCCGGGCGCGGGGCAGGAGTTCGCGTCCGGCACCGGTGAGCACGGCTCCCTGCGGTCCCCGGCGGATGAGTTCGACTCCGAGTTCCTTCTCCAGGCGTCGCAACCCCTGGGACACCGGGGGTTGTGTCATCTCCAGGCGTGCGGCCGCATGGCCGAAATGTCCC
>NZ_JAWRYK010000183.1:0-278 GCF_046534635.1 Leifsonia sp. SIMBA_070 | reverse complement strand
CCTGCCCGGCGTTGCGCCCGTCGCTCGCCTCGATCGCCGCATCGAGCAGCCGCGACATCCACCCCCAACTCCGACTCGACACGGGTTCGTGGACCACTCTCGGCAACGATTCGAGCAATGGGTTGAACGGGTGCCGGTCACACGCGAAGTACCCACAGACGATCCGGCAGCGATCGGCGTTCGCATCGCCGTTGATGTCGATGACAAACGGTAGGGCTTCGGTCAACGGCCGGTAGTACTGCGAGAGGTCAGGCGCACCGCAGAGGCCTTGAGCCGAG
>NZ_JAWRYK010000182.1:0-278 GCF_046534635.1 Leifsonia sp. SIMBA_070 | reverse complement strand
CGCCAGTTCCCGGCCGGCAGGTCGACCGTGGTGTCCTCCCCGAGGTTCACGATGATGGCGACGGCACCGTTGATCGCCTCGCCGTACGGGTCGCCCGCGGCCCCGCGGAGCACCGCTACGACGGTCCGGAAATCGGGATCCTGCCAGTCCTCCTCCTCGACGAGGTTGCCGTCAGCGCGCAGCCACGCGACGTCGCGTCCGAAGGTGCCGCGCTCGCCGCCGTGCAGGAACGCGCGCTGGCGCAGGATCGGCAGCCGCCTGCGCACCGCGAGCGCCTC
>NZ_JAWRYK010000181.1:0-278 GCF_046534635.1 Leifsonia sp. SIMBA_070 | reverse complement strand
CGTAGACCAGGCCCATCAGTACGTTTCCGAGTCCGGCGCCCAGTCCCTGGTACAGGTGATAGCCGCCGCGCAGTACCGCGGAGAACAGCAGGCTGCGATTCTCGGTCCAGCCGAGTTGGCGCAGGCGGGTGATGATGTACGCCACCACGAGCAGTTCTTCTGCCGCGGAGTTCGCGATGGCCGAGAACACCAGCATCGGCAGGCGCCAGAAGGTCTCGTTGAGATCCGAGGGAACCACCTGGACATTGAGATCCATCGCGCGGGCCACCACGTACAGC
>NZ_JAWRYK010000180.1:0-279 GCF_046534635.1 Leifsonia sp. SIMBA_070 | reverse complement strand
CCCGACAGGAGGGACACAGCGTGAGGTGCGTGGCCACCAGGATGCCGACGGCCTCCTCCGCGGCGCCGGACGCGTAGTCCAGCAGCATCTCGTCGCTCAGATGATGGGTCGGCAGTCCGCCCGAACCCGGCGCGCCGCCTGCGCGCTCGCCCGTCGTCTCTGCCATATGTCTTGCCGTCTTCATTGCCCTACGCTCACTTCAGCTCTTCGTCGACCAACCCGCGCATCTTCCCGATGGCGAGCCGGAGACGCGATTTTACGGTCCCCAAAGGCAAACCC
>NZ_JAWRYK010000179.1:0-279 GCF_046534635.1 Leifsonia sp. SIMBA_070 | reverse complement strand
CCAACCGCTACCAGGCCGCGCAGACCCGGCTGGCGAAGTTCCTCGAAGCGGGCCCGCCCGAGGCCTTGCCGATCGAGCAGAACGTGTTGATGCGGCTGCGCGGTGGACGCACCGCCAAGCGCGCCGTCGTCGCGCAGAAGCTGGAACTGACCGGCCTGATGAAGCCCTTCAGCACCGAAATCTGGTTCGGCGACCGGGTGGGCGTGCTGGGCTCCAACGGCTCCGGCAAGTCGCACTTCCTGCGCCTGCTGGCCGCCGGCGGCACGGATCCGGAGAAGG
>NZ_JAWRYK010000178.1:0-279 GCF_046534635.1 Leifsonia sp. SIMBA_070 | reverse complement strand
CGATTGCATTTTCTGGGTGACGGTTTCGAACTCGTCCCGATAGTGGGGCGCGTGTCTCTCGAACTGGAAACGGGGTGTTTTTCGATCGTCTTGGGTGACGTCCTCAACGGTCATGGGCGTCGTCCTTTCAGGTGCGGGGCAGTCGAATACCAGGAGGGAGGGGTACTACTCGGTGATGGTGATTGCTCGTTCCGGGCACGATGCGAATGCCTCGCGGACACTCTTTTCGTGCTCCGCCGGTACGTCCTCGGTGATCGCCGACGCGTGTCCGTCGATGTC
>NZ_JAWRYK010000177.1:0-279 GCF_046534635.1 Leifsonia sp. SIMBA_070 | reverse complement strand
CCAATGACCTGTCGGTGCTGCTGTCGATGGTGGAGGCCATCCAGCAGGAACCGTTTGTCCCCGCCGAGGCGGTTCCGTCCATGCCCCTGCTGCTGGTGGCCGGAGACCAGGATGCTTTTGCGGCCGGCAACGCGGAGCTGGCTGAGCTGTCGGGACAGGCCGAGCTGCTTGCGCTCCCGGCCCGCACCCACGCAAACGCGGTCACGTCCCGCGCCTTCAAGCAGGCGGCCATCAGCTTCCTCGGCTAAGGCCCGGCCGGACAGAAAACCCCGGCGGCAG
>NZ_JAWRYK010000176.1:0-279 GCF_046534635.1 Leifsonia sp. SIMBA_070 | reverse complement strand
CAGATTGTTTCCACTATTCCACGTTTTACCATCTACCCGAAAACGCACTACGTCACACCGCGCGAGCGCATCGTACAGGCGATGGAGGAGATCAAAGAAGAGCTGGCCGCCAGACGCAAAGTGCTGTTGGAAAACAACAAACTGCTGGAAGAGCAGCGGCTGACCCAGCGTACCCAGTTTGATCTGGAGATGATGAACGAGCTGGGCTACTGTTCGGGGATTGAAAACTACTCGCGCTTCCTCTCCGGTCGTGGACCGGGTGAGCCACCGCCGACGCTG
>NZ_JAWRYK010000175.1:0-279 GCF_046534635.1 Leifsonia sp. SIMBA_070 | reverse complement strand
CCGCTCAGCGTCTTCGTCGGTTTCCAACCCCAGCCGGTCAGCCAGGACAAGCCGCACATCGTTGAGGGCGCGGGCAAAATACTGGGCTTGCTCGGCATTGAGCAGCAGCGGTTTGGACTCCAGCAGCAGGGCTGCGGCGCGCAGCGCACCGGTCTTGCTTTCCCGCAGCGAGCGCTCGGTGAGCCGGCGGAATTCCAGTGCTTCGGCGTCGTCCCCCTGCACTCCGTTGGGCAGCAGGCGGTGCAGCGCGGAGTCGGCCGGGACACTGGCGGTGGTGTC
>NZ_JAWRYK010000174.1:0-279 GCF_046534635.1 Leifsonia sp. SIMBA_070 | reverse complement strand
AACCTGTTGAGAAACAAAAAGAGTCCACATGCAAATACAAGCTGGAAGCAAGACATCAATACAGCTCTGTTACAAACAGTAGTCTTCACTTTGGTGAGTTACTTTTTTACATAATGAGCATTGTGTTAATCACGTCTCTTTTCTCCATATGTTATTATTTGGATGAGGTGATTTTCTTGAAGCATGTTATCGGTGAAATAGCTGTTTACTTGAATCCACTGCTATCCGTTTGGTTTTTTGTGAATTTTATCACGATTATTAAGAAAGTGGTCAAAGAGG
>NZ_JAWRYK010000173.1:0-279 GCF_046534635.1 Leifsonia sp. SIMBA_070 | reverse complement strand
CGTTCGGCACACTCTCGCGGCACCACACCGAGATGGTCATCATCCGGACTGCTCATCTGCGGCACTGCCAGTACGAGTTGGATCACCACAAGCGTCTCGGTGGTCGGGCCGGCATCGATGACACCGAGTTCGCCCGCATCCTGGCCGGACCGGACGCCGGCTGGACAGAAGCCGAGGCGGCCCTGCTGCGCGGCGTCGACGAATTGGTGGAGACGAAGGACCTGAGCGACACCACCTGGAAGGAACTGTCCTCCCACCTCGATGAGCGTCAGCTGATCG
>NZ_JAWRYK010000172.1:0-279 GCF_046534635.1 Leifsonia sp. SIMBA_070 | reverse complement strand
ATATTAAAACATATGGAGATCCAAAATGGGGACCAAAATGGCCGGGTGCTGAAATACATCATGAATTGCCATTAAAATATGGCGGAACAAATTCGATGTCTAATTTATTCCCATTGCCAAAAGAACTCCATCAACAAACAGTAACTCCTTGGTGGGCTTCATATTAATTAATAATGGAGGGGATTAGTGAATTGAGTCATTTTGTACAAAATACATTGTCCGGATTAAAGAAATTGTTGGATAACAAAGACCAAATGAAGTCATTATCAGAGGAAGGGG
>NZ_JAWRYK010000171.1:0-279 GCF_046534635.1 Leifsonia sp. SIMBA_070 | reverse complement strand
GATACTGCTTGACCAATCGATTTGGGGATTCTGACAGCAGCCTCTCTGAGAGCTTCAAAGGAAATTTCCATAATAAATGCCTCGATTAAGGCTGGGAAAGGAACTACCTCTCTTGATGCAGTTATCGTTACCAACAGCTTGGACGGTATCATTTCCGGGTGAAACGTCGTAATAGCGATATAAAAAGAGGGTAAAAGCAACGAGATAAAGACAAAGAGGTAACGAATCCACCGAATCCAGGTACCTGCAACAAACCGCTGGTAATAGTCCTCCGCTGAC
>NZ_JAWRYK010000170.1:0-279 GCF_046534635.1 Leifsonia sp. SIMBA_070 | reverse complement strand
TTATTTTTAGATGCTAGACAAACTAACTTTATTGGAGAGTTTGATCCTGGCTCAGGATGAACGCTGGCGGCGTGCCTAATACATGCAAGTCGAGCGAATGGATTAAGAGCTTGCTCTTATGAAGTTAGCGGCGGACGGGTGAGTAACACGTGGGTAACCTACCCATAAGACTGGGATAACTCCGGGAAACCGGGGCTAATACCGGATAATATTTTGAACTGCATAGTTCGAAATTGAAAGGCGGCTTCGGCTGTCACTTATGGATGGACCCGCGTCGCA
>NZ_JAWRYK010000169.1:0-280 GCF_046534635.1 Leifsonia sp. SIMBA_070 | reverse complement strand
CCTGTCCCAGCCGCGGCGAAGCTGCCAGGAGGTCGGCGAGCCAGTCGACGTGAGGATGCCGACACGCCGGTGCCCGAGGCTGGCGAGGTGGCCGACCGCGAGCTATCCGCCGAACACGTGGTCCGTGGTGACCCACTCGAGGCCGGTGACCGCGAGCGACGACGGCGGGCGGCGCTCGGCGAGCGCCACCGGGATCGGAAGGGACTCGAGCCAGCCGCGGAGCGCCCGGCCATCGGCGCCGCGGGTCTCCGGGGCGGCGATCAGCCCGTGGAGGGTGCCC
>NZ_JAWRYK010000168.1:0-282 GCF_046534635.1 Leifsonia sp. SIMBA_070 | reverse complement strand
ATCGCTTGCCTCGCTATCTCAAAAGCTGGAACAAGTTTGATCTTGTCATCTTGGACGAGCTTGGTTATGTTCCGCTCGGCGAGGGCGGCAAGCTATTGTTTCAGTTCATATCCCAGCGTTATGAGCAAAGCAGTCTCATCATCACCTCCAACCTGGAGTTCTCTCGGTGGGTGGATATATTTGGCGATCCCGCTTTAACCACAGCATTGCTAGACCGATTGACACATCACTCTCACATTCTTCTCTTTGACGGAGAGTCTTACCGTTTTCGCCAAACCATAG
>NZ_JAWRYK010000167.1:0-282 GCF_046534635.1 Leifsonia sp. SIMBA_070 | reverse complement strand
CGGTCCTCGGGATGTGGCTGCAGACCAGGCAGCCGCTCCCTGAATCGGCCTGACTTTCGTTCCTATCGGGAGGCTTGCCCAGCAGGTGCCGGCTGGCCTGATTCTTGGTCAGCGTAGTACGCCTCCTCAACCTCTGCCGGGGTGCGCATGTCGAGCTCGCCGTGGAGGCGGGAGTTGTTCCACCACCACACCCACTCGAGAGTCGCCAGCTCGACCTGCTCAACCGTTCGCCAGGGGCCGCGCTGACGGATCAGCTCGGTCTTGTAGAGGTTGTTCACGGCC
>NZ_JAWRYK010000166.1:0-282 GCF_046534635.1 Leifsonia sp. SIMBA_070 | reverse complement strand
CATGGCCGAATTGAAGCGGGACCCAGGATCTCCCGCCTATTGCCCCTCTGTTATAGCGGAAGCTGGGAGATGAACTCTGCTCCCTTCTCAGCAATATTCAAAAGCGATTCCATTATCGTCGCTGAGTTCGCTGCGTTCTCTACGAACGCCCAGAGCCTTGAAGCCTCGATCACTTCCACGTTTGAAACATCAGGATTCCCACCCTGGCGTACTAGCTCAAGCATCAGCTCCCGAACCATTTCCGGCGGCGTGCCGGGTGGTAGCCCGAGGTATTGATAAAGG
>NZ_JAWRYK010000165.1:0-283 GCF_046534635.1 Leifsonia sp. SIMBA_070 | reverse complement strand
GCGCGAACATTGTGCTTCCGGATGGCCAGTTGACGCACGTGTTGCGGCACACGTTCGCGTCGCACTTCATGATCCGCGGCGGCAACATCTTGACGCTGCAGCGCATACTTGGGCATCAAAGCTTGACCATGACGATGCGTTACGCTCACCTAGCTCCAGATCATCTTGAAGAGGCCAAGCGCCTCAACCCACTAGCTTCACTTGGTGGCTCGCGTACGTCGGAAGTGGGCCAGCGCCTGGCGTAGCCAACGTATCCGCGAAGCCGGATGTCTGTGACAAGAGC
>NZ_JAWRYK010000164.1:0-283 GCF_046534635.1 Leifsonia sp. SIMBA_070 | reverse complement strand
CCCTCGTCGTCGTAGCTGACGTTCGACGAGGGCGTGAGCGTGCGCTTCGCGTCGGGCGAGGCCATCACGGTCGACCGCGTGGTCCTGACGGTTCCGCTGGGCGTGCTGCAGGCCGATGCGATCGAGTTCGACCCTCCGCTGCCGTTCGAGCACCGCGGATCCATCGCCGCCCTCGAGATGGGGCAGATGGAGTCGGTCTGGCTGCGCTATGAGGCGCCGTTCTGGGACACGACCGCGGGCGTCTGGCAGCTCACGGGGCCGATCGGGGAGCAGACCGAGGAAC
>NZ_JAWRYK010000006.1:0-1398 GCF_046534635.1 Leifsonia sp. SIMBA_070 | reverse complement strand
TGTTATGTCTCAGGACATAGGTGACGATTCTGCCTCAGGACATCGGTAACACTTCAGCGGTCTTTGGTGGTGACACTTCTCCCCGATCTTTGAGGGATGAGCCGCGTTGAACCTGTCGATCCCCGTGTCCGTCTCGCGATCACCCAGTGGCCACCTGATGCGCCGCGCGGGTCGGTGACCACCTTCTGCGCCGAGCACGGCATCTCCCGAAAGACGTTCTACGAGATCCGCAAGCGTGCCATCGAGGACGGCCCGGCCGCTGCGCTGGAACCCCGATCGAGGCGCCCGCGCGCCAGCCCCGGCAAGATCACCAACGAGATCAAACAACAGGCCATCCAAGTCCGCGCGGCGCTGGAACAGTCCGGCCTCGACCACGGTCCGATCAGCGTCCACGACAGGATGCGGGCGCTTCGGATCACACCCGTTCCTGCCGTGTCCTCACTCGCCCGGATCTTCCGCGACGCCGGCGTCGCCCGCCTCGAGCCGCGGAAGCGACCACGCGCCTCCTACCGCCGGTTCGTCTATCCGGCGCCGAACGCGTGCTGGCAGATCGACGCCACCGAATACGTCCTCACCGAAGGTCGCAAGTGCGTCATCTTCCAACTCATCGATGACCACTCCCGCCTCGCCGTCGCGTCCCACGTCTCCTTGACCGAGAGCTCGGAAGGCGCGATCGCCGTCGTCGCCAAAGCGATCCGGATTCACGGTGTTCCCCAGCGGCTGCTGTCGGATAACGGCATGGCGCTCAACCCGTCCCGGCGCGGGTTCGCCGGGCAGCTGGTCACCTTCCTCGCCTCGTTCGGCGTCGAGGCGATCACCGGCAAACCGTTCAAACCCACCACCCAAGGCAAGAACGAGCGCTTCCACCAGACCCTGTTCCGCTACCTTGACAAGCAGCCCATCGCCGCCACCCTCCAGCAGCTGCAGGAGCAGGTCGATGCGTTCGACATCATCTACAACACCCAACGGCCACACCAAGCCCTCCCCGGCCGGATCACCCCGCAGCAGGCCTGGCAGGCCACCCCGAAAGCAGAATCACCAAGGCCGCCTGCGCACGACTCCCGGCTCGGACGCCGTGACGACGGCATCCGCGTCAAGTTCGTCGACCGCGGCGGCAGCGTCGAGTTCCACGGCATCCGATTCGGCATCAGCCGCGACTACAGCCAAAAACGAATCGCGATCATGGACACCGGCCCCACCGTCATGTTCTTCGACCTCGACGGCACCCTCATCATCGAACAACCCTGGCCCTCACCCGGCGTCAAATACGTCAGCAACGGCCGACCCCGCGGCCGCCGCCCTAACCCGCGACCAGACGAACCGTCACCGATGTCCTGAGACACCGACCGCTTCCGATGTCCTGAGACACTTTCGCTTCCGATGTCCTGAGACATCACA
>NZ_JAWRYK010000163.1:0-284 GCF_046534635.1 Leifsonia sp. SIMBA_070 | reverse complement strand
CCTGGACCTCGGGATACCCCGGGCCACCCTGGACGATTTGCGGGGCGGAGACGCCGCCGCCAATGCCGCCGTGGTGCGCAGTGTCCTGGCCGGGGACCGGGGACCCGTGCGTGACGCCGTTGTCCTCAACGCCGCCGCCGCCTTGGTGGCGCTCGATACTGATGGCGCAGGCAGTCTCAGCAAGCGGCTGGCCGCGGGGATCGCCCGTGCTGAGGCCTCGATCGATGACGGCCGTGCCCAGGCGGCACTGGACCGGTGGATTGAAGTCACGCAGTAAGGCACAG
>NZ_JAWRYK010000162.1:0-286 GCF_046534635.1 Leifsonia sp. SIMBA_070 | reverse complement strand
CGCGGAGGCGAGGACCAGCGTCGCGGTGGCCGGGGGCCGGCCGTCGGGGGCGCGGCGCCGGAGCGCGGGTGTGGAGGCCGACGACACGGGCGGCCGCCTCCCGGTTACTTGAAGCGGAAGGTGATACGGCCCTTGGAAAGGTCGTACGGCGTCATCTCGACCGTCACCCGGTCGCCGGCCAGCACGCGGATACGGTTCTTGCGCATCTTGCCCGAGGTGTGCGCCAGGACCTCATGGTCGTTGTCCAGCTTCACCCGGAACATCGCGTTGGGCAGCAGCTCGACCA
>NZ_JAWRYK010000161.1:0-287 GCF_046534635.1 Leifsonia sp. SIMBA_070 | reverse complement strand
GAGTTCTCGTACGAGATCGGTGACGGCGCTACGGCGGAGAGCGCCTCGGCGAAACCTTCACCGCTGGTCGGGGCATTCAGCACCGTACCGCCCGCAGCCTCCACACGCTCGAGCCAAGCCTGCACGGCGGCAGGTGCTTTCTGAACACCGGGCACAACAACCAAGCCGTAGCGGGCGGGGTCCACGACGTCCATCGCCTCCGCATCGATCACGTCGAAGTCGTACCCACCCTCACGAATCGCGCCGGGGATTGCCGCGCCGACATATGCACGAGTGCCGGCCCAGAG
>NZ_JAWRYK010000160.1:0-287 GCF_046534635.1 Leifsonia sp. SIMBA_070 | reverse complement strand
CTCGTGATCGAGGGCTTCGGGCCCTTCCGCGACACTCAGACGGTCGACCTCAACCGTTACGCCGCCGACGGCATCTTTCTGATCTCGGGCCGCACGGGCACGGGCAAATCGAGCATCCTCGACGCCATCTGCTTCGCTCTCTACGGCACCACGCCGCGCGCCTCGGAGGGCGAGAGGCGTTTCCGCAGCGACTATGCGAAGGATGGCGAACCGAGCCGCGTCACGCTCGACTTCGTGGTCGGCGACGATGCATGGCGCATCGTGCGAACGCCCGCCTACGAGCGGCC
>NZ_JAWRYK010000159.1:0-288 GCF_046534635.1 Leifsonia sp. SIMBA_070 | reverse complement strand
AAAAGATTTAGCGGGATGGTCGAACTGTGCTTCGCATTTCGAGTGTGGATTTCAGGACAAGCAATCATCCTGACAGGGTGATTGTGTAGATTGTCATCCGCGCAGTAAAACTTTCCTATGGATGAGGCAATTATGAAATTTCCGAAACTCAGTCTAAACAGCTGTACGAATGTAGAAAACCATGAAGATTCGCCGACCTCACAAGCGCAATCTAGTCGACATCAGGGAAGCGCACCCGTTGCAATGCACGTATCGTCTGCATTGGCGGATTTGCCCCGCCTTAGCCCG
>NZ_JAWRYK010000158.1:0-288 GCF_046534635.1 Leifsonia sp. SIMBA_070 | reverse complement strand
CTGATAGGCAATGCTCTGGATGATGGCACCAATTCGATGGCAACAGGCTTGGTTCAGTTGATGGATACTTTTCTAGTACGCTGGAAAGACATTTATAATCATAAAAGTAAGCCGTGGCTTTCTGACCATGGTGTAGAAGAACATGACGTATTGGCGCGATTATCCGCTCGCGACTTCTGTGATTTTTATGAAGGCCTAGAGGTTGCGGCTGAAATTGCTCGCAGCGCACTGGCTTCGGAGGATGCAAAGGAGAGTGCCGAGCTATGGCACAAGCTGTTCGGCTCGAAG
>NZ_JAWRYK010000157.1:0-288 GCF_046534635.1 Leifsonia sp. SIMBA_070 | reverse complement strand
CGATGTTCTTGTCCATGTACATGATCGCGTTCCTGAGAATCGCTCTCGCCCGCACACTCATCGCCGTCCTGACCGTGTCCACGGTGTTCGCACTCTCGGTGTCGATTTCGGCGTCGCCGCTGACCTATGTCGCATTTGTCCTTGCCATAGTCGGCGCCGCCGAATCGTTCGGCTTGGTGACGCGGGCGCTGATCACCATCGCGTGCACCGACTCCCTGACCGGATTGCCGAACCGGGCCGGATGGGAGATCGCGACGGCCCACCAGCTCGCCCGGGCCCGCTCCGCGC
>NZ_JAWRYK010000156.1:0-288 GCF_046534635.1 Leifsonia sp. SIMBA_070 | reverse complement strand
AGGTGATTTAGAGGGAGAGCTTGCTCTTCAGCGCGAAGAAGCCAAGAAAAGCGTCGATACCAAAAGGGAAAACCTCGCAAAACAAGGCATCAATCTTGATGCGCTCTATGCACAATACGTTGCCTGGGCGACTGAAGTCGAGAGACGTGGAACGGTTATCGAACAGAAGTACGATGGCGAGCGGGTAGCGATCGCCGGATATCTGTTGCCCCTGGATTTCGACCCGGCCGGTATGACCGAGTTCCTACTGGTCCCCTATTTCGGTGCGTGCATCCATGAGCCACCCCC
>NZ_JAWRYK010000155.1:0-289 GCF_046534635.1 Leifsonia sp. SIMBA_070 | reverse complement strand
GGCACGACCGTGATGTGCCGCGCCGCGGCGTACGCGACGATCTCGCGGAACTCGTCCTGCGTGTAGCAGCCGCCGCGGCTGCCGTCACTGCCGGTCGAGCCGCCGATCCGGGGCAGCTCCGGCCACGACTCGATCTGCAGTCGCCAGCCCTGGTCGTCGGTGAGGTGCAGATGGTGGTGGTTCGCCCTCAGCAGCGCGATGGCGTCGCTGAAGCGCCGGCCCTCGCCCGGCGTGAAGTAGCGGGGCGCAACATGCTGCACCGCGCCGCGGTAGGCGTAACGGGGATGGT
>NZ_JAWRYK010000154.1:0-289 GCF_046534635.1 Leifsonia sp. SIMBA_070 | reverse complement strand
GCCGACGAGGTTCCGGACGGGGGCCTGGCGGTGCGAGGTGCCCAGCAGGTTGGTGCCGGCGAGGGCCAGCGCTTCCATCTGCTCCGGACGCACTTTCGACGGCCCGGCTCCGAACCGTCCGTCCAGTGGAAGCAGTTCAGCGGGGATCTTCAGTGCGGCGGTTTCGCCCATGGGTATCGCTCCAAGCGTTTGGCAGGGTGCTCTGATGTGCCTTTCCATTCTGCCCCACCGGCCTGCTTCCCAGCCATTCGTGAACAGACCGTTGCGGGGGTTCCACGGGTTGGGCTGA
>NZ_JAWRYK010000026.1:0-497 GCF_046534635.1 Leifsonia sp. SIMBA_070 | reverse complement strand
CACATGGCGGATCCGGACGTAATGATGAAGTTCATCACCGAAATCAGGACGGCGATGCCGAGAAGTATGGCCCAGCCCGGCGCATTAATGCTGTCCAGGGTCCTTGCTCCGCTGATGGCGAGGACTTCGCCCATCCCGGTCCACTTGAAGTAGGCAAGGAACTGCGAAATGGCGAAGAACAGGACCAGGATGGGAGCCATCGATTTGATGCCTTCGATCATGGCTGCCGTGACATCGGAACCCTGGGTAAAGGTTCCTGCCGACCGCCCGTACACAACCCCGATCAGGGCAAAAAAGAGACCGATGACAAAAGCCATCCCGCCGATCACCGGCGAGTTCAGGACTCCGCCCGCTTCTCCCCGGAACGGGGAACCGGCGGGCACCAGTGAAGCGGCCACTGCGGCCAGGAACAGCAGGGCCGTGATGCCTGCGAGGCGCAGTGCACGGCGTTCCTTGGTGGAGATCCGCAGGTCGGCAACGGAACCCGCTGCTTCGTC
>NZ_JAWRYK010000153.1:0-289 GCF_046534635.1 Leifsonia sp. SIMBA_070 | reverse complement strand
ATTTAATGTTGATGATTTTAATACCAAAACCGAAGATGATTTTATGTCTTCAAGTAGCGGCTCTAGCTCAAGCGCAGATGATACCGATCTGGATGATCTGCTGAATGATCTGCTCGAGCACCACCACCACCACCACTGAGATCCGGCTGCTAACAAAGCCCGAAAGGAAGCTGAGTTGGCTGCTGCCACCGCTGAGCAATAACTAGCATAACCCCTTGGGGCCTCTAAACGGGTCTTGAGGGGTTTTTTGCTGAAAGGAGGAACTATATCCGGATTGGCGAATGGGACG
>NZ_JAWRYK010000152.1:0-290 GCF_046534635.1 Leifsonia sp. SIMBA_070 | reverse complement strand
CTCCTGGTCGGCCTTCGTCTTCGGCTCGACGGCCTGCGAGATCACCGGCTCCGGGAATTCCATCTTCTCGAGGATGATCGGCTTGGTCGGATCGCACAGCGTGTCGCCCGTCGTCGCTTCCTTCAGGCCGACCGCCGCCGCGATGTCGCCCGCGCGCACTTCCTTGATTTCCTTGCGCTCGTAGAACCGGGTACCGCCTACGACCTTGTAGGGCAGCCCCACGCGCACCAGGACGTCTTCGAGGGAACGGGACTGGGCGTTGGTCCGGTAGAACACTGCCACATCCCCAG
>NZ_JAWRYK010000151.1:0-290 GCF_046534635.1 Leifsonia sp. SIMBA_070 | reverse complement strand
CGGCATCGCGTGCTCGAACAGCAGCTGCCGGCAGCGTCCGCACGGCATGATCGTCTGTCCGTCGTTGTTCACGCACACGAAGGCAACGAGCTGGCCGCCGCCCGACATGTGCAGATCGCCGACGAGGGCGCACTCGGCGCACAGGGTCACGCCGTAGGAGGCGTTCTCGACGTTGCAGCCGGCGACGATGCGGCCGTCACCGACGAGGGCCGCCGCTCCCACGCGATAACGCGAATACGGCGCGTACGCCTTCGTCATGGCATCCGTGGCGACCTGGCGCAGTTCATCCC
>NZ_JAWRYK010000150.1:0-291 GCF_046534635.1 Leifsonia sp. SIMBA_070 | reverse complement strand
CTGAACGCGACCCAGGACCTGCAGTCGCTCGACGGCGCACCGTGGGTGAAGAACTACACGGGCAACCTCGCCGACGTCACCGGCCCTCTGAACAAGACCCGCTACGCGGCGCTGGTCACCACCCCCGCCGTCATCGGCGTCTACTACAACAAGGACGTCTTCACCGCGAACGGCATCACCGACACCCCGACGAACAGTGACGAGTTCATCGCGCTCGACCAGCAGCTCAAGGCGAAGGGCGTCAACCCCTTCTACGAGCTGGGCGGCGACCGCTGGGCCACGCAGTGGTGG
>NZ_JAWRYK010000149.1:0-293 GCF_046534635.1 Leifsonia sp. SIMBA_070 | reverse complement strand
CGGTGGAGACCCCGACGGCGTACGCCACCAGGATCATGGAAGCCACCTTGATGGCGCGGCGGGGCAGGATGTAGCCGATGTTTCCGCGCAGCTCGATGGTCATGAAGACGGCCACCAGGGCGGCAGCCGCAATTCCCAGCGTGATGATCCAGAACTTCGGCGGAACCGAGCGCACCGGATGCCGGCGGTGGGACACCAGGGCAGTGGGCAGCGGGCGGGCGGGGGCTTCGAGGCCGGTTTCAGCTTTAGCCACGGGTGGCACGCTTTCGCAGGAGCAGATAGAGGAAAAGGAC
>NZ_JAWRYK010000148.1:0-295 GCF_046534635.1 Leifsonia sp. SIMBA_070 | reverse complement strand
GCCTGCCGCACCTGCGGAACAACGCCGGAGGCCGGAAGCTGCTCCCGGCCGCCCGTCTTAGCGTCGGCGGCGGCACAGTTTCGCCCAAGCCTTGACGCAGCGGGCCCGCAGTCGTGCCATTGAAAGGGAGTCGTGCCACTGAAAGCGTCTGTGTACAACGTCCCCAACACCCCGGAAAGTGTGTCTGCATGGCAGAGCGGTTCGCGGCCCGTGGAACACAAGCAACCCACCCGATTGCCGGGATGGCCGGCGCCATGGGCACCCCGGTCAATGCGGTATCGCTGGTGGCGCATCC
>NZ_JAWRYK010000147.1:0-295 GCF_046534635.1 Leifsonia sp. SIMBA_070 | reverse complement strand
CTCCTCCTGCAACAACTAGAAAACCTATTATACCTAAAATCCAAAATAAAATTTTCTTTTTCATAACTTATACCTTCTTTAATTTTTATTTATAACTAATTATGCGTTATTGCTATTCACATATTACAACAAATACATTTATAAATAAAAGCTTTTTTATTTCTTATGATTGTAATGAAAGTTCACTTTTTATTTGAGTAGTTGATATATCTTCAGTTCTTGGTAAATAAACCACTTCGCAATATTCTTTTAAAAAATCAAATTTCCCTTCCCAATCATCACCCATAACAAATAC
>NZ_JAWRYK010000146.1:0-296 GCF_046534635.1 Leifsonia sp. SIMBA_070 | reverse complement strand
GGCCGCCCGTCGCGTCGGACGCCGAGTTGGAGCCGTTGGCAGGGTTCTTTCCCGTCGTCGCGATGGTGGAGACCGCGGTCGCTGCGGCGGCCGAGAAGAGCTGAGGTAGCACCAGAGCAGCAGCGACACCTCCGATCGCCACGCAAGCGGCGATTCGGATAGCCAGGTTCCAACGACGCAGTCGCCGAGAGCGGGTCTCCCAACCTCGATTCACAATCAGTCCTCCTTCGCCCTTACGCGCACGCGAGACAATTCCCGGGGAGCGGAATGTCCCCATAAATGAGGACGAACGAGGG
>NZ_JAWRYK010000145.1:0-296 GCF_046534635.1 Leifsonia sp. SIMBA_070 | reverse complement strand
CGATGGAACTGATGCAGATCGGCCCCTTGGGGCTCGGGGCAATCGCTTCATTGGCCGAAGGCCGCTGCTTTTCATTTTGCGTTCAATGCCAAGGCGCGCAGCGCTTGGTGGATGAATCCGTTCACAATGGGCTGAAATTTCCGGTCGGTGACAGACAACAGGATATGAGCCTGGCGATGATTCGCTTAGAGGTGCCATGAACACCGCATCCCGCCCAATGGATCGCATCAAACGCCCATTTCGAGAGCCAGGAGATCCTCAGTGATGGCTTCCGGCGCCAACCCACTCAACACCAG
>NZ_JAWRYK010000144.1:0-297 GCF_046534635.1 Leifsonia sp. SIMBA_070 | reverse complement strand
CTAACTCTAAACCTTTTATTACTTGTGTTTCGGGATAATCTTCATCTTTTGTGATAATACAATCTCTGCAAAAAACTAAAGCCCCAGCACTGACACCCACCATTAAGCCCGGGAAACCTTTAATAGCTTGTATCAATTCTTTTGCAATCAAACTTTCCATTAACTTCTCTGGTCTTCCGCCAGTAAAATAAAGAACATTATGGTCTTTTATTTCATTTTGCATTTCTTGATTTGTGAGTCGATAGTCTAGTAGTTTAATATGCTCCATTCCTATATCCCCAAATGATTTCTTGGCAG
>NZ_JAWRYK010000143.1:0-297 GCF_046534635.1 Leifsonia sp. SIMBA_070 | reverse complement strand
CAACTGCGAGTTAAAGAAAGACTGCGCTATGGTCTGCCAGTTCCCATCGAAAAGGTGTCGCTTCAGGAAGAAGCGCATCCGATCGTCTAAAGGGTCACCGACGCCATCAATTCGTTCGTAATGCGGGAAATAGACGGAGAGCCCCCTTCCGTTCTTGCTTCTGGCACGAACACTGATTACCGAAACTGGCTGAGCAAGCAATATGGAAAATAGCGCACAAAGACTGGTAATAATCGAGTGAATATTACAAAGAGAAAGATCACATTTCCCGCGCTCTATCGACAAAATTGCAGAGTC
>NZ_JAWRYK010000142.1:0-297 GCF_046534635.1 Leifsonia sp. SIMBA_070 | reverse complement strand
CACCAGTTGGGTTTGCGGATAGGTCCGGCGCATTTCCCTGATCATTTGTTCCACTGCCCGGGCCAGTTCCGCGTCAGTTGCCCGGTCGACGTCGTTGCCGCCTCCCTGCAGGATCACCAGCCGCGGATGTCCCCATGGCAGCAGCCACTGCTGCCAGGTCAGCGCCTGGTGGTAGCTGCCCACCCGCTGAGTCCCCCTGATGTAGCCGGTCCCCCCGGCGCCGCGGAGCACCGTCCGGTAGCCCAAGGCGTCCAATCCGCGGGCGACCCATGTTTCCGGACCGGTCTGCGAGTCGCC
>NZ_JAWRYK010000025.1:0-503 GCF_046534635.1 Leifsonia sp. SIMBA_070 | reverse complement strand
ATTAAACCGATTTTATGGGAACATTTGTTATTACAAAACGAGCAAACGGAGAATTTCAATTCAATCTAAAGGCCGGTAACGGACAGACGATTTTGACAAGTGAAGGCTACAGCACTAAAGCAGGCTGTTCGAATGGTATTGAATCCGTAAGAATGAATTCGCAGGATGATAGCAGGTTTGATAAAAAGGAATCCAGCAACGGAAAACCTTATTTTAATTTAAAAGCATCCAACGGACAGATTGTGGGTAGTAGTGAAATGTATGAAAGTACTTCTGCCAGAGACAATGGTATTGCCTCTGTAAAAGTAAATGCACCAGATGCTGGGATCATTGATCACACTTTATAAATGCGTGGTTAATTTTAATAATTCATACTTTTAATCCTTGTATTTTTTTTATGATTGACATCCCAAATGAATATCTCAAAATAAAAAGTGATTACGATGATTTCTTAAATGAAGTCTTGCGTACGGTCGGAAAATTACTAACCAGAAATCAGATTC
>NZ_JAWRYK010000141.1:0-298 GCF_046534635.1 Leifsonia sp. SIMBA_070 | reverse complement strand
AGGCTTGTCAACGGTCACCACCGTCGTGAAATAGCCCTTCTGCCGAGCGACTCTCTCGAGCGCCAGGAGCGTTCCGACGGGTCCGAACCGACGTGAACCGTCGGCGAGGATACCGATAGCCGTCGAGCGGTTCGTCGAGAGGGCGGTCGCCGTCCTGCTACGGCGATACCCGAGGTCCTTGATGATCTGCTGGATCCGCTCACGAGTGGCGGCATTGACGTCGGGAGCGTTGTTCAACACCCTGGACACGGTCTGGTACGAGACGCCGGCGACCTGGGCGACATCGCTGATCGTCGGC
>NZ_JAWRYK010000140.1:0-299 GCF_046534635.1 Leifsonia sp. SIMBA_070 | reverse complement strand
CGGGTAAACCCGCTCCTACGCCAGATCGGAGGAGCACCGTCATGGGAGGGAGACACAGCCCATCGGAAGTGCTGGGTCACTCGCGAACGGGCCGGGCCTGCTGGCTAATATTCCTGGTCATTCACCGTTGCCGCCGCCACCGTATTCGCGGGTAAACCCGCTCCTACACACGCATCGGGGGTTGAACAAAGGCCGCCGTAGGAGCGGGTTTACCCGCGAAAGGGCCGGGCCTGCTGGCCAATCTGCCCCCCGCCACTCACCGCCGCAGCCACCACCGTATTCGCGGGTAAACCCGCTCC
>NZ_JAWRYK010000139.1:0-299 GCF_046534635.1 Leifsonia sp. SIMBA_070 | reverse complement strand
CCAGATGACGGCGGCGGCGGCAGCCGCGTAGCCGGAGAGTGGAAGGAAGATGCTCCACACGCGCCCATAACGGTCGATGAGCTGCCTGATAATGGTGGCCGCCGTAGTGAACAGCGCATAACAAATGGCGGTCAGCCCCATGTTGACGTGTCCGGCGACAAAGTGACCGGCATCATCCGGGCCGGCCAGGATGTAGAGGCCGTAGGAGAGGCAGACAGCGCCCATCAGAAGCGGAATGGCGCGAAAAACAGCACTTATTGTCCGGTTCACGGGTACCCCGAAAATCAAGCGTGGAGCGG
>NZ_JAWRYK010000138.1:0-299 GCF_046534635.1 Leifsonia sp. SIMBA_070 | reverse complement strand
CAAGAGGCATCTGATGGCCGTGCGCGGCCTGAAGATCGTCGAGATCAAGTAAGGGGTGAAGCAAATGGCTGAACGGATGATGGGACACACGGCGCGCCTGATCTGCGAATCCCTCGCGCAGACGCCGAACATGACGGCGAACCAGGTCGCAGCAAGCCTCGATAAGACATTCGAGGCGATCAAGAACCCGCTGCGCAAGCTCATTGCCGAGGGCTATATCAAGCGCGGACAGCGTGGCAAAGACGGTTTCCCCATGTGCCTCACTGGGAAGCCGTTCCCGCCGTCGAGCGAGAACGCAC
>NZ_JAWRYK010000137.1:0-300 GCF_046534635.1 Leifsonia sp. SIMBA_070 | reverse complement strand
GTCCTGACGTCGGTCCCCGACGCCAACATCGGCTCGATCTTCTGTATCGGCTTCCCCGCGTCGACCGGTGGCGTGATCCAGTACATCAACCAGTACGAAGGTGGCCTGCAGGGCTTCGTCGATCGCGCCCGCGATCTGGCGAGCAAGTACGGCAGCCACTTCGAGCCGCCTGCCTCGCTTGTCGAGAAGGCAGCCAAGGGCGAGAAGTACTGAGCAACACACTGACTCAGTAGCCTGGGACAAAGCCGCGGCCCGGTTCTCCGAAAGGGGAACTGGGCCGCGGTTTTTGGTTTCTAGCTC
>NZ_JAWRYK010000136.1:0-301 GCF_046534635.1 Leifsonia sp. SIMBA_070 | reverse complement strand
GTAATTTTCCATGTCTTCCCAGCCTTTGGCGCCGGCAATAACGGCTAAAATTGCTATCACTAAAATATCTTTTAATAAATGTTTTTGAGGTAAGAATTCAGGTAGGAGGGGTTGACAAAAGAGAAAAGACAGGTAGCGTAGAGCTATGGAAATCAAGCCACCAGCCATCCCTAAAGACAGAGAAGCTCTCTTACAGCTACGCAAGTCAGAGCTAGTGGAGCTGGTGCTGCAACAGCAAGCGATACTCGAACAACTGGTAGCGGAAGTCGAACGGCTCAAAGGACTGATAGAAAAAGACAGC
>NZ_JAWRYK010000135.1:0-303 GCF_046534635.1 Leifsonia sp. SIMBA_070 | reverse complement strand
CACCGCTCGTCGTCGATCCCACGATGGACGCGGCGATATGGCGCGACGCCGCGCGAAGCGCCCGCCTGCTCGCCGAGGCCCGCGGAGACCATTCGCTCGACGAGCGCTGGCAGCGCATCGCCGACGCGATGTCGCCCTATCGCATCGCCGACGACGGCACGCTCGCGGAATGGCTCGACGAGACCTGGCCCGAGAACCGGGCGCACCGCCACACGTCGCAGCTGTACCCGCTCTGGTACGAGATCGACGAGGCCTTCGTCGGAGAGACGCGCGAGGCGCGAGCGCTGCGCGACGCGGCGGCAC
>NZ_JAWRYK010000134.1:0-304 GCF_046534635.1 Leifsonia sp. SIMBA_070 | reverse complement strand
GTCCGGCGCAATCATCCAGACTGGTACGCGATAGAATTTCCCGTCGGGCTTTCACGCCCGCGCTCGCACACACAACGAAACGGAATACCTGACACATGGCATCGACCGCAGACATCCGCAACGGCGTCGTTCTCTCGATCGACGGACAGCTCTGGAACGTCATCGAGTTCCAGCACGTGAAGCCGGGTAAGGGCGGCGCCTTCGTCCGCACCAAGATGGCAACCGAGGACCTGGCTGACAAGCTCAAGGCCCGCGGTTACCAGGCCGCAGCCATCAACGGTGACATCCCGCAGCAGCAGCGCGA
>NZ_JAWRYK010000133.1:0-306 GCF_046534635.1 Leifsonia sp. SIMBA_070 | reverse complement strand
TACTTAAAGAGAAAATTAGTTCTTATAAGAATTATCCCTTTTGTGTTCCTGTAATAAAAAATTTAGATGAACTCAACTTTAAAAATAATGTAACGTTTTTTGTAGGAGAAACTGGTTCTGGAAAATCGACATTATTAGAGTCTATTGCAGATAATTGTGGGTTTAACTTGAATGGTGGTAATCGTAATAATGTTAATGTTGATAATATTGATGTATCTGTTTTAAGCTCATGTATTCGTTTATCATGGTTTCCAAAAGTAACAAATGGTTTTTTTTTAAGAGCGGAATCTTTTTATAATTTTGCAT
>NZ_JAWRYK010000132.1:0-306 GCF_046534635.1 Leifsonia sp. SIMBA_070 | reverse complement strand
CGGCCGTTCGGTCAATCGGGCGCATTGGCGTTATCTGCCCGGTTCGAACTCGGGCACCGTCGAGGCGATCGATGAGGTCGCCGACGAGTTGATCGATCCGGACCTGAGCCGGCCGTTGCGCAGCGTGACCCCGCTTCCACCTGCCGTCGACGACACCGATTCCGAAGATCCCGAACTCGCCTTCGATTACACACCGCCGAAGGCCGCTCGGGTGTCACCGATTTCGCGTTCGGCGCGCATGACCGCCAAACCCGACGGGTCCGAGGTCACCGTGGACGCCGACTCCGTCACCGGAGAACAAACGGC
>NZ_JAWRYK010000131.1:0-306 GCF_046534635.1 Leifsonia sp. SIMBA_070 | reverse complement strand
GTTGATAAGTAGGTAGGTATCCAGGTGAAAACTCCAATATTTACGATATTAAGTCCAAACATGATCCCTGTTAATTTCCAAATGTATGTATTGCGTAGGACATCACCCATTCTCATTTCCGTACCTACACTGCTTACTTGTCCTTTTTCTTTTGCCGTTTTTATTGGTTGCGATGATGCATCGGTATGCAGAGGTCTCGGCAAGAAAAATGAGATGATTAGTGCGATGATTAGACCAAAACCAGCAGCTACGTAGGTGGTCTTGTTCCAACCCATCATAACTATCATTGAACCGACAATCAACGGA
>NZ_JAWRYK010000130.1:0-308 GCF_046534635.1 Leifsonia sp. SIMBA_070 | reverse complement strand
CGGAGATCTGGACGGCCGACGAGTTGAAACCCTGGTTGCGCCTCGTCGAGTAGGCCAGCGTGAGGGCGGTCGTGCGCGGATACAGCATGCGCATACCCAGGTCCACCAGCCCCCAGAACACGATCGGGACCCACGCCGGCAGGTCGAGCCATGCGGACACCGCGAGCACCGCGACCGCGATCGCCAACGTTCCCGCGCCCGCGACCGCGAGGCGCGCATTGCCGATCCGATTGCCCCAACGCCCCGAGATCTCGGATCCGAGCGCCCAGGTGATCGCGCCGACCGTCAGGCCGAGCCCCGCCCATGTC
>NZ_JAWRYK010000129.1:0-308 GCF_046534635.1 Leifsonia sp. SIMBA_070 | reverse complement strand
GCACCTTGCGCGTGGGATCCAGCCCGAGGAACGTCTCGTCGCTATCGCGTAGCTCATCGAGGAGGTCGCCGACGCGCTCGTCGGCGGTGAGGTAGTGGTAGAAGCGGCGATACGCGGGCGTCGAGATGCGCAGCTGCTTGGCCGAGCACCCCCAGTGCTGCACGTTGTGTCGGGACCCGAGGCCCTTGAACCGGCCCAGGTGGTACACATCGACCTCGCCAGTGTGGCGGGTCATCGCCTCGGCGAAACGGAAAACGTCGGCGCGGCCCGTGCGCAGATACGAGTACCAGAGCCACAGGTCGGGGGAC
>NZ_JAWRYK010000128.1:0-309 GCF_046534635.1 Leifsonia sp. SIMBA_070 | reverse complement strand
GTGGTGCGGGCGTCCGCGGGTATTTCCAGGTCCACGGCAAAGTCGAAAGCTGCAAGCCGCGGTGCGCCGGTCTCGTTGAAGTCCGAGTTCCTGTTGTCCCACACCACGTCCTGCGGAATGCCGGTACCCTGCCAGTAGAATCCGACCTTGTCGCCGGAGGTGTCACCGTAAATCGCGGCGAACCGGTTCGAGTAGGAATGCAGTTCTCCGAGGTTTGATCCGGATCCCGGAATCAGGGCGGCCATGTACCGGGTGTTCCGGGAAGGGGTCCCGGTCATCGTCACAATCCGGCCGTTGCCCTCCGTGCTG
>NZ_JAWRYK010000127.1:0-309 GCF_046534635.1 Leifsonia sp. SIMBA_070 | reverse complement strand
ACATAGGGACGAGAATAATCGGAAAGTGGATCGCATGGCGGTCGCGCACCGCGCAATGTCAAATCTCCTGTGGGGGCTCTTATTCGTTGCTCTAGTCGCCGCGTATATCGCAGTGATCCCCGAACAAGCCGCTAGTCCCTCATCAACTACGAGCGTGCAGCCTGTAGCAAACCCTGCATCGCGCGAAGAGTTTGTGCTTGGGCGCGTCGCGACAATAGGCCCGTTCCCTAGTGGGAAGCACGAGCTTAATGCCGAAACAACGATTGCGTGCTTGGAACGTGCGATTCAGGTACTCGGTCCGACTGCCCC
>NZ_JAWRYK010000126.1:0-310 GCF_046534635.1 Leifsonia sp. SIMBA_070 | reverse complement strand
GAAGGGGGAAGTACTCGGCGACGGTGAAGGGCACGGGCTGCGGCGGCACCTGGGGGAACGCCATCGGGCCGAGGTCGTTCTCGAGGTGCCGGTAGAGGGCGTCTCGTACCGTCTCGCCGAAGCGCACGCGGCCGGATACGACGGTGCGGGTCAGCTCGCCGACGCTCGTCGAGCGGAGCATGATCCCGACCTCGGTGACCTGGCCGGATCCGTCGGTGCGCACGGGCACGGCCTCGACGTAGAGCATCGGCAGGCGGCGGCGAGCTTCGGCGAGCTCGACCTCGCTGAGCCAGGCGGGGTTCGTGGATCC
>NZ_JAWRYK010000125.1:0-310 GCF_046534635.1 Leifsonia sp. SIMBA_070 | reverse complement strand
AGGTGAAGGCCAGGAACGCCACCGTGTAGGCGAACGCTGCCAGCAGCATGAACAGCTCGCTGTACTCAGCGAGTGTGTAGTCGATGGAGGGCATGTCTGGCATTACGAGTCCTTACCTGTTTCCTTCTCCTGAGCGGCTTCGCTGTCCACCGCTGATGCTCCGGGCTTAGTTGGCCGGTTTGTGCTGTGCTCTGTGCTGTCGTCGCCGGACTCCGGCGCGGATGAGCCCCCGGCGCCATTGTCCTCCACTGTGTTGCCGCCCGCCAACCACTGCTTTTCCAGCAGGGTTCGGATGGCTGCAGCCTCGCTG
>NZ_JAWRYK010000124.1:0-310 GCF_046534635.1 Leifsonia sp. SIMBA_070 | reverse complement strand
CCGAGCCCGGCGCCGCGCCACCGGAAATCCGGGCGGATCCGCAGCCCGGTCTTGCGCCAGAAGAACGCCAACGTCACGGCTTGCAGGGCGACGCTGAGCGTCGCCGTGATGCCGAGTGTCGCCGCCATGCCCGGTGACCAGGCTGACGACTCGGTGAGATCGCCGCGGAAAATCGCGCCGATGATCAGAAAACCCGCGATCGAAACGATGTTGTTGGTCGCTGGAGCCCACATGTACGGCCCGAACACACGGCGGGCGTTCATCGTCTCGCCGACCAGCGCAAACGCGCCATAGAAGAATATCTGCGGCG
>NZ_JAWRYK010000123.1:0-311 GCF_046534635.1 Leifsonia sp. SIMBA_070 | reverse complement strand
ACAGGCCGCGGCGTGTCGGATTCGCGGGTGGGCCTCAGACGCAGGGCGCCCGCTCGATCGCGCATGAGCGCGTTCGCCGCGTCGAGGATCGGCGGCGCGGAACGGTAGTTGTGCTCGAGGCGGACCACGGTCGCGTCCGGGTAGCGCGTGCCGAACTCGAGCAGGTGCCGCGCTTCGGCACCCGTGAACGAGTAGATCGTCTGACTCGCGTCGCCCACGACGCAGATGTCGCGTCGATCGCCCAACCACAGCTCGAGCAGTCGGTTCTGCAGCGCGGAGACGTCCTGGTACTCGTCGACCGTGAAGTGCCG
>NZ_JAWRYK010000122.1:0-311 GCF_046534635.1 Leifsonia sp. SIMBA_070 | reverse complement strand
CGACGATCAGGACATCCAGTTCTTCGCCCGGTTCCGCAGTGGAACGCAGCGCGGCCAGGGCGTCCTCGCGGTATTGGGGACTGAGTGCATCTTTACTCATCGTCGAGATTTCCTCTCTGAACCAGCCGGTGCCGCATTCCCTGCAGCAACTCCATGTAACTCTAGGTAATTACATATTGGATAGGTAGGGCGAGACCAGCACCTCGATGCGCTGGAACGCCTTGACATCCGAATACCCCGTGGTGGCCATGGCACGGCGCAGGGCGCCCATCAGGTTCGATGTGCCGTTGGTGTGGTGCGACGGACCCCAC
>NZ_JAWRYK010000024.1:0-529 GCF_046534635.1 Leifsonia sp. SIMBA_070 | reverse complement strand
ATTATTCAACCATCAGTCCTTTCATAATTCTATTTTTAAAATAACATTCTTTTATACGGAATGCAATATGTGAATCATTTTCACCTAATCCTATATCCAAACTATTTAAAATTCTTCAATCAAAGAGATAAAGCATCGCATCATTTTTATAAACATCGCAACTTTGTTCAAAGCTTCGCGTCTTTTTTACAAACATATACTCGTTACTTTTTATGCACTTTTACAAGCTTCTGAATTTAATATATTATAACTCCTTGTTGAACTAAACTGTCCCTTTAGTGCCATAAGAGAAAGGCTGCCCTAGCAACCTTCCTTATTGAAGTAAAGTATCAGTTAGTTCTTTAAGCTTTTTTTCTTTTCTTCCAGTCTGTCCCTTAATTTGTTAAAGTTTTGGACTCCCTCAGGCATTGATAATTTTTTTGCTAACAAACTCCCTTTTAGGGAGATTAAGTTGGCTAAAGGTGCCTTTATCCACTCCAATCAAGGAACCCACTATACACACACAGACTTTCGAAGGTTAGTAAAAAAG
>NZ_JAWRYK010000121.1:0-317 GCF_046534635.1 Leifsonia sp. SIMBA_070 | reverse complement strand
GCCAGGTCTTCGCAGTGCAGAAGTCGCTGCACGACCGCGTGCTCGCCCCGGCGAACGAGCGACGGCTCGCCGTCCATTTGCGCGACATGGACAACGGGGACGACATCCTCGTCGGCTCCTTCCACGCGGCGCCCCTGACCGCGCTCAACTCGCTGCGCCGCAAACCGATCGCCGCGGCGCACGACGGGATGCGCTCCCTCTCGCCGGACACGCCCGCCGTGATGGTGGGCGACTTCAACTACCCGTGGTTCCTCCGCGGCCTCGAGCGCCACCTGACGACGTCCGGTTACACGCTCCAGCGCACGACCGAGCCCACC
>NZ_JAWRYK010000004.1:0-2427 GCF_046534635.1 Leifsonia sp. SIMBA_070 | reverse complement strand
CTTCTACATTTCCCACGGTTATTATGAAACAGATCCAGCAAAATAACCGTTTGATCTTACCTACTCAATAATGAAATGGACATAAACAACAAAAAAACCTTCTAGCCTCTACTGGCTGGAAGGTTTACTTTCGTTCCTTCAAAACTGGATCTGCATGATTGCTAAGAGTGTGGATAAGTCCTCGACCGATTAGTATTCGTCAGCTCCACGTGTTGCCACGCTTCCACACCGAACCTATCAACCTCATCGTCTATGAGGGGTCTTACCAGCTTGCGCTGTGGGAAGTCTCATCTTGGAGGGGGCTTCACGCTTAGATGCTTTCAGCGCTTATCCCTTCCGCACATAGCTACCCAGCTGTGCCACTGGCGTGACAACTGGTGCACCAGCGGTGCGTCCATCCCGGTCCTCTCGTACTAAGGACAGCTCCTCTCAAATTTCCTGCGCCCGCGACGGATAGGGACCGAACTGTCTCACGACGTTCTGAACCCAGCTCGCGTACCGCTTTAATGGGCGAACAGCCCAACCCTTGGGACCGACTACAGCCCCAGGATGCGATGAGCCGACATCGAGGTGCCAAACCTCCCCGTCGATGTGGACTCTTGGGGGAGATAAGCCTGTTATCCCCGGGGTAGCTTTTATCCGTTGAGCGATGGCCCTTCCATGCGGAACCACCGGATCACTAAGCCCGACTTTCGTCCCTGCTCGACTTGTAGGTCTCGCAGTCAAGCTCCCTTATGCCTTTGCACTCTACGAATGATTTCCAACCATTCTGAGGGAACCTTTGGGCGCCTCCGTTACTCTTTAGGAGGCGACCGCCCCAGTCAAACTGCCCACCTGACACTGTCTCCCACCCCGATAAGGGGCGCGGGTTAGAATTTCAATACAGCCAGGGTAGTATCCCACCAACGCCTCCACCGAAGCTAGCGCTCCGGCTTCTCAGGCTCCTACCTATCCTGTACAAGCTGTACCAAAATTCAATATCAGGCTGCAGTAAAGCTCCACGGGGTCTTTCCGTCCTGTCGCGGGTAACCTGCATCTTCACAGGTACTATAATTTCACCGAGTCTCTGGTTGAGACAGTGCCCAAATCGTTACACCTTTCGTGCGGGTCGGAACTTACCCGACAAGGAATTTCGCTACCTTAGGACCGTTATAGTTACGGCCGCCGTTTACTGGGGCTTCGGTTCAAAGCTTCGCTTGCGCTAACCTCTCCCCTTAACCTTCCAGCACCGGGCAGGTGTCAGCCCCTATACTTCGCCTTGCGGCTTCGCAGAGACCT
The DNA here is from genome assembly GCF_046534635.1 of Leifsonia sp. SIMBA_070. Classification (NCBI taxonomy): domain Bacteria; kingdom Bacillati; phylum Actinomycetota; class Actinomycetes; order Micrococcales; family Microbacteriaceae; genus Leifsonia; species Leifsonia sp. SIMBA_070. Next base: position 1,149 of record NZ_JAWRYK010000004.1, on the reverse strand, counting down.
GTGTTTTTGCTAAACAGTCGCTTGGGCCTTTTCACTGCGGCCCCCTCGGGCTATTAACCCTACCGAGGCGCCCCTTCTCCCGAAGTTACGGGGCCATTTTGCCGAGTTCCTTAGCAAGAGTTATCCCGCGCACCTTAGGATTCTCTCCTCGCCTACCTGTGTCGGTTTGCGGTACGGGCACCTTACATCTCACTAGAGGCTTTTCTTGGCAGCGTGGAATCAGGAACTTCGGTACTATATTTCCCTCGCCATCACAGCTCCGCCTTAATGGAAACGGGATTTGCCTCGTTTCCGGCCTAACTGCTTGGACGCGCATATCCAACAGCGCGCTTACCCTATCCTTCTGCGTCCCCCCATCGTTCAAACGATGTATAGGTGGTACAGGAATATCAACCTGTTGTCCATCGCCTACGCCTGTCGGCCTCGGCTTAGGTCCTGACTAACCCTGAGCGGACGAGCCTTCCTCAGGAAACCTTAGGCATTCGGTGGACGGGATTCTCACCCGTCTTTCGCTACTCATACCGGCATTCTCACTTCTAAGCGCTCCACCAGTCCTTCCGGTCTGACTTCACTGCACTTAGAACGCTCCCCTACCACTGATACCATTGGTATCAATTCGCAGCTTCGGTGGTGTATTTAGCCCCGGTACATTTTCGGCGCAGAGTCACTCGACTAGTGAGCTATTACGCACTCTTTAAATGGTGGCTGCTTCTGAGCCAACATCCTGGTTGTCTAAGCAACTCCACATCCTTTTCCACTTAACGTATACTTTGGGACCTTAGCTGGTGGTCTGGGCTGTTTCCCTTTCGACTACGGATCTTATCACTCGCAGTCTGACTCCCAAGAATAAGTATTTGGCATTCGGAGTTTGACTGAATTCGGTAACCCGTTGGGGGCCCCTAGTCCAATCAGTGCTCTACCTCCAATACTCTCATCTTGAGGCTAGCCCTAAAGCTATTTCGGAGAGAACCAGCTATCTCCAGGTTCGATTGGAATTTCTCCGCTACCCACACCTCATCCCCGCACTTTTCAACGTGCGTGGGTTCGGGCCTCCATTCAGTGTTACCTGAACTTCACCCTGGACATGGGTAGATCACCTGGTTTCGGGTCTACAACCACATACTAAACGCCCTATTCAGACTCGCTTTC
>NZ_JAWRYK010000120.1:0-318 GCF_046534635.1 Leifsonia sp. SIMBA_070 | reverse complement strand
ACCCCGCGGACAGGCAGCTTCTCCGGAGCTCCCGTTCCCGCCTCCGCCGCACGGCTGCGGCCGGCCTCCTCTGCGCCGCCATGCCCGGATCCCTGGCCCTGACCGCCGGCCCCGCCTCGGCTCCCGCCGCTTTCGCCTCTGACCAATCCAGCGGCAAAACGCTCAAGCTGGCGCTGACCGGAGACATCGACACACTCAATCCGTTCAAGGCCATCCTCGCGACCAGCTCGAACATCCTGGCCCTGCAGTACCAAAACCTGGTGGCCTACGGTCCTGAGCAGAACGAGGAAATCCCCGGCATGGCCGAGAGCTGGGAAA
>NZ_JAWRYK010000119.1:0-318 GCF_046534635.1 Leifsonia sp. SIMBA_070 | reverse complement strand
GGCGAGGTCTGCGGCGCTGTACGCCGGGGCGGGTTCGGCCGCGGGCTCCGGGGTCTGCGACGCGAGTTCGTCCTCGCGGTGTTCGGCTGCGGTGAGGATGTCGATGTCCCCGACAACGGAGCTCGGGTCGGCGGCGATCGCCCGCGCCAGGATCTCGAAGCGCTCGGCGATGGCGGTCACCGTCTCGCGGTCGAAGATGTCAGTCGCGTAGGTGATCCGGCCACCCAGCCGGCGCCGTCCGTCGGCGTCGGTGGTGTCGTCGATGGCGAACGTCAGGTCGAACTTGGCGCCCCCGATCATCCCGTCGGCGACCTCCAC
>NZ_JAWRYK010000118.1:0-320 GCF_046534635.1 Leifsonia sp. SIMBA_070 | reverse complement strand
AGGCGGCGCGCAGCGTCGAGGCCGGGGCGGACTTTCTGGTCTCGCCGGGCCTGACCCCGCGCCTCGTTCCGGCACTTCTGGAGTGCGGCGTTCCCGCCTTGCCGGGTGTCGCCACGGCCGGTGAGGCCATGGCCGCCGCAGAGGCGGGGTTCGAGCTGCTGAAATTCTTCCCGGCCGAACAGGCTGGTGGGCTGGACTATCTGAAATCCCTGCACGGGCCGCTGCCCGATATCCGCTTCTGTCCGACCGGGTCGATCACGCGTGAGCGGGCGCCGGATTATCTCGCCCTGCCCAATGTCGTCTGTGTCGGCGGATCCTGG
>NZ_JAWRYK010000117.1:0-320 GCF_046534635.1 Leifsonia sp. SIMBA_070 | reverse complement strand
CTGTTCGCCCTGTCCCGGGCCGGCTATCTGCCGACGGCACTGTCGGTCACCAACAGCCGGAAGGCGCCGACCTGGGCGCTGATCATCCCGGGCGTCATCGGGTTCGCGCTCACCTTCACCGGAGAGGGCGCGATCCTGTTGAACATGGCCGTCTTCGGGGCCGCTCTCAGCTATGTGCTGATGATGGTCAGCCACATCGTGCTCCGGGTCCGTGAGCCCGACATGCCGCGCCCGTACAAGACGCCGGGCGGCATCTACACCACCGGCTTCGCCCTGGTCAGCGCGATCGCGTCGGTGATCGCCACCTTCCTGGTCGACAC
>NZ_JAWRYK010000023.1:0-535 GCF_046534635.1 Leifsonia sp. SIMBA_070 | reverse complement strand
TTCTTCTGCTGTTGTAGTATTCAATATATTCCGTATCAGCATCCTTCAGTTCGCTGGTGATGCTGCCAACTTACTGATTTAGTGTATGATGGTGTTTTTGAGGTGCTGCAGTGGCTTCTGTTTCTATCAGCTGTCCCTCCTGTTCAGCTACTGACGGGGTGGTGCGTAACGGCAAAAGCACCGCCGGACATCAGCGCTAGCGGAGTGTATACTGGCTTACTATGTTGGCACTGATGAGGGTGTCAGTGAAGTGCTTCATGTGGCAGGAGAAAAAAGGCTGCACCGGTGCGTCAGCAGAATATGTGATACAGGATATATTCCGCTTCCTCGCTCACTGACTCGCTACGCTCGGTCGTTCGACAGCGGCGAGCGGAAATGGCTTACGAACGGGGCGGAGATTTCCTGGAAGATGCCAGGAAGATACTTAACAGGGAAGTGAGAGGGCCGCGGCAAAGCCGTTTTTCCATAGGCTCCGCCCCCCTGACAAGCATCACGAAATCTGACGCTCAAATCAGTGGTGGCGAAACCCGACAGG
>NZ_JAWRYK010000116.1:0-321 GCF_046534635.1 Leifsonia sp. SIMBA_070 | reverse complement strand
ATGCTGCCATGGGGCCAATGGTGATGGCCACCAGGCCCACGATCCACGGGCTAAGGAACAGGAAACCTGCGCGCTCTTCCTGCTTGTCGGCGCGGGTCATCTTGCGTTTGACGGTGCTCTTGGACCGTTTCAGGCTGGAGAGCTCACTCAGTACCGACATGGCTGTCCTTCACTGCCGGTACGCTGCCGGGCCTCGCGGGGAACCGCATCATTGCGGAAGGGCACGGGTTGCATTCCGTTTCTCCGTTTCTCGTAGGGCATCTGCTCCGAACTCCTGAGAGCATACGTGAGAAAGCGGTTTCCCGAAACCCCAATTTGTGC
>NZ_JAWRYK010000115.1:0-321 GCF_046534635.1 Leifsonia sp. SIMBA_070 | reverse complement strand
CAGACCAACGTCCTGCTGTGGTGGGGACACCGCGCCCACGCCGACGTGAGCGACGCCGTCGTGGAACGCGTGCACCGGCATGTGCTGGCGGGCATGGGGCTGGTGGTGCTGCACTCCGGGCATTTCTCGAAAATCTTCACCAAGCTGCTGGGGACCAGCTGCTCGCTGCAGTGGCGGAACGACGCCGAACGCGAGCTGGTCTGGACGGTCAAGCCGTCCCATCCCATCGCGGCCGGGATTGAAAGCCCCATTGTCATTCCCCAGCAGGAAATGTACGGGGAACTGTTCGACATCCCCGAACCCGATGACCTGATCTTCATC
>NZ_JAWRYK010000114.1:0-321 GCF_046534635.1 Leifsonia sp. SIMBA_070 | reverse complement strand
AACCTTGGCGCACAGCTGGCCAAGGAAGTGGCAACCAAGACCAACGATGTTGCCGGCGACGGCACCACCACGGCAACCGTCCTGGCGCAGGCACTGGTCAAGGAAGGCCTGCGCAACGTTGCTGCCGGCGCAGCTCCGGGCCAGCTCAAGCGGGGCATGGAAGTCGCCGTCGAGGCAGTGGCCGCACGGCTGCTGGAAAACGCCAAGGAAGTTGAAGGCAACCAGGTTGCGCACGTCGCTGCCATCTCCGCCCAGAGCATGGAGATTGGCGAACTGCTGGCCAAGGCCTTTGACACCGTCGGCAAGGACGGCGTCATCACC
>NZ_JAWRYK010000113.1:0-322 GCF_046534635.1 Leifsonia sp. SIMBA_070 | reverse complement strand
ATGAACTCCAGGACTTCTTCATAGGAGTCCAGGACTTTGTAGTACGGCGACGTGGGCAGGCCCCACTGCTTGAGCAGGTCATAGGTTTCCGACTGGCTGGCAGCGCTCAAGCCCTCCCGGGCGCCAATCCCGTGCACGTACATGCTCAGCGGACGCTGCGCGGTGACTTCGGGGTCCTTCTGCCGCAGGGACCCCGCCGCGGCGTTGCGCGGATTGGCGAAGGGCGCCTTGCCTGCTTCCACCATGGTTGCGTTCAGGCGCGCGAACTCCTTGGAGGGAATGAAGACCTCGCCGCGGATCTCCATCTCGGCGGGCATCATCC
>NZ_JAWRYK010000112.1:0-323 GCF_046534635.1 Leifsonia sp. SIMBA_070 | reverse complement strand
GCCAATGAGCGGCGTCCCCGCCGTCAAGATCCGTACATCGCACAGGTATTAGGCTTTAACCATGGCTCATCACGACGTCGTCATTCTCGGTGCCGGCCCCGGCGGTTATGTCGCCGCAGTCCGCGCCGCACAGCTCGGACTCAACACCGCGATCATTGAGGAGAAGTACTGGGGCGGTGTCTGCCTCAACGTGGGCTGCATTCCCTCGAAGTCGCTCCTCAAGAACGCGGAGATCGCCCACACCTTCAACCACAAGGCCGACTTCTTCGGGATCTCCGGCAGCGTGAACTTCGACTTCGGCGCGGCATTCGACCGCAGCCGCA
>NZ_JAWRYK010000111.1:0-326 GCF_046534635.1 Leifsonia sp. SIMBA_070 | reverse complement strand
CGTCTCGTTCACCTACCCCGGCGCCGAGCAGCCGATCCTGTCGCACGTCACCTTCCGGGCCGATCCGGGCGAGACGGTCGCGATCATCGGTTCCACCGGATCCGGAAAGACGACCCTCGTCTCGCTGATCCCCCGCCTCTTCGACGCGACCAGCGGATCCGTAAGCGTGCAGGGCGTGGACGTCACGCGCGCCGACCTCGATGAGCTGTGGAAGGGCATCGGCCTCGTACCCCAGCGCCCCTTCCTCTTCTCGGGCACGATCGCATCGAACCTGCGTTTCGGGCGCGAGGACGCCACCGATGAGGAGCTGTGGAAGGCGCTCGAGA
>NZ_JAWRYK010000110.1:0-326 GCF_046534635.1 Leifsonia sp. SIMBA_070 | reverse complement strand
GCCGCCCTCCCTCTGTCATTGCATCAACTTCGGCGGCAGCCCGCATGGCGGGGCCGCCGAACCGTGGACGCGACTTGGATGCTGAAGCGCGCTCTCCGCGGCGTTCACGCAGGATCGTGAGGCGGTCCTGGAGGATCTGCTCGAGCTCTTCAATGCTGCGCCGCTCCAGCAGCATGTCCCAGTGCGTACGGACCGGCTTGTCATTGCTGGTGTCGGGCTTCTCGCCATCCACCAGGAGGGCTTCCTTGCCGGTCTTGGAAACCCATACCGGAGGAACGTCGGCCTCGGCGGCGACCGTCACAAATACCCGTTCGCCATCCTCGCAG
>NZ_JAWRYK010000022.1:0-545 GCF_046534635.1 Leifsonia sp. SIMBA_070 | reverse complement strand
GGCGAGACCGAGGAGGACCCGGATCGTCGTGGATTTGCCCGCACCGTTGGGGCCGATGATCGAGGTGATGCCGCCCTCTTTGATGTCGGTGCTGACGCCGTCGACGACGAGTTGCGGGCCATAGGACTTGGAGACGCCGGTTACGGAGATCATTTGACGTTGCCTCTCAGCAGCAGGATAAGGAAGACGATGCCGCCGACAAATTCGATGACGATGCTCAGTGCGGTGTCGAACGCGAAGATCCGTTCCAGGACCAGCTGGCCGCCCACCAGGGCAATGATTCCGAGCAGGACGGCGATGGGCAGCACCGCGGTGTGCCGGAAGTGCGAGCACAGCTGGTAGGCCAGCGAAGCGACCAGCAGGCCGAAGAAGGTGACGGGTCCCACCAGGGCCGTGGACACCGCCACCAGGACGGAGCAGATGATCAGCGTGGAGGTCACGGCTTTGCGGTGGTCCACGCCAAGGTTGACGGCCATGTCCCGGCCCAGCGCCAGCACGTCAAAGGACCGGCGCATGCGCCAGGCCAGGACGCTGACCAGGGCGAC
>NZ_JAWRYK010000109.1:0-328 GCF_046534635.1 Leifsonia sp. SIMBA_070 | reverse complement strand
CTGTTGTCCTCAGCGCGGTTCGTGGTTGATCCTCCGAAGTTAGATACTCTCATTCCTGAAAGTGTTCCGACCCTCGGTAGCGATCCCTGGAGACTCTGACCTCCAACGAGCGCCTGAAGTCCCTGTGCTCCTCCGGTAGAGATCGTAGAACTCTGTCCGTCTAGGCTTCTCTGGGCTCCTGATAGAAGCATGTCCTGCCAGGTTGCAACACCCGAGCTCAGCCTAGAGATGTTCTCCTTACCAACAGCCTTCACGACTTCCTTACGAAGAACGAATTCGCCAGGGGTTAGGCGGAACGGCTTCTTGCTGTCTCCGTTGCCGTGTTCCT
>NZ_JAWRYK010000108.1:0-328 GCF_046534635.1 Leifsonia sp. SIMBA_070 | reverse complement strand
CCGCCGGTGTCATGGCGAACCCGAAGGTCGTGAACGGATCCGACCTGCCCCGCGAGCCCCGTGGCCGCATCACGACGCAGGCCGACCTGCGCGTGGTCGACGCGGACGGCAACGTCGTCGCGGGCGCCTGGGCCGCTGGTGACATCGCGGCCGTTCCGGACAAGACCGGTGGCCTGCCCGACGGGACCTGCGTGCCGAACGCCCAGCACGCTGTGCGTCAGGCCAAGCGTCTCGCGAAGAACCTCGTCGCCGTCATTCGTGGCGAGCAGACGGTCGACTACTTCCACAAGAACCTCGGCGCCGTCGCCGGCCTCGGCATCGGCCACGG
>NZ_JAWRYK010000107.1:0-328 GCF_046534635.1 Leifsonia sp. SIMBA_070 | reverse complement strand
ATTAAAATCAGAAGGATTTGTTTTGTTTCTTTTTATATGTTCGTCAAAAAGCTTAGTTAATTCCTTGTCTTTAGTATTTCGATATTGTTTATAGGTAGGTTTATCAATTGTTACGGTCCATCCGGAGCAACAAGTATCTTCGCAAGCTGAGCCGATACAAGCAAAGCGTTCCATATAATCGGGAACTAGCATTTGGACAGGTTTCTTAGGAGCCATTTCTTGTTCACCTCAAAAATTTATTATTGATCTTGAAAGACTAAATCAAGACCTCTCATTCTCCGATATTAAATGTATACGATTCTTTCGGAGGGATTCATGTGGAAATAAA
>NZ_JAWRYK010000021.1:0-546 GCF_046534635.1 Leifsonia sp. SIMBA_070 | reverse complement strand
GTGGGGTCGTGAATACATCGAATTCGTTTGGAAAGAACTGGAAGAAAAATTCGGTTTCAAAGTTCTGTACATCGACACCGACGGTCTGTACGCGACCATCCCGGGTGGTAAATCTGAAGAAATCAAAAAAAAAGCGCTGGAATTCGTTGACTACATCAACGCGAAACTGCCGGGTCTGCTGGAACTGGAATACGAAGGTTTCTACAAACGTGGTTTCTTCGTTACCAAAAAAAAATACGCGCTGATCGACGAAGAAGGTAAAATCATCACCCGTGGTCTGGAAATCGTTCGTCGTGACTGGTCTGAAATCGCGAAAGAAACCCAGGCGCGTGTTCTGGAAGCGATCCTGAAACACGGTAACGTTGAAGAAGCGGTTCGTATCGTTAAAGAAGTTACCCAGACACTGTCTAAATACGAAATCCCGCCGGAAAAACTGGCGATCTACGAACAGATCACCCGTCCGCTGCACGAATACAAAGCGATCGGCCCGCACGTTGCGGTTGCGAAACGTCTGGCGGCGAAAGGTGTTAAAATCAAACCGGGTAT
>NZ_JAWRYK010000106.1:0-332 GCF_046534635.1 Leifsonia sp. SIMBA_070 | reverse complement strand
TGTTATAATCGTGAACAATACTCGTCTATAATTTCTAAAAAATCATTATCAATTCTTATAAGTTAATTATTACATTTTAACATTAAATAAACCATCTAATAACCTTACACAAAGATGACAGTTCTGTAAGGATAGAAAAAAACAAACAAGCTATTTACAAAAGCCTGCTTTTCTTGCTGTAGATATCTATTAAAAATGTACTTTACACTCTCCGTTGCAATTACTATATCTTCCCTTATAATCTATATCTATTTTAATTTTCCAACATATAAGTCACTGCTATGCAGAATACAGCACGAACGCTACTTGCTTTCTCCTTTTGTTTGAAACCT
>NZ_JAWRYK010000105.1:0-332 GCF_046534635.1 Leifsonia sp. SIMBA_070 | reverse complement strand
CGGGATACCTTGTTTTCTTCAGACATCACTTGACCACCTCTCAAAAAGTTTCTTTAAGGAAACTTTTTTTGTATTAGCTATAATTTAAAGCGGAGACAAGGTTCATGTCAACATATTTTTGCAAAATGCTTCGTATGCAAAGACACGCAAGTACAAATCTGTGAGAGGTGCATGAATAATTCATGATTCAACTTTAATTATTAGTTTTTTGTTCAATTTGATTACAGCTTGACTATATTTTCTGGAAGAGGATGATATTTTTGGTAATGTTAAAGTACACTTCGTTGAAAGAGAAGATTTGGAGTATTTATCGTTCATTTTGAGGAATGGTA
>NZ_JAWRYK010000104.1:0-332 GCF_046534635.1 Leifsonia sp. SIMBA_070 | reverse complement strand
AAGACCCCGTTCATCTAAAAGCTCCCCAGCAGCTGGGCGAAGACGCCAAATAGTCCGGCAGCCAGTGGAATCGACGCCAGAATGGCCACTGATTCCATTCGTTTGGCCACCAGCCGGAAGCGGGCAAGCGTGTGGTCCGGAAACACGAGGGTCAGCGCCGCGGCAGCGGAAACCGCGGTTCCCAGGACAACAAGACCCACCACCCAAGGCTGACCGGGGAGGAACCGCAGCGCTGCCAGCGCTGCGGCGCTGAGGCCCACGGCGACAGCCAGATACAGGGCGGTTCGCTGTGCCGCCAGCGGAAAGGACCGGGTGCGCAGGAAAACCGCCAG
>NZ_JAWRYK010000103.1:0-332 GCF_046534635.1 Leifsonia sp. SIMBA_070 | reverse complement strand
GACCGAGATAGGGTTGAGTGTTGTTCCAGTTTGGAACAAGAGTCCACTATTAAAGAACGTGGACTCCAACGTCAAAGGGCGAAAAACCGTCTATCAGGGCGATGGCCCACTACGTGAACCATCACCCTAATCAAGTTTTTTGGGGTCGAGGTGCCGTAAAGCACTAAATCGGAACCCTAAAGGGAGCCCCCGATTTAGAGCTTGACGGGGAAAGCCGGCGAACGTGGCGAGAAAGGAAGGGAAGAAAGCGAAAGGAGCGGGCGCTAGGGCGCTGGCAAGTGTAGCGGTCACGCTGCGCGTAACCACCACACCCGCCGCGCTTAATGCGCCGC
>NZ_JAWRYK010000102.1:0-333 GCF_046534635.1 Leifsonia sp. SIMBA_070 | reverse complement strand
GGCCGACAGGTCGATGTTCGCCGGCATGACGTCGAGGCCCTCGACGTGCGTGTGCACGATCGCGTCGTGCGCATCGCGCTTCGTGTCGAGCATGAGGTCGTAGATCGTCGTCATGTCGTGCGTGTTGATGCCGAGGCCCGCCGACAGCGCGCCCTGAGGGTCGAAGTCGACCGCGAGCACCTTGCGTCCGTACTCGGCGAGCGAGGCCGCGAGGTTGATACTCGTGGTCGTCTTGCCGACGCCGCCCTTCTGGTTGCAGAGGGCGATGATGCGGGCGGGGCCGTGGCGATCAAGCTTCGCGGGGGCCGCCCCTACAACGGGTTTGCGACCCCC
>NZ_JAWRYK010000101.1:0-333 GCF_046534635.1 Leifsonia sp. SIMBA_070 | reverse complement strand
TGCATCATGATCCCGCCGCCGAACTGCACGGCTACGGACCGATCAGCCCGGTCACAGCACGAAGAATGGCCCGGGACGCGGCGAAATGGACACCGGTGGAACGGGACCCGAAAACCGAGGAGTTCCTGCGGATTGGCCGGAAACGAAAAGTACCGGACCGGCTGAAGCAGGTGCTGCGGGTCCGCGACGGAACCTGCCGGTTCCCGGGCTGCCGAACCAACGCTGTGATCTCCGAAATCGACCACACCACACCCTGGGCGCAGGGCGGCGCCACCGATCATGACAACCTGGAGCATTTATGCCGGCGGCACCACATGTTCAAAACCAAAGGTT
>NZ_JAWRYK010000100.1:0-334 GCF_046534635.1 Leifsonia sp. SIMBA_070 | reverse complement strand
AAGGGTGAGGTCATCTACGGATCGACCGCACCTGCAGCCGACAAGCGCTTGGCGCAAAACCTGTGGATCGATACCACGGGCAATGCCAACACGCCCAAGCGCTGGAATGGCAGCACCTGGGTGGCCGTTACCGACAAGGTGGCCACCGACGCCGCTGCAGCCGCCGCCAATGCCCTGGCTGTGGCGCAGACCAAGGCGGATGCCCAGGCCGTTCAGAGCGTGACCACCCGGGTAACCGATGTGGAAGGCGCTGTGAGTGCGCAGGGGCAGGCCATGACCGGCCTGCAGTCGAGCCTCACAACCACCAAGCAGGATGTGACGGCCGCCCAGCAAG
>NZ_JAWRYK010000020.1:0-555 GCF_046534635.1 Leifsonia sp. SIMBA_070 | reverse complement strand
CAGTCCCCAGTTCGCCCGCCGAATATTTGGCGGACGGGTATGAAGCGGGCATAGCCGGCTTCGCTGCTGCCGGAACCCAGGTGATCGCCATGCGGGACAATCCCCGGTTCGACTTCGACATGGTCAAATGCCTGGCCGCGAACGAGCTGTCCACGCAGGCCTGCACGCTGCCGCTGGACTCGCTGCTGGCCGCTCAGTCACCCCTGGCGGAACTGGACGGGCTGCCGGGCGTGCATCCGGTCGACATGACGGACCAGCTGTGCACGCAGACGGAATGCCCGGGCATCATCGGCAACATGTTCGTGTACATGGACCACGACCACCTGGGGCGCACATACTTGGAGACAACGGCACCCGTGCTGGCGCAGCGGTTACTGCTGTCCCTGGGTTGGGAAGGAACGGCTGTGACAGATAACACCCGGGAGCTTTTGGAATAGGGCCGCGCAGTCTTTCGTTTTAGGATGTAACTGAGCCAACCGGTCCTTTCCCGGTTTTTCCTCCATCCCTCCGGTCCTTCGCGAAAGAGGCGTAGTTTTGAGCCAGCAGTCCCCAGAG
>NZ_JAWRYK010000099.1:0-335 GCF_046534635.1 Leifsonia sp. SIMBA_070 | reverse complement strand
GTGCGTTTTGCCCGGGACGACTTTGACATCCTGGCATTGCGGGAACAGGAAAGGACCTTGTGGGCCGCGAAGCGGTCCTGTTCGGCGGCGTCGGGATGCCGTCGGTGGATGAGTGGGCGGATGCCGCCGGCAGCATCAACTACGAAATCATCACGCGCATCAGTTCGCGGGTGGAGCGCAAGTACACCGACTCAGAGGGGGCCAAGGCATGAGTTCAGCAGGGAACGACGGCGGCAGCGCCCCCGTTTGGGAAGAGGAAATCCGCACCGCCGGGCCAGAGGAAACCCAAGCTGCCGCGGAACGGCTAGGCCGCCAGCTGATGGCAGGGGACCTCA
>NZ_JAWRYK010000098.1:0-335 GCF_046534635.1 Leifsonia sp. SIMBA_070 | reverse complement strand
AGCATCTCGACATGCTGATGGTGTGCCATCACCTCGATCCGTCGATCGCCGAGGATCTCGCGTTCGCCGAATCGCGGATCCGCCGCGAGACGATCGCGGCCGAGGACATCCTGCACGATCTCGGCGCACTGTCGATGCTGTCGTCCGACTCGCAGGCGATGGGCCGCGTCGGCGAAGTGATCATCCGCACCTGGCAGACCGCGCACAAGATGAAGGTGCAGCGCGGCGCGCTGCCGGAAGACGGCGCGCGCAACGACAACTTCCGCGCGAAACGCTACGTCGCGAAGTACACGATCAACCCGGCGATCACGCACGGGATCGCGCATGAAGTCGGG
>NZ_JAWRYK010000097.1:0-337 GCF_046534635.1 Leifsonia sp. SIMBA_070 | reverse complement strand
CAACAAAACAGGTACTTAAAAATGTTGGTCTTACTGTTAGCTCTACAGCCCAAAAGGAATTAGATGAAAAGTTAGAAGAATTTTTATCTACAAAAGTAACGTCATTCCCTGATATTGGTAATAAGGGGTCATCTTTTTTAAGCATCGTTAAAGCTGATACGGGTACCAGCATCAGACTTACAAAGGATGCCACTGCAAAATTAAATAATCCAACTCGACTTTCTGTTGGCTTCACAGGAAAAAATTTAGTGCTATGTAATGCAGATGAACTAAATGTTTCCAGTTATAAGGGGAGCTTTAAAAATGGCCGTACAATTGTTTATAATACGGGTCTTGT
>NZ_JAWRYK010000003.1:0-24250 GCF_046534635.1 Leifsonia sp. SIMBA_070 | reverse complement strand
CGTCACCGATGTCCTGAGACACCGACCGCTTCCGATGTCCTGAGACACTTTCGCTTCCGATGTCCTGAGACATCACAACTCTTGCGGAGTAATGATCGTGCCATCCGGTGCCGTGGCCGGGTTGAGGAAGTTCGGCATACCCAGCGCCAACGCGCAGCCGTCGACCGCCTGCCGCAGCTCGTCGTAATACCCCAACGGCCACCGGTCGCTGCGCTTGAGCACCCAGTGATCAACCCGGTACACCATCAGCGTCTCGTGAGTGTCCGAACGGGTCGCAGGGCCGTACTCGATCTGAAAGTGGATCCGGTTCGCCGCATCATCCAAAACCAGCCACACCCGCTCCCCCACCTGCAACACCTTCACGTTCCCGACCTCCTGCAACATTCGAACATATCTTCGAATTGTGGTGCAATGGGGTGACACTAAGCAGCTGGAGGTCCTGGTCATGAGCATCGCGCCCGCCGCCGACATCATCCACGTCTGGACCGAACACGGAACACCGATCCGCCTCGTCTGGGCCGGTAACCGGTACCGGGTCGTGGGCGCCGAACCAATCCGCATCACCGCTGTACACGATGTGCTGACCCGTCCAGCGGAGCAGCTGGTGGGCTGGTCAGTTATCGCACGCGCAGAACGAAACCGAACGGATCTGCGGATTTTCCGGTTGCAGCGTCACGGTGCCGGTTGGGTCCTTATCGACCTCGACCCGGCCTGAACCCGTGGGCACGAACAAGCGCTACGACGTCTATTCGAAACCGCTGTCCGAGATCGCGGAGGCGGCCGAGCGACAGCCCCGCCCGATCAGCATCCCCGAGGATGTGGTGCGGGCCAGCGGTCGACGCCGGGACGAACCGCAACCAGTGCCCGTGACGGTTCACATGCCGGTCCAGGTCGCCTACACCGACATCCAACTGGTCGACGGTGAAGCACTGGCCTGGACCACCGGCGGCCTGGTGTTGATCCGCTACGTTCCCGAAGGCTCCCGGTCCCCCATCTACGTCTGGGTCGCCGGGAACCTCGTTCACCGCAAGTAGCACCCCAATCTCAGTGGAGCCGCGAGCGGCGCCCCGCTTGCTCAGGTTGTCCGTCTGCCTGGCCAGCTGATCGTAGGTCGCTGCGGCGGCTCCGTTCCGGGCTTTCGCGGCATATCCTCGCTGCGCTGCGGTATTCCACGGACCCGGCACTGCACCGCCTCCGCTTCCCTTCCGATCCTCTTGCCAGACAGGCGAAGCAAACCAGTTGATCGAAAGAAGCAACGCCATGAATGCCACCACCGTCACCGGAACCATCCAGCACCTGGACCCGCACAGCCTCCTGTTGGAAGTGAACGTGCGACCCACCGCACCCATCACCCCCGCCTTCGTACAATCCATCCGGGAAAACGGGGTCCTCACCCCCGTCCTCGCCCACCACAACCCCGACGGCAGCATCACCGTCCGCGCCGGGCAACGCCGCGTCTTCGCCGCCCGCGAAGCAGCACTGCCCACCATCCCCGTCTACCTCGTCGACGCCGACGACATGGCCACGGAGCGGATCGTGCAGCAAATGGTGGAGAACGACCAGCGCGAACCGCTCACCGACGGTGACCGTGCCGCCGCGTTCCAGCAACTCGCGTTCGAAGGACTCACCATCACCGCAATCGCCCGCCGCACCGGCAGCAAAACCCGAGAGGTCAAAACCGCGCTCGCGATCACGGAGAACACCGCCGCAGCAACCGCGCTCCACGAGCACCCGCTCACCCTGGATCAGGCGGCGGTGCTCATCGAATTCGACACCGACGAAGAGGCCCGCACCCAGCTGATCCAGGTCGCGACCACCGATCCGGCTCAGTTCGCGCACGCGGCCCAGCGGGCACGCGACGAAAAAGCCCGCACCCAAGCCAAGGCGGACGCGGAAACCGAACTCGTCGGGCGTGGGTTCGAAATCCTTGACACCGAGCCCGGCTACTACGACACCCCGTACACCCGCATCGGCGAACTCCTCACCGCCGAGAACGAACGGGTCACCGTCGAACAGATCGAGAATCTCGCAGGGCGTGCGGCACTTGTTCGCGTCTACGCCGACGGCGACCCCACCATCACGTACTTCCTCCACGACGCCAAAGCCGCAGGATTCCACACCTACAACAACAGCGGCTCCAACAGCGGACCAATGACCGAGGAACAGAAGGCCGAACGGCGCATCCTGATCGCCAACAACAAGGCCTGGGCCTCCGCCGAAGTCGTCCGCCGCGACTGGCTCACCACCCTCCTCACCCGCAAAAACCTCCCCAAAGACACGGGAGTCGTGATCGCACGAGGCCTCACCGTGCACCGGCAGGCGATCAGCACCGCCACCCGGGAAGGCAACCAACTCGCCCACCAACTACTCGGTGTCGAGCCTTCCGGCTACTTCGCGGCCGACAAGCTCGCCGCCCTGCTCGAGCACACGCCGGGCAAAGCGTCGCAGGTGGCATTGGCGATCGTGCTCGCGGCGTGCGAGAGCGTCACCAGCAAGCAAACCTGGCGCACCCCGTCCCCGACCGATGCCGCCTACTTCACCCAACTCGCCGCCTGGGGATACCCCCTCAGCGACGTCGAACGCATCGTCACCGGCACCGTCACCGGCACCGACGACCCGGCCGCAGCAGACAAGTCGGACCCCGAGCAAAAGGTCGCCGACGGCAGCGAAGGCTGAAACCGGGAGTTGTGGGTCCCGCCACGGACGGCGGGACCCACCACCGTGTCTCGGCGCGCAGCTCAGTCGAGTCCGTGCAGGTGCGCGCCAGCCGCCAGCGCTGCGATCACCGCACCGCCAGCCAGGCGAACCCGATCCAACGCCAGGAACGGAACGCACGCCGTCTCTGCGGTCAACGCCGCCAGGTAACCGATGGGGGTGTGCGGGTCGGCGGCGATCGCCCACCCATCCACCGCATACCTGCTGACCGTGTCCACGCATTCCTTCTTTTCCTCCGGTGTCGGGCTGCTCGTGCCGACCACTCCGATCAGTCCCCGTTGCAGTTCTGGGCCCATGTGTGTGGTGTCGATGATGAATACCCACATGATGCTTCACTCCCCTGCTCGATCGTTTTGTTTGCCTTTCCGGCGGAGAGATCGAGAGCGAGTGGGAGCGGCGTGAGTGCCGGGACCGTGGAATACCGGACTGGAGCGAAGCGGAGGGAGGATATGCCGCGAAAGCCCGGCACGGTGAGCCGCGGGAACGAGCTACGATCGCCCCGCGGAAAGACACACAAACCCACAAGGGCAGCGCCGCCGCAGGCGGCTCAACAGGTTCCATCGGCGGACGCCTGCTGCGGTTGCAGCTGATCTCCGACGCCCCCGACCGGCGCATTTGCCACGAGATCGGCTGGCAGACCCGAGCGCCCGGCACCGAACCGGTCACCCAACAATCACGAAATCGATACAGGGCGTGCTCAGACCGTTCAGAACGCTCTGTCTAAACGAAAGAGTGACCCTTCCGGCCGTTCATCCTAATTCGCTCCTGCGGCTGCGTGCCGGGCTTTCGCGGCATATCCTCGCTGCGCTCCGGTATTCCACGGACCCGGCACTACGCCGCCACCGCTCACCATCGATTCCCCTTGCCGAAACGGCACACACGAAAAGTCGTCCACAGGGGAGAAACCAATGAGCACCACAAGCACACACCGAGCCGGTTTGAGCGCCGACGAACAGAAAGCACGCGCCGAGGCGCTCCATAACTCGATCAGCGAACAGGTGGAACAACTCAAGAACTCGGAGAAGTGGCGGGCGTTCTTGGACTTCGCCAGCGCGTTTCACGCCTACTCGCTGAACAACCTGCTGCTGATACTCGCCCAGAAACCGGACGCGACCCAGGTGGCCGGGTTCCGGAAATGGCAGAAGCTGGGCCGCCAGGTACGCAAAGGCGAAACCGGGATCCGCATCTTCGGCTACTCCACCAAGAAGGTCACCGACGAAGACGACACAGGCGAGGAACAGGAGCGACGAATCGTCCGCTACCCGATCCTGACCGTCTTCGACATCAGCCAAACCGACCCCCTCGACGAAGCAGAAAACACCAGCAGCATCACCCAGCAACTCACCGGCACCGACGACCACGGTCTCATCAACGCCCTCATCGACTACCTGCTCGCCGAAGGCTGGAGCATCCACTACCGTCCACTGCCCGGCAGCCGAAACGGTTACACCGATCCCCATGCGCGGGCGGTCGTACTTGATGACAGGCTCAGCGCTGTGCACACCGCCAAGACGCTGATCCACGAAGCCGCGCACATCCTGCTCGGACACACCAGCGACCCACTCGACTACGTGAGCCACCGCGGCGTGATGGAGGTCGAAGCGGAATCCGTCGCCTACATCGTCGCCGGCCTCGCCGGATTCGATACCAGCGCTTACAGCATCGGCTACATCACCGGGTGGGCCAACGCCGACACTGACCTCATCAAGAGCACCGCCGCCCGTGTGCTTCAAAGCTCGCACCGCATCGCCGAACTGGTCTAGAGGGCGAGCACCAACGGCCCTCGTCTCATGCGGGTTCGGCGAGGGGGTTTCACGTTCCGTACCGCGGATATCCATCAAACTCCGCGGACCACTACTCCAACTGCAGGTGAGGATCCGAATCGGGTTGCGGCTCAGTCAGAGGACGGCTCGGCTGCAGATGCGCGGTCCTCCTTCTCAGCTCCGCGAGCACCGTTAGGTCTTCAAACTCGTCCTCCCCGACGGATTCGATCGGCGCGCTCACGATCTGGCTGGCCGGGCCGATGATGACTTCTACCATCCCGGCATCTCCCGTATTACTGCGTCCAGGAACGCTGACGGTGTCCGCGATCTCGTTATAGGCCAACGCCTTGGAGTACTCCATGATGGCGTCTGCAATCTGATCGCCGGTATGGAACCAGGTCCCGGCATAGGTGATCCTTCGCACAAAGCCGAGGGTCCGCCTGATCCGAGAAGGAGTTAGGAGCTTGACACCCACTCCGTGCGTGATCTAGCGCTCCATCATCGTTCTTAGATCACTGTTTGGGAGGCTACGGTGAGCACAAGAGGGGACGACATGGGCTACCTGGTATACGACAACAACTGTCGCGTCTACTTCGACGACCGTGTTCTCGCTCACCTTCAACTGGTCGTCGTGAGCAAACTGCGACGGAAGGAGTCGTTCGTCCTCCGGTTCGTGGAGTCCCCACACGCCGGCGGAGGCCATACCTCGCTGTGGATCGACTCATCGCTTCCGTTGCGGTTCCATTTCCTCGGGTCACGGCCCCCGGGTATTGATCCTGAATGGGTTGAAAGGTTGACGGTTTCCGCACTGTGAACGCGTACACGGCGGCCCCGCAGATGAGCAGAACCCGTGCGTGAACGGAGTGGCGTCTCAGAATCAGCAGGTAGGCGATGATGCCGATCACGACGACCGCGTTCAAGGTGTGGCCGCTCGGGAACGAGGGCGAATACTCGTACGGGGGCACAGCGTCCGTCAGCGGTGGCCGGTGCCGTCCGATGAGGTCCTTTCCCGCGATGGTCATCGCGAGCGAGCCCAGTCCAGCAGCGCCGATGAGGAGCACGGGCGTCCACGAGCGGCGACGGAGGGTGAGGATGAGGATCGCCGTCACCGCGATGAGGGGCATACCGATTTCGCCTGCGATATCGGTGTAGCCGATGGTGAACGCGTTCAGCACAGGCGAGCGCAGGTGAATGGCCGCGTTCAGGATGGGCAGGTCCAGTCCCGCGACTCCGTCCTTGTCGGTGACAGCGTCGTAGACCTGCGCCGCCACCAGGGTCAGGATGACCGCCAGCGTCATGCCGACGACCAGGGTGATGATGAGTGCAGCGTTGGGCCCGAGCCGGACGCTGATCCAGTGAGCGAACCGGGCGAGTTCACGGCCGACCGGCGTGTACCAGTGCGTCAGGTCGCGGTCGCCGACGAAACGGTCGTCGGTGAGCTCACCACGTACGCCGGTCTCTTTCGGATCGGGATTCAACGGAGAGCCGGTCATTGCTCGCATTGTGCCCGCGGTTCGTCACGCGGGACACCGCCCTGGGCTGTGTATGCACTCAGAGGGAATGAGACCCGGGCCTCGTGATGAGGTCTTCGATGCGTCGTGTGCCGTTTTTCGCGTTGCGGGTATCCACGATCCGAGCAGGGGGACAAGCGCGTCAAGCAAGAGCTTGGGCCAGGGTCGCTGTCGCCGGTCGACGCAATCAGCCGATGCTGATGGCGACGAGTCCGGCCACCCCGATCAGGTAGAGCACGAGCACGGTCAAGGAGTCGGGGCCCATCCCGGCGACGTGCTTCCGCGGCCGAAAGACGAGCCCGATGGCGTAAACGATGGTGAGCAGCCCGGCTAGCGCGGTGAGATAGATGTCGCTGGCGTTTGCTTGCGGGAGAACGGCTTTTCCGCTGATCAGGGTTGCGACGAGGAAGAGGACCGGGAGGAAGGCGTTGCCTCCGAAGATGTCGCTGATGGCCAGGTTGTCATCGCCTTGTTTCACTGCCTGAAGTCCGGTGGAGATCTCGGGGAGGCTGGTGGCCAGCGCGAGCACGGTGGCGCCGAAGAGCACGCCAGAGATGCCGATGTGCTTCGAGACTGCGTCTCCGGCCAGCTCCAAGGCGACACCGGAGGCCAGGGTGAGCAGTGCTGCCACGCTGAAGGTTACTGCTGCCTTCGCCGTGGTCATCTGTTCTGGGCTGGCCGGCTTGCGGGTTCGGTGCCCGCTGGGGTGAGGCGTCGTCGTGTCCGGGGCGGCGCCGTCCTCATGCCAGGGAAGACCCTTGCTGGCTCGTCTCACCAGGAACAGACCAATTAGCCAGATGGCGGCGATCAGGATCACGTCCGGGGTCAGGCGGGCGAACAGCAGACCCGCCGGGAGCTGGCTTCCCGCGATCACTACTGAGAGCACTGCGACCACGATCACGGCTTCCAGGACGAGGCCGAGTGAGGCCGCCCGGTACGTGATGGGTTTCACGGCTTTCCCGCGCTTACCGAAAGCGTCAAGTATGACGATGACGACCGTCTGAAGCGCGATACCGCCGAGGATGTTGCCCACAGCCACATCTATCGACCCCGACGCTGCGGCACTGACCGTGATCGCGATCTCCGGAAGGTTGGTAGCCACCGCCAGCACGATCAAACCACCAAGCGCACTCCCGAGGTGCAACCGGTCGTCCAGAACGTCGGTGGTCTTCGACAGCTGGATACCGGAGAACCAGATCACCGCCGCGCCGGCCACAAAGATGAGCACCAACAACCACAGCGGCAGAGACTCCATGCCGCCCATGAAACTCCGGACGTGCACTTCTACAACTATTGCGCAATCGCAGCCATGGTGCATTCATGCTCGTCCGCGATCGCCCTGTCGCACAACACCTCGCCCGAAGCCTCGGAGCGACCTCGCCCTGATCGCCGCAAGCGGACGACTTTGGCGGCTCCTGCTTGGGAGCCGCCAAAAGCCGGCCACGGCCGGTGCAGACTACTCGCGGTGCTCGCCCTCCCCGCGCGTGTGCGTATCATTCTCGTGCGTTTCGTGGTCGGCCTTCGGGTAGTTGCCGCTGCGCAGGTGCGAGCTGCGCACAAGCGGCTCCGAACCCTCGCGCTCCGAACCGACGTAGGCGCCAACAATGTCCGCTTCGGGGCCGGGGTGCCCGTCCGACTCGGTGTACTGTCCGTGGACGTCGCGCGGCTCGGCGGTCTCGGGCTCGGCCTGCGTGTACCGGCCCTCCACGAGGTCACGCTCATCTGCTTCTGCCATGACCATCGCCTCCTTAGTTGCGTTCCCGCAATCATCCCACCCGCGCGGAGGCGGGGGAAGCGAAATTCGTCGACTCGGAGCCCGCTCGCAAGTTGCGCAAATGTTGCCGGTGCGCAAGCGATTCGCGGTACAACTGGAAGGGTGGGTGCCCAGAACAACGACTTGAACGATGTGGACGCCGCGCTCCTCGCTGCGGACGTGATGCTGGGCGTTGCGGCGCGCTCGGTGCTCGAGGTGGAGGACATCGTCACGTCGCCGCAGTTGCGCGTGCTCGTCACGATCGCCACCCGGGGGCCGCAGAACCTCGGCGAGATTGCCGCCGAGCTCGGTGTCCACGCCTCCAATGCGACCCGAACCTGCGAGAAGCTTGTGGGCGCCGGGCTTATCGCGCGATCGGAGGATCCCGACGACCGGCGGTTCATCCGGCTGACACTTACGCCACAGGGTAGTGCGCTCGTCGACCGGGTGATCGCTCACCGCCGCTCGGCGCTCGGCGACGTGCTCGCGGCGATGGAGCCGGATGAGCGGGCGGCGGCGGCCGAGGGTTTCCGAGCGTTCGCCCGCGCGGCCGGCGAGCGGCACGGCGGCGACGGCCGGTTCACCCTGGTGCGCCTCCCAGCATCTGAGGGCGCGTAAAGCGGGCCGCCTCCCGACGATCCAGGACCCACTTGATGGCGAGGCGCCCTACGCCGCGCCGCAGCGCCGACACGTGCCGGTCGCCTCCCGCATCGCACCGCACTCGGGGCAGATGGATGCGAGCCAGCACGCCGCGTCGCCGCCTTCCGGCTCCTCCTGCTCCTCGGCCCAACGGTCGGCGGGTGACGGGGCGGCGGAGCCGCGTGCGCCGAGCGGCTCGCCGATTCCGAAGTAGTGGCGGAAGCTGTAGACGATCGGCTGCCACGCCAGCGGGTCGATGTGGTCGCCGTCGCGGACGATGCGGGAGTCGGCGTGGACGCGGACGACCTCGGCCTCCACGATCGCGTAGTCACCGGTCACGCCTGGCGTCACCCGCCGCACCTGCGCCTCAAGCTGCAGCAAGCACTCAAGCACGCGCGGCGGGTCAACCAGGTCGGAGGGTTGCGGCGTCAACCCCGCCGCGGCGAACTTGTCGGCGCTGTACGCGTACCGGGCGGCCTTCGCCTCCGGTACTTCGGGCTTCCCGGTCAGGTCGGCGATCTGCTCGACAGCGGGCCACAGCGGCGGCGACGGGAAGTTCACCGTGAGCTGCGGCCGTTCGCGAAGATTGGCGAGCGTGTGCCCGTCGGCCTCAAGCCCGAGCGCGAGCATCCTGCCGAGAGCCCAGTACGAGGAGGCGGGCGCGAGGTTCGCGCCGCCGTCGTCATTTCGGGAGGCAAGCAGCAGCACCGGCGTGCCCACATAGAGGACGGCGGGATTGATTACGCGGTGCCCACCGTGCTGGTGCCGGGCCTGCTCCCCTGCCGCCTCAGCGGCGGTCACCGGGCTGCCCCGTACTCAGTGCGGCGAGGACTCCCGCGGGGTCGGTCCAGCGTGCCAGACCCGCACTCCGCCCCTAGCCAGCGTCGCAGATCCATTCCGGGCTCCTCACATCGCGCGGGCGGAAAAGTTCATTGCGCAATCGCAACGGTTGCGTAACACTTACTATATCGACGTGGTGACACGCCGCTTCCATTGGAGGTGCGGAATGTCCGATGACACGATCCCGGTCCTCGTCCGAGGCTGGGGGCTCAAACGCCGGAGCGGCCTGTGGGGCGAGTGCCTCGCGGAGTTCCTCGGAACCTTCGTCCTGATCGCCTTCGGCGACGGTGTCGTCGCGATGGCTGTCGCCGCGCTGCCGGGATCCGGTCGCACTGAGGGGCCAACGACGTTCTTCCTCGGCGCCGGCGACTGGCTGCTCGTCACCTGGGGCTGGGCGATGGCGGTCGTGTTCGGCATCTACGTCGCCGGCGGCGTCAGCGGCGCACACCTCAACCCGGCGGTGACGCTGGCGTTCGCAGTGCGGCGCGGCTTCGCCTGGGTGAAGGTGCTGCCGTACATGCTCTCGCAGCTGCTCGGAGCCTTCCTTGGCGCGGCTTTGGTGCTCGGCGTGTACGCCGCGGCGATCGGTGCGTTCGACACCGCGAGCAAGGGTCCGAAGGTGAACGGACATACGCTCGCCTCCTTCTCGATCTTCGCCACCTTCCCCGCCCCGTACTACGACGGGAACATGTGGGGGCCGCTGTTCGACCAGATCGTCGGGACGATGTTCCTCGTGCTGCTGGTCGTTGCGGTCATCGACCTGCGAAACACGGCCGTCCAATCGAACCTGGGACCGCTGATCATCGGCTTCGCGGTCGCCGCGATCGGCATGTCCTACGGCGCCAACGCGGGATACGCGATCAACCCTGCCCGTGACCTTGGCCCGCGGCTCCTCGCCTGGATCGCGGGGTGGGGCGACCTGGCGGTGCCGGGTAACGGCCCGTGGTTTAGCGGATACATGTGGGTTCCCATCCTCGGGCCGCTCATCGGCGGGGTGATCGGCGTTCTGGTTTACGACCTGTTCGTCGGCGACATCCTGCACGCCCGGCTGCTGCGCGCCGGCCGTGCCGCCCCCGAGATGGCCGGCCCCCCGTACCAGCCGCCCGGACCGGACACCGAAGAACCCCAGGCTCGACCCCCCTCCTAAGGCGCTGGTCGACGAGGACCAGGGTTCCGGACGGGGAGGGGCAGTCCACGACTCCTCCCCGTTCCGTGTCGGCCTACTGAACGCGTCGGTCAAGCTCCGCCGGCGGCGGCGTGATGAAGGAAGGGATGAAGAGCCGCTTCGAAAACGCTGAAACCACGCCGAAAGACCTCCAACGTTGTAGGGGCTGGCTGCAGCAATACAGTCAGGCGTTCAAGCAGTTGCGTTTGCGCAAGTAAGTGGTTCAGTGGGCAGAGGACGAGGAGGAATGCGTGGACCTGAATGGCAAGAGCGTCGTAGTGACCGGGGGCAACAGCGGAATCGGGGCGGCAATCGTGCGGGCGCTGGCCGCGTCCGGCGCAGCGGTCGTGATCGACTACGTCAGTCGACCCGAGGATGCCGCGGATCTGGTGAAGAACATCACCGCGAGCGGCGGCCGCGCAGTCGGGGTGGAGGCCGATGTGAGCTCGGTCGCCGGGATCGACAAGCTCATCCAGACCGCGGTCGACGAGTTCGGCCGGCTCGACGCGTTCGTCAACAACGCCGGCATCGAGAAGCGGCACAGCCTACTGGAGGTCGACGAGCAGACGTTCGATCAGGTGATGGCCGTCGACCTCAAAAGCGCGGTCTTCGGCACGCAGCGGGCGGCGAAGCGGTTCATCGAGCAGGGCGGTGGCGGGATCGTGGTGAACATCTCCTCCGTTCACGAGGAGTGGCCCATGCCCGGCAACCTCAGCTACTGCGTGGCGAAGGGCGGGATGCGGATGCTCACCCGTACCGCAGGGGTCGAGCTCGGGCCGCAGGGGGTGCGGGTTGTCAACGTCGCTCCCGGGGCGGTCGACACCCCGATCAACACCCTGACGATGAGGGACGACTCCCTGCGGCAGAAGCTGGAGGACAGCATCCCGCTCCGGAAGGTCGCCGAGCCGAACCAAATCGGTGAGGTCGTGGCGTTCGTGATCTCGGACGCCGGCTCGTACCTGACGGCTACGACCGTCTTCGTCGACGGCGGGATCATGCACGGCAGCGTGGGACTGTGAGCGCGGCACGGATCGAGGACTATGCCCTGATCGGCGACCTGCACACGGCGGCGATGGTGTCGGCGAACGGCTCTATCGACTGGCTGTGCCTGCCACGCTTCGACTCCCCCGCCTGCTTCGCCGCACTGCTCGACACGGACGCGGCCGGACGCTGGCGCATCGCCCCGCAGGACGCGGGACGCAGCACGCGGCGCCGGTATCGGGGCGACACGCTCATCCTGGAGACGGAGTGGGAGACGGCGGACGGCCTGGTGCGGGTGACGGACTTCATGCCGGTGCGCGATCGGGCCGCCGACCTCGTGCGCATCGTGGAGGGCGTCAGCGGACGGGTGCGGATGTTCAGCGAGCTCATCCTGCGGTTCGACTATGGTCGCATCGTCCCGTGGGTGACCCGGACCGACCGCGGCATCCGGGCGGTGGCAGGACCGGACGCCATACTGATCTCCGCCGATGTTCCGATGGAGGGGCGTGACCTCAGCACCGTGGCCGCGTTCGACGTCGAGGCGGGCGACTGCGTGACGTTCACGCTCACGTGGTACCCCAGCCACGCCGACCAGCCCGAACCTGCCGACCCCGAGGCCGCTCTCGCGGCGACCGAACTGTTCTGGACCCGGTGGAGCGACCGCAGCACCGCCTACGGCCCGCACACCGACGCCATCCAGCGCTCGCTCATCACCCTCAAGGCGCTGACCTATCTGCCCACCGGCGGCATCGTCGCCGCACCCACCACCTCCCTCCCGGAACAGCCGGGCGGCCCGCGCAACTGGGACTACCGCTTCTGCTGGCTCCGGGACGCGACGCTCGCGCTCCAGTCGCTGCTGACAGCCGGCTACACCGACGAGGCGGCGGCGTGGCGGGACTGGTTGGTGCGGGCCGTCGCCGGCGACCCCGCCGACCTGCGCATCATGTACGGCCTGGACGGACGCCGCCGGCTGCCGGAGGAGACGCTCGACTGGCTGTCCGGGTACGAGAACTCAACCCCGGTCCGCGTGGGGAACGCGGCCTCCGAGCAGCTGCAACTCGACGTCTGGGGGGAGGTGCTCGACGGCCTATCGCTCACCCGATCGACCATCGGCGCAGGAGACGACGCGTGGAACGTGCAGCGCGCCCTCGTCGACCACCTCGCCGACCACTGGCAGGAGCCGGACAACGGTCTCTGGGAGATGCGCGGGCCACGCCGGCACTTCACGCACTCGAAGGTGATGGCCTGGGTCGCCGTCGACCGGATGATCGACGGCGCCCAGCAGTTCGGCCTTCCCGGGCCGGTCCGCCGCTGGGAGCGGCTGCGCGCCGAGATCCGCCGCGACATCCTCGCCAACGGCTTTGACCAGAAGCGCAACACGTTCGTCCAGGCGTACGGCTCGAAAGATCTGGATGCGTCCCTCCTGCTGATCCCGCGGGTCGGCTTCTTGCCGCCGGACGACCGTCGGGTCATCGGCACGATCGAGGCGATCCAGCGCGACCTCACCGAAGACGGCCTCGTGCTCCGCTACAAACCGCAAGCGAGCGACGACGGGCTGCCCGGCGGCGAAGGCGTGTTCCTCGCGTGCTCCTTCTGGCTGGTCGATGCGTTGATCGGCGCCGGCCGCCGCGACGAGGCTGAGGCGCTGTTCACCCGGCTGCTCGCCCTCCGCAACGACGTGGGCCTGCTCAGCGAGGAGTGGGACCCACACGCGGCTCGGCAGCTGGGCAACATGCCGCAGGCGTACAGCCACTTCGCCCTGATCCGCAGCGCCTTCCACCTGCTCTCCGGCGCGGCGACCACGACCCAAGACCGCATCCCAATCGGGAAGGAGTGACCCGCATGACCGCACCGCACATCCTCGTCCTCGGCGCCGGCTTCGCCGGGTTCACGCTCGCCCGCGCCCTCAGAAAGGAAGCCGCAGCACACCGGATCCGGGTGACCGTCGTGGACCCGCAGCCCTACCTGACCTACAAGCCGCTCCTACCAGAGGTCGCCGGTGGTGAGACACAAGCACGCGACAGCGTCGTCCCGTTGCGGCGGCCCCTGCGCGACGCGGACCTCGTGTCCGGCTGGGTGGTGTCGGTGGACACTGGCGCCAAGGTCGCCGTGATCCGGACGCTGGACGGCACAGAGCGGGCGCTCTCCTACGACCACGTCGTGTTCGCCCTCGGCGCCGTAACCAAGACCCTCCCCATCCCAGGCCTTGTCGATAACGGGATCGGCTTCTCAAGCGTGGAGGAGGCGGTCTACCTGCGAGATCACGTCCTCGGCCGCATCCGCTTCGCCGCCTCCACCGCCGACCCGGCGGAGCGCCGCCGCGCGCTCACCTTCGTGTTCGTCGGCGGCGGCTACACCGGCGTCGAAGCGATCGCCGAACTGCAGCGCCTCGCCGCGGCGGAACTCGAGCGCTACCTGGAGCTCGACGGCGAGCGGATGCAGTGGCTCCTGGTCGAGGCGGCCGGCCGCGTCGCCGCCGAGTTGACCGAGCCGCTGTCCGCTTGGACGCTGCGGCTGCTGCGGCGCCGCGGCATCCGCGTGCTGCTGCACACCGAGATGACCGGATGCGAGAACGGCGACGTCGTGCTGAATAACGGCGAAATGCTTTCCGCCGACACGATCGTCTGGGTCGCGGGCGTCACTCCCAACCCAGTGCTCGACCGCGCCGACGTGCCGCGCGGGCCCAAAGGCCACGTGCAGTGCGACGCACGCCTCCGGGTCGTCCGCGACGACGGCACGCCGGTAGAGGGCGCCTGGGGACTGGGCGACGACGCGCAGATCCCCGACCTCACCGCGTCGAAGCAGCCCGCCTACTACCCGCCGAACGCGCAGAATGCGATTCGCCAGGCGCGGGTGCTGGCCGGCAACCTCCGACTCGCCCTCGACGGGCGCGCGCCCGCCGAGTACCGGCACACGTCTCTAGGCACGCTGGCCAGCTACGGCGGGATGCGCGGCGCCGCAGTGCTCCGCGGTGTGCCCCTGCGCGGGCTCCCGGCCTGGGCGATCGACAAGGCGTACCACGCGATCGCGCTACCGAGCCCCGGCAGGCGACTGCGGCTGGTCCTCGGCTGGATCGGCAACGGCTTGACCAGACAGGACGCGGCACCGGTCGGCGCATTCCGCGATCCGAAGGAGAGTTTCCGCCGGGCGGCGCAGGAACAGGAGCAGGAGAAGAAATGAAGGTGCGGAAGACGAGGCGCAAAGCGGAACACGGCATCGACCGGCTCGTGCGCAACGTGGAGACCGGCCGGTTCGAGCGGTCGCTCTCGGGGCTGACCGCGGCCGGGTCGCTGGTGACGGCCGCCGAGATCTACTTCGAGCACGACAAGGCGAGCTTCGGCAATCCGTGGATGTGGGCGCCGGTCGTGCTCGGCCCGGTCGGCGCGATCGCGGGCGTGGCGGGTGTGTTCAGCCGCCGGGCCGCCAAGACGCTGCTGCCGATCGCCGCGGCGACCATCGTCGCCAACGGCCTGCAGGGCACCTATCTGCACGCCCGCGGCGTCGGGCAGAAGCCGGGCGGCTGGCGCAACCTCCGCTACAACATCGAGATGGGGCCGCCGCTGCTCGCGCCCCTGCTGGTCACCGTGGTCGGCGGGATGGGGCTCCTCGCCGCGATCCTGAGGCGAGAGAAGTGAGCACGCCACCGGTGCAGGCCGGCACGGAAGTGCCGGCGCGGTTCCCGGGCTTCCGGGTGCTCGACCAGGCGAACCACTGGGACGACGCCACCCGGTCCGTCGTGCTGGCCCGCGTCGGACGCCCGGCCGACATCCGCTTCTTCGACGTGGCCGAGCAGGCTGCGGCCACCGCACTGTTCGACGAGCTTCTCGACCAGGAGGGCGATGGCCGGGTACCGATCACCGCGATGGTGGATGCGCGACTGGCCGAGAGCCAAACCGACGGCTGGCACTACGACAGCATGCCGACCGACGGCGACGCCTGGCACATCACGCTGGCCGCGCTCGACGACGAAGCCCGGGCGATACACGGTTGCTCCTTCGCTGAATGCGGCCGGGACGAGCGCCGGGAGCTGCTGGAGGGGATCCGCAGCGGCGACGGCGACTGGCATGACCTGCACCGGGGGCAGGTGTGGGGCCTGTGGACCCGGTACGCGTGCACCGCCTTCTACAGCCACCCCGACGCTTGGGACGAGATCGGGTTCGCAGGGCCGGCGTACCCGCGCGGGTACAAGAATCTCGGCGTTGGCAAGCGCGAGCCATTCGAGGTTGCAGACGCCCATCCCGCCAAGATCCCCGCCACACGGACCGGAGGCGCATCGTGAGCGGGGCGACGGTGCGCGAGCGCAACGCGTCAGCCTGGCTGCTGACCGCGGACGGCTCGCGCACGCGCCCGGAACTCCTGAACGGGATGCGGCGCTTCGCCGACACCGACGAGGTCGATATCGTCATCGTGGGGTGCGGTGCCGGCGGCTCCGTGCTGGTGCAGCGCCTCGCCCGTGCCGGCTGGAGCGCGGTCGCCTTCGATGCCGGCCCGTTCTGGGATCCCGATCGCGACTGGGTCAGCGACGAGGCCGGCTCGCACCACCTCTATTGGACAGAGCCGCGGCAGATCGGCGGGGACGATCCCGTGCCGCTCGGCTCGAACAACTCTGGTCGGGGCGTCGGCGGTTCGATGGTTCACTACGCCGGCTACACCCCGCGCTTTCACCCGAGCGACTTCCACACGCTCCGCGTGGACGGCGTCGGGGCTAACTGGCCCATCGCCTACGAGCAGCTCGCGTCCTATTACTCTGACATCGAGAACGAGCTCCCGGTCGCCGGGGAGGACTGGCCGTGGGGTGACCCGCACAGCTACCCGCACCACGCGCATCCTGTCTCCGGCAACGGCGAGACCTTCCTCCGTGGCACAGAGGCTGCCGGGATCACGGCGAAGGTTGGACCGGTCGCGATCGCCAACGGGCGGTTCGGCCACCGGCCGCACTGCATCTACCGCGGCTTCTGCCTCCAGGGGTGCAAGGTCAACGCCAAGGCGTCGCCGCTCATCACGCACATCCCGGACGCACTCGAGCACGGCGCGGAGATTCGCGCGGACAGCATGGTCGCCTCCATCGGCTACGACGAGCGCACCGGGCGAGCCACCGGCGTGCACTACTTCCGCGACGGCGTCCCCCGCTTCCAGCGGGCGCGGATGGTCGCGATCGCCGGCTACTCCATCGAGACCCCGCGCCTGCTGCTGAACTCCCGGTCCGACCGTTTCCCCGACGGGCTGTGCAACGACTTCGACCAGGTGGGGCGCTACCTGATGGTGCAGGGAGCGCCGCAGACCGCCGGCCGTTTCCCGGACGAGATCCGGATGTGGAAGGCGCCGCCTCCCGAGGTCAGCACCGAGCAGTTCTACGAAACGGACCCCACGAAGCCGTACAAGCGCGGGTACTCCATTCAGACGGTCTCACCGCTGCCCATCACCTGGGCTGAGCACGTGATGGCGCAGGGCCACTGGGGCGCCGATCTGCGGCGGTACATGTCCGACTACGTGCACTGGGCCTGCCTCGGCGCGCTCTGCGAGTTCCTCCCCCAGCCGGACAACCGGGTCACCCTCGCCGACGAGACCGACCGGTACGGCCTCCCCGTCGCCCACTTCTCGTACACGCAATGCGACAACGACCGGGCGCTGGCGAAGGCGGCGCAGGCGACGATGGAGCGCATCCTCGAGGCCGGCGGGGCGCAGGAGACCATGACCGTTCAGCGCTACGCGCACCTGGTCGGCGGCGCACGTATGGCCGCCGACGAAACGGAAGGGATCGTAGACGGCGACTGCCGGACGTTCGCTGTACCTAACCTGCTCATCACCGACGGGAGCGTGCTTCCCACCCAGGGCAGCGCCAACCCCGCTCTCACCATCATGGCCGTCGCGGCACGCGCGGCGGACCGGCTCATCGAGCGCCCGGAGCCCTGAGCGGCCGGCGCAACGCAAGGAGGACAGACATGGCACAGACGGTCAGCGAGTTCGTCATCGGACGGCTGCGCGAGTGGGGCGTGCGGCGGGTGTTCGGCTTTCCCGGGGACGGCATCGGCGAGTTCGACGGGATGCTCGGCAAAGCCGAGCGGGCAGGCGAGGGGCTGGAGTACATCCGCCCCACACACGAGGAGATCTGCGCGCTGATGGCCACCGCGCACGCGAAGTTCACCGGAGAGGTCGGCGTCTGCGTCGCCACCTCCAGCCCCGGCGGTTTCCACATGATCAACGGCCTCTACGACGCCAAGATGGACAACCAGCCGGTCGTCGCGATCATCGGGCAACAAGGCCTCAACTCGTTCGGCACGTTCAACCAGCAGGAGAGCAACCTGGAGCAGGCGTTCTCCGATGTCGCCGAGTACGTGCAGACCATCGTCTCGCCCGAGCAGGCGCAGGCCGTCGTCGATACCGCGTTCCGCACGGCGATCACCCGCAAGCAGCCGTGCGTCATCGTCCTACCGCACGACGTGCAGGGCATGAACATGGCCGAGCCCGGCGCGGAGATGTGGGTGTCGCGGTCGAGCGCCGTCGCCCCCTCGACGGCGATCTCACCGCCACTCGAACAGCTGCAGGCGGCTGCGGACATCATCAACGCGGGACAGCGCGTGACCTTCCTCGTGGGCGCGGGAGCCGACGGCGCCACGGAAGAGGTGCTGGAGGCGGCCCGCCTGTCAGGCGCGGGTGTCATC
Source organism: Leifsonia sp. SIMBA_070 (assembly GCF_046534635.1). NCBI lineage: Bacteria > Bacillati > Actinomycetota > Actinomycetes > Micrococcales > Microbacteriaceae > Leifsonia > Leifsonia sp. SIMBA_070. The sequence continues at coordinate 6,221 of NZ_JAWRYK010000003.1, read as the reverse complement.
ACGACGCTACGCGGCAAGCAGGTCGTGCCCGGAGACATCCCGTTCCACACCCAGCAGGTCGGCCTGCTCGGCTCCCGGCCAAGCTACGACCAGATGCAGGACTGCGACACTCTCGTGCTGCTCGGCACCAACTACCCGTACGGGCAGTTCCTGCCCAAGACCGGGCAGGCCCGCGCGATCCAGATCGACATCAGGCCGGAGCAGCTGGGACTTCGCTACCCCACCGAGGTGAGCATCTGGGCCGATGTGAAGACCGCGCTGGCCGGCCTGCTCCCCCTCCTAGGTCAAAAGGACGACCTGGCCTGGCAGAAGAAGGTGGCCGGGAAGATGCGCGACTGGGAAGACGAGCTCGCCGCCCAGGCCGAGAAGCACTACGACAACGGCGTGAACCCCCGCAGGGTGTACGCCGAACTGAACAAGCGGCTGCCCGCTGGCGCCATCGTCACCTGCGACGCGGGAACCACCGCCGACTGGTACGGCCACTACATCCGGCTGCGCGACGGGATGCGCGGCGACCTCTCCGGCCGCCTGGCCACGATGCTGGCCGCCATGCCGTATGCGGAGGCGGCGAAGTTCGCCTACCCCGACCGCACCGTCGTCTGCACCATCGGCGATGGCGCCTTCCAGATGCTGGGAATGAACGAGCTCATCACGCTCAAGAAATACCTCTCGAAGTGGGACGACCCGACCTTCGTGGTACTCGTGCTGCACAACAACGACCTAACCCAGGTCTCCTGGGAGATGCGCACCGAGGACGCCAACCCAGTCTGGTGGACCTCGCAGGACGTCGAGTCCGTCGACTACGCCGGCTGGGCACGGCTGCTGGGGTTCCAAGGCATCACCGTAACCTCCGACGACGAGGTGGAAGCCGCATGGGATGCGGCCCTCGCGCACCGCGGCGTCACCGTGATCGACGCGCACACCAGCAAGAACGTCCCACCGCTCCCACCCCACATCACCTACGAGTTCGCGAAGAACACCGGCCTCGCGCTGCTAAAGGGCGACCCGGACGGCATCGGCGTGATCAAGGACTCCGCCACGTCACTGATCACTGAGGGGGTCGAGCGGGTGAAGGACGCACTCCACCTCGACCGGGACAGCCATGAGAAGTGACGACGACGCGCGGCTACACCAGATCACCGGGGATGCGTTTGAGGTTCCGACGGCGATCGGGGGTCGTGAACGACCGGAAAGTGACGGCACCATCACTTGGAGCAGCACCAGCCTCCTGATCGTCCGCCTGGCGGCCGCGGATAAGACCGGGCTCGGATTCGCGCACACCCCTTCCGCAGCTCTCGGGATTGTCCGGGATGTCCTCTGGCCGGCGATCGAGGGAATGGACGGCCGCGACACCGAACGCATCTTCTGGGCGATGGCGCGCGCAGTCCGCAACATCGGATGGCGGGGCCTGTGCGCAAGCGCCATCTCGGCCATCGACATCGCCGTGCATGACCTCGCCGCCCGGCTGGCCGGAGTCCCCCTCGTCCAATATCTCGGCGGCGCGCACGATACAGTTCCCGCGTACGGCAGTGGCGGCTTCACCGACTACACCGACCAGGAACTGACCGAGCAACTGAGTTCCTGGGCCGAGCATGGCCTGCGGGCCGTGAAAATGAAGGTCGGATCCGATCCCGGGGACGACCCGCGCCGCGTCGCCCTCGCACGGGACACCATCGGCCCGCACGTGGAATTGTTCGTGGACGCGAACGGCGCGTACGAGCGCAAACAGGCACTCCACCTCGCTAACAGATTCGCGGACCTCGGCGTCACATGGTTCGAAGAGCCGGTGTCAAGCGACGACCGTGCCGGTCTCACCCTGCTGCGCGACCGTATGCCCGCACCGCTCCGGCTGGCCGCCGGCGAGTACGCATACACCCCGGCCGACTTCCGCGACCTCATCACCGACGACTGCGTCGACGTGCTGCAAGCAGACGCCACCCGCTGTGGAATCACCGGGTTCCGCATCGCCGCCTCACTCGCCCGAGCGCACGACATCCCCCTCAGCGCACACACCGCTCCCGCCTTACATGCCTCTGTAGCCGCCGCGTTCGACGGAACGATCAACGTGGAGTACTTCCACGACCACGCGCGCATCGCCGGCACCTTCTTCGACGGTGTCCCCGCGTTGCGTAACGGCGATCTGGTACCGGACCGCTCATCTCCCGGGCACGGACTCGAGCTCAAAGAGGCGGACGCCCGGCCGTATCGGGTTGCCTCCTTCACTCGCGTAACGGACAGCTTCGCCACGGCGAAAGCACCCGCTCGGATACACAACAAATTAGGAGGGATGCAATGACATATCGGCTGGTTCGGCTTCCCAGCGGCCGAGAAGTAGGGATGACTGGCCTCGGCGACCCGGCCGGTGAGCGCCTGGCGGTCCTTCTCCACCCGACCCCGGGCGCGTCGGGTTTCGACCCCGCACCAGAGCTAACGGCACGTTCCGGCATACACCTGCTGACATTCGAACGCCCCGGCTACGGCGCCACCGAACAGGACATCACCACCGTCACCAGCTGGGTGGACGACCTCGCCGGTTACTTGCGGGAGGCGGAGGCGGGCGCACGAGAATCGACGCGCACTACCTACGGTGGAATCGGTGTTGTTGGGTGGAGGGAGGGAGGAATCTACGCGGCCGCGCTAGCTGCCAGGCATCCGCACCTAGTGAGGCGGTTGGTATTGGTGGGAGCGCCTGCGCCATCACGCGCGGTCAACGGTGCCTCCTGGCAGCGTGAACTCACGACGCGAGCCGCTCACTACGGGTTGCTCGGGTACACAGACCGTTTGCAGCGGATGCTTGAGACCGCATTCACTCAAGGAGACGCGGGAACCGTCGCCGACCGTCGCGCTTTCGAGGAGCCGGACCTAGTTGTCCCCCGTGTCCACATCGAAACCTTGATTCTTTACGGCACGACCGACGCCTACGCAACTGTGCACGACGCACAGTGGTACGCACATGCAGCGCATGAGGCGCGTGTCGAACGCGTCGACGGAGGTGCGGACATCATAGGCAAGCACTGGCAACACGTGATCGATTTTCTCATCGAGTGACTAACGTGACCCAAGGAGGACCTCAGGACGGCCAACGGCGCCGGCGCGAAAGGATCCGTGTTCCCAGCGCCTCACGTCGTCGAATGGGCCGGGCCTGACTTCGAGTCAGCGCCTGCCCCGGCTGGTAGGTTCGCGCGTAGAGTCTCCGCATGTCCGAAGAAGATCTTGGATCTCACGAATCCCACGCGGAACAGCTCCGCGCTCGTGTTTCGGTGTCAGGGCTGACGAGCCAGGAACTGCGCCTGGCCGCGCTCGGTGCCGCTACCGATGACCGCGACGCTCCCGAACCCTACGGCACGCTGGTTCGCCAGATCATCGCGGACTCCGTACGAGTCAGCGATGGCCAAGTGCTCGCTGTCCGCGAGGCCGCCGGCTCTGACAAGGCCGCATTCGAGGTAATCCTCACGGCCGCGATCGGGGCGGGATTGGCGCGGTGGGACGCGGCGCAGCGCGCGATCACAGAAGCCAAAGATGCGGCTCCCTGAGATCGACCTTGGCGACAGTCTGAGGCATCGGACGCTCATCGGGATGATCTCCCGCGTCTCCGGCATGCGGCTCCCTGATGCCGCGCGGGTCGCGTTCTACCACCAGGATTTCGCCGGCCCCATCCTAGGCGCATGGGTGCAGAAGGCGATGCGCGGGCCCAGTGCGTGGAGTGTGTCTGAGCGGGAATTGATGGCCGCGACGGTCGCGAGTTGGAATGCGTGCCCGTTCTGCGTGGGGGCGCACTCGGCCATTGCTGTCCGCGGCATTAGCCAAGCAGTCACAGACGCTGTACTGCGGGACTACCGTTCCGCTCCGATCTCACCCCGGTTCAGGGCCGCGCTGGCATTCATCGAGAAGATAACGCTCACACCGAACGATCTCACCGCCAACGACGCACGAACCGCCCTCGCGGCGGGATTGAACGTCGACGAACTGCGTGACGCGGCCGCCGTGGCCGCCGTGTTCAACATCATCGCTCGCTACGCAAACGCACTCGACTTCGAAATCCCCAGCGGCGCCGAGTTCGACAAAGCCGCCGGCATGCTGTTGCGTCGCGGGTACTCCTGAAGGCCTTTGGGGGCGGACCCGGCCGCAGCCGAACCCGCCCTCCGGGCCGGTGGGCTCAACTTCGTTTAGCGCTCGATGTCATCAAGACTTTGCTGACCCGGCACGGTTCGTACCTGCTGTTGCGAGCTGAGCATGTGTTCCGAGACCGTGTGCCGCGAGGTAGTGCTTGGCGTCAAGGGCGGCGGAGCAGCCGGTTCCGGCGGTCGATGACGGCTTGCCGGTACCGCCGGTCGACCAGGTCGCCGAGGCGAACACGCCGGGCCGGGGAAGCAGGCGAGGGCGTCAGACCGCTTTTATCGGAGCAATCCCTACCCTGCTGGTTTGACAACTATGTGTCAAACCTCTCGAGCGGAATCAGAGGTGACCTGTGCGGGCGGCAGCCAGCTGGTCACGTCGAGGATCTCGCGGACGGTCTCATCCACTGTGGCGGGATGGGTCACCACCTGGAAGTGGCGGATCCGCTCATGATCTGAGCGGGCATGGTAGACGTCGACCCAGGTGCGTAACGCTGCGGCCAGTTCTTCGGTGGGCTCTCGATCGGACACCCGCTTCTTCAAGATGGCGATGGGGGCAGTCGTCTCGCAAATCATCAGGCGGGCGCCGGGCAGCGCTGCGCGGATGAGTTCGACCTCTTCCTCGTCGTTGAACACCATCGGGATGATCAGTTTGATGTCCGGGACCGCGTCGACGTAGTTCGGCCAGATCGCCCGGAGATTCTCCCGCGGGAACCATCGGCCCGGGTAAGGGTGCACAAGGCTCAGCTCATCCATATCGATGACACCCCACGGCACGTTCGCCCCACCGAGCGCCAAACTGAGCGCCCGAGCGAGGGTGCTCTTCCCGGAGCCCGGAGAGCCATGCAGCACTAACACATCCGCCATAACCAACGATTATGTCGCGGCCGCACAGGGCGCCCGTCGCTTCGGACCGTGCCACTTATGACGCCCCTTGCCGCCCGTGTACTCTCGTCCCAAGCAACGGCCCCAGCCGGTTGCGGCCGGCCGCCCGCTCCCCCCAGTGGGCGGCCTTATCTGTCTCCGCATCGGCCGGAATCACTCTCTAGCCGTTGGCGTAGGGCGGGCTTAGAGTGCCGCCATGAACGCGTTTGGGGTGTTCGTTGCCGTGCTGCTGCACGAGGATTCGAACCGTGACTATGCGGTCGAGCTCCCCCGCAACGAGAATCTCCCTCCCCGCCGGATACTGATTCCAACGGACTTTCTCGGCGCGGCCGCCTTTGACGCGTACGACCTCATAGACGCTTCAGAGTGGCCGTCCCAAGCTGTCTTTTGCCACGTTGAAGTGATCCCCCGAACAGTGCAGGAGGTGGCCGTCACACGGGCCCACCGCAAGTAACACCGCGTAGCTGGTGCGTAGGTCTCGCAATCCAACGCGCGCAGAGGGTCGGCGCAGTCAGCTGTCGATAACGCAGTGTTCGCCGGGAAGGAGTTCCCTCAGCTCGGCACCCACCTCCATGGTGATCGTCCTGAGGGGTCCCACCGTGAGCTTCATTCCGTTGGCGGAGAGCACTCCGGTCCGTGCGAGGATGACCTGCTTCGTCGGACGAGTTCCACGTACTCCTAATCAGTGCTCTCGAGGGGTGAACAGTGGGGCGGTGTAGCCGCCGTTCTGAATGGCTTCGCTCGCGGCCGCGTCCCATGTGCGGGGTCGCGTGGTCGACGTGCGACCGCCGGGTACGCCGCGTGTCGATCGCCGCCAGGACGAGGATCGCGAGGGCGAGAACGACCACCGGCGAGGATCAGCATCCAGTCGGCAGACGGCCGCCACACGCATGTGCCCTCTAAGGTGCCGAAGAACACGGGGTCCGGGTTCAGCGGCAGCCCGGCATTCAGGCCGTCGATCTTGGAGCCGGGCGCAGCGGCCGCCGGCCAAGTACTTCTGAACGGCGGAAGCGAGAGGCAGGAGGAACCTATCAAGAGCGATCAATAAGGCAGCGAATACCAGACGGAAGCGAAAAGCGCGACGGAAGGAGGCAACGAAAGGAGGAAGGCAGGAGACGAGCAGCGATAACGACCGACAAAACGTAATGCACGTAGGCACTCTTCGAGATGTGCGCTGTTATGTCTCAGGACATAGGTGACGATTCTGCCTCAGGACATCGG
>NZ_JAWRYK010000019.1:0-555 GCF_046534635.1 Leifsonia sp. SIMBA_070 | reverse complement strand
GTTATGTTCAATCAGGGTAATCGGGAGATACAAAAAAAGCCCCGAAGGGCTTCTGAACGATTCATGTTGCAGTGACTATTTTTTTGACGATTTGCTGGGTTTTAAGTCCGGTGTGTTTCCCGGAGTGTTTTTGTTATCACGCTGACGTTGATCTGGTTTCCCAGTTGATTCAGCAATGCGTTTCGGACCAGGTTTCAGAGCCATAAAAAATGTCCTTTAACTGTTTCAGAGGAAAACCCTCAAACTGTATTTATCAACAGTTATGGTTGTTATCAATAGGCACATGATGATTATTTTTTGGTCTTTAAATTTAAGTGCTGTATAGTTTGATATACATGTATATCAATAGTAATTCAGGAGGATTGTATGCTTGCTATCCGACTATCTGATGAGATCGAGTCAAGGCTGGAGTCCCTTGCGAAACAGACGGGCAGAACAAAGACGTTCTATGCGCGGGAAGCGATTCTTACTCATCTCGAAGATCTGGAAGATTATTACCTAGCGGCGGAAACAGCTGCGCGTATCCGGCGTGGTGATGAATCCATGCATTCGTCC
>NZ_JAWRYK010000096.1:0-338 GCF_046534635.1 Leifsonia sp. SIMBA_070 | reverse complement strand
AACTTTTCACTTTGTTTCTTTCAATAATGTCATAATTCGTTTTAAATTGACGGCAAATATGGTCATGGCTCCTTGCATTTCCATACCTAAGAGACCCGAGGAAATTGCAACATCATACCCGTGTCTTTGTTTCGATTCACTGTTTTTCGCTTCTATTTTATAACGTTCTTTTGATTTTTCTTTAAAATATTCACTCTCCTGGAATGTAGCCTGTTCTATATGTTCATTGGATTTAATACTGACAGAATAGGTCTTGCTTTTCGCTCCTTCTTTATAACAGCCTTCTTTAAAAGGACACACTTTACACTTCTGGATATCAAAGAAGTACGTATGACTTT
>NZ_JAWRYK010000095.1:0-338 GCF_046534635.1 Leifsonia sp. SIMBA_070 | reverse complement strand
CGAGGCTGCCTCTTTGGACAAAACAGCAACTGCATTTGCAAATCGAAGCAGGCGGCAGCCAGGGAGTCACTGTGGAATTCTGCGCCGTTGTCGCACACCAGCACTTCGAACCGACCGTAGCAAGGCCAAGGGTTCTGTACAGTCAGGTTTGGCACGACGGCTCTAGCTGGTTTCTTTGGAAGAAGTGCATGTCGGACGGCGCGCATGACGGCCAGCGTTGATGTGTCATCGAAACTAATGTAATACCCTAGCGGCATTCGGCTGAAGACGTCGATCAGCATTGTCAAAGTTGGTCGACCACAAGGAAGCCACGTTTTTTCGTCCAGGAGAAACACGTC
>NZ_JAWRYK010000094.1:0-339 GCF_046534635.1 Leifsonia sp. SIMBA_070 | reverse complement strand
CAGCAGAAAATGAGGAAGCAAAAGATATCAGGGTACAAACTGAAACAAAAAATTATAATATCGGCAATACTCTACCGCTTAATGCAGATGTAGATGGAGAAGTAACAACACAAGGTTGGAAAAAAACTGCTGTAGTTTATGCACTTAGATATGGTGGGGATGCTTTAAGTGCAATTCTAAAAAATTTAAGTAAAACAAATGCAAATTTAGTTAAAAAACATTCCGGTCAACTTGCAGATGCTTTAGAAAGTTTTTCAAATAGTATTGAAGCTAGATTAGTTGATTATATGATCCATACATTAGGTTTTCCTTCATCTTCAGCTAGAACAATAGCTTGGG
>NZ_JAWRYK010000093.1:0-339 GCF_046534635.1 Leifsonia sp. SIMBA_070 | reverse complement strand
GAACCGCTACTAGGAGGCACAAGTGAGTCCCAAAGGCGATGCCGGCGAGCATAACCACGCCGCTGCGCCGGGTAAAGCCGGAGCCCAGGGCTTGCTGTTCACCGAGGATCTGCCCGTTCTTGACGAGGACGCCGGCTACCGAGGTCCAACAGCCTGCAAAGCGGCGGGAATCACCTACCGCCAGCTCGACTACTGGGCCCGCACGGGTTTGGTCGAGCCTGCTGTCCGCGGAGCATCAGGGTCCGGAACGCAGCGGCTTTACAGCTTCCGCGACATCCTGGTCCTCAAAGTGGTCAAACGCCTGCTCGACACCGGTGTGTCCCTGCAGCAGATCCGCAC
>NZ_JAWRYK010000092.1:0-340 GCF_046534635.1 Leifsonia sp. SIMBA_070 | reverse complement strand
GAGATTACTTCTCTTAAGGACGCCGCACTGACCCGCCTGCGCCGCGACAGCGTGGGCTTTGTGTTCCAGTCCTTCAACCTGGTGCCCACCCTCACGGCCGAGCAGAACATCACCCTGCCCGTGGCCCTGGCCAACGGCAAGGTGGACCAGCCGTGGCTGGACTACATCACCGAGACCCTGGGCCTGGCCGGCCGGCTCAAGCACCGCCCCCATGAACTCTCCGGCGGCCAGCAGCAGCGAGTGGCCGTTGCCCGGGCCCTGCTCACGCGTCCCCACGTTGTCTTCGGCGACGAGCCCACCGGAAACCTGGACTCGAAGTCCGGCGCCGAGGTGCTGTCCC
>NZ_JAWRYK010000091.1:0-341 GCF_046534635.1 Leifsonia sp. SIMBA_070 | reverse complement strand
GCCGGCGGCCTGCTCTCCGCGGGCGGCGGTGCTGAGTTGGTTGAAGAACGCCTGCGCTTTCTGGGCCGGCAGCAGGGCCGAGAGCCAGGACATCCCGTCGCACTCGGGCTGCAGGGTTACCCGGCGCCGGTCAAAGGCACTGCGCTGGCGGACGACGATGGTTTCGGGATACGTGTTCTCCCGCAGCCGCCGTGCCCGGACCCGGAACTGGGGATGGGTTTGCTCCGGCGCCAACCCCAGTAATTGGGCTTCGAAGCCGGGCAGGTCTGCGGGCGGGATGTTCTGGGACTGATCAACCAGGGTCTGGACGTGCCCGTAGCTGATGTGCCCGGATTCCAGGG
>NZ_JAWRYK010000090.1:0-341 GCF_046534635.1 Leifsonia sp. SIMBA_070 | reverse complement strand
CTGCTCGGCGAAATGTCCAAGAAGCACCGGCAGTACATCCGCAAGTCCGGCCGGGAGGCGCTGGACTACCGCCGGGTTTCCCGGGACGAGATTCCCCAGTGCCTTGCCGTGTACAAGCAGACCGCCGAGCGTGCCGGTTTCGGCATCCACGAAGACGGCTACTACCTGGACATCTTCGACAACCTGGGCGATGACTCGCCGGTCTATGCGGCTTTCAGCGGCGACGACGTCGTTGCCTTCCTGTGGCTCTCCACCAGCGGATACACCGCCTTTGAGCTGTACGGAGGGATGAGCGAGGAGGGCGAGCACCTGCGCGCCAATTATGCCCTGAAGTGGCATGC
>NZ_JAWRYK010000089.1:0-341 GCF_046534635.1 Leifsonia sp. SIMBA_070 | reverse complement strand
GCCTTCTCCCCGCCGCTGTCCTTCGTTGAGTCGCTTGCCGACGCGGGGCTGCCCGTGGGAGTGAAGATGGGTCCGGGAATTCCGCACGAGGCACTGCCGGTGAACTGCGAAACGCAGTGGGTCTCCGTGGACGGCGATGTCACCGAGGCAACCCTGTGGTTCAACGCCCTGCGCCGCGAGGGGGTCCGGCGGGCCGCGCTGGTGATCGGCCCCAACGGCGCGGCCGAGCTCACCTCCGCGCTGGACTATGCCCCCGGCAGCGAGGACGTCGCCGTCGGCCCCGTGGACGCCTACCTGTATGAGCCCGACGGCGCAGTGATCCGCGCGGGCCTGGTCGCCGA
>NZ_JAWRYK010000088.1:0-345 GCF_046534635.1 Leifsonia sp. SIMBA_070 | reverse complement strand
GTGCGAGGCGCCGACACCAGCGTTTGCCCACCACCACCGCAGTCCAACAACTGGTGCAACGCATCAGCGCGACGCTGTGTCGGAGAACGCGGATCATCAGAACCGTCCGGTTCAGGGCGGGCCCGGGACCAGCGGTCCAACGCCGAGTACAGCTTCTCCCCGATGACAGCATCAAGATCAAACGTGCCGACGCAGCGACCGTCGCGGACTTTGTATTCGAGACTGTTCAGTGACCGGTCTTCGGCCGGCGGGGGCCCACCGGTGTCTGTGGCGACCTCGTTGCCCAGTGCTCGGGCCGCGGCGCTGATTTCCGCGGGTGGTGCCCCGGAGATGGCGTGGTTCAAC
>NZ_JAWRYK010000087.1:0-346 GCF_046534635.1 Leifsonia sp. SIMBA_070 | reverse complement strand
GAGCGGCGTCCGTGTATGCCTTAGCCGCCGCAAGCGTCGCCGCGTCCTTCGAGTCAACGTAGGTCGTATCAGACGTAAGCGCAATCTCAGCGGCCGTCGTAGCTGCGAAGTCCTTGTCGTCGTTGAGTGCATCGGCCAGTTCCTTGAGCGTATTCATGGCTTCCGGAGCACCACCAACAAGCGCCGAAATTTGACCATCGGTATACGTCTTGGCGCTTGCGACAGCCGCCGACTGCGCCGCCGCTGCCTTGGTGTCCGTGTAGCTACTCGCGCTGCTGATTGCCGCCGCCTTGGCCGTGTCCGTGTACGCCTTGGCGTCCGACAGGCGGGCCGCACCTACGCCAGC
>NZ_JAWRYK010000086.1:0-346 GCF_046534635.1 Leifsonia sp. SIMBA_070 | reverse complement strand
TGGGATTCACACCGACTCATTTAAGCCTGGCGATCGGCATGTTAAACGGCGTCTTTAAGGAGCGATGAACATGAAAAGCAAAATCATCAGGGAGCTACAGGCTCCTTTTTTATTATTCGCATTCACCCTCAAGCGTATTAACCAACAATTCAGGGATTAATGGAAGATGGCAGACATCATTGATTCAGCATCAGAAATCGAAGAATTACAGCGCAATACAGCAATAAAAATGCGTCGTCTGAACCACCAGGTTATATCTGCCACTCATTGTTGTGAGTGTGGCGATCCGATAGATGAACGAAGACGCCTGGTCGTTCAGGGTTGTCGGACTTGTGCAAGTTGCCAG
>NZ_JAWRYK010000085.1:0-347 GCF_046534635.1 Leifsonia sp. SIMBA_070 | reverse complement strand
CCGCCAAACAGATAGAAATAGTTCGTTTTCCCTTTGTAGGTAATGGTCAGATAGTTTGCGGATTGGTGGTCCATGCATTTGTATCCGCGACCTTTGAGTATGCGTTTCAATGGCTGTAAAACGTTCCTGCGTAGCGCCCCGATTGTCTTTCCGGACATTCCAAGATTTTCGCCATCGAATGTATCCATAGCCCAAGCAACAAAGGAAAATGACATTGCGATTGTTTTACCGGCACGGACAGATCCATCACAAATAATGGCATCCCTATCCTTTACAGGAGAGCCGGGGCGCCACCATGTCAGTACCTTCAATTGTTTAGTCGATAGAGGTTTCCACTTGAAAGACGC
>NZ_JAWRYK010000084.1:0-348 GCF_046534635.1 Leifsonia sp. SIMBA_070 | reverse complement strand
GGCGGTGGGCGGCGGAGGGCCGGTAGCGGAGGACCGGTCGCGGACGGTCGGTAGCGGACGGTCGGCGGCGGCTGTCCAGCGGCGGAGGGCCGGCAGCGGGGTGCCGGTGCCGCTGCTGGAGTGCCGCTAGCGGTCCATCGGCACTCCCCGGGCCGGCTGTCGGCAATCGGCGAGTACGCCCCGCCGATCGGTGCGTGGCGGCCCCCCACACCAGCCATGTAAAACGGCCGCCCCGGAGGGCGGCCGTGCGCGGAGAACGCGCCTACTGCGCGGCGAAGAAGACGTCGTCGCCGAACATGCTCGTGCGCACCGTGATGGTGCCGTCGGCAGCGGTCGCGCTGGGCACGG
>NZ_JAWRYK010000083.1:0-348 GCF_046534635.1 Leifsonia sp. SIMBA_070 | reverse complement strand
CGATGGCCACGTACAAGGCAACGGAAACCGTGGTGACGCAGCTCGGCGACGTGCTCCGCACCCATCCCGGCACCTCCGAGGTGCAGATCCGGCTCAACGGGTCCCGCAGCGTGGAGGTCATGAAACTGGGCGTAGACATGCGCGTGAACCCCACGCCGTCGCTGTTCGGTGACCTGAAGGTGCTGCTGGGCCCGGCCTGCCTCGACGCCTAGCATGGCGCACCGGTGGCCGTACCAGTGGTACGGCCACCAGTGCCCGCGTTGGCCGGGACGCTAGCGCAGGGCGAGTCCGTGCTCCCTGAGGGCTTCATCGATGATGCGCAGCGCCTTGGGGCCCACGCCGTGCAGC
>NZ_JAWRYK010001103.1:0-228 GCF_046534635.1 Leifsonia sp. SIMBA_070 | reverse complement strand
ATTTGATGGTGCTCTGTACTCTAGTTGAGACGATGCTTTTGTGCCTGGAAAGCCTTCCGTAACACTTCCTTGGGTTCCTGTTACTCCAGGATTGCTATTCTCGTCTTATACCATATGGCTTTATAACGAGCCTACACCGTACGGGCGATTTTCATCGCATACGGCGTTCTATCAACGAATAAGAAGGTTATTACAATGGGCAAATTTAGCATACGGTCTTCTTTCTAT
>NZ_JAWRYK010001102.1:0-228 GCF_046534635.1 Leifsonia sp. SIMBA_070 | reverse complement strand
GCCACGGAGCGCCGGGGTGGTTATGACTACTTGTCGACGGCCTGTGCCTTCAGGGCACGGACCACGCCGTCGCGGCTTTCCAGGATGAGCCGGCGCAGCGAGGGTGCTTCATCGCCCAGGGATTCCAGGAAGGCATCCGTGGCGTCGACGGTGGCCTGGGTGGTCAGACGGGACGGGTACAGGCCGGTCACGATCTGCTGGGCAATCTCGTGTGTCCGGGTGCTCCAC
>NZ_JAWRYK010001101.1:0-228 GCF_046534635.1 Leifsonia sp. SIMBA_070 | reverse complement strand
CGGACATTACCACTTCTTGAAGTTCTTCTGTCTTTTGATAAAGATAAACGCGGTTCCCACGACGTTCTATTTCCTTTTTTGTGGCAGTATAGGTTTGGTAACTAATATGTTTAAAGGTTATTTTATCATCAGAAGAAAAAATATCCAACTCACATTTTCCATTGGCATCTGTGATCGTACTCTTGGATTGGTCTTTATTAAAAATGGCGGCGTTGTCCACTGGTATTC
>NZ_JAWRYK010001100.1:0-228 GCF_046534635.1 Leifsonia sp. SIMBA_070 | reverse complement strand
ACCGAGGCCAGCGCCAGTTCGCGTTCGCGCCGGCGCAGCACCCCCTGCCGGTGAATCAGGCGACGGTTCGTCACGATGTACCGGGCGGAGGCCCAGCGCAGCACCGGCGGCATGCTGAACCGGGCCAGCAGGACCAAGGCGACGGCGACGACGGCGGCCTGCAGGTAAGTGTGCCAGTCGGCGACCTGCCCGGGAAGGGAGTCACGATCGAGATAGCCGTAGCCGAAC
>NZ_JAWRYK010000082.1:0-349 GCF_046534635.1 Leifsonia sp. SIMBA_070 | reverse complement strand
AAAGGCAAAAGAAAAGAAGCCTTTTGATGCTTTCCTTGTTTTGAAAGATGATGGATCGATTGGATTTGCATTTTCAAAAAAAACATTTGCTAAATCAAAATAACAAACGAAAATCCCTATTACAATTGTTAGGGATTTTACTATGAAAGAGTATATGCCGAATGATTCGCTGAATGAATCCACTTACTGCTATAACCTTTTCTGATTTTGATCTCCAAAGAAAAGAAAGAGTATATGTGATAAATCCAAACGAAAAAAGTAAAAAATAAAAAAAACCCTATAACTAATTTGCCACTAATAGTTTTTGTAGGTGTGGGTTTTACTTAATGAAAAAAAACTCTTTAAAAAA
>NZ_JAWRYK010001099.1:0-228 GCF_046534635.1 Leifsonia sp. SIMBA_070 | reverse complement strand
GCCTCGGGCAGCACGACGGCCGTAGCCTTTCCCAAGCATGTGCTGCAGGTCGACGTGGTCGCAATCGGTCGTACCCGCATCATCACGCCGGCAGGCGACACCTGGGAAAGCTGGGAAAGCTGGTTCGCTGGCGCCGGCGTAACCGCCGATGCCCTGGCTGACCGTGAGCAGCCAACTGACCAGGAGCGGGACACGCTCAAGTAAGCAACACCCCGCAAACCCATCTAC
>NZ_JAWRYK010001098.1:0-228 GCF_046534635.1 Leifsonia sp. SIMBA_070 | reverse complement strand
ATAGCCAGCCGGCGGCATTCACATCACCGGCATCAGCGCGCTGGCTGAGCATGCGATAGAGCTCCTTCCGGCGCCCGGCGGAGGGGACGATTTGGCGGCTGCGGGGCTTACGCTTGACGCTCATCACGGCACCCACTGTAAATATGTCCATATGACACCGATATAGAGTAGTTAGGGATGGATATGACGCAATATGTTGTGCCTAGTTGGCGTGCTCCAGCGTCAACC
>NZ_JAWRYK010001097.1:0-228 GCF_046534635.1 Leifsonia sp. SIMBA_070 | reverse complement strand
CGGACGGTACGCGGCGGTGGTCGCCCGCGACGCCGAATACAGGGCGAAACAGAGTTGGCTGTCCAAACGAAGTGCGGTCACACCTCTGAACATAGTGCGCAATTTAGTTGTGCACAACCATTCTTGGTGAGTTCTCAGACTCGGTTGGCTTTGCGTCCGCATTCAGGTCGCTGTACGACCGAAAACGCCGGCGATGAACGCTGCCTGGCCGACGTGCTGGAGATCGTC
>NZ_JAWRYK010001096.1:0-228 GCF_046534635.1 Leifsonia sp. SIMBA_070 | reverse complement strand
CCTGAGCCGGCCGAGACGCACGTACCCGAGACGCTGACCGCCGAGGTCGAGCACGGTCATGGCGGCGTGAGCGCCGAGGACGCAGCGGCGAGCGCCGCCGAACTCGCGCACAGCACCTATGCCGCGGCGACGAAGGACGAACTCGAAGATCTGCGCCGCGAGGCGCGGAAGAAGCTCGTCGAAGAGGCGATCGCGAAGGGACTGCCGGTCGACCCGAAGTGGCTCGAG
>NZ_JAWRYK010001095.1:0-228 GCF_046534635.1 Leifsonia sp. SIMBA_070 | reverse complement strand
GGTCATGACCACAAAGGCGTAGGTGGCGTCCAGCAGTGCCACCAGGCCCTGTCCGATCACATAGTTGCCGACGCTGCTGGTGATTTCCTCGGACAGCGCCTCGACGCGGCGGCGCCGGCTGCGCGGGGCAAGCCGGTAGGCCCACATCTTCATGGACGGCAGCGATGCGAGGAAATAGAGCGTCAGGACCAGGATGATCAGGGCACCGAAGAGGCCGTTGGCTATCAC
>NZ_JAWRYK010001094.1:0-228 GCF_046534635.1 Leifsonia sp. SIMBA_070 | reverse complement strand
AAATAATAATTTAGGATTGTTCATATGATGCGATGCCATCGCATAGTTTCCTTTTCCAATTTCTTGAGTCGGCTTTAATGTGCCAGCTCCAACCGACATAGCGCTATTCGATACACCTTCCATGATAGGAAGATTTATTTTTACACTAGGTACTTTAATAGTTGCTACGACAGACATTTTCTTGTTCGCAGCCTTTACCTTGTTCTTTCCTCTTTTCACCACTCACCT
>NZ_JAWRYK010001093.1:0-228 GCF_046534635.1 Leifsonia sp. SIMBA_070 | reverse complement strand
CTTGAGCCAATACGCTCGGAAATTCAGTGACATTTATACCGACTTGTTCCTTAAATTGCATATAGTCTATGGCATCTATCTTTTGTCTGTTTCTCCATATACTTTTCATGATTGAATTGCCCTCCAATTTATCTACCCATATATACTATTTCGACATTAAGGCTGTTAAATTAATCTACTTTAAAATATATTTTTATTTTGCAGTTCATTTTATCTATTAGATTAACC
>NZ_JAWRYK010001092.1:0-228 GCF_046534635.1 Leifsonia sp. SIMBA_070 | reverse complement strand
AGCAAGTTCGTGAATTAAGAGAAGAGAATAAGACATTGAAGGCTTGGAAGGAAAAAGCCTTGAATTGGATTGATAAGAGTGTAGAGAAGGTGAAGCGGATTTCGTTCTTTCAATATGTTGGTGACATTCAGAAGCGTAATAAGAGTCAGGATCAAGAAATAGAGAGATAAATTTAGCTAAGAACAGCAAGCATAAGAGCAATCTGGGTGACCAGTATCTCTTTTAGAC
>NZ_JAWRYK010001091.1:0-228 GCF_046534635.1 Leifsonia sp. SIMBA_070 | reverse complement strand
GCCGCCGAGGTCATGGCCGAGTCGGTGATCGGGGCCGTCGAACAGCCCGCCAATCCACATGTCAGGGCGACCAGCAGTGCGGTGACCGCTGTGCGGCCGCGCAGTCCCGGCCTCCGGTTGTGTGTCATTCGCCACTCCATCTCGCAGGTATGTAAGCATAACCTTACTTATGGTTTCGTGGCCTCGGGCAGGGCGGTCGCCTTCGCGGGCTAGGCTGGAGCGCATGCC
>NZ_JAWRYK010001090.1:0-228 GCF_046534635.1 Leifsonia sp. SIMBA_070 | reverse complement strand
AGATTTAATGAAGAGGAGTTGGTTTCAAATGAAGGAAACTCAGGAGAAATAGAAAAGCATAAGATTGAAAAAATCTTGTATAACAAAGGAAATAATGAGCTTGAGATTTATGTTTTGAATTATGGTGTTACTTTAAAAAGAACAATTACTTTTTTGGATCAACATAGAATTAATGTTAATTATCGCTTTTTTGTTGATTCTGAAAGCAACAAGAATATTGGATATGAT
>NZ_JAWRYK010001089.1:0-228 GCF_046534635.1 Leifsonia sp. SIMBA_070 | reverse complement strand
CACGTAAGCTGCCATGTAAGCAGAAAGAAAAGAGGAGAGTTTCCAATGGCTTTCGAACTGCCCGCCCTGCCGTATGACTATGACGCCCTTGCGCCTTTCATGTCGCGCGAGACGCTTGAACTTCATCACGACAAGCACCATCAGGCCTATGTCACCAACGGCAACACGCTGCTCGAAGGCTCCGGCCTCGAAGGCAAGAGCCTAGAAGAGATCGTCAAGGAAAGCTAC
>NZ_JAWRYK010001088.1:0-228 GCF_046534635.1 Leifsonia sp. SIMBA_070 | reverse complement strand
CATGGGAATTGCCCCCGCATTGGCCAATGCGCTGTCGCTTGCCGCTCTAGTGCCACTTAACAAGCTTCCCCTGACTCCTGAATCGATCTGGGAAGCAAAAAGGAGAGAGCATCCATCATGATTCCTTTTGACTTTGACTATGTGAAGCCTGAATCCATCCAGGAAGCGATCTCTATCTTCCGTCAATGGGAGGCTGAGGGCAAAGAACCGAAATACTACTGCGGTGGG
>NZ_JAWRYK010001087.1:0-228 GCF_046534635.1 Leifsonia sp. SIMBA_070 | reverse complement strand
AGGGCGGGGCTGTCCGAGTACGCATTAAAGACTGCCTCGTAGGCAAGGTGCCCTGAACCGCGGGCCGAGGCCGGCAAATTGAACCAGCGGTCAAAGTTGGCGCAGACGGCTTCGGCGTTGAAGGGCTGGCCGTCATGGAACGTCACACCCCGGCGCAGCTTAAAGGTGTAGGTCCGGCCGTCTTCGGACTGGCTCCAGCTTTCGGCCAGCAGGGGGGTGGGCGCGGAG
>NZ_JAWRYK010001086.1:0-228 GCF_046534635.1 Leifsonia sp. SIMBA_070 | reverse complement strand
CACACGGTTATCACGGCTCAGCACCACCATGGCATCGCCGAGGTAGCGTTGATCCAGCTCCACCCGCACGGCAAGTGGCACATCGAAAAAATGCGCCTCGAAGTCTTCAGGCAGACGCCCGAATGTATTCAGGTCAATGGCACCGGACGCGCGCTCGGCCGACACTTCGAAGGGCAAAAGGCAGGCAGCACCCAGCAGCCAGACAGCAACTGCCCTGCCGGATGCAGC
>NZ_JAWRYK010000018.1:0-584 GCF_046534635.1 Leifsonia sp. SIMBA_070 | reverse complement strand
GGCCCTGGTTATCATGTCCGCTCGCCAAAGTAGAGCATGATTTCCGGGGCTTTGTTTTTTCTGGCTCTAACGTTACACCGTCTGGCAACTTCTGTCGATCCCGCAACTATTTACCATAACAGTGCTTTCCTGCATCAAGATCGGTTACCGTCCAAACCTGTCAGTAAATCGTTGATTGCTAACCCGTCTACTCATTTTGCTATTGCAATTAGGGCACAAATGCTGCTTTTTGCCTTCAATAGTCCAAGTGTAATGTTTCTTATTAAAACCTATGCCACAAACATCACAGCGCCTTGGTTTAAACATCGCACCGAGAATGACAAGTACAACGAACCCACCAATTAACCATTCCATAAAATCCCTCTTAATGAAAAATCCCGCGCAGCGGGCTTCAGTCGTAAACTTCGCGTCGATGACCAATCGTGGCCGCAAGGATGACCAGCTCGTCATCCCGGATCTCACACAAAATGCGATAATCCCCTCCCCGATAACGCCAGAATTCACCTAGCTCACCTTTTAGCGGTTTCCCTGACTGGCGGGGATCTTCTGCAACAGCAATGCGTAAGTCCATAAAATCTACAATC
>NZ_JAWRYK010001085.1:0-228 GCF_046534635.1 Leifsonia sp. SIMBA_070 | reverse complement strand
AGCTGCCGGTCCGAAAGCTCAGGATTTCGAATGACGGATTCCATCACCTGTTCAGCTTCTTCAGCCGTCTCCACGATGAACTGCTCACCGGGTTCCCAGGTCTGGCCCAATGCAATGCTCGGCGTGCTGACCACCGAAGTCCCAGCAGCTGAGATCTCGAAGATCCGCCGTGCGCACATGGTGGGTGAATCCACCACAGAGTTCACGTTCAGGAACACCTTGTACGCC
>NZ_JAWRYK010001084.1:0-229 GCF_046534635.1 Leifsonia sp. SIMBA_070 | reverse complement strand
AAACACCCGCCTCCGCGCCGAGGCGGTTACGATCGGATACGACCGCGCGACGATCGCCGAGGACCTCACGATCGGGGTTCCCGACGGATCCTTCACGGCGATCATCGACCCGAACGGCTGCGGCAAGTCGACATTGCTGCGAGCGTTCGCGCGCGTGCTGAAGCCGTCCGCAGGGCAGATCCTCCTCGAGGGGAAGTCGATCCATTCGGTGCCCACCAAGGCGCTCGCC
>NZ_JAWRYK010001083.1:0-229 GCF_046534635.1 Leifsonia sp. SIMBA_070 | reverse complement strand
GCTGGAACGTCCCCACGGTGGGCGACAAGGGGCAGCTGCCCGAATCCCTGCCGGCCCTGTTGTTCCCGGATATTCCGCTGACCATGGAGACCCTCCGGATCATAGCCCCGTATGCGGTGGCGATGGCGTTCGTGGGCCTGCTGGAATCGCTGCTGACCGCCAAACGCGTGGATGACATTACTGACACGCGGTCCTCCAAGGTCCGCGAGTCCTGGGGGCAGGGTGTGGC
>NZ_JAWRYK010001082.1:0-229 GCF_046534635.1 Leifsonia sp. SIMBA_070 | reverse complement strand
ATGGGCGGCGCCGATGTGCAGGGCAACCCGACGCTGTACGACGCCGTTCAGAAGGCGAAGAAGACGTCGGTTCCCAACGACAACATCGACCGCGCGATCAAGCGGGGCGCGGGTATCGGCGGCGAGGCCGTCGAGTACACCACCATCATGTACGAGGCCTACGGCCAGGGCGGCACGGCGATGCTCATCGAGTGTCTGACCGACAATAAGAACCGCGCTGCGGCCGAGG
>NZ_JAWRYK010001081.1:0-229 GCF_046534635.1 Leifsonia sp. SIMBA_070 | reverse complement strand
CCCGAAGCCACCTTGTACTTCTTGGCCATGATCCATTCCTCTCGTCTTCGATGTCCGCGACGCCCGTGAACGGTGCGCGCGTCATCAATGGTGTCCGGGCCGTTGTCCCCGGTCACGGGTAGCGCGCTACCCGAATACCCGGATCGGGCGCCGCGGACGACGGGTAACAGCGTGATCTAGGCCGCAATTCACCAGGGCCAAAAGACCTTCCGCGTCTCGACGCCTCACC
>NZ_JAWRYK010001080.1:0-229 GCF_046534635.1 Leifsonia sp. SIMBA_070 | reverse complement strand
GTTCTTGTGTTTGTGCTTTACATGCTCTACCGGATCAACGAATTGCGCGGTTCGGGCACATCGGCTCTGCTGCGTGAACTACCCGCAGACGATGGCCGGGCCTGGCGGCACGGGGTGGTCCGATACGACGACAACGCCCTCGAGTACTTCCGGCTGCGCCGGGTGCTGCCCGGGCCGCAACGTCTCGTTCTGCGCCAATCGGTGACGGTCAGTGGTCGTCGGTCGCCGA
>NZ_JAWRYK010001079.1:0-229 GCF_046534635.1 Leifsonia sp. SIMBA_070 | reverse complement strand
AGGATCGGCATCACGACGGCGAGCCCGACGAAGAGCGGGAGCGAGCCGATCACGAGCCCGGCGGCGACGATCAGGCCCCAGACCGCCATCGGCCCCGGATTGGCCGCGACCGCCTTGGCGGATGTGGCGATCGCCGTCGCCACGCCGACATGCCGGTCGACCAGCAGCGGGAAGGACACGACGCTGATTGTCAGGGCGAAGACGGCGAAGAGCGCGCCGACGACGTTGC
>NZ_JAWRYK010001078.1:0-229 GCF_046534635.1 Leifsonia sp. SIMBA_070 | reverse complement strand
ATGACGTTACGCACTGGACATGAGTAGATCCGAGGATGTAGCGCCAGAACGCCATACCAATATCAAAACTGAACCCGCGGGCTTCCGGCAGATACATGGCGTGGCAGTCAAAGCTCATCGGTTGAATTTCGTGGTAATACACGAGGCCTCCGAAGACGCCGTGAACATTCACCTCAAAATATCTGCACTCCGGGCGGTATTCATAACCGTCACCGTTGTTGCTGCCGGC
>NZ_JAWRYK010001077.1:0-229 GCF_046534635.1 Leifsonia sp. SIMBA_070 | reverse complement strand
GTGTTTGTTAAGCGGAAAGAACTTTACTAACTATAATATTAAGTTAGTGTGCTATTCGCAAATTATAGAAACTTTAACTAACATACACAGGGGGAATTATGCAGAGCATTTACATGACTAATCATTTTAACAAAATTTATCAACAAAGAGAAGAATTCTCTAATGAAATACAGTGTTTCAAAAACATAGAATGGGAACGGCCTTATAAGGATAAGTGGTCTTTTGGAGA
>NZ_JAWRYK010001076.1:0-229 GCF_046534635.1 Leifsonia sp. SIMBA_070 | reverse complement strand
ACATAAAACGGTGACCCTCCAGCCGGCCCTGATAACCCGCGCAAGCACGGCACGCGTTCAGGAACGCACGGTCTGATCCGTCCGGCGCTTATGCTGAAGCATCCGCACCGGCGTCTGGATGGAACCAGGCCCGGGCGCGCTCGAGAAGGGACAGCCATTGAGCCAGAACCATGCAGTGGACCGCATCCGGGAAATCGGCGCGTTGGGTTTCGGGAGCGCGCCCATCGGG
>NZ_JAWRYK010001075.1:0-229 GCF_046534635.1 Leifsonia sp. SIMBA_070 | reverse complement strand
CGCGCACCACAGGCAGCAATGATCGGGCGAATGCCCGCTGCCCGTGCGCACCTGCCAGCGCCGCCCGCCGATGGTGATTGTGTTGCCATCGGCCATGGGCGTGATCGTCTCGACGATCGGGTCGACCCGGCCCCGGAACACATTGCCCTCCGCCGAGAGGCGGTCCAGCGTCTCGCCGGGCAGGCCGTTCTCCCGGAACAGCGTGCCCTGTCCGCTGACGAACTCCTCC
>NZ_JAWRYK010001074.1:0-229 GCF_046534635.1 Leifsonia sp. SIMBA_070 | reverse complement strand
CCGGGGGGCTGGCAGAACTCATGCTGGTCCCTTCCGCCGATGTACTCGTGCCCACCGGATCGCTGCCCGCGCAGCAGGCCGCGCCGCTGGCCGACGCCGGACTGACCGCCTACCACGCAATTCGCACGCACAGAGATCTGATCGACAGCGAGACCGTTGCCGGGGTTGTCGGAATCGGTGGACTCGGTCACCTGGCGGTCCAGATCCTGCGGGCGTTCGGGGTCCGGCA
>NZ_JAWRYK010001073.1:0-229 GCF_046534635.1 Leifsonia sp. SIMBA_070 | reverse complement strand
AAAGGTTGCGAAATGGTTGCAAATAAGCTGACAGGAGAAAAAGGCGTTCTCTTCACGGCAGCTTACGTGACAAAGTTTGAGGAAATAGAGCAAACCATTCAAAATCCGTTTTCTAATCTCAGCCCAGAAGTAAAGGCGATTTTCTTCCTAGACCAGAAACAACAGGAGATTGAAAGCCGGGTCGAACGATTGGAAGTCAGCAAGACAGTCGATTACGGCCAACAGCTGG
>NZ_JAWRYK010001072.1:0-229 GCF_046534635.1 Leifsonia sp. SIMBA_070 | reverse complement strand
ACCACATACACGGCCGACGGCATCATCGTTGCAGTCGGCACAAAGCCCTTCGTGCCCGACGCCTGGCAATCCCTGGGTGAGCTGCTATTGACCAGCGACGGGCTGTTCGAAATGCCCGACATTCCCGCGCGGGTAGGCGTCATCGGGGCCGGCGCCATAGGTTGCGAGATCGGCCAGGGACTGGCCCTGCTCGGTTCGGAGGTTCACCTGTTCGGCCGCGACCATCGCC
>NZ_JAWRYK010001071.1:0-229 GCF_046534635.1 Leifsonia sp. SIMBA_070 | reverse complement strand
GTTCAGCCAGCAGATCGAGACGCAGTTCGCCCTCGACATCGACTACGGCCGGCTGCTGCCCAAGACCGTCTTCAAGATCGAGGTCTAGCCGCTAGTAGGTCTAGCCGCTAGTAGGCGCACTCGGTGAAGACCGGGTCGATGGACTCCCGCCAGCGGCCGTGGAAATCGTCGAGCAGGTACTCGGCCGGCGACTTCTCGCGCTCGACGCGGCTGCGCAGCAGGGCCAGGA
>NZ_JAWRYK010001070.1:0-229 GCF_046534635.1 Leifsonia sp. SIMBA_070 | reverse complement strand
GCCGTTCCTTTGCTTCGAACGCGCCGCTGGACTGCCGGATCGCGATGATCGAGGACTCGGGGGCCACCCCGGCGAACGCATCGGTCGGGGACGGTTGGGCGGCAATGATCCCGGCCACCAGCGTGCCGTGTCCGTCACAGTCGTCGGTGCCGTCGGTACGCGAGACGTAGTCGCCGCCGGCCTGGACCCGGGGAAGCCGGGGATGCCGGGTGACGCCGGTGTCGATGAC
>NZ_JAWRYK010001069.1:0-229 GCF_046534635.1 Leifsonia sp. SIMBA_070 | reverse complement strand
CAATCCTGCCATTGCCAGAAGCTCTCGCCCATCCTGCACCCACTGGCCTGATACTCCTGCGAATCGGTAGGTCACCACATCACAAACAGCATCAGGATTGTGCCGATAAAGCCGGAGAAGGTAGTCAGCCACATCACCAACAGGTCGCTTGATGTCTGGCACCTTGCCGGGTTTTCGCATCACGATGAAAACGTCACCGTCGCCTTCAGGCTGCTCCAGCACTGGCAGC
>NZ_JAWRYK010001068.1:0-229 GCF_046534635.1 Leifsonia sp. SIMBA_070 | reverse complement strand
CCGTCCGGCAGGAAGACATTCGCTTCAATGGACATGCCATCGAATGCCGGATCAACGCAGAGGACCCGGACAACAACTTCTTTCCCAGCCCGGGCACGATAGAGTCCCTCGAATGGCCGGTGGGCGAAAGCATCAGGGTAGATGCAGGTGTTGCTGCCGGCTCGGTAGTCAGCCCGTATTACGATTCCATGCTGGCAAAGATTATCGTCCACTCCGCAGACCGGGACAC
>NZ_JAWRYK010001067.1:0-229 GCF_046534635.1 Leifsonia sp. SIMBA_070 | reverse complement strand
CGCGGAGGCGGGGATCTTCTCACCGCAGGTGTACGGCACCTGATCATTGACCTCGGCGATGACAACGCGGGCCTTGGCGACCGCGGCCTGTACGTAGTCGCTGATGAGGCCAAGGCTGTGGTTGCCGTCGGCGTCAGCCGGACTGACCTGGATCAGTGCGATGTCGCAACCCATGTAGCCGGCGGTGATCATCGGGGCTATCTGACCGACGTGGCACGGAAGTACCTCC
>NZ_JAWRYK010001066.1:0-229 GCF_046534635.1 Leifsonia sp. SIMBA_070 | reverse complement strand
GCACGGAGCGCAAGAGCCGCTACACGTTCGCCCAAGTCGGCTGGAACGATCCGGCGAACCAGTACAAGGCGGCCGTGGAGCCGGTGCAGGACGACGAGGGCGTGGCTCGCTATGGCATCGTCAAAGCGAGCATTACTGCTTTTGGCACGACCTCGCAGGGGCAGGCGCATCGGCTCGGCCTGTGGACGCTCGTTTCGTCGCGCGTCGAGACGCAGGCTGTATCGTTCAA
>NZ_JAWRYK010000081.1:0-350 GCF_046534635.1 Leifsonia sp. SIMBA_070 | reverse complement strand
GCCTGTGCTAACATCCGGAGCACCAAAAGAAATCCACAAATCATGAATTTAGAGGGGTCAGTTCAATGAAAACTTCAATCAAGCTGCCGGTTCTGCTGCTGGCGCTGATTCTGGCTTTCTCGGCCTGGGCTCAGGACGAGGCTCAGGATCAATCGGGAGCCGGCGGCGACGAGGCAGCGGAGACCGTCACCGAGCCTGCCGCACAGGATCCCCAGGATGAGTCCGGCGCGCAATCCGAGGATCACCTGGAAGCTGGTGTGGGTGAAACGGTCTTCCTGGGCCTTGGCGGCCTCGACGACCTTCGGGTGGCGGTGGCCGGTATTCAGCACCGCAATGCCGCCAGCGAAGTC
>NZ_JAWRYK010001065.1:0-229 GCF_046534635.1 Leifsonia sp. SIMBA_070 | reverse complement strand
GAACGCAGCCTGCCGACGCGCGGGGGTGCCCTCGCAGGAGTTCGTGTCGAACAACACGATGCCCTGCGGTTCGACGATCGGACCGATCTCGGCGACCCGGCTCGGCATCCGCACCGTCGACGTGGGCGCACCGATCCTGTCGATGCACTCGGCCCGCGAGCTGACCGCCGTGGTCGACCCGTGGTACCTCTCGCGCGCCATGGGCGAGATCCTCAACAAGTGATCAGGC
>NZ_JAWRYK010001064.1:0-229 GCF_046534635.1 Leifsonia sp. SIMBA_070 | reverse complement strand
AATGTTGATCAGAATTCGTCATCAGGAAGACTCGGAGTTAAGTTTTCAAGTGCTAAATATAAATTCTTTGGAGACCTTCCGGAAAATGTTATTGCAGAACATGATGATTATGAGCATATCGCAAAATATCCTGTTTATAATTTCAGGCATTATTTAAGTCAATTCGGCATAGAAGAAAAAAAGGAACCTGTAGATCTTATAGATTTAAAATTGTCTGAAAAAGAAATTG
>NZ_JAWRYK010001063.1:0-229 GCF_046534635.1 Leifsonia sp. SIMBA_070 | reverse complement strand
CAGATAGCCGGCACGGAAATTGCCGAACGCGATCGACAGGCTGTTCGCCGCGATATCGGGCATGTCCTCGGCCTCGACCACCGGATAGCCGAGCAGCGTTGCGGGCTGTCCCGCTGCCAGCGAAGGCTGCCACAGGAACGCCCCGTCATCGCTCTTCATCTTGCGGATACGCGCCAACGTGGACGAGTTCATCACGAAACTGGCCCCATGGCGATAGGCGGGGCGCAGC
>NZ_JAWRYK010001062.1:0-230 GCF_046534635.1 Leifsonia sp. SIMBA_070 | reverse complement strand
ACCCCCGTTACGCCGAAGCCGTTATCTGAAGCGGCGATGGTGCCGGAAACGTGAGTCCCATGACCGGACCGATCTAAGGGATCGTTGTCCTCATCCACGAAATCCCATCCCCGAACGTCGTCGACAAAGCCGTTTCCGTCGTCGTCGATGCCGTTATCGGCAATTTCATCGGCGTTCGTCCAGATGTTATCGGCCAGGTCTGGGTGATGCCAATCGACTCCGGAATCGAC
>NZ_JAWRYK010001061.1:0-230 GCF_046534635.1 Leifsonia sp. SIMBA_070 | reverse complement strand
CACGAAAACAACGACGAGCATGACAATCGAAGTGGCTAGCGTGGCCGCTCCGCCAATTGTCGTGAGCGTCAACATGATGTTGTGTGCGGTGACGGGGCGCGCCCCCACTGCAGACGACAGCGCCTTGTTCACTTGGAATACGTCTGGTCCGGATCCGAGCCAAGGCGATTCACGGATGAACTTGCGAGATTCCTGCCAGATCAGACCTCGGTTCGTGAACGCCGCTGGAT
>NZ_JAWRYK010001060.1:0-230 GCF_046534635.1 Leifsonia sp. SIMBA_070 | reverse complement strand
ATGAGGGCCTGGGTCGCCTCGCCGCCGCCGGATTTGGGAATGTATGTGGTGTCCGAGGGATCCACGCCGACAGCCAGAGCAAGTTCGGTCATGACCAACTGGGCAAAGGTTCCGCCGCCGGTCCAGGCAATCGCCGCCGGATCAGCCTTCCAAGCCTGTACGAGCTCCTCGAGAGTCTGGTACGGGGAACTGGCCGGAACCACAACGACGTCGTACTCCTCCACCAGGCG
>NZ_JAWRYK010001059.1:0-230 GCF_046534635.1 Leifsonia sp. SIMBA_070 | reverse complement strand
GCATTGTTTTTGTTACACCTGAAAACGCTAACAGCGAGTGGCTCAACTTTGAAGCGGGTGCTATGTACGCATCCTTGGATAAGAGCCTCTTGCCGATCTTGGTGGGTATCGAAAAGACAAATTACTCCGGTCCGCTAAAGAATATCCAGCTAACGGAGATCTCAAATAGGGATGATGTACTCAAGCTTCTCCAGACCTTAAATAAGAGCTGTGATGAGCCTCTGGCGGAC
>NZ_JAWRYK010001058.1:0-230 GCF_046534635.1 Leifsonia sp. SIMBA_070 | reverse complement strand
GGATCGCCCCGTCGACGCCGTGGCGGCGGACCGGCTGCATCGTGATCTCGCAGACCAATTCCGGATCGAAACAGGCCTCGAGCATCCCGCGACCAGCGCGGATCTCCCGGTACTCTGGTAGTGAGCGCCCAGCTTGGCGCATGAACCAGACCGGACGGTGGCTGGGAACCTGCCCGCGGGCAGCCGCGACCAGCGGAGAGACAGTGCGAGCATCATGTTCAGACATCACC
>NZ_JAWRYK010001057.1:0-230 GCF_046534635.1 Leifsonia sp. SIMBA_070 | reverse complement strand
CCCGGCGGATTGAACGCGGCATGGCCCTGCTCCGCAGGGGAGACCTCAGCGTCACTGCTGCGTGTTTCGCGGTTGGCTGCTCATCCCTGGGGACCTTCAGCACCCGGTTCACCGAATTGGTGGGTGTGCCGCCGTCCATATACCGGCAGCAGGCACGGGATGCCCTGGCAGGGATGCCGCTCTGCGTCACCAGGGCCGTGACACGGCCGATAAGGAATCGAGAAGCGCGG
>NZ_JAWRYK010001056.1:0-230 GCF_046534635.1 Leifsonia sp. SIMBA_070 | reverse complement strand
CGGCCCTGCCGCCCGCCTATCCGGAACGAGCCGCATGGGGCACCGCCCCCAAGCTGCGCCAGTGGCAGGCTGAAGCCCTCGAAAAGTTTTTCGCCAAAGACTCGGCCGATTTCCTTGCCGTCGCCACCCCCGGCGCCGGTAAAACCACCTTCGCCCTGCGCGTCGCCACAGAACTGGTGGACCGCGGGATCGTCAAGCGGATCACCGTCGTGGCGCCCACGGACCACCTC
>NZ_JAWRYK010001055.1:0-230 GCF_046534635.1 Leifsonia sp. SIMBA_070 | reverse complement strand
CCGTGCCTGTGGTTTCCACCCCCGATACCCTCAAGCCCGCAGTGGAGCTGATGGACAACGCCGAGGTCCTGCGCATCCGCAACGACTTCCCGATCCTTCACCAGCAGGTCAATGGCCATCCGCTGGTGTACTTGGACTCCGGAGCAACATCGCAGAATCCGCTCAGCGTGATCGAAGCCGAGCAGGAGTTCTACGAACAGCGCAACTCCGCCGTGCACCGCGGCGCGCAC
>NZ_JAWRYK010001054.1:0-230 GCF_046534635.1 Leifsonia sp. SIMBA_070 | reverse complement strand
CCGCTATCATCACGGCGGCCGAAGTGACCGGCGCCCAGGCCATCCACCCCGGCTACGGCTTCCTGTCGGAAAACGCCCGCTTCGCCGAGATCGTCGAGGCGCACGGCCTGGCCTTTATCGGCCCGACCGCCGAGCATATCCGCATGATGGGCGACAAGATCACCGCCAAGAAGGCCGTGATGGAAGCCGGTATCCCGGTCGTTCCCGGTTCCGAGGGCGGTGTGGCCACC
>NZ_JAWRYK010001053.1:0-230 GCF_046534635.1 Leifsonia sp. SIMBA_070 | reverse complement strand
ATTTTTAAGAGTTGTTGTTAATATAAATTACCAAACGATTATTTGTCTCTCTGCAATAAAATTGTATTGTCTTCATTAGTTTCATTAAATTCTGTAGCTCTGGTTTGATTTAGGCTAAGGTTGATTTTAATTTCATCATTATTTATAAAATCTACTATCGCTAACAGTCTTCCTTTTTCGACAGCTTTTCCTTTTTCAAGACTAGAAGCTATAATATCCATTTTAATTGG
>NZ_JAWRYK010001052.1:0-230 GCF_046534635.1 Leifsonia sp. SIMBA_070 | reverse complement strand
CCTGGCCTCGGTTTCTACAGTCTTGGCGAGAGCGCGGGGCTACTCCAACCCGGCGGCGACAAGGAACAATTCTGGGTTGACCAGACAAATGCGGCGCATGCCTATTATTCGCCTAAACGCAACGTTAGGTGATCGGCCACAGCCAGGCGGCGGGATCAAACATCAAGCGTCAGCGCCCCGGGAGGAATATTCCACAAAGCCCCAGGCTGATCCGAAAGAGCTGTCATGAC
>NZ_JAWRYK010000080.1:0-351 GCF_046534635.1 Leifsonia sp. SIMBA_070 | reverse complement strand
TCGGAGTGTAAATGATAGGTAACATTTCACTAAGATGATCTGTTAGTAATCGATAGAATAATACGGTATTGCGATTAGATAAATCGTTTAACCAAACATTTTTTCGTAAGTTATTAGGTTGTTCTTTAAATTGTAGATAAGCACGTTTAACTTGTTCTTCTAACGTTAAAACTGTTGGAGGTAATACCCCTTCTAAGCTAAGATCTTTACGTTCTTGTTTTGTAAAGGCTAATCCTTTATTTAAGAAAGGTTGAGCAAGAAGATTTTTCCCTTTCAAATTTGTTTGAATAGATCCGTCATTGGAAAGATTAAATGTATTCATGTGATGATTCCTTCTTTCTAGATGCTTTG
>NZ_JAWRYK010001051.1:0-230 GCF_046534635.1 Leifsonia sp. SIMBA_070 | reverse complement strand
GCGGCCTGCGCCGGCGTGGCAGCTGCCAACCGGCGCACATCGAACAGGACGGGCGCGGACAAACGATCAGTCGGCGACGGGGCCGGTTGTTGCGCTCGCGCGCGAGAGGAGTTGCTCATGCTCGTCGTCATCGACGTCACGGGCGTCGTCGATCAGCAATGCGGGAATCCCGTCATCGATCCGGTAGGCCCGGCGCAGGCGTGGGTTGTACATCTGCTCATTGCCGATGA
>NZ_JAWRYK010001050.1:0-230 GCF_046534635.1 Leifsonia sp. SIMBA_070 | reverse complement strand
ACGGGTAAAGCCACATTTTGCTCACGTAGCCAAAACTCAATGTGATTATACGGAGCCCGAGACATTAGAGCACATTATGGGGAAAAAGCTGTTAAAAACGTGGATTGAAATGATTTATCCTTCGAATGTGACTAGACAAGAATATTATTTGGAAGAGATTGGGCAACGAGCGGATATTATTACTATTTTTCCGGATGGACATCGACTTTGTATTGAATTTCAATGCTCAC
>NZ_JAWRYK010001049.1:0-230 GCF_046534635.1 Leifsonia sp. SIMBA_070 | reverse complement strand
GAGAGCAGGAAGGGAATCCGCCAGCCCCAGGACAGGAACTGTTCCTCGCTGAGGCTCGTGCTCAGCACGTAA
This sequence comes from Leifsonia sp. SIMBA_070, assembly GCF_046534635.1. Taxonomy (NCBI): domain Bacteria; kingdom Bacillati; phylum Actinomycetota; class Actinomycetes; order Micrococcales; family Microbacteriaceae; genus Leifsonia; species Leifsonia sp. SIMBA_070. Next base: position 158 of record NZ_JAWRYK010001049.1, on the reverse strand, counting down.
ATCACGAAGGTTGCCAGGATCATCCCGATGGGCACCCCGATTTGCGGGTACGCGCCGAAGAGTCCGCGCTTGTCCGCCGGTGCGTGTTCCACGGACAGCAGGGCCGCGCCGCCCCATTCCCCTCCGGCGGAAAAGCCCTGCAGGATGCGCAGCAGGAC
>NZ_JAWRYK010001048.1:0-230 GCF_046534635.1 Leifsonia sp. SIMBA_070 | reverse complement strand
GCTGCGCCGGATCGGCCCGGTGTTCGTGGAACCCGAGCCGGACGGCCTCGAACCAGTTGGTGGTCCGGGTGTCCGCGGCAGAGGGATCAGCGTCAACGTATCCCGGCGCGAAGGACTCCATTCGGAGTCCGGTATCCGTCTGCATGATCCCCCTGTGGTTTTTGGGCCGTTTAGCGCGGCCCGGTTTAGTGTCCGGCTTCGTGCCAGCTCACGCCGATGCCCACTGAGAC
>NZ_JAWRYK010001047.1:0-230 GCF_046534635.1 Leifsonia sp. SIMBA_070 | reverse complement strand
CAACACCGTCATTGCTTCACAGCTGCATTTTCCCGCAATCACTGTCCCTGCCGGTTTTACCGATAATGGGCTTCCGGTGGGACTGGAGATCATGAGCGCACCCTACGACGAGAAGCGCCTGCTGCTGCTGGCCGGTGCGCTGGAGAAGGCGCTGGCTGCCCGGCGGCAGCCACAGCTTTGATTTGGCGGCCGGCCGTGCCTGCCACTAACGGTGGGCGCTGAATCCGGCC
>NZ_JAWRYK010001046.1:0-230 GCF_046534635.1 Leifsonia sp. SIMBA_070 | reverse complement strand
CGAGCGAATGAGGAGCGGCGCTCGCCGCGGGGCGACGACGACACGCTCGACGTAGGTGCCGGGGTGCAGGACGATCTCGGTCGCCGACTCGTCTTCGAGCGCGAGAGTGAGCGACGGCAGGAAGTCGGCGTCGTTGCCGACCTCGAGGATATGAGGCATGGGTGCTCCTGGCAAGTAATCGGTTTCTTCCTTATATGATGAGGCCTCGAGACCACTCTGGGAAGCCACGC
>NZ_JAWRYK010000079.1:0-351 GCF_046534635.1 Leifsonia sp. SIMBA_070 | reverse complement strand
ACTGCTACATAGGCTCCACCAAGCACACTTAAACATGATGTTACGTTTCGTTCGCAATCGTTTATTGTTTGGAAAATGTCTAATGCTTTAGTTGCATTTACTATAGCTTGGCTTGGTTGTTGCATTTGAAAATGATAAACTGCATATCGATAATAAAAATCAGCTTGCTCCACATTAGTAAGACTAGTTAATGATGATTTTGCTTTCTCAAAATAATCATCAGCTTTATCGAATTTGTTTAATGCAGTGTAGTAAATTGCATTGTAATAGTGATATAAGTAGGATAGTTGTAAATCAGATGGTATAGCATAAGCGTTAATCGATTCAAAACTATCTTTTGTAATTGATAGC
>NZ_JAWRYK010001045.1:0-230 GCF_046534635.1 Leifsonia sp. SIMBA_070 | reverse complement strand
AACCCGTTGGCCACCCGCCGCCTGCAGGAGATCTACGACGCCCCGATCCAGGCGGAACTGATCACTTCCCGGCTGGCCGAGGTCCGCGAAGCCGGCGTGACCGTGGCCGGATCGCTCACCCCCCAGCGCACGCAGGAGTTCTACAAGACGGTGCTGGCCGCCGGAGTGGACATCTTCGTCATCCGCGGCACCACAGTTTCAGCGGAGCACGTCTCCAAGACGGTCGAGCC
>NZ_JAWRYK010001044.1:0-230 GCF_046534635.1 Leifsonia sp. SIMBA_070 | reverse complement strand
CAGCAAAAGTCGCCTCAAGCATCTTTGCATCCTTCCGGGCGTAACGCTCTGTGGACTTGATCGACTTATGGCCCATCAAAAGCTGTACCATTTTCAAGTCAAGTCCAAACCGATTTGGATCTCTCGGGTTTGGGCAGTGATTTACCAAGTAGTAAGCATACATATGACGAAGTGAGTGAAACCCGTAGCTAGTACCCGTCAAATTGAATGCTGCTTTATTAAAACGCTCC
>NZ_JAWRYK010001043.1:0-230 GCF_046534635.1 Leifsonia sp. SIMBA_070 | reverse complement strand
GAGGCAGGAGCCGGCCCATGACGCGCAACTGCTCGATCTCGTTGGAGAGGAACTGGTCCGACAGTTGCCGGTCCCTGCCATAGGCGCCCGGGGTGCCGTAGGCCTCGAGCAGCCGATCGAGGCCGGCGATAAGCCCCCTCTGCTGCGCGTCCTGCCCCAGAAGAAGCAAGGCTTCATTGAAGGCGCCGTCAAGGTCGAAAGCAGACGCCAGCGCACGGCGCTGCATCCAC
>NZ_JAWRYK010001042.1:0-230 GCF_046534635.1 Leifsonia sp. SIMBA_070 | reverse complement strand
ACCGGCCTCTGGATTGAGAAGGACACGAAGTCCATCATCCTGCTGCCCTCCGGCGATAACCGGCTCCACCGCACGCACGCGGCGTGCCACGAGTTTGGCCATATTCTCCTGCGCCACCAGGGATGCGGCGGGGTGGAAACGGCAGTGCCGTCCGTCTTCCAGCACATCGGCAGCCGCAAAGGCATCAAACGGATGCTGGCGCGTTCCATGGACTGGAATGAGACCGAACG
>NZ_JAWRYK010001041.1:0-230 GCF_046534635.1 Leifsonia sp. SIMBA_070 | reverse complement strand
AACCTGTATTTTAAGAAATGGAAGCGGGTGTTCTGGTATAATCCAACATATTTAGCGGCTTCTTTACTGCTTAAAGGCGTGTAAGTGGATTTCTTTGGCTTCTTTTTTTCTGGGAAATAGTGATCCATAAACTCTTCAAATACTTCTATACTCATCATGGAATCATTGTTATACGACATGTAAAAGGCGGTATTGCTCTTCGGCAATAATGCAATTAACGATTGATGTCC
>NZ_JAWRYK010001040.1:0-230 GCF_046534635.1 Leifsonia sp. SIMBA_070 | reverse complement strand
GTCTCACCGACGGAAGGGCGCACATGGCGGTTGAGACGATCTAGGACATTCGTCTCAGGTCTCACCGTCGAACATACCCTGGCGAATATGGGCACAGGGCAATTCAGATGAACCCGAACCCGAGCAGGGTCAGAGCAAGCCGAGACGTTGACCCACCGACACCGCGTCCCGGCGATGCCGCACGTCGAACTTCCGGTAGATGCCGCGCAGATGGGTTTTGACCGTGTTCA
>NZ_JAWRYK010001039.1:0-230 GCF_046534635.1 Leifsonia sp. SIMBA_070 | reverse complement strand
CTCCGTGTCATCGATGAGGGTGATGTCGACGGGCGAGTCGTCGTCGAGGTTCGCGAGGATCCGCTCGACGAGCAGCACCCCGCGCGGGCCGCCGCCGATGATAGCGATATCGGTGCGGGAAGTCACCCGACCATTCTGCCCGGATCCGATGTCAGTGGTTCGGCATAGCCTTGATACATGGAAACGACACGCAGCGTGCGGCCCTTCGAGGTCATCAGCGAGTATGAGCC
>NZ_JAWRYK010001038.1:0-230 GCF_046534635.1 Leifsonia sp. SIMBA_070 | reverse complement strand
GCCGTCATCGTGGCCGTCGTGGTCCTCGGGATCGCGGCGCCTGCTGCGGCTGCAGCGGGGCGCCGCGCGCCCGGTCGTGCGGTCGCGGCGTACCTGACCTACGTGGTGCCCTTCGGTGCGGTGTTCTGGGCCGGGCGCGTCCGCGGCCTCCGGGTCCACCGGCGGTCGTTCGCCCGCTGACCGCGCGGGCCCCGGTCGCGGCTCAGGCCGTGTCGCGGTGCGGCAGCCGG
>NZ_JAWRYK010001037.1:0-231 GCF_046534635.1 Leifsonia sp. SIMBA_070 | reverse complement strand
GACGGCGACTACGAGGATCTGGACGCCAAGGGCCGGCCCCGCGCGCGCTATACGATCCGCGACGGCAAGCTGGACGGCCCGGCGGAATTCTATCGCGACGGCGCGGTCACCCAGCGCTGCGCCTTCCGCGCCGGTCTGCTGCACGGGCCCTGCCAGGTCTACGAGGAGGGCGTGCTGCTGCAAGAGGCACATTTCGTCGACGGCGTGATCGACAGCGAGGCGGTCAACTAT
>NZ_JAWRYK010001036.1:0-231 GCF_046534635.1 Leifsonia sp. SIMBA_070 | reverse complement strand
AGCCGACCTTGAGACGCACTCGGTCGATGCTTCGCGAGTATCGGTGAGGGGCTGACTCCTGTACCATTCGTATACCAGTGTACTGGATACGAGAGGGAGAACATGCTAAGCAAGATTGCGTCTTTAAGTCAACGCCGATTAAGAACAATGACGATGGTCACCGGAGTTGCATTGGCGCTGGCGCTGATTCCGGGACAAGCCTTTGCGTCGGTTTCTAGCCCGGATGACGAC
>NZ_JAWRYK010001035.1:0-231 GCF_046534635.1 Leifsonia sp. SIMBA_070 | reverse complement strand
GCCGAATTGCGCACGCTCGAGGGGCCGGTCTGGGCGGATCCGGTCTATATTCCGGCGCTCGGCCGCAGCGGCTTCACGCGGCGCCATCCGATCGTCGAGGACGGCCGGTATGTCGGCGCGCTGATCGGCCTCGTGACGGTGGGCGACCTGTCCGCCTTCCTCGGCCGGCTCGAGGCGGACCTGGCGGACTGGACGCCCTTCGTGCTCGACGGCGCCGGCCGGCTGATCGCC
>NZ_JAWRYK010001034.1:0-231 GCF_046534635.1 Leifsonia sp. SIMBA_070 | reverse complement strand
AGAATGACCACGGAGAAGGACAGCACCAGACCGCTCACCGCGGTCATTTACGAAAGCTCAAAAATCCTCAGCAGGACGGAAGACGAAAAATTCAGAAACTGGCTCAATGAACGGCTTTCGGTGCAGAATGTGGAGCTGTTCAGAAAAAGCCCGACGTCTTCCAAATAGCCCTGCAGGAGAGTCTGAAAATAAAAAACAAAGGCAGAAGATCACACCATAAGATCTTCTGCC
>NZ_JAWRYK010001033.1:0-231 GCF_046534635.1 Leifsonia sp. SIMBA_070 | reverse complement strand
CGCCCACCGCCAGGTCCCGTCCCCGGATATTGGCGATCAGCCGCCGAAACCGTGCCATTACCGTCTTCCTCTGCTGGTGGCACCATGCCCGCCTCGCGCGTGCCCTGCTCATGGCGCTGTCACTGGACAGCATGGCACAAGGCACCGCGGCTGCGCGGATCTTGGTGCGTTGCGTTGCGCACTCGAGGCTTCCTGAAAACCCTTCACTGGTACAGGCGTTGGTGCCAATAG
>NZ_JAWRYK010001032.1:0-231 GCF_046534635.1 Leifsonia sp. SIMBA_070 | reverse complement strand
ATGCTCTTACACCTGAGCAGCAGGAAGTACTGGAAAGGGTTAGCCTTGATCCAGTTCAGCAGGTGGAAGAAGAAATTCGTTTTATTACTCTGCGCGAGTATGAAATGCTGCTTCAAATTCAGAAGTTGAAGGAAGGTCTGACTGAAAAGCAGCGCCGTGTTCTCCATGAGAGAGTCACTGTAAAAGAACCTGTCCAGGTTAATGATGATAAATCGGGAAAAACAAAAACGG
>NZ_JAWRYK010001031.1:0-231 GCF_046534635.1 Leifsonia sp. SIMBA_070 | reverse complement strand
CCAGCCGAGATCTTCGCCGCCGTGCAGGTCGAGTCAGCGGAAATTTGCGACACCGCCGAAAGCGCAGCCAGATCGGCCGCCGATTGCATGCTGCGTCGCTCGGAGTAGAAATGGCCGATATCGATCGCACCCATCATGATGAACGCCACCGCCACCCAGATCGCCGCCATGACCGCGATGGCGCCACGCTCGCGACGCCTACCCGGCAAGCCGGCACCCCGCCGCCGAACC
>NZ_JAWRYK010001030.1:0-231 GCF_046534635.1 Leifsonia sp. SIMBA_070 | reverse complement strand
GCGAAAGCCGGCTGCGGGGCCTGCGTGCCGTCTCCCGCCACAAGAGGAATTCCGTCTCCGAACCCTCCTCCCGCGTCCCCTCTCCCGGCGGGAGAGGGACAGGGTGAGGGGGTCCGGACCTCCGAACGATGCCCTGCCGCCCGCACGCCCTCACCCTCCCACGACCTGTCGGTCGCGGGTCCCTCCCTCTCCCGCGGGAGAGGGTCGTTCTTCGCGCCCCCTTGGCGGGGA
>NZ_JAWRYK010001029.1:0-231 GCF_046534635.1 Leifsonia sp. SIMBA_070 | reverse complement strand
ATTATGGCTGCGCTGTTGTTCAAACTCTTTCGTCATAATGTTGTTTGTTCGTGCAGTTGCTTTCCAATCAATCCATGAAAAGCGATCACCAGGCTTATATTCTCTGACACCGACAGAAATTGTAGAGTCCTTTGCTAAATTTATATTTGCTGAAAGCGCTCCTTGTTCGAAATGATTTTCCAATTGTCGATACGTTATAGCTACATACTGGGGATAGACTAAAAATGTATC
>NZ_JAWRYK010001028.1:0-231 GCF_046534635.1 Leifsonia sp. SIMBA_070 | reverse complement strand
CGATTGGTCGGGCTTCGGTACCGATCTGGTCTTCACGACGATCGATCCGCCCGCGAACGCCGGCGGCGCGGACCGCGCGGTGCGGATCCCGCCCTTCCTCGCGGAGCGCGACGTCGCGCGCGTCGCCGACGCAGCGGGCCGCGTGCGGCGCCAGCGACGGCTCGCGAGGCTGCGTGCCGAGATCCAGCGGTGGTTCGTTCCGGGCGCCTTCGTGCGCGACATCGTCGCCTC
>NZ_JAWRYK010001027.1:0-231 GCF_046534635.1 Leifsonia sp. SIMBA_070 | reverse complement strand
CACATCACGCTCGGCGGTGCCCACAACCCGACCTTCGGCAAGAACTGAAACCCGTCTGCCCGATCACGCAAGGACGCTGACATGACACACCGCGACGACATGACCCTGACCTCCTCCGGCTTCTACGTCTCCCAGGAGGCGCCGATCCACCCGGAGAACCCCGTGGCGACGCCGAAGAGCACGCCGCCGGACATCCTCCGCTGCGCGTACATGGAGCTCGTGGTCACCGAC
>NZ_JAWRYK010001026.1:0-231 GCF_046534635.1 Leifsonia sp. SIMBA_070 | reverse complement strand
CTCGACGAGAACCTGTCCGACCCCGAATGGGAGCAGCGCAGGGCCGCGTATCCCACCAGCTTCGACACGCTCGACGAGCCCTTGTCGAAGACCTATTCCGAACGCGAATGCCAGGGCTTCTCGAACTACGTCGTGCCGCAGCGCCAGGTCGAGCGCGCCGCCTTCGCCCGCGCCTGCTACAGCCGTCGGCAGCTTTTCGAGCTGATGGTCGATTTCTGGCACAACCACTTC
>NZ_JAWRYK010001025.1:0-231 GCF_046534635.1 Leifsonia sp. SIMBA_070 | reverse complement strand
ATGACGTATCGGGCCTCCAAGGCCGCGGCGATCCACTTCACGAAATCTGCGGCCATCGAGCTGGCCGAGTACGACATTCGTGTCAATTGCATTGCGCCGGGCAACATTCCCACCTCCTTGCTCGCCACCTCCGCGGCAAAGATGTCGCCGGAGGCCGGGGAGCGGTTCACCAGGGGCGTGCGCGAGGCCATGAAGGCCGACCGGCCGCTGCGGCGCGACGGCACGCCCGGC
>NZ_JAWRYK010001024.1:0-231 GCF_046534635.1 Leifsonia sp. SIMBA_070 | reverse complement strand
GAGGCGATGATCGACCTGGCGTGGGACAGTGGCTGCTTCAACTGCCACGACGTGGACAAGACGCTGCGTGGCCCCGCCTGGAGGGACGTGGCCGAGCGCTATCCCGATGATGACGAGACCTTCGAGCGTCTGGTCAACAAGGTCCGCCAGGGTGGCAGCGGCAACTGGGGCGACGAGCGCATGACCGCCAACACCCGGGTGCCGATGGAGGACATCCGCACCCTGGTGGGC
>NZ_JAWRYK010001023.1:0-231 GCF_046534635.1 Leifsonia sp. SIMBA_070 | reverse complement strand
GGCCGGCTGCGGTGAACCGGCCTCGCACGAGATCAGTCGGCCGCGCCCCAGCCGGGTCCGGGCGGGTGGTGTCCACCCGCTTCGAGCGGCGAGCCCCGGCCAATCCGAGTTGACGCATGATCCGCCCGGTTTGGTCCCGGCCCAGCGCCCACCTTTGCCGACGCATCAAAACGTACATCTTCCGCACCCCACAGACTCCCTAGTTCTTCGCGTGCAGCCGAGCGATCTCCC
>NZ_JAWRYK010001022.1:0-231 GCF_046534635.1 Leifsonia sp. SIMBA_070 | reverse complement strand
CGGCGAACACCGTCCCGGGCATCGACATCAGCCCGGACAAGATGCTCATGGCGCCGGTCTTCTCCTACCCGGGCGCTCAGCGCTACCGGGTCGGGACGAACTACAACGAGCTGCCGGTCAACCGCCCGGTCGCGCCCGTCCACAACTACGCGCAGGACGGCGCCGGCCGCCACGGCTTCGCGCCCGCCGACGCACCGGTCTACGCTCCCAACTCGTTCGGCGGGCAGTCGG
>NZ_JAWRYK010001021.1:0-232 GCF_046534635.1 Leifsonia sp. SIMBA_070 | reverse complement strand
GTATTTCTGGATTAATATACTTTGTATAATAATACTTTGTTCTTAAACTAGGGGTCTTTACTTCAATAAGGAATGTTGCTGAGGCAGCCTTTTTCTTATGACACTAAGGGGCAGGATAGTTGAAGAAGAAACAATTTGAATAATAGATAAAAAAACAACCCAATAACCATAAATCGGGTTGTTTTTTTGTTGACATAGACTTATCCTAATGTTAGGATAAAAAAGTACTAAG
>NZ_JAWRYK010001020.1:0-232 GCF_046534635.1 Leifsonia sp. SIMBA_070 | reverse complement strand
CTTGATCACCCGCGCACCGAGGTCGGCCAGGCGTGTCGCCGCGACGGGTCCCGCTAGGAACTGGCTGAAGTCGAGGACGAGCATGCCCTCGAGCGGTGCGATCAGGGTGATCAAGATCGAGCGGCCGGGTGAGGGCGACATCGGCCGCACGCTCGCCTTCGCGGGCAGCCGAGCGGGTGCCGACACTGTCTCGTTCCACGCCATGAACCGAGGTAAGGAGAGCGTCGTCGCC
>NZ_JAWRYK010001019.1:0-232 GCF_046534635.1 Leifsonia sp. SIMBA_070 | reverse complement strand
ATCGAGGCCTACGACCGCCAGGGCCTGCTCCGCGACGTCACCGCGCTGTTCGCGAACGCGCGTATCAACGTGCTCGCCATCAACACGCTCTCGAACAAGAACACGCATACGGCGACGATGCAGCTGACGGTCGAGATCAGCGACCTCGGCTCCCTCGCCAGGCTGCTCGAGCGCCTGAACCGCCTGAAGAACGTCATTTCCGCCGCCCGCCTGGACCGCTGAAGGAGCGCCC
>NZ_JAWRYK010001018.1:0-232 GCF_046534635.1 Leifsonia sp. SIMBA_070 | reverse complement strand
AAAGTCTTTCACCCGAGTATTCTTGTTTTTCATCCCCATATTTTCGGTTCTCCTTGGCGAATTCAAATCTTTGACCTGTCTTTAAATCTTAAAAAGCATACTTATGAAAAAATTACTACTCGTTAAAGAAATTTATTTGGAAGGGTTCCGCAATTTGGGACACATCATTCTAGAAAAATATTTTAAAATATTCGCTTGGTTCAGCTTTATCATGTTCTTTATAGTGCTTTAC
>NZ_JAWRYK010001017.1:0-232 GCF_046534635.1 Leifsonia sp. SIMBA_070 | reverse complement strand
ATCGAGGCCCGCCGGGTCGACCGAGGCCAGCGCGGCGGGTGTGATGAAGGCGTGGGTGACGCCGTATTCGGACAGGAAGTCGTACAGATCCTCGCCGCCGTAGATCTCGGTCGGGGCGATGACCATGGTGGATCCGTGCGCCAGCGCCAGCAACAACTCCAGCACGGATGCGTCGAAGCTCGGCGAGGCGAAGTGCAGGGTGCGTGAATCTCCCGTCAGCGCAAAGCGATCC
>NZ_JAWRYK010001016.1:0-232 GCF_046534635.1 Leifsonia sp. SIMBA_070 | reverse complement strand
CGCCATGGCTGCGGCCCGGATCCTGGGCGAACAGGGCGTGGACGTCCTTTCCCCCGGATCGTTCGACGAAGCCGTGGGACTGCTTGAGGACAAGGGGGCCGAGGCAACTCTGCTGCTGATCGATCCCCAGGGGTTTCTCGGCGGGGCTCAATTGTCTGAGCTTGCCCGGACAGCCCGGCGGACCGTCCTGGTGGAACCGGGTTTTGAACAGCTGTCGGCGCTCGCGCCCGAT
>NZ_JAWRYK010001015.1:0-232 GCF_046534635.1 Leifsonia sp. SIMBA_070 | reverse complement strand
CGAACTGCGCCGCGGAACCCTGCCCCCGTTCCTTCTGGGTGCGAAGGTGTTCGGCGAGATCTCCGGGCTGGTGGAGTCCCTGGTGGCGAAGGCGGCACCGCTCTATGAGGCACATCCCGAGGTCATCGACGTGACCATCGATCTCGGCGACAACCGGCGCCTGACCGGAACGGTCCCGTCGGTGCACCGTGGGCAGCTGGTCCGGACGATCTACTCCAGGCTCGCGGCCAAA
>NZ_JAWRYK010001014.1:0-232 GCF_046534635.1 Leifsonia sp. SIMBA_070 | reverse complement strand
AGATGACACCCGGTCCTGGGTGCCGCCGGTGGACGAGCACGGGGTCGGCACCTATTTTTCCAGCGTTAACCGCAACAAGCGTTCCGTGGTGTGTGACCTGCGTACCGAGGAAGGGCTTGCGGCGGCCCGGGAAACGGCGCTCGCCGCCGACGTCGTCGTGGAAAACTTCCGCCCCGGTGTCATGGAGCGGTTCGGACTGGATTATGAGTCACTGCGCCAACACCGGCCGGAC
>NZ_JAWRYK010001013.1:0-232 GCF_046534635.1 Leifsonia sp. SIMBA_070 | reverse complement strand
ACGGAGTCACACACGTTCGAGATGACGGGAATGTCGCACAGCGCCATGACGCGTCTCCTTCTCCTGGTCGCCGGACTCAGACCTGCTGGCCGACGTCCCAGAAGAAGTTGATGAGAGTCACGCTCGCACCGCAGATCACGGCCGCTCCGCATGAGACGAGAACGCCGATCTTGCCGCGCCCGGAAAGATGAGGGTTCGAAGAGTTCGAGCCGAAGCCCCAGATGATCGCCGA
>NZ_JAWRYK010000078.1:0-353 GCF_046534635.1 Leifsonia sp. SIMBA_070 | reverse complement strand
CCTCCCATTTAACTCAAAGGAGGAGGCCGAACAAACGATGGAATTAATCAAACAAAATGGTGGAAAATTGTTTTTGGACAAACAAAAAAGCGTAGGTACTCCAATTGAAAAGACAGTGGAGTCGAAAGAAGCGCATCATCTTTTACTATCGAATCTCTCTCGAATAGATAGTGAAACAGGAAAAACGTTTCAACGGAAAAATGGAAATTCAGCAAGTATAAGTCCTTATATCCAAGAGAATCCGAGTCCGTTGCAGTTTCAAAAAATAACGAGCCCTTATCCCGAACGCTGGAATGTTGTCTATGAGATTGCGAGTAGAGAACCAATTATCCCAAAAGAATTAAAGGAAACAC
>NZ_JAWRYK010001012.1:0-232 GCF_046534635.1 Leifsonia sp. SIMBA_070 | reverse complement strand
GTTGGCCTTAAGATGCGGTCGAACCGAACTCATATAGCTTATGGAGTCACGGGAATATAAACTATAAGAAAATGGGGCATCGATTCCCGAAACGTTCAATTGATAAGAGATATAATCATTCAGATAATATTGGGATGCTTTTTCCAAACTGTCCAACCCAATGTTGACCTCGGTGGTATCTTTTCTAATGGCGTTTCCAAGGGTATAGGTGAGTGAGTTTACTTCGGACAAC
>NZ_JAWRYK010001011.1:0-232 GCF_046534635.1 Leifsonia sp. SIMBA_070 | reverse complement strand
CGGTATGTCTCGGGGCCAAGACGGGGCAGCCCCAGCATGGCGGCGACGCCCAGGGCCGCAAACAGGGCCTGCTTCATGAAGAAGCTGAAGGTGCTGCCCACGGACTCCCCCGCCGAGGCCGCAATGGATTCCACCGACGACGCCGAGAGCACCATCATCAGGCCGATGGCCGTCAGCGCCAGCGAGGCGCCCAGGATGGTGTAGTACGCGGAACCGGTCGCTTTTCGCCGGC
>NZ_JAWRYK010000077.1:0-354 GCF_046534635.1 Leifsonia sp. SIMBA_070 | reverse complement strand
ATCAGCTTCGGGTCGTTCGCGAGGGCGAGAGCGATCACGACGCGCTGACGCATTCCACCCGAGAATTCGTGCGGGAATGCCTTCATGCGGAGCTCGGCATTGGGGATGCCGACGGTCCTCAACAGTTCGACGCCCCGCGCCCACGCCGCGGGCTTCGCCAGGTTTCGGTGCGCGGTGATCGCCTCGACGAGCTGGTCGCCGATCGTGAAGACCGGCGTCAGCGACGTCAGCGGATCCTGGAAGATCATCGACAGGCCGTTGCCGCGAATCTCCGACATCTGCTTGTCGGACTTGCCGAGGAGTTCGATGCCGTCGAAGAGCACCGATCCGTCGACGCGGGCGTTGTCGGCGAGC
>NZ_JAWRYK010001010.1:0-232 GCF_046534635.1 Leifsonia sp. SIMBA_070 | reverse complement strand
CGTTCAACGCGCTGGGCGTGGTTCTGCCGGTCATGGTTCCCGCCCTCAAGATGAACTGGACCGAGGCCGGTCTGGGCTTCACCTTGCTCGGCGTTGCCACCGGCATCATCAGCCTTGTTCCCGCGATTCTGATTCGGAAGATCGGGGTCAGCCTCACGTTGACCGCAGGCATGGCCTTGCTCGGCGCCGGCTACAGTAGCCTGATGCTGGCCGACGGCGCGTCCGTCTATCA
>NZ_JAWRYK010001009.1:0-232 GCF_046534635.1 Leifsonia sp. SIMBA_070 | reverse complement strand
CAAGAGTATGGAATTCACGTGAAAGATATAACGTTTATACCGCACGGCACCTCAGCTTATTCCTATAAAGTAATCGATCACACTGGTTCATGCTACTTTCTTAAATTATTTGATACCACCGATGACCAGCAAAAACGATCTATCCTACTTCTCGATTCCTATTTACCCATGACTTGGGAAATGTACCGCTTGGGGATAATGAAAAATCTCACCTATCCAATCAAAACGAAAA
>NZ_JAWRYK010001008.1:0-232 GCF_046534635.1 Leifsonia sp. SIMBA_070 | reverse complement strand
AGAGCAGTTGCTTAATCCGTGGGGGAATGCTGGCGTTTTGCTCGATCGCCACCCACGCCGGATATTCCATATCGCCGCGACCGTTGTTCGTCGCCACAATAACCACGTTGCCGCGAAACTCCCGCAAATAGACATAGAGGAAGCGATCGACGTACAGCGTCAACAGATAGCCGTAGCAAATGGCGGGATTTTGCGATCGCACCTGAAGCAATTTTTGCAAATATAAGAAAAC
>NZ_JAWRYK010001007.1:0-232 GCF_046534635.1 Leifsonia sp. SIMBA_070 | reverse complement strand
CAGGGAACGGGGACCGCACCGCCCAGCCTGGTTCGGTGCAGCCGGAAGCCGATGAGTCCCACCCAGGTGGAGCCGAGGAAGACGTCGGGCTCAACCAGCGGCGGCATGTACCGCTCAGCGTGGGAGGCGGGAAGGCGCCAGTGCAGGAAAACTGCCTCGGACCATGACTGCGTCACCAGTACGGGAGGAGAAACCACCGGACCGGCGGGCCAGGGATCAAGAGAACCGACAG
>NZ_JAWRYK010001006.1:0-232 GCF_046534635.1 Leifsonia sp. SIMBA_070 | reverse complement strand
CATCGATTCGTTCCAGGACACCATGTCGGGTCTCCTCAGGCCTTGCCGCATCTCGAAGAAATCCAGCCGGACCTACCGGACGGAAGTTTCACATGGGCGCATGCGTCCCTTCGGCCTGACTGCGATCCGCATTGGCGGCCACGCCCGCATCGAAGTTGAAGCGCATAACGACATGACTTTGTTGCAGGTTCCGTTGCAGGGCATCTTCGTCTCGCGCGACCGGCGTGGTGAC
>NZ_JAWRYK010001005.1:0-232 GCF_046534635.1 Leifsonia sp. SIMBA_070 | reverse complement strand
CGGTCTGGGAATCACCGGCGAACGACGGCCGCGTGATCTTGCCGCCCTCGATGACCGGGGTCACCCCGGCGCCGTAGTCACCGATCGAGAGCGCCAGCGCCGGCGCCGGACCCGGCGCGGGGTTCTGCGACACCGCTGCCACCCGGCCACCATCCGCCGAGAGATCCGCCGAGACCAGGTTGCGGGTCTCGCCCAGGGTGCCCGGAACCGGGGTCAGCTCGTTGTCCGCGAC
>NZ_JAWRYK010001004.1:0-232 GCF_046534635.1 Leifsonia sp. SIMBA_070 | reverse complement strand
AGGGGAACTCCCTCAGGAGCTCCCCTCGCCCCCGGCCCGCTGGCAAACCCCTCTCCGGAAGATCACATGTCCCCTGCCTCAGCTCCTGTTCCTCAGTCCCTGCCGCCCGCCCAAGAACGGTTGTCGCTGCGTCCTGACTGCGGAAACTGCTTTGCCCTCTGCTGCACCGCTCTTGGTTTTTCCCGGACGGCCGATTTTGCCGTCGACAAACCCGCCGGCACACCATGCCTCA
>NZ_JAWRYK010001003.1:0-232 GCF_046534635.1 Leifsonia sp. SIMBA_070 | reverse complement strand
CTGGCAAGAACATCGTCATCATCATTCCGTCCTTTGCCGAACGCTATCTTTCGACGGCATTGTTTGAAGGTCTGGAATAATCCGCACTCACACGCCGTGACCAAAAACAAAAGCCAGAGCGGCTGACCGTTCTGGCTTTACTTTTTTTAAATGCCGGTCCGTTCGCCAAGCAAACGGAGGCTTTAAGCGCTCATATCAATGGTGCGTGCGTGCGGCGCAAGCCGGGCCTGGC
>NZ_JAWRYK010001002.1:0-232 GCF_046534635.1 Leifsonia sp. SIMBA_070 | reverse complement strand
CTATAAAATCATTCACATATTCGCTCATTTCTCTGTACTTCGTCCAATGTAAATAGTGATGTCCTTGTAAAACAACTAGCTTTTGCGACGATACGTGACTTAATTGATTCTGGTAAAACGTAATATTTGATTTTCCCTCTTTTGGTTCTTTGTCTACTTTTCTAGTAAAAATCATTACGGGCATCTTTGAAAGAAATGACATATCGAGAGTTTTATTTATATTGTTGTTCAG
>NZ_JAWRYK010001001.1:0-232 GCF_046534635.1 Leifsonia sp. SIMBA_070 | reverse complement strand
ACTAAAAAGACCAACGATTCCTAGTGCAATAAAAGCAACAAAGCTCAAAAATGAACTATACGAGACTTGTGAAAAGTTATCCAAAATTTAGCACTCTTAAATCGCACCAACTCATCTATCGGGGAGTTAAAAAATCTCATGAATCTTTTTCATGATCTTATCTTTCAGAGACAAGCTCCAAGCCTTCCCCCAATGATGAATTGCATAGGTATTCTCTGTTATATACTGATAC
>NZ_JAWRYK010001000.1:0-233 GCF_046534635.1 Leifsonia sp. SIMBA_070 | reverse complement strand
CCCGCGCAACACAATGTCGAACTTGTAGGCAAGCATATCCATCGGCAAATTAGCGTTCATGTCCAGAGGTGCGACCAGCCGTTCGACAGCTGATTTGTCGGGAATAGTTTTTACGATCGGGCAAATCCAGATCAGCGGATCGCCCTCGAAATACATCTGTGTGATGAGGCGCTGTGCAAAGCCATGACCGAATACAGAAAAATGGATGTGAGCCGGACGCCAGTCATTCACAC
>NZ_JAWRYK010000999.1:0-233 GCF_046534635.1 Leifsonia sp. SIMBA_070 | reverse complement strand
CCGGGAATGAAGCCGCCGTACTTCTTCATGTTCTCGGAGACTTCCTCCGGGTTGAACGTGATCGACACATAGAAATACGTGAAGAACACGATCAGCAGGAAGTAGACCGCCATGTAGAACGGGTGGTCTCCGCTGGTGAGGTAGTTGTTGATCCAGACGACCCACTCCGGCGGATTTCCGTTCGCGGGGGTGTTGAACTGCGCGATTAGCGACGGCAGGTACAGCATCGACGA
>NZ_JAWRYK010000998.1:0-233 GCF_046534635.1 Leifsonia sp. SIMBA_070 | reverse complement strand
ATCGCAACTGGCGGTGCCCGAAGTGCCGCTGGTGGTTCAAGCACTACCCGCAAGGCGAATGCGTCTCGTGCCATCGCGACGTCACCATCGGTGAGCAGGGCTACTGCCGCCTCTGTCTGGAGACCGCCCGGATGCTGCAAGTACTCGGCGAACCGCTCGACCTCGACGCACCGCGAAAGTTCGGGGCGCAACTGTTCTTCGCCGTGATGAACGATCCCCGCAGGCCTGCCGAG
>NZ_JAWRYK010000997.1:0-233 GCF_046534635.1 Leifsonia sp. SIMBA_070 | reverse complement strand
CCGGTCTTGAGACCCAGCTCGATCCGGACACAATCCGGGTGGAACGGCACCCCCGATGGGTCATGGCTGACCAGCGCGTCGACATACGACTTCGCCGCGCTGATCAGCTCACCATCGGAGGGTGCAGCGGTCATCGTGCCCCGTAGACCGGCATCGGGGTCGGGGCCTCTTCGAGGATGTCCTTGACGACCGGGCCGAGTTCGGCCGGATCCCACTTGGCACCCTTGTCGCGC
>NZ_JAWRYK010000996.1:0-233 GCF_046534635.1 Leifsonia sp. SIMBA_070 | reverse complement strand
CCCCTTTTCCCCCGTCGCAGGCCTTGCCTGGTGCCGGGTGCAGGGTTCAGCCGCGCATCCGGGTGCCGTCGGGGTCGAACCGCGGCTCGGTTAGCAGGCGGGCGGGGCATTTCTCGCCCAGGATCTCGATCTCGGCCTCGAGCCCGTCCTCTGCCCGTTCGGACGGGATGAGCGCCAGCGCGATGGAATTGCCCGCGTGGTGCGAATAGCCCCCCGAGGTGCAGAAGCCGCGC
>NZ_JAWRYK010000995.1:0-233 GCF_046534635.1 Leifsonia sp. SIMBA_070 | reverse complement strand
CTTGCGCGTCAATTGTTCTGCGAACTCGGCGGCTCGCTCCCGATAGTCGGGGGGCAATTCGAACCGGGCCCCGTGCTCGGGTAGGTGCTCGGGCCGCGGGCCCTCGTCGGGCGCGATCTTGCGGAGCAGGGGTTCGGGTAGGCCCCGCCGGTTCCATTCGCGGGGATAGCCGACCGAGACCTCTTCGAAGCGGACGTCGTCGTACCAGGTGGTCCGCGGGATGTGCAGGTGTC
>NZ_JAWRYK010000994.1:0-233 GCF_046534635.1 Leifsonia sp. SIMBA_070 | reverse complement strand
GCTGAATGGTTTCCTGTGCTTCCGATACTTTAGCAGTAAATCCGATAATATTCTTGGCAAATCTGCCCACAATTCCCACGCCCAAAAAATACCAAAACAAGACCAAACTTTCCGGTACCCAGCCCATAAAAGTCAAGCCAATCATTAAAATGGACAGCAACCCAAAAATCGGAGGGACGATTCCCGCCCATTTGGGCATAAACCGTTCATGGTTTTTCAACCAATCAGAAACC
>NZ_JAWRYK010000993.1:0-233 GCF_046534635.1 Leifsonia sp. SIMBA_070 | reverse complement strand
GACCCAATTGTGCATCCCAGCGGGGGAGCGGCCACCGCTGCTGCCGTGCGAGGTTCCCAGCTTGTCACCATTCCGGGAATGGGACATTACTTCCATTCCGCAGTGGTGCCGCAGCTGGTCCGGCTTGTCACTGGCCACCTCGCAGCGAACCGACCTGTGACGGCTGATCCGTCTCCTGCCACCGGGAAGGAAACTGTGGAGGAGGAATCACACCGGTGAAGGGTGGCTGGTGC
>NZ_JAWRYK010000992.1:0-233 GCF_046534635.1 Leifsonia sp. SIMBA_070 | reverse complement strand
GGCTTCCCGGCGGCGCTGGCGCTGGCCCGGGCGGTGCCGGGGCGGTGGCGCGAGGCGCTGTTCCTGCTCGTCGTCCTGCCGTTCTGGAGCAACGCGCTCGTGCGCGTGTTCTCCTGGACCATGGTCTTCCAAGGCAACGGGCTGGTCGACCGGGCGCTGCGCATGGTCTTCCCCGACCGGGGGCCGATGGACGTGCTCTACACCTACCCGGCGATCATCACCGGACTCGTCCA
>NZ_JAWRYK010000991.1:0-233 GCF_046534635.1 Leifsonia sp. SIMBA_070 | reverse complement strand
AGCTGTTCCTACCTGCACACTTGTTTTATTGGTATTGACAGTTCCCGCTGGCAAATTCAAAAAGGAAAGCGTGTAAAAAACGGGAATTACCTCATCTTTTTTATTATTACCATTGACACCCCAAAACGCATAAAAGGTTTGATTTCCTGTCGCTGTAACTGCAATTTCTTTAATTGAATTTGGTGCCGTAGCCGAAGCAGACCATCCGAAAAACGTATAATCTTTTAAGGTTG
>NZ_JAWRYK010000990.1:0-233 GCF_046534635.1 Leifsonia sp. SIMBA_070 | reverse complement strand
CTTCATGGGTCCGCTGACCAATCCGGCCCGGCCCGCAGCATCGGCGATCGGCGTGGCCGATCCCCGGCTGGCCCCGCTGATCGCCGGCGTCCTGGCCGCGCGCGGAGTACGCGCGCTGGTGTTCCGCGGGGAGGACGGACTCGACGAGATGACGACGACGGGCGTGTCCACGGTCTGGGAAGTCCGCGGAGGGGCCGTGGAGACGACAACCGTGGATCCCCTGGACCTCGGGA
>NZ_JAWRYK010000989.1:0-233 GCF_046534635.1 Leifsonia sp. SIMBA_070 | reverse complement strand
GGACCAGATCGGCCCGGTATCCCGCACGGTGCTGGATGCCGCCCTGCTGCAGGAAGTCATCGGCGGTCATGATCCCCGCGACTCCACCTCGCTGCCCGATCCCGTGGGCAACCTCGTGGAGGCTGCCCGCAACGGCAACGTGGCCGGCATGCGCATCGGTGTCATCAAGGAACTGCAGGGCGAAGGCTACGAAGCCGGCGTCCTGGCCCGGTTCCAGGAGAGCCTTGAGCTCC
>NZ_JAWRYK010000988.1:0-233 GCF_046534635.1 Leifsonia sp. SIMBA_070 | reverse complement strand
GGGCTGACCCAGGATGCCGCCCCGGCGAGCTGCAGGCCGGTGATACCGACGACCAGTAGGTACACCGCGACCATTGTGCCGATCGGGTTGAAGCGGCCGACGGTGATCGCCGTGGCGCCGAGGAACGTCGCGGCAAAGGGTGCCAGCAGGTACTGGTTGCCGATACCCGGATCGATGGCTCCGAGGTTGCCCACCAGGATGATCCCGATGATGGCGCCGACCAGACCCGAGAC
>NZ_JAWRYK010000987.1:0-233 GCF_046534635.1 Leifsonia sp. SIMBA_070 | reverse complement strand
CTTCCACTTCGAGTCGGTCGCCGGGGACGGCCACGGAGGCACCGGCGGGGGTGCCGGTGAGGATCAGGTCACCAGGTTCCAGGGTGAGCAGCTGGGAAAGGTCGGCGACCAACTGCGCGAAGGGGAAGAGCAGATCTTCGGTGGTGTCGTCCTGCGCGAGTTCACCGTTGATCCAGGTGCGGATGCGCAGTGCTGCGGGATCCACGGAGGCGGCGTCGAGAATGGCGGGGCCC
>NZ_JAWRYK010000986.1:0-233 GCF_046534635.1 Leifsonia sp. SIMBA_070 | reverse complement strand
CATCGCGATCTACGACTCGAACCAGATCTCGATCGAGGGCGACACCAACGTCGCCTTCACGGAAGACGTCGCAGCGCGCTACGAGTCGTACGGCTGGCAGGTTCTGCACGTCGATTGGACCGCCTCGGGCGAGTACGTCGAGGATGTCGCGGAACTGAACGCGGCGATCGAGGCGGGCAAGGCCGAGACCGGCAAGCCGACGCTCATCGTGCTGAAGACGCTGATCGGTTACC
>NZ_JAWRYK010000985.1:0-233 GCF_046534635.1 Leifsonia sp. SIMBA_070 | reverse complement strand
GAACTGGCAGCGGTTCGCGCCACCAGGCCGACCATCGGTCCCTGGTGTGACGCGGTCGACGATGCGATTGCGTCAGTGCTCGAGCGCGCATCCGTGTGGAAGGGTGAACACGACGCGTCGGCAGACGTGGAACACGACGAAGCCATCCATGACCTGTGCGCTGCAACGGATGACCTCGTGAAGGTGTCACGGGGGGAGCTAGTGGATCCTCCGCGTCGCAGTGTGAACGTGCC
>NZ_JAWRYK010000984.1:0-233 GCF_046534635.1 Leifsonia sp. SIMBA_070 | reverse complement strand
AGCACACGCAGCCGAAACGCCTTTTCTCGCCTGCGGCAGGGGCCACCGCTTTGACGCTGCGCGCCAGGGATACTTCAACCTGCTGACCGGAGCAGGCACCAAGTTTTCCGCCGACACGGCGGAGATGGTGCAGGCGCGCGTCGATTTCCTCGGAGCGGGCCATTACCTCCCCATGGCCCGGGAGTTGGCACGGCTGGTTGCCGAAGCCGCTCCCGCGGCCCGGACGGTGCTCG
>NZ_JAWRYK010000983.1:0-233 GCF_046534635.1 Leifsonia sp. SIMBA_070 | reverse complement strand
CCCACTGCGTACCGGGCTGCACAGCCTTTACTTTAGCCATCCTTAGCACTGCTGTGAACTGCGGTTTTGTGCCCCGGTCAGGCTCACTCAGAACGGGCGTTCGTCATGGCCATCGGCCTGCGCGGTGCGCGAGATGCAATTCCTCTGTTCGGGTCAGGTGCCACCCGTGAACTTGCTTCAATCGAAGCATGTGCAGGTGGATGGCTTACTCCGGAGATCCGATACTGGCGGAG
>NZ_JAWRYK010000982.1:0-234 GCF_046534635.1 Leifsonia sp. SIMBA_070 | reverse complement strand
ACCATAGGTACAACATCATTTTGGGGTCCAACCTCTTGATTAACAGAGGAACCGACGGTACTTTGGTGGAATCGCCACAATTGAACGAGATTTTAGGTCAGGCCTATACCTATAGAGCTTACGCCTATCTTTCTTTGGTGCAGCACTACGCCAAGGGTTACTTGATCGGTGATCCCGCAACTGACCCAGGTGTACCATTGTTGTTCTCTTCCGAATCACCGTTTACCAGTCAGC
>NZ_JAWRYK010000981.1:0-234 GCF_046534635.1 Leifsonia sp. SIMBA_070 | reverse complement strand
CTGTGCAGACTCGCCGCGAGCTGGGGTACGCAGAGCGATTACATCTCAACAGCTGCCGACTCTTCCTACGCATCGAACTTTGGGACCAGGGGCGCGACATGTATATCGATCATGTGCGCGACTTTCTCGACGAAGCCCACCGGCGCTCCATCACCGTGACACCGATTCTGCTGCTGGCCTACGGGGGAGGCGAAGGAGATCCTGCGATTCTCGGCGCAGAGTCTCCGCACTGGC
>NZ_JAWRYK010000980.1:0-234 GCF_046534635.1 Leifsonia sp. SIMBA_070 | reverse complement strand
CCCGTCCGACACCGCGGCGCACGCCTACGTGTACCGCCACATGGCCCACGTGAACGGCGTCGTGCACACGCACGCGACGTACGCGACAGCCTGGGCCGCGCGCGGCGAGGAGATCCCCTGCGTGCTCACGATGATGGGCGACGAGTTCGGCGGCCCGATCCCCTTCGGTCCCTTCGCGATCATCGGCGACCACTCGATCGGTCGAGGCATCGTCGAGACCCTCTCGGGCCACCG
>NZ_JAWRYK010000979.1:0-234 GCF_046534635.1 Leifsonia sp. SIMBA_070 | reverse complement strand
GTACTTGCCCCCAGCCCCGGCTTTGCGGCAGACCTGTTGGGGACTGTGGGGCCCGCAACAGATGAGATGGCCGCTGACGGTCTGCTGGCTCCGGGGGACCTCACCGGGCTCTCCGGACTCCAGCGTGAATACGATTCCCAGCTCAGGGGCTCAGACGCGGTGACGGTTCGTGTCCTGAACGCGGACAACACTCCTTCTCCGCCTCTTTTTGAAGCACCGGCGGAACCCGGCGTG
>NZ_JAWRYK010000017.1:0-597 GCF_046534635.1 Leifsonia sp. SIMBA_070 | reverse complement strand
CCATTTCGGCCACGAACAGCGGCAGCACGTCCGCTGGATGGGTCTGCCATTTGTAGCTCGTCCGGGCGCGCAGTGCAGCCATCGGCTCGGCGGCGATCTTCGTCATGCCGCCCAACCTACAGCTAACGTCCGCGGCGGCAGAAGAACTAGGCTGGTAACCATGCCGGATACCTCCCTTGCCCATGTTCTGACCTCCGAAGGCTGGGAACTGCTGAACTCCCTCGGCCCGTATCTGGAATCCGAGTCCTTCAAGCTCAACACCGACCTGCGCAAGGCCGGGCACTCCCCCGAAGTTGTTGCCGCCGTCCTGACCCAGGCCAAGCTGCGCATGAAGGCCCGCGGCAAGTTTGGGCCGTTTGCCGAGCACATGCTCTTCACTGCCCCCGGACTGGAGCAGGCCACGCGCCTGAACGTCGCAGCCCTGCACGCCCAGCGGTACGTCGAGGCCGGCCTGGAGAAGGTCGCCGACCTCGGCTGCGGAATTGGCGCCGATTCCCTCGCGCTGGCCACGCTGGACCGGGAGGTCACCGCAGTGGAACTCGATGAAATCACCGCCGCCGCCGCCACCATCAACCTGATGCCGTGGCCGAACGCCAA
>NZ_JAWRYK010000076.1:0-356 GCF_046534635.1 Leifsonia sp. SIMBA_070 | reverse complement strand
CGGACGAGATGGATGGCGCGGCCACGACGGATCCGCCTCCGACGACAATCCGCTCCCGCTGGCCCGCGCCGTCGGCTTCGCGGATCTGGTGTCCTACACCTCGCTGTCGCGCCAAATGAATGAAAAGACCCTGGCCCAAATGGTGCAGCGCTTCGAGCACAAGTGCGCTGAGATCATTTCGGTGGGTGGCGGCAGGCTCGTGAAGACCATCGGCGATGAAGTGCTGTTCAACGCTGAGCCGACATGTACGGTGCGCTCAATCCCCGCCCCCGGTAGGCGGGATTCATCCACACACCCTGTATCTGGACAGCGCTGCTGGATACGGTGCCAAGTTCGGCCTTGAACACCACTTGGCC
>NZ_JAWRYK010000978.1:0-234 GCF_046534635.1 Leifsonia sp. SIMBA_070 | reverse complement strand
ATTTTCTTTTCTTAAACGATCCCATTTTTTATACCAATAAATGGTTCCTTGTAATAAAATAAATTCCAAAAGAAGAAATGATGTCCAAAAAGAAAACAATGAATATAATTGTATACTGGGAAATGCAAAGTTATATAAATAACTTATAACAATAAAAACAATTATTGCGTTTCTTTCACCTTTATAAAGGTACGCAAGTCTTTTTTCTAATAATTTCTTCACAGAATCACCTTT
>NZ_JAWRYK010000977.1:0-234 GCF_046534635.1 Leifsonia sp. SIMBA_070 | reverse complement strand
GTACCCGGTGACATCCGCCGCGCCGTCGACGCACAGCGATGTCAGGCCGGCGTCGATACCGGTCGTGGCCTCCCGAGGCTCGCGCAACCGCGCGGCTTCCTCCTCGAGCAGCGACACGAGTTCGTCCTGCGCGGCTCGTTCGGCCCGCAATGCCGCGCATAGCGCCGCATAACGGTCGCGCTCCCGTCGCAAAGCGGCAACCTCGTCCAGACCATCACCCGCACCGACATCGAC
>NZ_JAWRYK010000976.1:0-234 GCF_046534635.1 Leifsonia sp. SIMBA_070 | reverse complement strand
ATTCGTGAGCTTCACAGACATGGGCACGCAGCCCGGCGACGCCGCGGACGGCGCGTTGCAGCTCGCCGACGGCGCGGGATCCGCGCAGGAGGGCGCGACGGCCCTCTCCGACGGCGCGACCGCGCTCGGCGACGGCGCGGACCAGCTGGGCGACGGAATCCTTCAGCTCGCGTCGGGAGCCTATGACGCCCGCGACGGCGCGCTCCTGCTCGCCGATGGGACGTCGGCCCTGTC
>NZ_JAWRYK010000975.1:0-234 GCF_046534635.1 Leifsonia sp. SIMBA_070 | reverse complement strand
CCGGAGGGCGGCGCCGACGCCATGCGCGCCGTCGTGGACGAGCGCTGGGGGGAGCTCGACTTTGAGACGCCGTGGATCGCCGAGAAGGAACGTCGCCGCATCGACGAGTACATCGAACGGCTCGCCACCTATCTGACCCAGGTCAGGGCTCAGGGCGGGCGCGTGATCGCGTCGGAGGCGCCGTTCCGATTCGCAGTGTCGGTGACCGACGGATCCATCGTCGCGGTCGATGAC
>NZ_JAWRYK010000974.1:0-234 GCF_046534635.1 Leifsonia sp. SIMBA_070 | reverse complement strand
CTCAGAGATCAGCGCGTTGGTCCGGCAGCCGGGGAACCGGCAAGTGCCGTCTCTGGCCCGGAGGAACCGTTTGAGTCCGTCGGCGACTTTTCGTCTGTTGCCCACCCGCAGGATCTCCGCCGTGTTGGGATCCCTCTCCACCGGTGTCCACTTCACGGCTTCGCGCGCCAGCCGCCGGGCCCTTTCAGGACTGATCGGACCGTACCCCAGCAGCTCCGCCGGACGGTCGTCAGC
>NZ_JAWRYK010000973.1:0-234 GCF_046534635.1 Leifsonia sp. SIMBA_070 | reverse complement strand
TGGAATTCAAAGAGTCCAAACTATTAGGCATTAATCTTTCTGATGCCAGTTTAGGGAATGTCTCCTTTGAGAATTGCAATTGTA
Organism: Leifsonia sp. SIMBA_070; assembly: GCF_046534635.1. Lineage (NCBI taxonomy): Bacteria > Bacillati > Actinomycetota > Actinomycetes > Micrococcales > Microbacteriaceae > Leifsonia > Leifsonia sp. SIMBA_070. The sequence goes on along the minus strand of NZ_JAWRYK010000973.1, from coordinate 150 downwards.
ATTTAAGTGCTTTTGGTTATGCCGCATTAAAACAAGTGAAGTTCGATCATTGCTCATTGGAAAGTGCTGATTATTATGATTGTAAATTCAAGAAAGTGATGTTCGATACATGTAAATTAAATGAAGTGAACTTTTCCCGGACACCGCTAA
>NZ_JAWRYK010000972.1:0-234 GCF_046534635.1 Leifsonia sp. SIMBA_070 | reverse complement strand
GCGACAGCGTGATGCCCTCCACCAGGTGCCACACGCCACAGAATCCGGCGATGAGCAACATGCCGCTGGCCTCGGGGAAGAAGGTAAACAGGATGAGCAGGCCCAGCCCGGAGTTCTGAATGCCGACTTCCATGGTGACCGCGCGGCGGTCGGCCTCGGGCAGGCGCGCCACGCTGGCCATGCCGTAGCCGAGGCAGAAGGCGAGCAGGTTGTGCCCCACCACAAGCCAGACAA
>NZ_JAWRYK010000971.1:0-234 GCF_046534635.1 Leifsonia sp. SIMBA_070 | reverse complement strand
GCTGCGCCATGCGGTGCGCACCGACGCGCCGGTCTGGGCCGGCGGCGCCGACCGGAAGAAGAAGGGGGGCGCGCGATGAGGGCCTTCGTCCTGTTCGTCTGGGTGATGCTGTTCAGCGCCACCGGCTACACGCTCTTCCACATCACCTTTCAGGTGCAGGAGTTGGAGGACGAGCTGAGCCAGCTCAACCGACAGATCGTGAAGGAGCAGGAAGCCGTCCACGTGCTGGAGGCC
>NZ_JAWRYK010000970.1:0-234 GCF_046534635.1 Leifsonia sp. SIMBA_070 | reverse complement strand
GCATTGCCATTTTCCATGATAATGAGTATTCTAAATATTGACTTGATGCCCATTCTGTATAATAAGCATATTGATTACCAAAAACTTTAGATATTATTTTAATAATTAATTCGTCAAATCTAACAAACATCAAAGAAAAAGAAATAACTAGTAAAGTAACTCTTTTAGTATTGGTATTAATATATTTCGTTACTAAATTATGTAAAAAATACATTGGATAGAAGAATATTGCAC
>NZ_JAWRYK010000969.1:0-234 GCF_046534635.1 Leifsonia sp. SIMBA_070 | reverse complement strand
CACGCCGTTGCTCAGCGCGCCTGGCGTAAAGCTCCATGCACCGTCGCTGCCTGCCACCACAGAGCCCAGCGTCGTACTGCCGTCATACACGGTAACAACCGCGTTCGCCTCTGCCGTGCCGCTCAGCGTTGGTGTGGCGTCATTAGTGACCGCGCCATTTGCCAGCGGTCCGGTCACCGGCGCCACATCATCCGTGATCGTCAGGTTGCTGACGGCTGCCGGTGCCACCGTATC
>NZ_JAWRYK010000968.1:0-234 GCF_046534635.1 Leifsonia sp. SIMBA_070 | reverse complement strand
GGGGTTGTTGGCGGTGATCGCGTTGGCGATCTGCTGCATCACGATCGGCTTGCCGGCCTTCGGCGGCGCGACGATGAGGCCGCGCTGGCCTTTGCCGAGCGGGGCGACGAGGTCGATGATCCGCTGGGTCACCTTGCTCGGCTCGGTCTAGAGCCGCAGGCGCTCCTGCGGGTATAGCGGCGTCAGCTAGCCGAACTCGACGCGCGCCGCGGCCTCCTCGGGGGTCTGCCCGTT
>NZ_JAWRYK010000967.1:0-234 GCF_046534635.1 Leifsonia sp. SIMBA_070 | reverse complement strand
ATGCAACGGTTAGCACTCGGTCAAGGTGAGTGCCAATAATGATTGGCCCGAGCCCGATAAGCGGCCCTTCCCCGGACATAATTCGAGACTCCAACTTGCCTTAGGCTTACCTAACCGATAGTTTTCAGGTGCGTTCTATTAGCAAACATTTCTGTGACCTATTAGTTTTTTGTGTTCGGTTGGCGGGTACCCGCCGGGCCGGGCCCCAAGTACCTGGAGCTCCCCCAAAGTGAA
>NZ_JAWRYK010000966.1:0-235 GCF_046534635.1 Leifsonia sp. SIMBA_070 | reverse complement strand
GGTGGGCGAGGAAGATAACCGCCCGCCGACCAACGGGCCGGCATTCAAGTCGCTCGTCTACACGACCGGCGAAATCTACGCAAACCCGGCGGCGACGCAACAAATGCTGGACGACGCGGAAATCGACCTCGAAGCGTGGCTCGCGGCAGAGGGCCAACTCGAATTCGCCAAGCAAGAGGGCATCGGCTTTCTCACGGGCACGGGCGACAAGATGCCGACCGGTCTTCTGACGTAC
>NZ_JAWRYK010000965.1:0-235 GCF_046534635.1 Leifsonia sp. SIMBA_070 | reverse complement strand
CCCAGTCCGGGCCGAGCAGATCCGGACCCAAGTAGCCCACGGCGTCGTCCTCCTCAGCGCGTGGAAGAACGCGCAGGAAGCCAAGATCGAAACCAACCACCTGCTTCTGTTCCGTCTCAAGGATGCACCGTGCCTTGAAGGCCGGACGCCGCCACCTCTCGCCCCGGCCATATACGTGCCACAGTCCCTCCATCTTGAGATGGGAATGCAGCAACCATCCGTTCTCTGGATCGCC
>NZ_JAWRYK010000964.1:0-235 GCF_046534635.1 Leifsonia sp. SIMBA_070 | reverse complement strand
CTCGCGCTCCGGGGCGACGACGACCGCAGCCCGTCTCTTCGGCTTCAAGCGCACGACCGCCGCCGAGTTTTCGTTCCTGATGGCGATCCCCGCCGTCCTCGGATCAGGCCTCTTCGAGGTCGTGCACGGTCTCGAGAACGCCGACGCGGGGCCCTACGGTTGGAGCGGCGTCATCATCGCCACCGTCGTCGCGTTCCTCGTCGGATGGGCCGTGATCGCCTATCTGATGCGCTAC
>NZ_JAWRYK010000963.1:0-235 GCF_046534635.1 Leifsonia sp. SIMBA_070 | reverse complement strand
GTGTTCATTGCCCTGCTGGCCCTGAACATCACCGGCATTCCCTTCCTGGGCCTGATGGGCACCGTGGGCGCGGCCTGCGTTGCCATCGCCGTACTGGTGGCCACCACTCTGACCCCGGCACTGCTCAAGCTGTCCGGCATGAAGATCCTCAGCCGCAAGGAGCGTGCGGCACGGGAGAAGGAACACGGCGCCTCCGCCTCGGCGGGCAAGCCGGAGACCATTCCGGTGAAGCAGA
>NZ_JAWRYK010000962.1:0-235 GCF_046534635.1 Leifsonia sp. SIMBA_070 | reverse complement strand
ATCAGCAAATGATCTGACACATCTCTATTTTTCTCAATAACAGTTTATGTATCGATTACTTGAAAAGGAACATTATATCATGTCCCTCTACAGATAGCGGGCGAAGAAATGGATTTATTGAGCTAATCTTAGCGAGGTAACTCAGTAACGACACCAGTTGACGAAATGTTCACAATCACAATCCCACTGTATTTATTCAACTGAGTTTTTTTGCTAATCTCATACTTATTATTTA
>NZ_JAWRYK010000961.1:0-235 GCF_046534635.1 Leifsonia sp. SIMBA_070 | reverse complement strand
CATCGATTCCGGCCGAAGCGCTCGATCGCCTGCGTCGCGAGCTGCGGGCATTGCGCGCGCTCGGCGATGGCGGTACGCCACCTTCAGCACGTCGCCTGAGACGCCGCCAGTGGTCAGCCGGCGCTCGCCATCCCACGTCATACGTCATCAGATGTGGTCGAACGGAGCCGCACCCTCGTGATATTCCCCAATATTTGGGCATATTCCGGGTAAACCCGCGACGTCACGCCCGGAG
>NZ_JAWRYK010000960.1:0-235 GCF_046534635.1 Leifsonia sp. SIMBA_070 | reverse complement strand
CGCGACCGCATAGGCGATGCCGAGCGCGGGCTCGCCGTCGCCGAGGAACCCTACCGTTCCGAACGCGAAGGTCGAGTACGTCGTGTATCCGCCGAGCACCCCCGTGCCGACGAACAGCCGGACGGTCGAGCGGCGGCCCTCGTCGGGTCCGCGCATCTTAAGTGCGCTGAGCAGCCAGCCGAGGATCAGCGCGCCGGAGAGATTGATCGCGAAGATCCCGGCGACCCCCGGCACG
>NZ_JAWRYK010000959.1:0-235 GCF_046534635.1 Leifsonia sp. SIMBA_070 | reverse complement strand
CGAGCTGCTCTACGCGACCGGCGCCCGCGTCAGCGAGGCGATCGGCCTCGACGTCGACGACATGCGCCACGGCGACATCCTGCGCCTGCGCGGCAAGGGCAACAAGGAACGCATCGTTCCCCTCGGATCCTTCGCCCGAGCGGCCATCGACGCCTATCTCTCGCGCGTGCGGCCGGCGCTCGCCGCGAAGGGCTCCGCGACCCCGAAGCTCTTCCTCGGCGCGCGAGGCCGACCC
>NZ_JAWRYK010000958.1:0-235 GCF_046534635.1 Leifsonia sp. SIMBA_070 | reverse complement strand
AGTGAAATCGGTGCCACCGTCGACGTTCACGTTGGCCCCGGTCATGTAGGAGTTCGCACGCGAGGCCAAAAAGGTTGCAACACGCGCGATTTCATCTGGTAGCCCCGCCCGCGGGAGATGCGCGGGGTGCCCGAAGTGTTTGTCGATCGCCGCCATCAGCTGATAGGGGTCATCGCTGTCGACGCCCACCGATTTCGCCCACGCGATCAGTGAATCCGACGCCACGCTGCCGGGC
>NZ_JAWRYK010000957.1:0-235 GCF_046534635.1 Leifsonia sp. SIMBA_070 | reverse complement strand
CTGCGGATCCCGCAACACCGCGTCGATGTCGGCGTAGCGGCTCAGGCCCCAGAAGTCGTGTCGTCCGTTGTGGTAGAGCGGCGCCTCGTCGCGTAATCGTCGATAGGTCGGGTACGGATCCTTGTCGATCTCGACGTCCCACGGGTCGTAATACACATCGCTCACGAAACACTCCTTGATTCGGGTTTCGTGAGCGAGCATAGATCAACTGCTATACGCTCGTACAGCGAACGGC
>NZ_JAWRYK010000075.1:0-358 GCF_046534635.1 Leifsonia sp. SIMBA_070 | reverse complement strand
ACGTGTCAATCGCGGACAGTTCCTCTGAGGTGAAGTCCAGGTTGGTGACCGTTGCGAGGCTGGCCTTAAGCTGCTTCACGCTTGAGGCACCCACCAGTGCCGAGGTGATCGCTCCGCCTCCGGCCTGCGGGCGCAGCACCCAGGCGATGGCCATCTGTGCCAGGGTCTGGCCGCGGGACTCGGCCAGGTCGTTCAGTCCCCGAACCCGCCCGAGGTTGTCTTCGGACAGCTGGCCCTGGTCCAGGGATTTCCCGGCAGCGGCACGGGAGTCTTCGGGAACCCCGTTGAGGTACTTGTTGGTCAGCAGGCCCTGGGCCAACGGGGAGAAGGCGATGGAGCCGGCTCCCACCTCGTCCAG
>NZ_JAWRYK010000956.1:0-235 GCF_046534635.1 Leifsonia sp. SIMBA_070 | reverse complement strand
AACGCCAACGCCGACACCATCATCCACCCCGACCTGATCTTCACCGGCCAGGTTCTGCAGCTGCCGGCCTAATCACCCGGCCTGAATCACCTCGGGAACCGCTGAACCGCGGGTCCCGTCAACAGGAAGGCGCTCCGTCAATATGGCGGGGCGCCTTCCTGCGTTTAAGTCTGCCTCCCGGGCGGTTCCGGATCTGTGCCGGCCGCAGCGGCGGCTACCCTCCGGCGACTGACTG
>NZ_JAWRYK010000955.1:0-235 GCF_046534635.1 Leifsonia sp. SIMBA_070 | reverse complement strand
CATCGACTCGTGGGCCGTCGACTACGCGCTGATGCGCGGCGACCGCATGCTCGGCACGCCGTTCCACTACCGCGACGAGCGGACGGCTGCCGGAGTCTCGGCCGTGCACGACGTCGCGAGCTTCGAGGAGCTCTACCGCCGCAACGGCCTGCAGTTCCTGCCGTTCAACACGCTCTACCAGCTCGCCTGCGAGCAGGGCGTGACCGACGCCGCCGACGCGATGCTGCTCGTGCCC
>NZ_JAWRYK010000954.1:0-235 GCF_046534635.1 Leifsonia sp. SIMBA_070 | reverse complement strand
CACGACCCGCACGACGCGACGTCGCTGACGACTACCTGGCCGTCGTTCGCCGCCGCCGCTCGCGAGGGCGCGACGGGTGAGGTGCTGAAGGGGCTCAAAGTCGGCCTGGTGAAGGAGCTGCACGGCTTCTCGAAGGGCGTCGAGGATTCGTTCCAGGCGGCCGTGAAGACGCTCGAGGCGGCCGGCGCCGAGGTCATTGAGATCAGCGCCCCGCACTTCAAGTACGCCACGGCCG
>NZ_JAWRYK010000953.1:0-235 GCF_046534635.1 Leifsonia sp. SIMBA_070 | reverse complement strand
AGCCGGAGTTCCGGTCCTGGGCCTTGCCCCGGACAACTACAGCGGAGTTCGAATCAGCGGAGCCATGGGAAATTGGGGACTGTCGGACTTCGTCCTCCCGGTTCCCGCGCTGGGGGAGGGCCTGCTCGGTCCTGCCCTGTCGGAAGCCTGGGAGCGCCGTTCCGATATTTCCGGCCATCTGGCGGAAGTGCTTCCGTCCCGCTCCGCGTGGAGCCAATCGTGGTGGGACGCGGTG
>NZ_JAWRYK010000952.1:0-235 GCF_046534635.1 Leifsonia sp. SIMBA_070 | reverse complement strand
CCCGATCGAATCATGAGGGCGTCGTATTCGGGGATCGCTCGCACCAATTCCTCTTGGGACAGCCCCGTTTTCACGTCGACTTGGGCGACTTGCGAGAGAATATCGAGTCCGGCGCGATCGACTGAATCAGAAACAAGAACTTTTGGCATAGTTGGCAGCTTCGTACGAACAGAAAACGACTTCTCCCTACAGGTCGTGCGTGTTGTAGGGAGTCGGGGACTGAGCCATTAACGAG
>NZ_JAWRYK010000951.1:0-236 GCF_046534635.1 Leifsonia sp. SIMBA_070 | reverse complement strand
ATCGGCACGCTCGCCCGCTCGTAGGCCAGGCCAGAGACGCCTAGACATATAAGTAGCCCGGGACGTGCTCCACGTACGTCCCGGGCTACTTCTCTTGATGCGGGCCGCACGGGCCCGCACCCGCCTCGGACTTACTCCCCCCGGATGCCGAGAATTCCTCTCTCGCTCCACAAGACGCGGACACGACCGTTTCGTGACGCGAACCGTGAAAGATTTTTGAGATCCGGGCAAAATGC
>NZ_JAWRYK010000950.1:0-236 GCF_046534635.1 Leifsonia sp. SIMBA_070 | reverse complement strand
GGAGTGTTGCCGACCGAGTTGCCTGGGGCGAGCTGACCTGCCCGGCGGATAGGCTGCTCCACCTGCTGCTGATCGAGTATCGACCCGTGGACACTCCCCCGCAGGTGATTCATGGCGATCTCCTTGGCAATGCCCTCTTTGCCGAAGGCCGGTCCCCCGCGGTCATCGACTGGGCGCCCTACTGGCGGCCCCCGGGTTTTGGGGCGGCGATTGCTGTCATGGATGCCGCGTGCTGG
>NZ_JAWRYK010000949.1:0-236 GCF_046534635.1 Leifsonia sp. SIMBA_070 | reverse complement strand
ACCGGTTACCACCGACACCCAGCGCTTTGTGCGTTCGCTGTGGATCCTCGACCGGGATCTGGCGTACTCCCGGCACTATCCGGCCGTCAGCTGGCGCGGCTCCTTCTCGCGCGATGCCGAGGCGCTGGGCCGCTGGCATTCCGCGCACGGGGATCCGCTCTGGGCACAGCGCCGGGCATCGGCGTCCCTTCTCCTGTCCGAAGCGGACCGGCTGACGGCCCTGGCGGAGATCATCG
>NZ_JAWRYK010000948.1:0-236 GCF_046534635.1 Leifsonia sp. SIMBA_070 | reverse complement strand
CGATGAAGGCCGCGACGTTGGGGCCAAGGGCGAGGGACTCGAGCGCCTCGACGTACTCACCCGCCGACCGCCAGGTTTTGTGTTTTTCGATGTTCGAGATGACATGTTGCCGCGGGATCGCCTCGACCCGCCCGAACAGGTCACCGGCAACGTCGGCATCGACGTGGATCGTCGACAGCGAGCAGGATCCCAGCAACACCGTGGTGACGCCGTGGCGCAGCGATTCGCTCAGCTCC
>NZ_JAWRYK010000947.1:0-236 GCF_046534635.1 Leifsonia sp. SIMBA_070 | reverse complement strand
CTAATAGTCGAAATTTGATGCAAGATGCTTAATGCTCTCCCTATTTAGTATAGAAATGATATAGCAGGCTCCCACTCTTTTAAATCTATCTTAAAGCAGCCTCTTAAAATCATTCTTCACTTTTAATTTAAGCATTCCTGACAGTTAGAAAGGTTCTTGTAAACATGAATTTCTAGTTATTAAGTATCATATGAACTTAGAAGCATAGCTTTATCCTAATCAACCTATTTCCGAAC
>NZ_JAWRYK010000946.1:0-236 GCF_046534635.1 Leifsonia sp. SIMBA_070 | reverse complement strand
CGGTGGATGCCTTGACACTAGGAGTCGATGAAGGACGGGACTAACGCCGATATGCTTCGGGGAGCTGTAAGTAAGCTTTGATCCGAAGATTTCCGAATGGGGAAACCCACTATACGTAATGGTATGGTATCCTTACCTGAATACATAGGGTATGGAAGACAGACCCAGGGAACTGAAACATCTAAGTACCTGGAGGAAGAGAAAGCAAATGCGATTTCCTGAGTAGCGGCGAGCGA
>NZ_JAWRYK010000945.1:0-236 GCF_046534635.1 Leifsonia sp. SIMBA_070 | reverse complement strand
ACGTCCCGCTCGACCTCGTCGATTCGTGCGCCTGGCCTGAACATTTTTCCTCCAGCTCAACGGTCAACCGTGTTTCGATTGACCGACAAGCTTAGCCCGGTTTGGCATTTACTTCAGCTCTGGCAAACCCTTCTCCGTCATTTCGGACATCCGCTTGAACGGCAGCCTGTTTCCGGCTTGTCTTGGGTCATGACATGGATCACCGTTCGCCGCACAGCCCAGCTGCTGTTCGGGCT
>NZ_JAWRYK010000944.1:0-236 GCF_046534635.1 Leifsonia sp. SIMBA_070 | reverse complement strand
ACTCGCCGGTTCGAGCCTTCAATTCCGTCGGCGGAACCCCGCGGTTCATCTCCAGCGCATCCGGTTATCGGATGACCGACGCCGACGGCAACAGCTACGTCGACCTCGTCTCCAGTTGGGGCCCGATGATCCTGGGCCACGCCCACCCGGCGGTGGTCGAGGCGGTGCAGAAGGCGGCGACCACCGGTCTGTCGTTCGGTGCGCCGACCGAGGCCGAGATCGAGCTGGCCGAGGAG
>NZ_JAWRYK010000943.1:0-236 GCF_046534635.1 Leifsonia sp. SIMBA_070 | reverse complement strand
CCGGACCAGGGTGCCGAGCTCGGCGTGCGACTCGTCCAGCACCACCCGCACCCCCCGCGACTGCTTCTCCGCGTGGAAGATCCGATCGCGGTACGGGTACCGCACGCTGGACATCTCGCGCTCGCTCGCCGACATGGCGACTCCTCTCCTGGGCCGTCGCACCGAGGGAACGCCCCACGCGTCCCGTTGGCAAGAGCCCTCAGGCGGACCGGCGCCCGCTGAGCACCCCGTCGATC
>NZ_JAWRYK010000942.1:0-236 GCF_046534635.1 Leifsonia sp. SIMBA_070 | reverse complement strand
CAGGGCAGACAATTCCGTACTTTCAGAATGCAGGACGCTGTTGGGAAAGACCTGGACTTCCACTCGGCCGTTCGTCTTGTCCTTCACCAACTGGGAAAACCGTTCGACAGTCAAACCCTTTGGTGTGTTTTCTGCGACCACGTGGCTAAACTTGATTATGATTCGTTCTGAGAGTCCCTCCTGTTCCTCGTCATATCCCCACTTTGCCTGCGAGAGATCAGGCCCAAAGCCTATCG
>NZ_JAWRYK010000941.1:0-236 GCF_046534635.1 Leifsonia sp. SIMBA_070 | reverse complement strand
CCCGGCAGGCGAGTTGACCGGGACGCCGTAGGTCGACGAATCCATCACGATCTGATCGAGGCGATCCCCGATGATGTACGTGCCGTTGTCCGTCGGTGTGGAGTCCTTGCCCATCGACGTCGGCATGGTCTTGATGACCTCACCGTTCTCGGAGATGGTGATCGTCTTGGTGTTGTCGTCGGCGACGGCGATCAGTTCACGGCCGATGGTGAAGTTCGTCTTCAGGTTCTCCTGGC
>NZ_JAWRYK010000940.1:0-236 GCF_046534635.1 Leifsonia sp. SIMBA_070 | reverse complement strand
ATCAGTGGTCGAGAAGTCGGTTGCCATCTTGTATTCGGGCGCGTAGGTCTCGACGTTGTTGGTCATCAACGTCCCGTAGATCGCGTTGCCCAGGGCCGGTTGATGTGCGTAGGTGTTCGACAGTGCGGCCGGATCAAGTGATCGCGGTTCGCCGGCCTGCAGGATGACGGCGGCGCCACCGGCCACCGGATCGCCCTCGTCCTCGGAAGCGCCACCGGCACCTCCGGCGGTGCTTC
>NZ_JAWRYK010000939.1:0-236 GCF_046534635.1 Leifsonia sp. SIMBA_070 | reverse complement strand
GGGTTGCGCACACGTCCCTCGACTTCGCTCGGGACAAACGGAGGGGGGTGCGTCTCGCCTTTGAACGACCTTTTCCGAGTTCCCGAGCGAAGTCGAGGGACGTCGGGACCCAATCCCCCGGTTCAAACGCTCTGGATATAATCCCTGAGCGCCGCCGCCTCGCTTTCGATCTTGTCGATGCGATACTTGACCAGATCGCCGATCGACACGAAGCCGATCAGCGTCGTCCCCTCCAC
>NZ_JAWRYK010000938.1:0-236 GCF_046534635.1 Leifsonia sp. SIMBA_070 | reverse complement strand
AGATCCAAGTGTATTAAATGAAGAAAACATTGAAATATCTCTTCATAATAAAATGATTAAAATAAGAAGAACAACAAAAGAAACATCCTCATCAACTAGAGATTCAGAGAATATTTCAATTCAATCCATCCCATTTAACAATATAGATAACATCATACTAGATTTAACGCTAAGACCTGATAATAACTATAAATCTAATACTGTCAAATTTTTATTCTTACAAAATGCTCTAGTAG
>NZ_JAWRYK010000937.1:0-236 GCF_046534635.1 Leifsonia sp. SIMBA_070 | reverse complement strand
GCGGATGGTCGGCACGCGAGCCCAGGAAGGAAAACACCGGCCGCGGCGTGTCGCCGGGCTGGATCTGGGTCACCGACCAGTCGATGCTGCGCCCGTCGATGCGCGGTGGCGTACCGGTCTTGAGGCGCCCGACACGCGGCATGGCCTCGCGCAGGCGTTCGGCCAGGCGCGTTGATGCGGCGTCGCCGGCACGTCCGCCGGCCTGTTGATCCAGGCCAACATGCATGCGCCCGGCC
>NZ_JAWRYK010000936.1:0-236 GCF_046534635.1 Leifsonia sp. SIMBA_070 | reverse complement strand
ATCCACCTAATCAACCAATCTCCGCCCTACCGCACCGCTGGACTCAGCAATCGACCGGGCCTCATCATGCACTCCAAAACCCGGACACGGAGCCATGAGGTGAGCAAACCTATCCAGGACAGCCGGTTGGCTCCGAAGCTTCGCCAGCACATCCACAACAACTGTGTGCACCGGACGCCTATCAGCCACAAGCATTGAATAAGGGACTAGCGCCGTGCATGCACTGAAGGAACAAG
>NZ_JAWRYK010000935.1:0-236 GCF_046534635.1 Leifsonia sp. SIMBA_070 | reverse complement strand
ATACCGGCTGTGACGAGTGCGATCCCCAGCAGATCCCGGGCGCTTGGCAGCTGGCTCAACACGATCATCCCCATCACAGTGGCAGTTGCTGGAAGAAGCGAGGGCGCCCTGGCGATCGTCGACGGCACGCTGGTCCAGCGCAAGTTCGGCAAGCTGGAGAACGGCGAAGGCGCCGAGGAGAGCGGCACGGGCGGCTGGGTCGGCATCACCCAGCGCTACTGGATGGCCGCTGCCAT
>NZ_JAWRYK010000934.1:0-236 GCF_046534635.1 Leifsonia sp. SIMBA_070 | reverse complement strand
CGAAAACTAACCACCCCCCCACCTGCAGCACCTTTCATCCCTGTCAAAGGAGACACACAATGAGCGCACTGACGCTCCTGATCATCGCTGTGGCCGGCGTCGCCGTGCTGCTGCTGGCCGTGATCAAGTTCAAGATCCCGGCCTTCCTGGCCCTGCTGACCGTCAGTGTGCTGGTGGCGGTTGCCGCCGGCATACCGCTGAACGAGGTTGTCGCAGCCGTCCAGGCGGGCATGGGC
>NZ_JAWRYK010000933.1:0-236 GCF_046534635.1 Leifsonia sp. SIMBA_070 | reverse complement strand
CTATAATCATAATTACCTGAACCACCAGTTGAGACAAATGATATTGTTCCATTACTAACACCACAATCCGGAAGGAATGTAGGTGTTGGTACTACTTTAAGAGGCTCGTCAATAAGTATCGTTTTTTCATCTTCACAACCGTTTTTGTCTTTGATTGTAATTTTATGACTTCCTGAATGCAATCCTGAGAATGTAGCAGGGAAAGTTCCGGTATAAGGTACAAAAGTACCATTATC
>NZ_JAWRYK010000932.1:0-236 GCF_046534635.1 Leifsonia sp. SIMBA_070 | reverse complement strand
CGTCAGGATCGGGGACGTGGTCGCCGCGGCCCGGGGCGACACCGCGATGATCCGCTCGGTCGTCGAACCGCTGGAGTCGACGCTTGTCGGCAACCACGGTTCGTGGGACAGTGCCGAACAACTCGTTCCCGCGATCGTGATCCGAGGCCGCGGCCGATAGACGGAGAGGTGCAGGCCGATGGCGATGAAACCGGCGGCCGCACTGCTGGCGGCCGGGCACGTGGTCCCATCGGCAG
>NZ_JAWRYK010000931.1:0-236 GCF_046534635.1 Leifsonia sp. SIMBA_070 | reverse complement strand
GGAAAGCCCAGGCCACCGCGGCGGCGATGGGGGTGCACGAGAACACCATCCGATACCGGCTGGGCAAGATCAAAGAGATCACGCAGAAAGATCCAACCAGCCTCGACACCTTGCTATCGGCCCGGATGGCTTTCCAGGTCCTCGACCTCTCCGGCGAGTAGCGCATATCCACCCCAACATCTGCCCCGACAGCACTCGCCGGGGGCAGACTGCCCTCGACTACCCCTGACCGGGAC
>NZ_JAWRYK010000930.1:0-236 GCF_046534635.1 Leifsonia sp. SIMBA_070 | reverse complement strand
ATCGAACCCAGCTGCCAGAACACGATCTGCTCGCGGCTCTGGGTGTCGCCCAGGAAGGTGATGAGGGCGAGCCCCGCACCGGCGAACGCATTGATCGCGACGCCCGTCAGCAGCAGCGTGACGGTTTCGGTGCGTCCCTGCGCGCGCGCCGTCGCGTAGACGAGCAGCGTGGCGATCAGGCCACCGACGAAGGCGAACGCCGCGATCGTCCAGCCCCCGAGAAAGGCGAGGCCGAA
>NZ_JAWRYK010000929.1:0-236 GCF_046534635.1 Leifsonia sp. SIMBA_070 | reverse complement strand
CAGCCATGGGCTGGTACTGGTCCAACCAGCTGTCAGCGCTGCGCACCGCGTCCGGCTCCAACATCAGCATGCTCCGCGCGCCGTCGGACTCCGGTAAGGCGGAGGACAACGGCATGTACTACAAGGCCTCCATGTACTGGTCCATTTCCGCCAAGTCCAGTGACCCCGAAGCTGCCGCCACGTTCGTGAATTACCTCGCGAACAACGAGGAAGCCGCCAAGCAGCTGCTCGTGGAC
>NZ_JAWRYK010000928.1:0-237 GCF_046534635.1 Leifsonia sp. SIMBA_070 | reverse complement strand
GTCGCCCTCGAACTAGCTCGAAGGGAACGCTCAACATGATCGTTCAAAACTTCTACTCCGCCCATGACCTACTGTCGATAAACTCGCAGATCGCTCATCACGCTAGCGACGCGGTCCTTGCCGCTGATCCGGGAGGGGGCGGCAACATCTGGCCGGCCAACCCGGAAGCGCCGCCCGGGTCAAGCAAGTTCCAGACCCTGATGAACTGGTTCTTCTGGGGTGTTGTTGCCATGGCCG
>NZ_JAWRYK010000927.1:0-237 GCF_046534635.1 Leifsonia sp. SIMBA_070 | reverse complement strand
CGGGGTCTATCGTCCCATATTGTCGCGGGCCGGTGCGCCTACACGCCCCCGGCGAATCCGTTCTGGCGCCAGGCCTCGAAGGTCGCGATCGCGGCGGAGTTCGAGAGGTTCAGCGAGCGGATGCCCGGCTGCATCGGGATCCGCAGGAGCCGGGTGATGCGCGGGTCCGCCATGATCTCGTCGGGCAGGCCCGTCGGCTCGGGACCGAACATCAGGGCGTCGCCCGGCTGGTACGAC
>NZ_JAWRYK010000926.1:0-237 GCF_046534635.1 Leifsonia sp. SIMBA_070 | reverse complement strand
ATAAAAGTTATCAATGCTGCAAAAAAATAAGTATATACTCCTTGGAACATAAACTTTAAATCCAGATATTTTCGAATTAGATATATCCTAAAAAAGCACACCATAAATTCAACAGCTACTATAACAATTGTTGCACCTATTGCACCATATCGTGGTATAAATATTATATTAAGTGTCAGGCTGATTATTGCACCTAGCAATAATGGTAATACGTATTGTTTATCCTTCTCAAAAGCG
>NZ_JAWRYK010000925.1:0-237 GCF_046534635.1 Leifsonia sp. SIMBA_070 | reverse complement strand
CGTGCGAGCTCGGCGTGGCCCTCGGCGTCGTACGCGTCCAGCGGCTCTTCAATCCAGGTGAGGTCGGAGACCTCCAGGCGGCGGCGCATCCGCAGGGCCGTGCTGCGGTCCCACTGCTGGTTGGCGTCCACCATGAGCGGGACGTCGGGGCCGATGTGCTCGCGGACGCCGGCGACGCGGCGCAGGTCCTCCGCGGAATCCGGCAGGCCGACCTTGATCTTGATGCCGCCAATGCCC
>NZ_JAWRYK010000924.1:0-237 GCF_046534635.1 Leifsonia sp. SIMBA_070 | reverse complement strand
AGGAAAACGGAGATCAGGTGGAGACGACGCCCTCGACGGCCTCCAGCTCGAAGGCCGCCTTCATCAGCGCCTGGGTGTAGGCCTCGGCGGGGGCGTCGAAGATCTGGCTGGCGGGGCCCTGCTCCACCACCCGGCCGTCGCGCATGACGATGACCTCGTCGGCCAGGGCGCGCACCACCTTCAGGTCGTGGCTGATGAAGAGGTAGGCCAGCTGGTGGCGCTCTTGCAGCTCGCGCA
>NZ_JAWRYK010000923.1:0-237 GCF_046534635.1 Leifsonia sp. SIMBA_070 | reverse complement strand
GCGCGAGGAAGCCCAGGAAATGCTGGCCTCCTACCAGCGCAAGCAGCGCGAAGCCGAGGCGGAAGCCGAAGCCATCGTCGCCCAGGCCAAGTCCGAGGCGAAGACGCTGAAAGCCGAAGCGCGCAAGGACATGGCCGAGCGTCTGGAACGCCGTACGGCGATGGCCGAGCAGCGCATCGCCCAGGCCGAGGCACAGGCGGCCGCCGAGGTGAAGGCCGCCGCTGCGGAACTCGCCGC
>NZ_JAWRYK010000922.1:0-237 GCF_046534635.1 Leifsonia sp. SIMBA_070 | reverse complement strand
ATCGGCGTCCCGGCTCAGTACGGTCACCGAGTTTCCCGGTCCGAACGTCACTCCGGCGCTCTCGGGGAGGGACTCGAACGACGACGGCGGCACGTCGGTGCGGAAGGACACCTTGCTCACTGACACATGGCTGCGGATGTCGTCCACAGTCCCGTCAGCAACGATGGAGCCGGAATTCAGGACCACCACCCGCCCGGACAGTGCCTGGATCTCCTCGAGGTAGTGGCTGGTGACCAG
>NZ_JAWRYK010000921.1:0-237 GCF_046534635.1 Leifsonia sp. SIMBA_070 | reverse complement strand
CCATCGAAGGACAGCGCGCTGTCTATGCCGTCTCGTCTCTCTCCCCCACTCCGGGGCGTGATCTCGACTCCGCGCGTCTTCGGGAGTTCCTCGATCCACGGCCCGAGCCGTCCAGGAGCCCCATCGAATCTCACGCACTGGAAGATCATGACGTCGCGCGGATCGCGGCATGGGTGACCCGCTTGCAGGAAGGCGAACGCAATCACGGGCTGTTCTGGGCGGCATGCAAACTCGCCG
>NZ_JAWRYK010000920.1:0-237 GCF_046534635.1 Leifsonia sp. SIMBA_070 | reverse complement strand
GGCAACCCGGGTGAGGTGCAGTCGACCGAGGCCTTCGAGTGCAACAAGGACCGGCGCCAGTGCAAGGCGGACTGCGAGGCGGAGAAGGGCAAGAAGTGTTGCTGCGGCTGCGGTATGACCTACATCGCCTGCGTCCTGCTTTGACCGCCTGGCTTGTGACGGGAGGACTCATGGCCGGGCTGCTGCCCGTGGCGGTCAGAGTTCCAGGATCGCGTGCACCCCGAAGACGTTGCCGCC
>NZ_JAWRYK010000919.1:0-237 GCF_046534635.1 Leifsonia sp. SIMBA_070 | reverse complement strand
GGGGCCAGATGCCGCACGAACGCACGGAGCACATCGCGCCGGGTCGACGGCGCAACAAAGGTGACCACGTTGCCCGCGCACAGGATGACGTCGAAGTCCGCGGGTATCCCCTGGCTCGGCAGATCGAGTTCGGCAAGATCACCGACAATCCAGGTGGGGCCCGGATAATCCGCTTCGGCCTCGGCGATCAGCACGGGGTCGACATCGACCCCGACCACCTGATGTCCGGTTGCGTAC
>NZ_JAWRYK010000918.1:0-237 GCF_046534635.1 Leifsonia sp. SIMBA_070 | reverse complement strand
AACTTGATGGCGTTCGAGAGCAGGTTGAGCAGCATCTGGCGGAGCATGCGCGGATCGCCCCGCAGCAGCGGCAGCTCGGGCGCCCGGGCGCGGATCTCGATGCCGGCCTCCTCGGCGAGCTGCCGGACGGTGCGGGCGCAGCGCGCGATCAGCTCGTCGAGCTCGACGGCCTCCTCGTGCAGCGTCAGCTTGTCGAGCTCGAGGCGCGACAGGTCGAGGATGTCGCTGATCACCTCC
>NZ_JAWRYK010000917.1:0-237 GCF_046534635.1 Leifsonia sp. SIMBA_070 | reverse complement strand
CGATCCCAGCCAGAGGGATCCATAGCGGGCCTCTTGAGCCAGCCAGGAGAATCGTTCAAAACGCCTAAAGCGACAAAACCCCGATCGAGCAGTCATCGGTGGTTCGCGCAGCGAAGGAATGCTCCAAATTATGGCTGAGCACGTCCCTCATTTCCGATGCCGTGGCTGTGCGGCTCCAGCTCAGGATTTGCCTGATAGCGTTACTGGCAGGCGCCCTATCAGATCTCCGGTACAAAC
>NZ_JAWRYK010000916.1:0-237 GCF_046534635.1 Leifsonia sp. SIMBA_070 | reverse complement strand
CGGGGGTGATGAAGCGTCGATGCCTTCGGCGATCGCGACCCTGCAAAGCGCGGTGCTCAGCGCCGTGGCAGCGGCATCCGAGCCGATCCGGGTCCTGGTGCTTGAAGCGCTGCTCCCGCAGTTCGCGTCCGGAGCAGGGGTCGACGCGTGGCTGGAGACAGTGGCGCGTTTGGGGGCCTCGGTGGTCCGCTTCAACGCGGAGACCACTGCCGAATTCCTGCAGGCGGTGCAGGAGTC
>NZ_JAWRYK010000915.1:0-237 GCF_046534635.1 Leifsonia sp. SIMBA_070 | reverse complement strand
CCGCGCATGTATATCCTCGGCCGCTTCGGTTTTGGCGTCTCCTCCTCGGTCGGCGCAGGTTCGGTCTTGTTGCCCATCGGCCGCTGCACCGTTTCCGGGCGCTCAGCGATATCTCGGACATGATCGCCGGAGATCACGCTGTGCCCATCCATGAAGCCCGGATTCTCGGCGCGACCATCAACGGTGGCCTGATCAGCGATCACATGCAGCACGATCTTCACATCCACACCCGAAACC
>NZ_JAWRYK010000914.1:0-237 GCF_046534635.1 Leifsonia sp. SIMBA_070 | reverse complement strand
CTGATCGCACGCTCGCGCGGCACGACAGCGAGTCTCGCCGTGCGGGCCGCGGCGGCGCTCGCGGGTGTGTGGCTCGGGCTCGCGGCCATCATGATCCCGGTCGCGCTCTGGCGGCTCATCACCATGCAGGACATCGAGGTGGCGCCGTCGCTGGGCGACGAGTGGGGCGCCTACTGCTCCGCGGACGGATCCCCCGCGCTCGTGTGCGACGGATCCCTCTATACGGCGATGGGAGTC
>NZ_JAWRYK010000913.1:0-237 GCF_046534635.1 Leifsonia sp. SIMBA_070 | reverse complement strand
CCCGGAAGGACCTTGGAGAGTGAACGCGGAAGGACGTCCTGCTTGGCCATGCCGTAGAGCAGGCGGCTGGCCATGAGCATGTTGATCAGGGCGGTGTTGGCCACGGCAAAAATGGAGAGGAACGGGTAGATGACGTCGACCGGGAGGTTCGGGGCACCGGCGCGCACAACCTCCAGCAGCGGCGTTGCGCTTTCGGACAGCTGCCCAACCGGGACAATTGCAACGGCGGCAATGGAG
>NZ_JAWRYK010000912.1:0-237 GCF_046534635.1 Leifsonia sp. SIMBA_070 | reverse complement strand
GATCACCGAAAACGCCAGCGAGGGTGTGGACGGCGAACGATTCTGTTTCGTGCCCGGACTCGGTCTGTGGCGGGGGTCGATGAGCGCCAACGGCGACGTGATCGTCGGTGAACTGCAGTTGCGCGCGCTGATGGCATCGCATGCCGACGGGATGGAACTCGCCGGTGCGCTCGATGCCGCACTGGGCACGGCCTGGGACGAGGCGTTGGAACCCTTCCGCATGGGTGGCGCTGGCGC
>NZ_JAWRYK010000911.1:0-237 GCF_046534635.1 Leifsonia sp. SIMBA_070 | reverse complement strand
AAAATCTAATCATTGCTTTTTATTTTCTGGGCTCTCACCACTTGTCTATCTCGTTATTCAACTAAATTACTAATTATCAAAAGTGTTTTATTAGCCAATAAATTGTATTAATAGTTGGTTAAATTTATCACGTTCTTCCCAAAATGGTCCATGACCACTGAATTGAAATGGTACAAGTTGAGAATTTGCTATTAAATTTTTTGTTTCTTGACCTTTGATAAATGGAACTATTTTATC
>NZ_JAWRYK010000910.1:0-237 GCF_046534635.1 Leifsonia sp. SIMBA_070 | reverse complement strand
GATCTGTTCGAGAGTGCCCGATCTTTGGCCGATCAGGCACGAGGACGAGCGTACAACATGATTCCGGGAATGTCACGTTCAGGTCACGGAATGATGTTCCTGCGGTCACAACCAGCCGAGCGGATCCACTACGTCGCCGTTAACCATGACCTCAAAGTGCAGGTGGCAGCCCGTGGAGGCGCCCGTGGTGCCGCTGGCTCCCACAAGGTCTCCGCGCTCCACCGTCGCGCCAACGCC
>NZ_JAWRYK010000909.1:0-238 GCF_046534635.1 Leifsonia sp. SIMBA_070 | reverse complement strand
GTATATGCCATCCTTTGGAGTGTCATTCCAAATCATTGGAACGCCACTCATAATCATGCTTCACCTCCCGGATACCTCCGAAAGCCGGATGCCATGACAACCACACCTTTCACCACACCGAACCCGATCAACACGCGCGCGATCATGGTCGTGGTGTGCATCGCCCTGGCGGCCGTTGTCGCCGCCATGTCATCGCTCAACGTCGCCCTGCCGGACATCGCCCGCGACACGCACGCCG
>NZ_JAWRYK010000908.1:0-238 GCF_046534635.1 Leifsonia sp. SIMBA_070 | reverse complement strand
GGGCATTGGCTAAAAGTACAGCAACAGGTAAACAGAATCATTCAAGTAATCACGTTGCTTTGCTACAAACAGATCTGAATGAAGTTTGCCATGTGGCATTCCCTGTCCAAATTTCAAAAGCCTGTTTAAACAGCATAACAGCTTTCTAAAATGTGCGGGCATTAATATTTTTTAGAAGAATGGCTATTAATTTTGGTCATTTTGTGTCTCCTTACCAGCTTTCCATATTGCCCAAATA
>NZ_JAWRYK010000907.1:0-238 GCF_046534635.1 Leifsonia sp. SIMBA_070 | reverse complement strand
CGGGTACGGGATCGCGCAGATGGGCCCGCTGTACGGGCACATCGGTGAGATGCCCGGCTACAACTCGTTCATGGGCTATGACCCGGTCAACGACGTGACCGTGGTGATCTGGGGCAATCTCGCCCCGACCATCGAAGGTCAGGCCCCGGCGGCTCGCGTGGCCGCGGAGTTGCTGCCGTTTGTCTACGCCGCCGCTGACGCCGAAGCCGACGACCACATCGAGGACACGGCCGATGAC
>NZ_JAWRYK010000906.1:0-238 GCF_046534635.1 Leifsonia sp. SIMBA_070 | reverse complement strand
GGGATACCTTGCCCCCGGAGTCCCCGCAGGCGGTCGACGATGAAATGAAAGGAGCACTGCTGTGAACGGATACCGTGGTGCTGACGTCGGCGACCCTCGCCATCGGCGCCGAATTCGGCCCGGTGGCCGGCGCACTGGGCCTCCTGGGACCCGGCGCACCGTCCTGGACGGGCACCGACGTCGGCAGCCCCTTCGACTATCCGCGGCAGGGTGTGCTGTATGTGGCCAAGGACCTGCC
>NZ_JAWRYK010000074.1:0-363 GCF_046534635.1 Leifsonia sp. SIMBA_070 | reverse complement strand
CAGCGCTGGCATGGTCGCGGCATCCGCGACAAGCCCTTCGACCTCGACGACTGCGCCGACGACGTGGTCGCGCTCGCCGACGTCCTGGGCATCGAGACCTTCACCGCCGCCGGGTTCTCGATGGGTGGTGGTGTGGCCCAGCTGGCCTGGCACCGGCATCCGGACCGCGTCGACGGGCTGATCCTGTGTTCGACCGGGCCGTTCTTCGGCAGCCATGACCCGAAGCGTCAGACCAACATGTCGAACATCGGCCGGGTCATGGAGATCATCCATCCGCCACACGTACGACCGAACGCCACCAACCTCGACGATCGATCGGTCCCGGACTCGTTGTGGGCCGTGCGGCAGTTCCTGGCGACACCC
>NZ_JAWRYK010000905.1:0-238 GCF_046534635.1 Leifsonia sp. SIMBA_070 | reverse complement strand
ACGCGGCAGCCGTCGACGATCTGTCACAATGCGATTGTTAACACAATCTCACTACCTCGTGGAGGGGCCGAATGGTTCAAGCGGAGAATCCGCTGCCGACCGACTTCTTCATGGATCTCGAACGTTCCGGTCCGGTTCCCATCTACTACCAGGTGGCGAATCGTCTCGAGAAGGCGATCATCGACGAGACGCTGCCAGCGGGCGCACGCCTCGAGAACGAGGTCCCCCTCGGCCAGCG
>NZ_JAWRYK010000904.1:0-238 GCF_046534635.1 Leifsonia sp. SIMBA_070 | reverse complement strand
CCGGCCGGCGGGCGCTCGGCGTCGCGTCCGACCATCCCGAGCCCGCTGCACTCGTCGCCTCGCTCACCGAGGACGCCGGCTACGCCGCCGTCCTCGTCCCGGCCCTGCGCGACGGAGCCGCCTTCGAACCGGGCGGCCCGGTCTTCTGCGCGCAGCTCGACGCGGCCGGCTTCCGGACCGCCATCGAGGACGAGACCGGCCTGGTCGCCTGACCCTCACCCGCATCACCGCATCACCC
>NZ_JAWRYK010000903.1:0-238 GCF_046534635.1 Leifsonia sp. SIMBA_070 | reverse complement strand
CTGGTGCTCGGAAAGCGTCATCTGTCTGCTACGCATCATGCCCGGCCTCTATGATCTCAATGCCGCACTAGAGCTCCACCCCTTTGTGACGGTGGTAGGGGTCGGCAACCAGTTGGGGCAAACCGCAATACTGCGACGCAACGACACGGGAAACACAAGCGGAGTAGTAGACGCTTCCGCTTGTGGATTCAACGGTTGCAAGATGGGCAACCTCACTCTCGCCACTGCATCGACCGGC
>NZ_JAWRYK010000902.1:0-238 GCF_046534635.1 Leifsonia sp. SIMBA_070 | reverse complement strand
CGAACCAGCGCGCGCCGACGCGTTGCACCCCGATGCCGTGCAACTGGGCGACCCGGCCGCGGTCGTCGAGGATCTCGGATCCCGGACGGATCATGCGGAGACCTCAGAAGCGAACACGCGCGCGGTGGGGCCGGTGAGCGTCGTGACGACGGTGTCGCCCGCGTCGTGGCGCACGTCCCAACCGTCGGGAGGGAAGACCTGCGTGAGCGCGCCCGGCAGGCGGATCTCGGACGCGCCC
>NZ_JAWRYK010000073.1:0-364 GCF_046534635.1 Leifsonia sp. SIMBA_070 | reverse complement strand
ACGGCCGGTGAGGCCGCCGACGAGCTCGATGATTCCCGCCGCAGCCGCCCACAGCAGCAGGGTCAGGTGGAAACGGGCATCCGCGGATCCGGGAAGCACGAAGACGAGCACGGCTGCCGCGAGATGGACGAGCCCGAGGAGGACCCGCATGGTCTCGGCCCCGCGCACGATCGTCTCGGCGACGAAGTAGGCGACCATCGCCGCGAGGAAGCCCGCGAGCGCCGCCTCGGCGAATTCGCCCGGACGGTTCTGCACGAACGTCACGACGATGGCGGCAACGGCGGAGATGAGCGCTCGAACGATCATCAGTACGCGCGCGGCACGGCGCGAAACGTGGCGTGTAGGCATGCTTTTCCTTTGCAGG
>NZ_JAWRYK010000901.1:0-238 GCF_046534635.1 Leifsonia sp. SIMBA_070 | reverse complement strand
CATGGAAGCCCACATCGATTTTAAAAATGATATTCGCCTTTCCGAGTTCGATAAAATTCTGGACGAAATAGAGGAACACGTCTACCACAAGCATGGCATTAACCATGTGAACATTCAGCCGGAGTTTGATAAATGCGATTCAAAAAGTGTAATAGTGCAAGATTAATGGAAGTATCAGTAAAAACATTTAACGAGCTAACTACCGAAGAACTCTACCAAATTTTACGCCTTCGCAGCG
>NZ_JAWRYK010000002.1:0-639882 GCF_046534635.1 Leifsonia sp. SIMBA_070 | reverse complement strand
GACACCGACCGCTTCCGATGTCCTGAGACACTTTCGCTTCCGATGTCCTGAGACATCACACTTCGAGATGTGCGCGCGCGATGCGCGCCAAAATGAGCGCGCAATCGGAAGTTCTAAGTGTGAGAGGTGGAGTGGCGCGCTGGAAGCGCGGGCAGGCGGCCCAAGGGGTCAAGCAGGCCGTGCACTACGCCTTCGGCGGCGTCTGCGACGCCACGCTGACTGCCAGGACCGCCGACGGCGCACTTGCCGCCGCCGGGTACGCGGACGCGGTGATGACGCGGTACATCGTCGAGAATGGTGCCATCCGCGATGACTTGCTCACCCGGTCCCAGCTGAAGGATTGGGTCGACGGTATTGACCCGCTTACCGGTGAGCGCCGCGGGCGGGATCTGGAGTCGCCGATTGCGGATCTGATTCTGGATGCGACGATCAATGCCCCGAAGTCGTTCTCGATCGCGGCGATGCTCGACCCTGAGCTGGCGGCCGCGTACGAGGATCTGCAGGACCGGTTGCGGGACCGAATCATCAAGCTGTGGCAGACCGAGCTCAACGCCCGCCGTGGAAAGCAGGGTTCCATCCGAGAGGACCTCGCTCGCATCGAAGTCGTTGAGCTGCGACACGAACGGTCGCGCTCGCTGGACCCGCATAAGCACCGCCACCTGTGGCTGAACGTCAAGGTCCAAGGGGCCGACGGGAAGTGGTCCAACGTTGATACTCGCGTTGCTCTGCGGTTTCAGAATGTCGTGAACGCGGAGGGCGACCTCGCGTCGCGGACTGACCCGGCATGGGTCGCCGCCCTGGCGTCGAGGGGCTTCACCCTGAACTCGGACGGGGAGATCGCGCAGCTGCAGCATCTGGTGCGGCCTCTATCAAAGCGCTCCGCACAGATCGAGTCGAACAAGGCGACGCATCTCCGACAGTGGAGGGAGCAGCACCCCAACGAGGAGCCCTCCCCCACCGTGCTGACCCAGATCGATCAGTGGGCATGGGCGGCCGGTAGGCCGAACAAGCCTGGCCAGCTGAACGAGGAGGATTGGGCCTCGCTAGTGTTGGCCGAGCTTCTCCGTGCAGATCCAGAACTAAGTCGACCGCGGGGCGCGTCCTGGATCCGATCGGTCGCCATCGAGGAGCTCGATGTCGAGCTTCTCGCGGCGAAGGCGATTGTCGATGCGGATGCTCGGTCGACCGGGACGGGGGGACGATTCAGCGACATGGATGTCCGAGCCGGAGCGATTCGAGCGATTGCTGCATCCGGCGCGATCGAAGACCACGTTCGACTCGCGGAGGTCGTCGACGAAGTGACCTCGCTCGCCATGCGGACACACACGGTGAATCTGCTGCCTGAGTCGAGGGTTCCGGCGCATATCAAGCGGCGGATGGCAACTTCGACCGCAACCCTCAAAGCAACGGTTTCACATCGAACCGACTCACTTGCGGCCCCTGGCGAGGCCCTGCACGCGGACGAGATCACCGCGACTGCCCGCGCTATCGAGCCACAGCGCAGTCTCGACAGGGGCCAGCTTCAAGGGGCTGCCTCAATCGCCGGCTCCGACCGAATAGTAGCGATCTCCGGTGCGGCTGGCACGGGCAAGACGACGATGCTTAAGGTTGCCGGTGTTGCACTACGTCGGCGCGGTCGCTCGATGTTCATCGTCGCGCCGACGAAAAAGGCCTCCGTCGTCGCCGGCCGTGAAACCGCGAGTTCATCGTCCTCCCTTCATCAACTCCTTCACGATTACGGGTGGCGGTGGAGCAGCAATCGGGCGGGCGCGACCGTTTGGTCTTGCCTACGCCCGGGTGAAGCCGACCCGATGACCGGGGCTCAATATACGGGCCCGCGAATCGAGATCCGTCCTGGCGATCGCATCGTTATTGACGAAGCCGGCATGCTCGACCTCGAGGCCGCAAATGCACTCCTTGACGTCGTCGCCCGGACCGGGGCGGGCGTCGCTCTAGTTGGAGATCAACACCAAGCACTCCCTGTGGGCCACTCCGGCGCCATGGCACTCTTCTGGCGTCGTGCTAGTCGCCAGGTCGAGCTCCTGACAATTCACCGATTCACCGATTCATCGTGGGCAGACCTGAGCCTTCGGCTTCGCAGTCCGGGGAGCGCGGACGCAGGCGACATCGCCGATGAACTACTTCGCACAGATCACGTGATCCTTACGAACAATGAGGTGGAGGCGCGCGATTCAATGGTGAACGCCTGGTTCGAAGCTCAGCGCGGTGGTCGATCCATAGCACTTGTCACGGCTACTCACGCTGAGGCCCAGACCCTCAGCGAAAACATTCAGGCCCGAAGAATCGCAGAAGGTTCCATCGACGTTCGCCAGGCAGTATCTGGTCAGGCTGGACAGCTGATATTCGTTGGCGACGTGGTGCAAACTCGTCGCAACGACAGAACAACCGATGTTCAGAATCGCCAGAACTGGCTTGTGCGAAAGGTCAGCACCAACCACGTAATGCTCGCGTCGGCCAATGATTCGTTGGATCTCCGAAAGGTCTCTCTCGATTACGCCGAATCGCATCTGCATTTGGCTTACGCGACGACGGTGTACGGGGTTCAGGGAGAGACGACTGACCTGTCAATTGTCGGTCCTGGCGTTGATGCAGCGGGACTGTACGTTGGGCTCACAAGAGGCAAGGACAACAACCAAGCCGTCGTCGTGGCTCCGACCGAGGCGTCCGCGCGATCTCAACTCGTGGAGGCAATGCAGCGGCATCCGGTGGAAGAAACACTGGAGAAGTCGCGCGCGGCCGCGCGAATCGAGCTAAGCCGCGCCGCGCAAGTCGTCACTGGCTCTGCGGGGTCGGCCGCTACTGTGCTCGGCTCCACGCCCGATATGAACTGAACCTCAAGTCGCGACCGCGGCAAGGCCAGTCGCGCGAAGCCGACGGCCCATTGCGCTCGCACCGTCGAGATCCCCGCCGAGCGAATCAAAACGTAAAATAGCCACCCCAAGTGCGTCTGCCAAGTCCTGCGCTTCCGGAAAGACTCCTCCAGGCACGAAAACCAATGGGTATCGCCCGTCCGCGGCAGCGACGTTCGCGGCGTTCTGAACAACCTCAACGTCGAGGTTCTGCCGGCGGTTGTCGACCCAAGCCAAAAAACGAATGCTATATAGATCGCAGGTATTTTGAGTCTCCCCCTGCGCCACGACCACGTCGGTGGCACCGAGATAGATCATCCAATCACGGCACAGCTCTACAGCTTCGTCATCGGATGCTCTCCATTGACGGGGTAGGGGTGATTCAAGGCCCATGCCCTTAGTGTCCACCTAACCGCTGGCGAACTAGGAACGATCTCTTCTGCAGTCTGCCACGAACATCCGTTCAGGCTTGGAGCGTTACCGAACTCCGCACGCCGATTCGCTAATCAAACATGGCTGGCGGGAGCGCGCTGGTGCGGTCGGGTCGCGATCGAATTTCAACGTCGCTCACCATCGCCTCTTCGACGCGAACCCTTTCAGCGCTGTGGACAAAAGCACCCCGTTGGCGTGATTCGAGCTCGCCAACGACTGTGAAGAGTCGCTTCTGCCCATGCGCAGTGACAGCCTCGTCATATTGATCTGCCGTCAACTCCACGGTGACCATTTTGGGCTTCCCATTTATCCGAGCTGCCATTTTGATTTGGTGTTCCGACCCCGCGGTGGAGTTCTTCAGGTTCGTAACTTCGCCGGTGACTCGCGCTAGTGATGGCTCCGGGGCGGCCTCGAAAAATTGACGGGCCTGCCCGATTACTTGGCCGTCCTCGGGAGTGAACGCCACCTCAATCGGCTGACGGACAGGCGCGTGTGAGGAGTCCTCGAGGTCGGTTCGAAAGTACGCTATCTGAATTCCAGACTCCGTGCCCCTGGTGAGCGGTTCGAGGGCGGAAAGGAGTTCAAATGACACACCAGACGCAACGGCAAGTTCAAACGCCTCGACTTGGCCTCCGGAACTGCGAACTTCGGCGATAGCGTCTTTCACAGCGACGAGTGATTCGGCCAAGGTCTCAGTAACCATCCGGCCCTCAATTCGAGGATGGCGGGCTTGATCCTTCTCACTTCTGGACGTTGCTAGAGAGACTTCTGCCGGCGTAAGGGCCGTCACCACGTAACTCCCGACCTTCGTTTGTCCCATGAAGCACTGCGAAAGGAACTCGTCGGAGATGATTGACTCGGAGTTGAAGTAGCGCTTTCGCTTGGACGCTGCGGCCTTTGCGGCTGCCGACAGGATGTCGCGGGTACTCACGACCGCTTCGTTTCCCAGCTGCCACTCGATGAGCCCAGCGGAGTTCTTTGTTTCGCGCCTCACTTCGACCTCGTCGAGGTGGCGCGCGAGCATTAGATCGACCATCTCGATCGTCTGCTCAAATTCCTGGCCATAGCGCTGTCCCAGATAGGCCGTGGCTTCTTCGACCAGGTCGGCCGCGTCCGAGGCATTCTCGTCGAGAGGAATGATGACACGCTCCAGCTCTGCTAGATCAGTGCGTCGAGCGCGGTCCGGCTCCCAATACTGCAACGTGTTCCGGAAGGAACCGACCTCGGACCATCCAAGACGTAGCAGCGCGCGGCGCAGCGTTTCCCTGCTCACTTCTGGAGCGCTCATGGTGCGCCACCTGCCCGGATTCTGGCCATGATCTGGCAAAGTGCTACGTCATCGAAAACATTAGTGGCGGCAGCCGACACGGTTACCATGTCGCCCGCTCCAGCGAACTCTGGCTCACCCTCTAGATTCGCCCAGTAGCAGCAATGCTGCGCGAGGGTGAAGGGATGCTCCGAGCGGATCCACTCTTCCTGGTTGGCCGGCAGGTCCATGATGACGACGATCTGCTTCAGGGACGGATTAATGCGACGCATCTTGTCGTATCGCGTCCTGTGCATCTTTGCACTGATCTGCGACTTGTTCGCGTTCCAGCCAGACGAAACTGCCTTCAGCTGAACTCTGAGTATCGCGTCGTCGTCGTTCGGCATCTCGTGCGTCAGGTCGAGGTCGATTCCGTTGTCGATGCGGGGCGTACCGACGTTGCAGCCCGCGGCTGCAGCGATCGCTCCGACGATCGACTCCTGGAAGAGCTCCATGAGATTGGTTTGCCGAGTCGGCATGCCCCGATGCAGTGCGCCGCCGACGGCGGCGACAGCGGACGGAGTGAAAACTGACACTTTGAAATCCTATGGGCCACCGCCGGTGGCTAGGGGCCTTCTTCGCCCCCTCTTTCGCGGGACGCAAGTTGTCCGCGCATGGCAGCGGCGGGGTCGCTAGGCGCCCCCGCCGCTGTTGCTCTCCTATGCCACCGAGGCGCCAGAACGAAGAGCGCTCGCGACTCGCGGCCCGGTGACTTCCGGGCCGTCAGCTTTTGGGGCGCGGCGGGTGACCTCCGCCGTGGTGTAGCGGAGGGACGGTCCGACGCTGTCGGCGACGACTTCGGTGGCGGCGCGGGGTTCGCCGGTGGCTTGGTCGGTCCAGTGGCGGAACTCGAGGTTGCCGTTGACGATGACGGTGTCGCCTTTGGTGAGGCTGGCGCGGACGTTCTCGGCGGTGCGGCCGAAGACGGTGGTGCGGTGGTACTGGGTGTCGCCGTCGACCCACTTGCCGTCGACCTGCTTGCGATCGGTGACGGCGACGGTGAACTTGGCGAACTTGGTGCCGTTCTGGGATTCGCCGTAGTCGGGGTCGGCGACGAGGTTGCCTTCGATGCTGATCGGGACTCGTGTGCTCATCGTTCTCTTCCTTTCGATTTGCGACCGCTGGTCGGGGTCGCTTTCACTTAGAACTTCCGGTTCGAGGACCGAAAAAGCGCTCAAATGGCGCGCATCGCGGCGGCTCGCTCAGGAGCGGGCGTGGCTCTGCCTGATCCAGTCGGCCCACTGGTCGGGGACGGCGTCGTCGCCGGTTCGTGGGAGTTCGGTGTGGCCGTTGTGGCATTCGCCGTTGTACCAAGTCGCCAGGCGTGGGATGGCGACGGCGAGGCGTTCGTGCCAGCCGATGGGTCCGTAGCCGGCGTCGAGGCTGTCGTAGGAGACGAGCCAGGCGGTGTGGAGGGCGGAGAGTTCTTCGACCAGAGCGCCGTGCTTGAACCAGCACGGCGGGATCTTGCGGCTGGGGAGGTTGTAACGGCGGGTGAACCAGACCACCCAACTGCGTAGGTCGCTCCACACTTCCGGAGCGTCCGCGTCGGCGAGGGTGCGCCAGTTGATGACGCGGATGCCGAGCATGCCGGGAGTCTGCCGAGGCGCTTCGTCTTCCCATCGCTCGGCGAGTGAGGCGACGAGGTCATCGAGTGGGGTGTCGTCGGTCACTGCTGTTCCAGTGACGCTTCGATGTAGTGGGCGATTTTGGCCTGGAGCCGGGCGATTGCCTGGAGCGACGCGGTGCGGCGGGAAACGAATCCCGAGAACACACGGTCGCGGTCGATGAGCTGGTGGACGTATTCGTGGCAGCGCGGGTGCAGCGCGATCAGGTCTTGGTGCTGCTCGTGCGCCGCCCAGCCGTGTGGGGTTTGGGTGACGCCGCGGTAGTCGAGATGGTGCAGCTCAAGGGAGCGCGAGTCTCCCGCGCCGAGGCAGAGCGCGCAGCGCGCGTCTCCACCGGGGGCCTGTTCCTCAGCGAACCAGCGGTCGCGGCGGGCGAACCATGCGACGGAGTGCAGGTACTGGGCGCGATAGCTGTTGTCCCGGGCGGAACGGCGACGGTTCGACATCAGTTGCCCTCCCCCGCTGATCCCCGGCGATCGAGCGCGGCTTGATACTGCTCTGCAAAGACCACCTGCTGGTCGAGCTCAGTGAGCTTCTTCCCGGCGCTCACCTGGCGGGCGTCGTCGCGGTCGGTCCAGCCGCGAAGGTCGAGCAGGATGCCGCGCCGGTTCCGGTAGGCGAGGAGCCCGACGGTTTCGGGCATGCGGCGGATCTCGTCGATCGTCATCACCGGCACCTTCTCGTTCTGCACGTTCGTGGAGGATCCGTTGTCGTTGTACGAGTGCCCGGTGTTCCGAATGCGGCGGAGTCCGAGGAGGGATTCGATGTCGCGGAGGTGGTCGACATCGGACGCTCCGCCGAGGAGCAGTTTCGCGGTGGCCGCCGACCAGATGGTGTCGGCCTCCGACCGTGACCACGCGGTCTCCGCCTGCGAGAGCGCCTGCAGGACGACGACGGTGGAGATGCCGATACCGCCGCCGTCGGCCATGATCCGCGGTAACGCTGGCCAGGAGAACATGTTGGCGATTTCGTCCAGGATCAGCGCGAGCGGAGGGTCGAGGCGGGAGCCGGGTGAGGCGAGGGCTTTGCGGCGAGCGGTCTCGACAATGTCGTCAAGGATCGCGCCGAGAAACCCACCGACGGAACCGGCACCAGCACCGGTGCCGACGAGATAGAGGCTGTTGGGACCGGCGAGGAACGCGTCGAGATCGAACTGCTCCCCCGGGCTTGGCGTCATTGCCTTCCGTATGGCGGGGATGGATAGTGGGCGCAGGGCACCGAATACTCCGAACCAGGAGTTGGCGAGGAGCTTCTCGTCGCCGTTGATGATCGCGTCCAAGTCCTCGGACCATCCCGGTGTCCCCTGGTTGGCGAGCACCCCGACCGCTTCCAGAGCGAGCCGCGGGTTGGAACCCCACCGCGCGAGAGCGTCAATCCCTCGCCCGGAAACGGCAGCCGCGTGCAGAAGCCGGGACAGCACGGAGGAGGACACCTGCGCCCATTCCTGGTTCGTCTTGGATACGCCGAGGGCGGTGCCGGCGACGATCGCCTGGCCTCGCTGATCAGCGATGAGGGGGTCCTCGCACCCGGTGACCGGTGAGATCCGCAGCGCCGAGCGGACGCCGGTGAGCTCCTGCGGGTCGAACACCGTGACGTCGCCGATCCGGGCGCGTTCGCGCATGGTGGCGGAGAGGTTGTCGTTGCGGGTGGAGGTGGTGATCAGGGGGCCGTCCCAGTCGAGGACTGCGTTGATGATGAACCGGTAGCCCTTGCCGGACCGGGGAGCGCCCTCGACCACGATCGAGTCTTCGATCGACACGTACACGTCCTGCCCGTGGGCGCTGCCGACCTTCCATCCCGCGGCCGACGGCGTCGGGTTGGTCAGCGACGGTCGCAAGGTCTTGGCGCGGCGCAGGGCGGTTCGGGCGGAGGTGTGCTTGCCCACCTCGCTGGGCTTGGCGAGTCCGTCGCGGCCGCGGAGCTCGTGGATGAAGTGCCGGTCCGATTGGCGGTACCGAAGCCACCAGATCACGGCCGCTCCGACAGCGCCGAGAAGTAGGAACCCGGCGACGATGTCGAGCACGCGGATCAAGGTCACCGGTGCGGTGCATCCCGGCTCCAGGGCGAAGCCGCCCGGGTCACCACTCATCGCGAGCTGCAGGCCTGCGAAGACGCTTTCAGGCTGACCGCCACCGTTGCAGGTCACCGTGATGGTCGCACCAGCGATCCCGGTCGTCAGGGCCCCAACGACCACAACAGCGAACAGGCCGTAGAAGGCGATGTGGGTCCAGGACGAGTGGTCGTTTCTCATGCTCGCTCACCACCCATGGTGTCGGTGCGGAAGACCCCGAGTTCGTAGTCTGTGCAGATGTTGCGCACCTTCGCGACCCGGTCTTGGCCGATTTGCCAGAGCCCTTCGCCCTTATGGAGCTTCCGGACGAGGTCCGCCTGGGTGTCGTTCCAGCCCAGGATCTCCCGGGACCGGGCGATTTCTCCCGAGTGCTGGGCGTAGGAGATGCGGGTCTCGCAGTCCGCCAGGAGGCCGAGCGCGCGTGAGTGAAGTGCGCTGTTGCGGTCGCCGAGCGCGTCCAGGTCGGCGACCCGGTGCAGGAGGTACCAGTTGCTGGTGCCGAGGTGCCGGGCGACCTTCTCCTCTTCGACGCGGTCGGCGAGCATGTCGCCGCCGGAGACGTCGTTGAGGAGCTCGACGGCGGCCTCTTCATGGATGATGACCCGGGCCTGCCGATTCGCGCCGAGGCTAGCGCGGCGGATCCAGTTCGCCGTAGCCAACCGGGCCAACGCCTGAGCTTCTGGAGATGCACCCTTCAGGGCGGACGTGTCGACGACCATCATCGGTGCATCGGCGTCGAAGCGGACAGTGGAAGGTCCGTCGAAGAATCCGGTGAGATCTCCAGAGACCATCCGTCGCAGCGAATGCGCGAGCCGGCGGGCAGCGTCCGCAACCTCAACCGGCAGACCTTCACTGGGGTCGACGAGCCGGTCATAGACGTGGGTGATGGTCACGGTCGACTGACCGCGAATAGTGTCGAGGGCGACATCGAGAGCCGTGTGCTCAACCGGCTCCAGGTTCCCGCCTTCCCGGAGCCGACGGATGATGGTCTTGACCGTCGCCCGACGGTACTGGAGGACGTTCTGGTTCCAGTCCTCATCTGAGAACGACGCATCGCGCGGCCCTTCGTCGAGGAGGTTGATGCGGGCGGCTTTGCCGGGGCCGACGGAGATGAAGGTGCCGCCCACGTAGGCGGCGACGCGCACCCACTCTCCGTTCGGATCGTGCGGGACCGCGATCTTCCGCCCCAGGCGGGCCAGCCGAGACGACCACGACTTCGCCAGCATCGACTTGCCCGTCCCCTTCACCCCAAGGATCGCGACCGAGTGCGAGCGGACAGCCTCGGCGGAGTACGCGTCCCAGGGGTCGAAACAGAACGGCGCCCGCGACAGCACGTTCTCGCCGATGTACGCGCCGGTGAGGATGTCGCCGGTCTCGGCCAGGAACGGGTACGCGCCCCCGAGGACTTTCGAGGAGCAGCGGTGTGCGGGTGGGGTCGCGCGCAGTGGGCCACGCAGATTGTGTGGCTGCTTCCACCCCCACGCCGGCATCTTTGACGCCGGCAACTCCGCGGACTGGATCTTCCACGACGAGTTCTTGTCCGCGTCGGCGCTCTGGTGGTGGCGGCTGTTGGCGCTGGGCTTCTCGTCGGCGGGGATGCGGCCGATGACCGTGTTGGGCTTCATCGTCGTCACTCCCCTTCCAAAGGCACCGGTAGAGCTCCGGTGACGAACCCGGCGGCTTGCTGCCCGGACATCGACGCCAGCATTAGTCGTGCAGGGTGGGAGGCCTGCTCGATGTCCGTCCGCGCCTTCGCGAGGGCGTCTTTGGACTCGGCGGAGATGGTGACGAACCCTCGGTACTGCACGTCCCCGAATCCGTCGACGAGGTCATGCTCGCGGACCGCCAGGTCCTCCTCCTCGCGCAGGTGAGTGAGCGGGATCCGGGAGGACAGCTTCATCCGGATCGTGGCAGCGGTTTCCATGTCGGACTGAGCGCGGTTGAGCTGGGCCAGCGCTTTGTGCGTGGCAACGGGCCGCACCTGCAGCGTGATGACCCGGGTTGCGTCGCCGGCGTAGAGGAGGGGCTCGAGGAACCCGGTGCGGACGTCGGTGCGGGGCCATTCCGCGACCCAGAAGGTCTGGTGCCAGGACTCGTCGACGCGCATCGCGTCCCAGCCCTCGTCGATTCCCATCACCGGCGGTGCGGACTGCGGCTCGAGGGTGGCGTCCTGCTCGCGCCGGGTCGCTGCCGCGACGGGGTCGGCGGAGAGCGCGAGCAAGTTGTCCATGTCGTCGGAGGTCAGCCATCCGGCGGGTGTGAGGCGGGCATGCTCCATCGAGGTTTCGATGCCGGCCACGCGCTCCTTGAGCACGGCCGCGAGTCCCATGAGCCCTCTGCCCGCGTCGCGGATCGCGGCGTTGAGCGCGACGGTGTCGAAGGTGAGGGTGACGTAGTTTGTGAAGCCCATGGACCGCTTGGAGGCGGCCTGGGTGAGCTCCCCGTACTGCTGGCGAAGTTCGGCGCTGACCTGCGGGGCGTGTTCGCCTTCGCGGGCGATGAGGTAGTCGCGAAGCTCGTTGGAGGAGGCCCGGTCGACCCGGATGCGGATGGTGGTCTCGCGGACGCCGGGCAGGTTTTCCAGTGAGCTGAGCCATTCGACGAACCCGTCGTAGGCCGCTTCCTGCGCACCCTTGTCACGAAGCGCCCACGCCCTCGACCCGACTCGTACGGTGATGGAAGCAAGCCGGCCACGTGCGTTATAGATGAACGCGCCAGCACCGGGGACTTGAACGATCTGCACGTCCCCTAGCGCGCCGGGAAGGAGGAACTTCGAGGTGACGGTCGGTGTAACGGCGGCGACGTGCGCGTGGCCGACGTTCAGCGATGCGGTGGCGACCCGCAGCCAGACGTCTCGGCGGAACATGGTTTGGCCGGCGATGCTGCGGTACGCGTACCGAGCGGCTTGAGCGGCGATGACCAGCACTGGTTCGCGTCGGTAGGTGGCGAGGGCGAAGAACACGACGAGCGCGATCAACGGGAGCATGACCCAGAGGGCGTTCGGGTTGATGAACAGCGTTGCCAGCAGGATGGCGACGGCGCCTCCGATGACGACGAGTTGGAGGAAGGTGAGGCCGAGGAAGATGCCGCGGCGCTCGCGGGCGGCGAAGCGTACGCGGGGTGCGCCTTCATCCGTGATGATCTGGTCGGCGGTGAAGGTGGTCATGAGCTATCTCCCAACCTTGATGACCCGTGCCGCGGAGCGAACGGGTGCTGCGGCGGTGTTGACGCGCGACAACTGGTCGCGCACGGAAAAGCGGTGATGCAGAGCGGTGCCCACTTCCGCGCCCGCAAAGGACACGAGCTTGGTCGCCCACAATGGGGAGAACGACGCGGCGATCACGGCGCCGGCGGCGACGAGGATAACTCCGATGCTGAGACTGGCTTTGGTTAGCTCGACGGCGAGGAGGACAACGCCGGCAGCAAGGGGTTTGGCGATTAGAAGGCCGATGGTGAGGTTCATCCATCGCTGTGCCCAAGCGGTGAGCTTCGGCTGGCCGATCATCATCAACCCGACCGGGGCCATTGCCGCGAGGGCGAGAAGGCCGAACTCGCGGATGGACATGGCGACGAATAGGAACAGGGAGGCGATCATCATCAGCCCAACGACGAGCACTGCAAGTACGTACTCGCCGACGGCGCCCGGTCCTTGCGCGCCTTGCGCAGCGATGGTGAAGACGACTCCGCTCTGCGTGAACTGAGCGTTGTGCATGACTGCGTTCGGCGCCTGCTTTGTGATGTCGAGGATCCCCACCACCCGCAGCAGTCCTTGGCTGAGATCTCCGCCTTGGACGGTTGAGGTGAGGCTGGCGGTGACGGCGTCGGTGACGCCGGAGGCCTTCTGCATGCCCCACACGCAGATTGCGGCGAACGGGATGGCGAGAGCGGCGCCGGCTGCGGTTCGGCCGATGCGTGCCCAGTCCTGCAGGATCATCGCGATCCCGATTTGCACGAGGGCGACTATGAGGATGACCGGTGCGGTGATGGCGACCCAGAACAAGAATTGGGAGTGTGCGATCTCCCAGCTGCTCTGGTCGATGTTGGCGTTGAATGACCCGGCGATCATGGTGGCGATGAAGTCGCCGAGGTTGCGGATGGTAGAGCCCATGAACTGGGCGAGGGTCTGTGAGGCTTGGCAGCCGAAATCGGAGATGAAGCAGCCGTAGTTCGGCGAGAACGGATCCGGTGGCGCGGCGAGAACAAACATCATGATCACGCCACGTGAAGGGACTGGCCCCAGTTGATGAGACCGGCGATTCCGGCGGCGACGGCTACCCCCGCAACACAGCTGACAACGCCGACGATGCCCATCTTCTGGACGCGTCCGTTGCTGGAGATGTGGCCGACGACGATGAAACCGGCGGCGATGAGTCCGCCGATCACGCCGAGGGTGAGGACGATGGCGAACACGACGTTCGCGATCGACTGGAGGGCGCCGACGCCTGGGCCGGAGAAGTCCGGGGACGGGTTGTTCACGGTCATTACGTTGATCGTGCGGGAGTGCACGAGGACGAGGGCTTCGTTGAGGGCGTTCATGATTTGGCCTTCTTTCCGGTGGGATCTGGTTTCAACAGGGGTTCGTTGATCTCGGCCATCCGCTTCGCCGCAAGCAGCCCGGATCCGACGATGCCGAGCAGCGTGACGACGACGAGCCCCAAGACGCCGAGCAGATTCAGCAGGAGGTTCATGAGGTCACTCCCCACTCGGATTCGCTGCGTTCGTGGCGGACGCGGGAAGAGGGACGGTCAGTTGCAACGGTTGTCCCTCCGAGGGGACGTCCATGGTGAGCTGGAGTCTGTCGACACCCGCGGGGAGGTACCAGGCGGCGGCAAATGAGCGTTCTTTGTTGTTTGGGATGGTCCAGGTGGACTCGCCGTGGAAAAGTCCGCTCGGCAGCCAGGCGAGCCCGTTCGCCTTTGCGAGGGTGGGTCCGTCGGCGGTGTCTAGGACCGCAGGCTCTGGTCGACCATCGAACTGGGTGCCCATCAGGGTCGCGCCGGTGACGTCCTGATAGGTCTGGTTACCTGCGAGGGCTTCCACTCGCCTGTCATGGTGAACTTCACGAAGACCACCGGTGAGCCGGCCGGGAAAAGCTCCTGCGACGAGTTCGGAAGTGTGCAGCGGCAGCCTTGCTTGGCCTTGAACGTCTTCCCCGGGAAGACCTGGACGTACACCGTATCGACGATGCCGTCCGCGGCTGGCGTCGCAGCCGCAGCCGCGGTCCGGGTCGGGGTGGTCGGTGCGACGGTCGTGAACGAAGGGTTCCTAGCTGGAGGTGCGGCCGCACAACTGGCCAGGATCAGACATGGGACGAGCGCCGCGACTGCCATCAGCTTTCTGGTCATCTCACTTCACCTCGGTTTCGTGCCCTTCACTTAGAACTTCCGGCTCGGGACGGTTTTTGGCGCGCATCTCGGGAATCTCTGACTCAGGGCACCTGGATGTGTTGGTGGTTGCAGGTGTCGGGGAAGGCGCTGGTGATGTTCAACAGCGCGCCCAGGACCACGTGGGCGCGTGCTCGGCAATCGCTTTGACCGACTGACGTCCCTTGTGGGGCGTAAGGATCCAGCGTGTGAATTAGCTGGAGCGATAGGGCGTCTCCTCCGGTGAGGGACTGGCGGTTGATCGCGTAGAAATCGACCGCCTTGCCCTTCCAGTGCGCGGACGCTGTGCCGGCGCCGGGCGTCATGCCGGTGCAGCGCCGGTTGAGGTCGCTGACTCCCACCTGCTGGAACGCTTGGACGGCCACGACGATTAGTTGCAGGACGTGGGCGTCGATGGTGCAATTCGGTGTTGCGGTGCCGTCGGCCATGTTGAGGATCTGCTGTTGGTAGCGGCCCTCGAGGAAGTTGAGCTTGTTCGCGTGGATCGCGCCCACCAAGACGGCTGCCGCAGCGCGGGCATCCGCCGGCACCTGGCACGACGCCGCACTGGCTCCGGCAAGGGCGGCGAGGACCTGTACGGCGGGCGTCCAGAACGGGGCATAGTGGTTCGGGTCCGCGTTGATCTGGACCGCGTGCGCGACCAGGGTGGGAGCCGCGGTCTGCCAGTCCGGGACGCGCAGCATCCGCGTGTAGAACGCGGCGGCCGCAGTCGCCGGGTCCATCCGCTGCGCCCGGGTGCCGTAGCTCGTGCCCTGCTGGAAGACACCGATGGTGGTGTTGTCGACCGCGTCGCCATGATCGAGGTTGCGGAGCCCGGACTCGCCAATCGCGACCATCAGCGCCAACGTCAGTCCGTGCGGGGGAACGCTCATCTGCTGGCCGACGGTGATGATCGTCGCGGCGATCTTCAACTGCTCCGCCCTGTACCCATCGATCGTCTTCCGCGCGTCGACCGAGGGTGCAGCTCCGCCGCACACTCCCCCGCCACCGGTGAACCCGTTGGCTCCCATCGCGAGCACCAGGGTGACCGGCACCGCGACCAATGCGACGGGGACGACGAGGACGATGACAGCCGCCACGATCAGCAGGTTCCGGATCGTCCTCGGATGCGTCACCGCACGAGCGGCCGCTGCGCTGGCGCTGATCATGCAGCGGCCTCTTGCTCAAGCACGACCCGGGCGATCATCAGCAGTCGCTTCGCGGTGGCGATACGCGCCCGCGCGGAGCCCGGGTGGATGTGCAGGCTGGCGGCGATGGTGGTGGCGTCGTCGCCGATCATTTCCGCCACCTCCCGAAAGCCACCGATCTCGGGAACGCAGGACACGATGACCGACCCTGTAAGAGGCAGCCCGGCGTCCGCGGCTGCCAGGGCGGCGAGCACGGTTCGGGCGGTCTGACACACCCGATCATGCACCGAACGCAGACCGCGTTTGGACATCTGATGAGCGACCGCTATCCGGTCCGCGTCGCCGTTGGCAAGGCTGAGGTCGCTCATCACTTGCCAGTCGGATGGCCCCACGAAATCGGCGACCAACACCATCCAGCGGTGAGCGTCGAAGCGACGGATCAGCGCATCCAGTGGGTCAATGTCGGTATCGGACTCGACGTCTTCCGGAACGTCGTCCATGACGACGTGCTTCCGCTCGACTTCTCTGAGTACGACGTGGCGGGTGATGCCGAACACGAACGCGTGCGGCGACCCGCGCTCCGGGTCGTACAGCGAGCTTCGATGCCAGACCGTTTCGCGGGCGAGCTGTAAGACGGCGTCGACTTCACTAGGCCAGCCGCGTAGTTGAAACCGTACATACGGCAGCAGTGTGTCGACTTCGCGCAGCAACTCCGTCAGTCGAGCATCTGCACGCGTGCGGAGGTGGGTTCCTTCAGCCACGAGATCACTACCTTCCTTGTGCGGAGGTGGCTTGTGTGAAGGATCGGGTTCGGGTCGGGAGGACCCGTTAGTGCGGTGCGCCGGCGCGCCTTGATGTGCGCCAGCACAGAATGAGTGAGGACGGTGAACCGGGATCACGCCGGGGATTCAGGTAGGCGGCGTGTCCGGTTCGAGAGATGGAGTGGCGAGGGCGACTCTGCAGTTCGGGAGTCTCAGCCACGATGCGTCACCGCCGCCCGGACTCGGTCTGTGAGTCGTGCGCCACGGTGAAGAGGGTAAGGGCTGGCCGCTCCATTTGGTGCCGCACGCTACCCCCGAACAGGGGTGCGAGACGTGCGACGCGCCGGGGTGGAAGTCTGGTTCTAGTGACAGCTCTCGCAGCCCAGATCATCCATCGGGTCGACCGGCACAATGTAGCCGTCGACGAAATCCTGGATGACGCCGGGAGCGACCTGCGCCTGGTCGGCTATGCGTACACTCCGGTCTTCGTCTGGGCGCTCGCTTCCAGCCATGCCAACACCTCCGCCCGCTTATAGAGGACGGTTCGCGGTGTCGGCTTGTAGAAGCGCGGCCCCTTGCCGTGATAACGCAGCTGGGCGAGTGCTGCGATGGACAGCCCGGTCAGCTCGACCACTTCAGCTGGCTGTATGAATTCTCCAGTCATCGTATCTCCTCCGTTTCGACAACCTAGGAGCTTTTGAGTTGTTGCACAAACGGTAGCGCATTTTCGCTAGCTTGACAACGGACGGCACGCTAGGCTGTTGAAATGGCAGACTTCCGGACCGAATTGGGCATCGGCGTACGCATCAGATTGGCGCGGAGGGCGCGCGGCTTTCGCACCACCGCGGACCTCGCTGAGGCGATCCCCGGAGGCAACGTGACCGAAGCGATCCTGGAGAACATCGAGTCAGGTAGGAAGGCCGACATCAGCGTCAGCCAGCTACTCAACATCGCCCGCGGGCTGAACGTTCCGGTGAGCATGCTGCTGGCCCCGATGGGGGCACCCGACTCCGCGCTCGACCTGCCCAACCTCAGTGCCGACTTCGACGGAATGAGTGCCGCCGAGTTCGACTGCTGGCTGTCCGCGACACCAGCCAGCACATATCGACCGCGTCACGCGTCCGAACGCTCCGACATTGCGCTGCTCAACTCATTGCGGGAACTCGGAACCCTTCGACGCGAGCTCAATCGGCTAAGAATCGTGCTCGCGTCCCAGAAGGCCTCCGGAGATCCTGACCTGATCGGAGCAAATGCTGACGTTGAAAAGCGGATCAATCGGATCGCAAAAGACGCCGCCGATGTCGCAGCTCTGCTCGCCACCGCCGGCCTAACCAACATCGAGGAAACGCCAAGGGTGTAAGCCGCGACGAGCGCGGCAATTCGGCCTGAGCGGAGGACCCCATGGGAAGCATCGAAGCTTATGAGTCCGCGAGGGGGCGCCGCTATCGAGTGCGCTACCGGAAACCCGACCACAGCCAAGCGAACAAGCGCGGTTTTCGCACCAAGCGGGACGCGGAACTGTACCTCGCGTCTGTCGAGGTCAAGAAGTCCCGCGGAGACTACATCGACGCGGCCGAAGCTCGCGCCACGATCGGTGAACTGGGCGAGCAGTGGATGACCGCGCAAACCCACCTCAAGCCGTCATCGGTCGCAGTGGTCGAGTCTGCGTGGCGGCTGCACGTCCGCCCGGCCTGGGGCACACGCGCGATCGGCGAGATTCGGCACAGCGACGTCCAACAGTGGGTCTCTGGACTCAGCGCGGGCGGAGAAGGCTTCGGCAAGGCTAAGTCACCAGCACTGGTTCACCGGTGCTACGGGATCCTGGCTGGCATTCTCGATGTGGCGGTGCGCGACCATCGACTCGCTTCCAACCCGGCACGCGGAGTCTCACTGCCCAGGAAGGTGTCCAGAGAGCACCGCTACCTCACGCACCAGCAACTGCATCGACTTGCCCGGGCATGCGGTGCGAACGGAACACTCATCCTCCTGCTCGGATACACGGGCGTGCGCTGGGGCGAAGCCTCAGCACTCCGAGTGAAGGACATCGACCTCACTCGGAGACGGCTGCACATCGTCGAGAATGCCGTCTTCGTTCGCGGCGAGGTGATCGTCGGATCACCCAAGACCCACAAACGCCGCAGCGTTCCCTTTCCCGCCCTCCTTGACAGAGCGCTCCGCGACGCCACCCACGGCAAGACCGAAACCGAGCTCGTCTTCCCCGGGAGGTTCGGCGAGCACCAAACCACGCCGACCATCCGTCAGAACTCATGGTTCGACAAAGCGTTGGCAGCGGCGGAGCTGCCTCCGATGACCATTCACGACCTGCGACACACGACGGCAAGCCTCGCTGTCTCGGCGGGCGCCAACGTCAAGGCGGTGCAACGCATGCTCGGGCACGCCTCCGCCGCAATGACACTCGACGTCTACGCCGACCTCTTCAACGATGACCTCGACGACGTGGCACACCGGCTCGACGAAGCCGCCTCTGTGGCGCTCGACGACCTCGCCATACCGCCTCGCCCACAGCCCGATTGGGTGACTACGACCGATCGAAGCGACCCTCGGTGATTTGGAGTGTGTCCAAATTGTGTCCAAATTGCCCGAGAAACGAAAGAACGGCGGCTGTTCAACAGCCGCCGTTCCCAGTGTTTTCAAGCTATGTAGCGAGGGCGGGACTCGAACCCGCGACACCACGATTATGAGCCGTGTGCTCTAACCACCTGAGCTACCCCGCCGTGGCATCCCCTCGTCGTGCGACGAGTCGCGTGACGGGGAGACGGAGCCCCCTGTGGGAATCGGACCCACTACCTCTTCCTTACCAAGGAAGTGCTCTACCAATGAGCTAAGGGGGCGGAGCCTGCGCCGGCCGGTGTCCGGCCGCTTTGGCAACCGTACGAGGATACCATCTGCGGCGCGGTGCTCCGAACCACCGCAGCCTCCGTGTCGCAGACCCGCCCTACCCGCGATCAGGCAGCCTTGGCGGCCTCCGAGGCGCCATCGAGCGCTGACAGGTCGTCTGCCGACAGCTCGAGCGAGACGGAGGCGAGGAGGTCGGGCAGCTGCTCGGTGGTCCGCGCGCTGGCGATGGGAGCGGTGATCGTCGGCTGCGCGGCGAGCCACGCCAGCGCGACGGTGGCGACCGAGACGTTGTGCGACGCGGCGACGTCGTCGAGCGCGGACAGCACCGAGCGGCCGGTGTCGTTCAGGTACTTGGCGGCGCCGCCCGCCCGGGCGCTGTCGACGGTCACGCCGTCGCGGTACTTGCCGGTCAGGAACCCTGCGGCGAGGGCGAAGTACGGCATGACACCGAGCCCCTCGCGCTCGGCGATCGGGCGGTAGGACGTCTCGTACGCACGCTCGACGAGGTTGTAGTGCGGCTGGAGCGCCACAGGGCGGTGGAGGCCCTCCCGTTCGGTGATGCGGAACCACTCCTCGATCCGCTCCGGCGAGTAGTTCGAGATGCCGATGTAGCGCACCTTGCCCGCATCGACGAGCTCGGAGAGGGCGCCCACCGTTTCCTCCAGCGGGACCGTCTCGTCGTCGAAGTGCGCGTAGTACAGGTCGATGTAGTCGGATTTCAGGCGCTCGAGGGACGCGTCGGCCGCGCGTCGGATGTTGTCGGCCGCCAAACCCTTGAAGTCGGGGTGCTGGCTGACCTTCGTGGCGAGAACCACATCGTCGCGATTGCCGCGCGCGTCGAACCACTCGCCCAGGATGCGCTCAGAGTCTCCGCCGGTGTTGCCGGGTACCCACGCCGAGTAGCCGTCCGCCGTGTCGACGAAGTTGCCACCGGCCGCCGTGTACGCGTCGAGCACGTCGAACGACGTCTGCCTGTCTGCGGTCCAGCCGAAGACGTTGCCTCCGAGCGAGAGCGGGAAGACCTCGAGGTCGGATGAGCCGATCGTGCGGCGGGGTGCAGTCATGCGTGTCTCCTTCGTTGTGTCGGTCATCCCACGCTAACGCCGTGTCCCTGGCCCTATTCCTGGGTTGACCTGAAGATGTGGAAAGGTGACGCTGGGCCCGTACTGTGGACGGGTGGAGATCGTCGACGACACCCGCTGCGCACTCCGGGCGGACTGCTCGCAGTGCGTCGGGTTGTGCTGCGTCGCCCTCGCGTTCGCCCGCTCCGCGGACTTCGCAATCGACAAGGCCGCCGGCGACCCGTGCGTGAACCTGGACGACACCGACCGCTGCCGCATCCATCCCGAGCTCCGCGATCGGGGCTTCAAGGGCTGCACCGTCTTCGACTGCTTCGGCGCGGGCCAGCAGGTGACCCAGCACACTTTCGGCGGAGCGAGCTGGCGCGACGACGCGGCGACGCGCGACGCGATGTTCGCGGTGTTCCCTCTGATGCGTCAACTGCACGAACTGCTCTGGTACCTGGAGGAGGCGCTCGCCCTCCCCGCCGCTGCACGCCTCCATCCGGCCCTCCGCCGAGCGCGCGCGGACGTGCAGGACGTCGCCGACGGGTCCCCGGAGAGGATCCTCGCGCTCGAGGTGGAGGAGCTCCGCGGGCCTGCGGCGCAGCTCCTGCGCGATGCCGCCCGGCTCGCCCGCGAGTCCGGCCCCGTCGGCGCAGGACCCCGCCGTGGCGCGCGCTCGCGCATCCGGCCCGGCTCCGACCTCGTGGGCGCCGATCTCCGCGGTGCCGATCTGCGCGGCGCAGAGCTGCGCGGCGCACTGCTGATCGCGGCCGACGTGCGCGACGCCGACCTCGCCAGGGCCGAGCTGATCGGCGCCGACCTCCGCGACGCACGTCTCGACGGCGCCGACCTGCGGGAGGCGATCTACCTCACGCAGGCGCAGGTCAACGCTGCGACAGGAGACGGGCGGACGCTCCTCCCGGCGACCCTCAGCCGCCCGAGCCACTGGCACTGAGGGATCACTGACGCCAGCAGCGACGCGTCTCGCGGCGTCATCAACTGCAACCGCTTGCACTGCGGATCGCTATACTCCACTTGTGTACGGTCACATTCCGTGCATCCGTGGACGCAAGCGCTTCCACCGCAGAAGACTCCAGGAGGCGGGATGGCCGGCATCGACGACGTCGCCCGCCTGGCCGGCGTCTCCACCGCGACCGTCTCTCGGGCTCTGAGCGGCAACGGCCCCGTCTCCCCCTCAACCCGCGACCGCGTGATGCGCGCAGCCTCCGACCTCGGCTACGTCGTCTCGTCGGACGCGTCGAGCCTCGCGTCCGGCCGTACCCGCAACATCGGCGCGGTCGTGCCGCACCTGAACCGCTGGTTCTTCACGTCCGTCATCGAGGGCGCAGAGCGCGTCCTGCTCGGCCAGGGTTACGACTTGACGCTCTACAACCTGAGCGGCGACGGCGGTGAGCGGCGGCGCGTGTTCGAGCACCACCTGCTGCGCAACCGGGTGGATGCGGTCTTCACCGTCTCCCTCGAACTCTCGGCGGACGAGGTGTCCCGCCTCCTCGCGCTCGGCAAGCCGGTCGTCGGCGTCGGCGGCCCCCTCGCCGGAGTCAGCACCGTGATGATCGACGACGTCGCGGTCGCGCGTCTCGCCACCGAGCACCTCACCGCCCTCGGTCACCGCCGGATCGCCCACATCGGCGCGTCCCACGAGTTCGACCTCGACTTCCACATCCCGACCAGCCGTCGCCTCGGCTATGAGCAGGCGCTGACCGAGGCCGGACTCCCCGTGGACGAGCGGATGCACCGCGCCGCCGACTTCACGCTCCCCGGTGGCTACGAGGCGGCGAAGCAGCTGCTCGGCACCCCGCACGAACGACCGACCGCGATCTTCGCCGCCTCCGACGAGATGGCGATCGGCGCCATCCTCGCCGCCCGCGACCTCGGCCTCTCGGTGCCGAGGGACGTCTCCGTGATCGGGATCGACGACCACCCGTTGTCGGAGTTCTTCGGCCTGAGCACGGTGGCGCAGCATCCTGTCGGCCAGGGCGAGCGCGCCGCCGAACTCCTGCTCACGGCGCTCGGCGCCCTCCGCCGCCCCGACGGCGGGCCGCCACCGGCACCCGTCAGCCACACCGCACCGGCCGACCTGATCGTCCGCTCGAGCACCGCCGTCCACCCCTGACCCCCATCCGCACCCGATACGAACCCGAGGTGACCACCATCTCCGCAACCGCCCCCGTCCCCGCTTCCGCCCTCAGTCCGTCGGCCCCCGGCCGCGAGTGGTGGCGTTCCGCCGTCATCTACCAGGTCTATCCGCGCTCCTTCGCCGACTCCGACGGCGACGGGATGGGCGACCTCCCCGGCATCACCCGCCGCCTCCCCGCGCTGCGGGAACTGGGTGTGGACGCCGTCTGGCTGTCCCCGTTCCAGAAGTCGCCGCAGCGGGACGCCGGCTACGACGTCTCCGACTACTGCGACGTAGACCCCCTCTTCGGCACCCTCGCCGACTTCGACGCGATGCTGACGGAGGCGCACAGCCTCGGTCTCCGGGTCATCATCGACATCGTGCCGAACCACTCCTCCAGCGACCACGTCTGGTTCCAGGAGGCCCTGACAGCCGCACCCGGAAGCCCCGAGCGAGCGCGCTACATCTTCCGCGACGGGAAGGGCGAGAACGGCGAGCTGCCGCCGAACAACTGGGAGTCGATCTTCGGCGGGGGCGCCTGGACGCGCATCGCCGAGGCCGACGGCACCCCGGGCCAGTGGTACCTGCACCTGTTCGACAAGTCGCAGCCGGACCTCGACTGGGAGAACCCGTGGGTCTGGGAGCAGTTCCGCGGCATCCTCCGCTTCTGGCTGGACCGCGGCGTCGACGGTTTCCGCGTGGATGTGGCGCACGGCATGGTCAAGGAGGCCGGCCTCCCCGACTACACGCCGCCCGCCAACATGGGCAGCATGGGCGGAATCGCCCT
The DNA here is from genome assembly GCF_046534635.1 of Leifsonia sp. SIMBA_070. Taxonomy (NCBI): domain Bacteria; kingdom Bacillati; phylum Actinomycetota; class Actinomycetes; order Micrococcales; family Microbacteriaceae; genus Leifsonia; species Leifsonia sp. SIMBA_070. The sequence continues at coordinate 617,456 of NZ_JAWRYK010000002.1, read as the reverse complement.
CGAGCCGGAGATCGCCGCGCACGCCGAGTACGAGCCGCCGACGCCGCCGTACTTCGCGCAGGACGGTGTCCACGCGATCTACCGCGACTGGCACACCGTTCTGGACGAGTACGAGGGCGACCGCGTGCTCTGCGGCGAGGCCTGGGTGGAACCGCTGGACAAGCTGGCCCGCTGGGTGCGCCCGGACGAGATGCAGCAGACGTTCAACTTCGCCTACCTGGAGACGCCTTGGGATGCGGAAGCGCTCCGCAGCGTGATCGACCGCTCCATCGCCGCCTTCAGCAGCGTCGGGGCGCCCAGCACTTGGGTGCTCTCCAACCACGACGTGGTCCGCCACGCGACCCGGCTGGCCCTGGAGGGTGAGAACCTGCAGGGCCACGGCATCGGCCCGAAGACGCAGGGCCTCCCCGACCCGGTGTTCGCCCTCCACCGCGCCCGGGCCGCGACCGCGCTCATGCTGGCGCTGCCCGGTTCCGCCTACGTGTATCAGGGCGAGGAGCTCGGCCTCCCTGAGGCGATCGACCTCCCGGACGACGCTCGGCAGGACCCGACCTGGTTCCGCACCCACGGCGAGCGTTACGGGCGCGACGGCTGCCGCGTCCCCATCCCGTGGGAGGGCGACGAGGCGTCGTACGGCTTCGGACCCGGGTCCGCCAGCTGGCTGCCGCAGCCCGCGGCGTGGGCCGGCTTCACCCGGTCCTCGCAGCAGGGCGTGCCGGACTCGACGCTGACCATGTATCAGGAGGCGCTGGTCCTGCGCCGCCGTTACGACCTGGCCTTCGGCGCCCCCGAGTGGTTCGAGCTCGACGGGGACACGCTGGCGTTCCGTTCGGGCGAGGTGACGGTCGTGGTCAACTTCGGTCTCGAGCCCGTCGAGCTTCCCGATGGGGAGGCCGTGCTCGCGAGCGGCGCGCTGGAGGGACGGATGCTCCCCCGCGACACCGCCGTCTGGCTCGCCTGATCGGCGCGCGCGACGCCGGGCGCGGGAGCGGGCCCTGCGCCGGGCGTCGCGGCGCCCGGCGTCACTCCCAGTCGGCGTAGAAGCGCTCGACGCGCGGGTGCAACTGCTCGAAGAGGTCCGGCGCCGCCGCCACCAGGAGGCGGCGGTCGGCCGGGCCTCCATCGAGTCCCGCGACCCGGGCGCCGGCCTCCTCGGCGATCAGTGCTCCGGCGGCGTGGTCCCACGGGTTCAGGCCGCGCTCGAAGTAGGCGTCGAGGCGTCCGGCGGCGACGGAGCAGAGATCGAGTGACGCGGCGCCGATCCGGCGGATGTCCCGCACCTCGCCGATCAGCTCGCCTACGAAGGCGGCCTGCCTGCGACGGACCTCGGCGTCGTACCCGAAGCCGGTGCCGACGAGGGCGAGCGGCAGCTCCACGCCGGTGGTGACCTGGAGGCGCTCCCCGTTGAGGCGCGCCCCACCTCCCGCGGAGGCGGTGAAGGCCTCGCCGGTGACCGGGTTGACGACAGCGCCGGCCAGCGTCCGCCACGTCGCCGGGTCGGAGTCGCCCTCCACGACGGCGACACTCACCGCCCAGGCGGGGATGCCGTAGTAGTAGTTGACGGTCCCGTCGATCGGGTCCACCACCCAGGTGAGGCCGCTCTGGCTGCTCCCGCCCCCGGACTCCTCACCGAGGAAGCCGTCCCGCGGCCGCGAGGCGGCCAGGGCGTCGCGGATGAGCTGCTCGGTCTCCCGGTCGGCGCGCGTGACGATGTCGCTCAGCGACGACTTCGACGCGGCGATCTCGACCCCGTCGCGGCGGCGCTGCCACGCGAAGGCGGCGGCCCGGCGGGCGATGGTGGCGGCGATCTCGAGCAGCTCGGCGTTGGAGGTCATGCCTCCAGCCTGACAGACCCGCGTCAGCGGTGGCGGCGCCAGCCGCGCCGGACAAGCGAAAACCCCCGGCCGATGACCGGGGGTCTGCGCTCATCACATCGGTGGCGAGTGAGGGATTCGAACCCCCGAAGTCGTAGACAGCTGATTTACAGTCAGATCCCTTTGGCCGCTTGGGTAACTCGCCGTAGGCGCTCCCGACCACCAGTGTTCTCGTGACCGAAGGCGCCACACAAGAATAGCCGCCGCGCGCCCGCACACGAAATCAGCGCCCGCCCAGCGGGCGCAGCATCGGCGCAGGGCCGGCGCTCACGCGGCGAGCGCCACCACTCCCGGCCGGTCGCCCACCCCCGCGACCGTGGACGGCGCCAGTTCGGCCGTCGTACCGACCTCGTCGCGGGCGTGCTCGTCGCGGACCAGGCTGAGCACCTGCGCGCTCCCGAATTCTGCCGCGACGCGGGTCATCAGCTCCCCTTCGCTGACGCCGAGCACACGGCACAGCGCGGCGAGGATCTCGGACGAGGCCTCCTTGCGGCCCCGCTCGATCTCGGAGAGGTACGGCACGGACACCCTCGAGTGGGCGGAGAGCTCGCGCAGCGTCGTGCCGCGCTCCGTCCTGATCCGGCGGAGCACCGATCCGATCGCGTGCCGCAGAAGCATGACGCCAGCCTATGTCGGATACTGCCGATCCGCTCCACTCTGTTTCGGGCGTTCTGCTCTGGGCAGAACCCGCGCGATCCGCTGCCGGATCGCGGCACACCGGCGTGGCGGACGCCGATGTCGGTGGTCCGGCGCAGAATCGGAGGCATGAGAACGTTGGAGATTTGCGAACGGTGCGACGGCACGGGAGCCGACCCCGCGCAGCACGTCGAAGAGGTCACTCTCTGCATCGAGTGCGGCGGCGACGGCTGCCACGTCACCTACTACGCCGAGCTGGCCCAGACAGCCTGACCCGGTGGCCGCCTGGCCCCACGTCTACCTGACCTGACGGCTACCTGACACGGCACGCCCCACATGCCGAGGACCATCATCGAGCTCCAGCACGTCGCGCTCCTCTTCTGCGACCGGGAGTTCCCCTCCGCGACCACGATCGTCCTCGGCGGGAGCGCGTCCACGGGCCGACGCACGCCGACGAGTGACATCGACCTCCTCCTGATCGCGCCACCCGCCGCGTTCGACGGACAAGGAGGTGACGCGACCTCGGTCGCACGGGTAACCCACTTCGACGGCGAACGGATCGACGTGTTCGCGTACACGGTGGAGGGCTTCACCGACTGGTCGGAGCGCGACTTCGCCTCGCTCCGCCCGGTGCTCCCGATCCTCCTCACCGAGGGCACGCCGCTGAGAACCGGCGACGAATTCGACACGCTGCGCGGCTGGGCGGCGGACCGGCTGGAGCGCGGCCCGCAGGTCGACGACCACGCCCGCGCGCTACGCCGGTACGCCATCACCGACCTGCTCGACGACCTCGGCGACGCGACGGATCCGCTCATCATCGCGGCCCTCCGGTCGGAGCTGTTCCGCGGGCTGGCCGAGCTGAGCATCCTCGCCGCGGGCGCCTGGCTGGGCAGCGGCAAGTGGCTCGCGCGCCGCCTGCGAGCCGCGGATCCGACCGCGGCGGACGCCCTCGAACGCTTCGCATCAGAACTCGACCCGCGCGCCGCCGCGGCCCTCGCCTCCCAGCTGCTCGAGCGACTCGGCGGACGGGTGGACGGCGACTTCGTCCGCTGATCCGGCACAGCCTCCGAGAAGGGGATGCGGTCTTTCAGGTGCACGTTGTTGCGCCTGACACGCCGTGCGGGTGCGCAACACGGTGCACTTCGACGAAAGGGTCAGGCTGACGGGGATCCGACGACGGTGAGCTGCGACTGCTTGAGCAGCAGCCCGCTGACGGCCTGCGCGACCCGGTCGTTCTCACGGAACGACAGCGCGTCGGTTCCCGGCCGCGCGAACGCCCCCGCGAACGGCGCGTCGGTGAACGGGCCGATCGCCCAGCGACGGGGATGCGGGAGGCCGTCGGCGTCGAGCACGCGTGCGTCCTCCGGGGTGACGCGCAGCATCCCGTGTCGGAAGGATCCACCACCGGCAGCGAGATCCCGTAGCGCCGGGTTGTCGGTGCGCCCTGCGTGCGCGGCCGGCAGCCACGCGTCGACCAGGGTGCGCACCGGCCTCGAACCGTCGACCGACGAGCTCGACACCCGGAAGACCCCGCCGGCCTCGTCGGCCACGACAATGAAGTCGGCGCCGGCGAACTCCACGACGCCCGCCTCCGAAAGGGCCAGCAGCTCCTCCAGGCGGTGACCGGGCGGACCGGAGGCGACGTAACCGAAGTAGGCGGGCCACCAGCCGTGCAGGTCGCGAACGCGCGACTCGTCCGGGCAGGCGGGGGACGCGCTGACCGGGGCGAGGGCGAACATCGTATGCAGCAGGGCCAGGAAGAGCCCGAGCGTCGCACTGTGCTCCGGTACGGTTCGGCGATACAGATCGTCGCGCAGGTACCGGCGCAGGCGCTCCTGCAGGTCGGCGCGCGTCGCGAAACGTTCACCGGCGAGCGGACGGTCGAACGCATCCAGTAGGAGATGGTCGGCCGGGTCGGGGATGGAGGCCTCCAGCAGTGCGCAGTACGCCGCCGACTGCAGATCCACCGCATCGAGCGCTGAGCGAAACGTCTCCCAGCCCACGGCGACCCGTGACGGGTGCCCGGTGAACAGCTCCTGGTAGTACCCGTGCAGCAGCTCCCGCTCGACGAGCGGCCAGACGTCCCGGCGGAAGTCCAGCACGCCCGGCTCGCGGGTCAAGCGCCCGACGACCTCCGGAGTCAGATAGCGCAGCGCTGGCGGTTCTCCGGCGAGCGCCGACGAGATCTTCGAGCGGTAGGGCACGCCCCGGCGTGACCCGATCAGGAGGTGCGGCTCCCGGCCACTCGGCCGGTACCGCACACCGCCCTCACCGGGCTCGAACCGTCCGCCGCGCCCCTCGGTGAGAAGCACGACGAGGTCGACCGCGGCGAGCCCCATCCCGCGCACGGCGACCGTCTCGCCCGCAGGGATGCCGGTCAGATCCGCATCGGCGGTGAAGGCCGGCGGCTGGTAGTGCAGCCCGTGGCGCGCGGCGAAGTCCACGAGCGCGGCGGCCTCTCCCGTCGGCTCGCTGCCCGCGTGGCCCAGGGCGTACACGACGGCGTCCGCGTGGATGACGGTGCCGTCCGCGAGCCGCACCGACTCCGTGTCGGACCCGCTCGAGACGCCGACCACCACGCCGGCGCGCTGCACGACCACCGCGTCGTCGTCCACTGCCGCGATGGTGCGGCGGAGGAACCAGTCGAGGTAGTGGCTCTGCAGCCGACGTGTCGGGAAGTCCCCGCGTCCAAGCCGGGAGACCTCGTCACGCACCCCGGCATCCTCGAGCGGCACATCCGGGATGCGGCCCTCCCTGACACCCTCGACCCACTCCAGCAGCGAGGGCCCCGGTACCACCGGGCCATCGATGCGGCAGGAGTCGTCGGTGAACATCGTGACGTCCTCCGCCATCGAGTTCAGCTTCAGCAACGGCGACTGGTCCTGCCGCCAGATGCGTCCAGGCCCGGCCGGGAACGGGTCGATCAGGTGCACGACGACCGGCGGACGCTCGGCGGCGATGCTCCGCGCCGCGGCGAACCGCTCCAGCCAGCCGACGGCACGAGGGCCGCCGCCGATGACGGCGATGGAGGCGCGGGCCGGGCGTGCGGGAGGGGTGGGCATCGGGTCACCGTGGCGTGGAAGACGCCCTGCGGCAAGCGCGGATGACGCCGTGTTGCGCGGCCGACGCAAACCGTAACGGTTGTTGTCGCGGGCCATCGCATCCCGCCTACGGTCATCCGAAACATCCCCGTCCACCCTGCGATTGGAGGCATCCGGTGACCGTCACGAACGTCGACGCCGACGAGTTCCGCTATGTCGAGGCAACGAATGAGCTCGCACGGCCATTGCTGGTCGAGCTCGAGTACGAGTACGACACGCGCTACGGCGACTTCTTCGGGGAGCGCGCCTCCACCGAACTGAGCCGCTACCCCGCCGAGCTGTTCTCGCCTGCGCAGGGCGGAGCCTTCGTGCTGCTGCTGCGCGACGGGGAGGCCATCGCCGGCGGCGCCTTCAAGCGTTACGACGAGCACACCGCAGAGCTGAAGCGGATCTGGACGAGCTCGGCGCACCGCAGGCAGGGACTCTCCCGCCGGGTCGTCGCCGAGCTCGAGTCGGAGGCCGTCCGCCAGGGCTACACGCGGGTCTACCTGACCACCGGGCCGCGCCAGCCGGAGGCCAAAGCGCTGTACCTGGCGACAGGGTATCGGCCGCTGTACGACACCGGCCTTCCGGCCGAAGAGGTCGGCATCCACCCCTTCGAGAAGACGCTGGGGGTCGCACGATGAGCGCGACGACGACGGTGGAGGCACCGGGCGCCCGGGCCACCGCGCGGATTCCGGAGGCCGCCCTCCCCGACGGCGTCGACCTGCGCCGCCTCGCCGAGCGCCCCATCCTGCCGCTGCGCCACCCCGGGCGGTGGATCGCCGCCGCGCTGGTCCTCGTGCTCCTGCTCAACGTCGGCCAGACGCTGTTCACCAACCCCGCCTGGGAGTGGGCGAAGGTCGGCAAGTGGCTGTTCAGCCCGGCCATCCTGACCGGTCTGCAGCTCACCCTCGCGGCGACGGCGATCTCGGCCGTCGTGAGCTTCGCGGGCGGCATCCTCGTAGCGCTCGGGCGGCTCTCGACGAATCGGGTGCTGAGCACGGTCAGCTGGCTCTACGTCTGGCTGTTCCGCTCGGTCCCGCTGATCCTCGTGCTGGTCTTCCTCTACAACCTGGGCAACCTGTACCCGACCATCGGGATCGGCATCCCGTTCGGCCCGCAGGTCGAGGTGAAGACGGTCTCCGTCCTCTCGGACCTCACGCTCGGTGTGATCGGCCTCAGTCTCAGCGAGATCGCCTACAGCTCGGAGATCGTGCGGGCCGGCGTGCTCTCCGTCGACCACGGCCAGCACGAAGCCGCCAAGGCGCTCGGCCTCCCGCGCGGCCGGCAGTTCCGCCGCATCGTGCTCCCCCAGGCGCTGCGCTCCATCGTCCCCGCCTACGTGAACCAGATCATCGGTCTGCTGAAGGCCAGCTCGCTCCTCTTCTACGTGTCACTGCTCGACCTGTTCGGCGTCGTGCAGAACCTCGGAAGCACCTACCCGACCGACATCATCCCGCTGCTGGTCGTCGCGACCATCTGGTACCTCATCCTGACCAGCATCGTGTCGGTCATCCAGTACTACGTCGAGCGCTTCTACGCCCGCGGAGCCGTGCGCTCGCTGCCGCCGACTCCGTTCCAGCGTCTTCGCCGCAGCCTGCGCACGTCACAGGGAGCACGTCGATGACCGCCGGGATCGAGATCGCCAACGCGACCAAAGCGTTCGGCGACCGGCCGGTTCTTCGCGGTGTCGACCTGACCATCGAGGCCGGCACGGTGACCGTCATCCTCGGCCCGTCCGGGTCCGGCAAGTCGACCCTCCTCCGCGCGATCAACCACCTGGAGCCGCTCGACGAGGGCTACGTCGTGGTCGGGGGCGAGCTGATCGGCGTCCGTGTGCAGCGCGGGCGGCTGAAGGAGCGCAGCGAGCGGGAGATCCTTCGTCAGCGCTCGCGGATCGGGTTCGTGTTCCAGAACTTCAACCTGTTCCCGCACCTGACCATCGTCGAGAACGTGTCGGAGGCGCCCATCGCCCACGGCACGGCGCCCGCCGAAGCCCGGGAGCAGGCCCTCGCTCTGCTCGCCCGCGTCGGCCTGTCCGACAAGGCCGCCGCCTACCCGAGGCAGCTGTCCGGCGGCCAGCAGCAGCGGGTCGCCATCGCGCGCGCCCTCGCCCTGCGGCCGGACATCCTGCTCTTCGACGAGCCGACCTCCGCCCTCGACCCAGAGCTGGTCGGCGAGGTGCTCGCCGTCATCCGCTCGCTGGCGGGCGACGGCGTCACCCTCGTCGTCGTCACGCACGAGATCGGCTTCGCCCGCGAGGTGGCCGACCAGGTCGTCTTCCTCGACGAGGGCGTCATCGTCGAGCAGGGGGCGCCGGCCGACGTGCTCGACCGACCCCGCGAACCCCGCACGCGCGAATTCCTCAGCCGCGTGCTCTGAGACCGCATCACCGCATCACCCGCATCCATCCCACCAAGGAGAATCCCCATGTCACGTCCCACTCGCAGACGCCGCCTCGGCGTCACCGGCGCCGCGCTCGCCTCCGCCGCCCTCGTCGTCTCTCTCGCGGCCTGCTCCGGACAGGCGTCAGCGGAAGACGCAGGGTCCACCGGGTCCGCCGGATCCGTCACCATCGCCGCGCACACCAACGGCGCGGGAACGCAGACCGCCGTGAAGGTCGACACGGTCCAGAAGATCGCCGACGAGCTGCCCGCCGCGGTGAAGTCCAGCGGCAAGCTGGTCATCGGCGTCGGCGCCCTGCCGGCCGGGTTCCCGCCGCTCGCTTTCACCGGCGACGACCAGAAGACCCTGACCGGTTCGGAACCGGACCTCGGCCGCCTCGTCGCCGCCGTGCTCGGGCTCAAGCCGGAGCTGAAGAACGCGACCTGGGACAACCTGTTCGTCGGCATCGACACCGGAGCGACGGACGTCGGCTTCTCGAACATCACCGACACCGAGCAGCGCAAGGAGAAGTACGACTTCGCCTCCTATCGCAAGGACGAGCTCGCGTTCACGGTGCTGAAGAAGAACACCTGGAGCTTCGACGGCGACTACAAGAACCTCGCAGGCCTGACCGTCGCCGTCAGCTCGGGCACCAACCAGGAGAAGATCCTCCTGGAGTGGAAGGCGAAGCTGGAGGCCGCGGGCAAGACGCTCACCATCAAGTACTACCCGGACGCCAACTCCACGTACCTGGCGCTCAACTCGGGCAAGATCGACGCGAACTTCGGCCCCAACCCGACCGCCGCCTACCAGAACACGCAGAGCGCGTCGTCGGCCAACCCGACCCGCACCGCCGGCACGTTCTCGGGAGCAGGCGACTCACTGCAGGGCCTGATCGCCGCGACCGTCAAGAAGGGCAGCGGCCTGGACAAGCCGATCGCCGACGCCATCAACTCCCTGATCGAGAACGGCCAGTACGCGAAGTGGCTGAAGGCGTACAACCTCTCGAACGAGGGCCTGCCGACGTCCGAGATCAATCCTCCCGGCCTCCCGCTCGACAACCAGTGACCGACCACACGCGACGAACGGAACCGACCATGACCACCGCGACCACTGCATCCACTCGATCCACCGCATCCACTGCATCCATCGCCTCCGCCGCTGAGCGCGACACCGCCGCTCCCGAGGCGGGCGACGACTTCGCCGCCGCCTGGCGGGCCTGGCACGACATCCATGAGGCCGACCGCGCCTCCGCCCACGGGTTCCTGGCGATCACGGCGCAGCACTGGCTGACCGCGGAGCCCACCCGCTACGACGGTATGCCCGGGCTCTGGTCGACCGGCGAGGAAGGGCCGGTCGCCGACCTGGCCGACGGCGAGTCGCTGCTCGTCGACGGCGAGACGGTCACCGGCCGTGCCGTCTTCGGCCCCATCCCCGAGCGGGGAGGCCGCACGGCGGCGGTCGGCGACATCGTCATCGAGATCGCCAAGCGCGGTGGCTCCGACCTGCTCCGGCCGCGGCACCCCGGCCACCCCGCCCGCACCGGCTACCACGGCACGCCCGCTTACGAGCCGGAACGGAGCTGGGTGATCGAGGGACGGTTCGTGCCCTACGACCAGCCGGTGGAGGTCACGGTCGGCTCGGTCACGGAGGGCCTGCAGCACGTCTACGCTGCTCCCGGCGAAGTAGAGTTCGCCCACGACGGCTCGCTGCACCGCCTCATCGCGTTCAACGGCTTCGCACCGGGCTCGCTGCTGGTGCTCTTCACGGACGCGACCAGCGGGGTCACCACCTACCCGGCCAACCGATCGCTCTCGGTCGCCGCGCCCGGGCCGGACGGACGGGTGGTTCTCGACTTCACCCGCGCGGTGAACCTGCCGTGCGCCTACACGCAGTTCGCGACCTGCCCGCTGCCGCCCGCCGGCAACCGCCTGCCCTTCGCGGTGGAGGCCGGGGAGCAGCTCCCGCACGCCGGGAGCATCCGATGAGCGGCCTCGTCCTCGGCATCGAGCTCGACGGCGACGGGGCGCATCCCGCCGCGTGGCGGGCGGCGACGCACGTTCCGGCCGGGCTGCTCACCGGCCGCCTGCATGCCGAGCGCGCCCAGGCGGCCGAACGGGCGGGCTTCGCGTTCGCGAGCTTCGCCGACGCCGCCGTGCCGCCGTCCGCCCCGGAGGGCATCCGAGCCCGCCTTGACGCGGTCCAGCGTGCCGCCTTCGCCGCCCCACTGACGGGCGCCATCGGCCTGGTCCCCGAGGCGGGCACCGTCTACACCGAGCCGTTCCACGTCGCGACGCAGCTGGCCTCCCTCGATCATGCCGCCCGCGGCCGGGCCGGCTGGGTCGCGACGGCGCAGGACGACCCGGCGACGGCCTCCCTCTACGGACGGCAGGGCACGCCGGGGACGGCCGCCGACGCCGTCGAGGTCGCCCGCCGGCTCTGGGATTCGTGGGAGGACGACGCGGTGATCCGGGATGTCGCCACCGGGCGCTACCTGGACCGCGACCGCGTCCACCACATCCGCTTCACGGGAAACGACTACTCGGTCGTCGGACCGTCGATCGTGCCGCGGCCACCGCAGGGCGCTCTCCCCGTCTTCGGCGGCGCCTCCCTCGTCGGGTCGGTGGAGGTGGATGTCGCTCTGTTCGATGTCGCCCTCGCAGCGGGCGCGCCTGCGGACGCGCTCGTCGCGTTCGCCGCCGATCAGGCCACCCGGCTGCGCTCCCATGGCGCGCTGGCCGTCCTCGAGCTGGAGGTCGCCCTGGATGCCGCAGGAGTGCCCGCCGCCGACCGCGTGGCCGCCCTCGACGCGCACACGCCGTGGGCAGCCCAGCACGCGCGCTTCACCGGGACCGGAGCGGACCTGGCCGCGCTGCTCGCCGCGCTCGCCTCCGTGGTCGACGGAGTCCGCCTCCACCCGGCGGTGCTCGACGTCGACCTCCCCGAGCTCGCCCACGGCGTCCTCCCGCGCCTCCGCGAGGGCACCCCGCTCGCCACCCCGCGACCCGGAGACACCCTGCGTCAGACGCTGGGCCTCCCCGTCGCCGTCAACCGCTACCAGGAGTCCGCATGAGCACACCGACCGTCCTCCGCTTCGGCGTCTTCTTCCAGGGAGTCAACTTCTCCACCGTCTGGACGCAGCCGGACAGCGGCCCGCAGACCGACTTCGAGAGCTTCCGCCGGCTGGCGCAGACCGCCGAGCGCGGACTGTTCTCCGCGTTCTTCCTCGGGGAGGGCCTCCGACTCCGGGAGCACCTCGGCGCGCTGCACCAGCTGGACGTCGCGGGCCGGCCCGACGCGCAGACGCAGCTCGCCGCCCTGGCCGCCGTCACGTCGCGCATCGGCCTCGTCGCCACCCAGAACACGACCTACAACGACCCGCTCGACCTCGCCCACCGCTTCGCGAGCCTCGACCTGCTCTCCGGAGGCCGCGCCGCCTGGAACGTCGTGACCACCGACAACGCGTGGACCGGCGAGAACTTCCGCCGCGGCGGCTACCTCGACCACGCCGACCGCTACCGGCACGCCGAAGCGGTCGTCGTGGCGGCGAAGGCGCTGTGGGACGCATGGGACGCGCCGCTCGCCGGCTCCGCCGACTCCGCCGACTCCGCGTCCTGGTCCGCCGACGACCCGTCCACGGTTGTGGAGGTGGACACCGGCCACTACCGCGCGACCGGCCGCAGCCGCCTCCCGCAGAGCCCGCAGGGCCGCCCGGTGCTGTTCCAGGCCGGTGACTCCCCGGAAGGCCGCGACTTCGCCGCCCGGCAGGCCGACGTCATCTTCTCGGCGCACAGCGCCTTCGACGACGCGCGCGCGTTCGCCGACGACATCCACCAGCGCACCCTGAAGGCCGGACGCCCCGCCGGTGACGTCAAGATCTTCCCCGGCCAGGAGTTCATCCTGGCCGACACGGACGCTGAGGCCGAGGAGAAGGCGCGCTGGGTGCGCCGAGAGCAGGTCACCCCGCAGACGGCGATCGCGTTCCTGGAGAACATCTGGGGCACCGAACTGAGCGCCTACGACCCGGACGGCCCGCTGCCCGAGATCGACCCGGTTCAGGAGGTCACTGGCGAGACCCGGGGCGCGGGGTTCCGGGCGGCGCAGGCCAAGACCACGGCCGACGCCTGGCGCGAGCGCGCCCGCGCGGAGGACCTGTCCATCCGGGAGCTGGTCATCCGCCTCAACTCCGGCCGAGGTTTCGTCGGCAGCCCGTCGAGCGTGGCGGCGACCCTCCAGCGCTACGCCGATGCGGGAGCCGTCGACGGCTTCAACATCACGCCGTGGCTCATCCCGTCCGGACTCGACGACATCGTCGACCGCCTCGTCCCGGAGCTGCAGGAGCGCGGAATCTACCCGACCGCCTACGAGGGAGAGACACTGCGCGAGAACCTCGGGCTCCGTCCGCTGCAGGAGGAGCAGGACGCTCGGCGCAGCGCCTGACGATCCTCGTAGACTGGTACACGTTCTTCCCGAGGCTAGGAGAAACTGTGGCAGATTCCTCGTTCGATGTCGTCAGCAAGGTCGACAAGATGGAGGCGGACAACGCCGTCAACCAGGCCCGCAAGGAGGTGGAGCAGCGCTACGACTTCAAGAACGTCGGGGCGTCGGTCGAATGGAGCGGCGAGAAGGTGCTGCTCAAGGCCAACACCGAGGAGCGCGTGAAGGCGGTGCTCGAGGTGCTCGAGTCGAAGTTCATCAAGCGCGGGATCACGCTCAAGTCCCTCGACACCGGTGCGCCCTACGCCTCCGGCAAGGAGTTCCGGATCGAGGTCGGGCTCAAGAACGGCATCGAGCAGGACGCCGCCAAGAAGATCAACAAGCTGATCCGCGACGAGGCGCCGAAGAGCGTCAAGTCGCAGATCCAGGGCGATGAGCTGCGGGTCAGCTCCAAGAGCCGCGACGACCTGCAGGCAACCATGGCGCTGCTGAAGAACGCCGACCTCGACGTGGCCGTCCAGTTCGTCAACTTCCGCTGAGCGCCCCCCGCATCCACCGCTCCATCGCCGTGTACGCCGCCTGACGGACCGGCGCTGCCGACAGGAAGACGTCGTGGAGCGCATCCTGAATCCAGGAGACCGTGACCGTCGGCGCGAGCCCGAGCGACCGCTCGGCGATGTCGCGGACGACGAGCACCACATCCGACTTCAGCATGTCGGGCGTCCAGAACGGCAGCAGCGTCGACCGGGCGGACAGCAGCGTCAGCACCGGGGCGTCGATGTGGAGGCCGGCGGCGACCCGTGCATGCCCGGCCAGCACCGCAGTCAGCCAGACCGGGTGCACCGGGAAGCCGCGCACGGGCCGCCAGGCCAGGTCGTAGTCCCACTCGCCGTCCATCGTGCGAGAGACGGTCCGCGTGTAGAAACCCAGGTCCACGTTCGGCATGGGCGCCTTCGGGACCAGGCGGGCACGGAGGTCGACCAGCGGCGTCAGCGCGGCGCGGCCCGCAGAGTGGGCCTGGAACTCCAGCCACGGGCTGTTGAGGACGAGCGCGTCCGCCCGGCCCGGATGGCGGTCGGCCCACAGGCTCAGCGTCAGGCCCCCGGTGGAGTGGCCGAGCAGGATGAGCCGGCGCGACCGGCCGTGACCGCCTCCCTCGCGGTGGCCCATGGCCTCCAGCGCGGCGGCGATGTCCTCGTCGTAGACCGCGAGATCGTCGACGAAGCCGGGGGTCTGGCCCGTCCGGAGGCTCCGGCCGTACTTGCGCAGGTCCAGGGCGTGGAACCGCGCGCCCTGATCGTGCCAGAACCGGGCCAGCTCGGTCTGAAAGAAGTAGTCGGACCAGCCGTGCACGTAGAGCACGTCGGCGTCGGCCGCCGGCCCGCGGTGCAACCGCAGGTGCGGCGCCGGAGAATAGCGGACCAGGGTGGCGACGACGTCGCCCTCGGAGTCTTCACCGAGCGGGAGGGTGAGCTGCTCGAACGGCTCCCCGAGGATGTCGGGTCGCCACTCGCACTCATCGGTCATGCGTTGGAGACGCGGACCATCTCGTCCCGCGGCACGACCTTCACGCGGACGCGTCCGCGCTCCGCACCGAGGGCCTGCTCGTGCTCGTCGAGGTTGTGCCAGCCGTCCAGGGTCGTGTACTCCACACCGCGATCGCGCAGGAGGTTCTCCACAGATTCCTCGGAGGGGTCAGCGGGAGACCACCAGTTTCCCTGATCGTTGATCACATGCTTGATCGTCTCCATCGCATCCGACTTCGTGTGACCGATGAGTCCGACCGGACCGCGCTTGATCCACCCCGTCGCATACACGCCGTACATGCGCTCGTTGTCGCCCTTGCGCAGCACCTGGCCCTCATGATTCGGGATCACCCCGTGCTTGCGGTCGAACGGGATGCCCGGAAGCGGCGAGCCGAAATAGCCGACGGCCCGATAGATCGCGTCGATCTCCAGCTCCCGGATCTCGCCGGTGCCGCGGACGCCGCCCTCGCCGTCGGGCTCGGTGCGCTCGTACCGGAAGGCGCGGACGTTCCCGTGCTCGTCGCCGACGACCTCGAGCGGCTTCGCGTAGAAGTGGAGGTGCAGCCGACGGGAAGCGCTCCCGACCTCGCGCTGCCGCCACTGCTGCAGCACCCGGTCGATCACCATGACCTGCTTGTTGCTGGCGATGGCGGCCTTCGACTGCTCGTCGTAGTCGAAGTCCTCGTCGTAGAGGATCATGTCGACGTCGCGCAGCTCGCCGAGCTCCCGCAGCTCCAGCGGCGTGAACTTGACCTGGGCTGGGCCGCGGCGGCCGAAGACGTGCACGTCCGTCACCGGGGAGGCCTTCAGGCCCTCGTAGACGTTGTCCGGGATCTCCGTCGGCAGCAGGTCGTCGGCGTGCTTGGCGAGGATGCGCGAGATGTCGAGCGCCACGTTGCCGTTGCCGATGACGGCGACCGACTTCGCCTCGAGCGGCCACGTGCGCGGAACGTCGGGATGCCCGTCGAACCAGCTGACGAAGTCCGCGGCGCCGTACGAGCCGTGCAGCTCCATCCCCGGGATGTCGAGGTCGGCGTCGTGCACGGCCCCGGTGGCGAAGATGACGGCGTTGTAGTGCCGCTTCAGGTCGTCGAGGGTGATGTCGCGCCCGTACTGGACGTTGCCGAAGATCCGGATGTCACCGCGATCGAGCACCTCGCGGAGGGCGGTGATGATGCCCTTGATTCGTGGGTGGTCCGGAGCGACGCCGTACCGCACCAGTCCGTACGGTGCGGGGAGCTGCTCGAAGAGATCGATGGAGACGTCGAAGCCGCGCTCCGCCTTCAGCAGGATGTCGGCGGCGTAGATGCCCGCCGGGCCGGCGCCGACGATGGCCAGTCGCAGTTTGGTCATTCGTTGATTCCTTCTGGTGTTCCGCGTGGCTCAGCTGGAGCGCTCGACGATGGTGTCCGCGAACCGGACGAGTGCCTTCTTCACCGGGCCGTTCGGCAGGGGCGCCAGCGCCTCCACCGCCTCGCGGGCCCAGCGGTGCGCCTCCTCCAGCGTCTGGCGCGTCACGTCGTGCTCGCGAAGGGCCGCGATGGCCTCCATGGCGGCGGGAGTGACCTCGCCGTCCTCGGCGGAGCCCATGACGTCGCGCTCCAGCCGTTCGAGGAGGGCCGCGGCGCCGGGATCGGTGGCCGCCCGCTCGCGCAGTCGCAGTACGGGGAGGGTGGCGACGCCTGCCCGCAGGTCGTTGCCCGGGGTCTTGCCGGTCTCGGCCACGCCCTTCGACGAGAGGTCGATGACGTCGTCGATGAGCTGGAAGGCGACGCCGATCTTCTCCCCGAAGACGACGACGGGCTCTTCATACTCCGTCGGCGCGTTCGAGAAGACGACGCCCATCTGGGCCGCGACGGCGATGAGCGAGCCGGTCTTGTCCTCCAGCACCCGCAGGTAGTGCTCGATCGGGTCCTCGCCGCCCTGGGGGCCGATGGTCTCGTGCAGCTGGCCCAGGCACAGCCGCTCGAAGGTGTCGGCCTGCAACTGGATCGCCCGCACCCCGAGGGCGGAGACCAGCTTGCTCGCGCGAGCGAACAGGAGGTCGCCGGTCAGCACAGCGACCGAATTGCCCCAGACGAACTGGGCGCTCGGGACCCCCCTGCGCATCTGCGAGTCGTCCATGACGTCGTCGTGGTAGAGCGAGGCGAGGTGGGTGATCTCGACCGCCTCGGCGGCCTGGATGACGTCGGGGTTGGTGCCGCCGCCGAGCTGCGCGGCAAGGAGCGTCAGCATCGGGCGCACCCGCTTGCCGCCGGCCTCCAGCAGGTAGCGCGCCGTGACGTCGGCGAGGTTGTCCGCGAAGCGCATCTCGCGGTGGAGGCCCTCCTCCACCAGGGCGAGACCGTCGTCGACGGCGTCGGCCAGCTCGCGGTCCTCACCGCGGACGAAGATCCGTTCGGTGAAGCCCAGTTGACCGGTCAGCGACGCACGCCGCACGGCCGGAACACTTCGTGGCACTACTCCCCCTCGGACGGGACGGTGGACGCTGGTGGTTCGGAATCGGCAGGCGCGGTGGATTCCGGCTTGAAGCCGCGGTGGAGCGCCACGATGCCGGCGGTCAGGTTGCGGAAGGCGACGCGCTCGAACCCCGCCTCGCGCAGCCAGCCGGCGAGCGAGCGCTGGTCCGGCCAGGCCTGGATCGACTCCATCAGGTACTCGTACGCCGCGGGATTGGAGCTCGCGAGCCGGGCCAGTACGGGCATCCCAAACTTGAGGTAGGCGGAGTACCCGGCACGGACAGGAGAGAGTGGGGGCTGGGAGAACTCGCACACGACGACCCGGCCGCCCGGCTTCACGACGCGGTAGAACTCGGCGAGCGCCTTCTTCGGGTCGACGATGTTCCGCAGCCCGAAGGAGATGGTGACCGCGTCGAAGGAATCGTCGTCGAAGGGCAGCGCCATGGCGTCCGCCTGCACGAAACGGACGAACGGGTTGTCGGCCTGGCGGTGACGCCCGACCTCGATCATCCCCTCGGAGAAGTCGGCCGCGACGACCGATGCGCCGTTGCGCGCCAGAGAGGCGCTCGACGTGCCGGTGCCCGCAGCCACATCGAGGATGGTCTCGCCGGCCCGGGGTGCGACGGCGCGGGTCGTCGCCACGCGCCACAGCGCCGCATTGCCCACCGACAGGACGGCGTTGGTCCGGTCGTAGCGCGTCGACACCTGGTCGAACATGGCGGCGACCTGCGCGGGCTGCTTGCTGAGGTCGGCCTTACTCACCCCACCAGCTTAGGCTGCGGCGTCCGCGCGACGCATTCCGGCCCCTGAATGCACGCCGAACGGTCAGCGAGTGTGCGACGTGAGTCGACCGGACCGTTCAGAAGCGCTGCCCCAGCGCCTTCGCCTTGAGCGCGTCGAACTCGCCCGCGGTGATCGCTCCGGTGTCGAGCAGAGCCTGTGCCTGCTGGATGTCCGCGGCGGGCGTCGCCGACGGCGTCGGATGCTGCCCCCAGCTGTCGTCCTCGCGGACCGTGGCGTGGCGTGCGAGGTTCCGAGCGGCCATCCCGCGCCCGCGCGCGATCAGGTACACCAGCACGGTGAGGAACGGCACGAAGACCAGGAAGATCACCCACAGCGCCTTCCACCATCCGTTCAGCTCAGAATCGCGGAAGAGGTCCACGAGCACGCCGAACAGCATCATCAGGTAGGCGACGAACGCGAAGATCCAGAAGATGTACAGAAATGCGTTCCAGAACGGTCCCATTTCGGTCCCCTCTCATCGCGGCACACGCTAGTGCTCCGTGATCGGCCGTGGCTAGCCGGTATTTCGCGTGGCCCGCGGACTACCATGGGCGCCCAGGAGACCCGGCGGGAGGAGCACCGCAGTGAGTGACGACACCTACTGGACCGACGACCCGTCCGAGCTGCTGCGAGTCCAGCCGGGGTTCCGGCTGTCGCAGCAGCCCACCGACGGCACACCGGGTTTCGCCGGCGGCAAAAGGGAAGGCGAGAAGGCTCTCGCACGCGGCGCCGGCCGGCTCGCCGACCTCCAGGAGCAGCTGTTCGCCTGCGGGCGCGAGGGCGAGCCGCGGTCGGTCCTCCTCGTCCTCCAGGCGATGGACACGGCAGGCAAAGGCGGGATCGTCTCGCACGTGATCGGCGCGATGAACCCGGGCGGCGTGCAGTACGCCGCATTCGGCGCTCCGACGCCGGAGGAGCAGGCGCACGACTTCCTCTGGCGGGTGTGGCGGGAGGTCCCCGCCGCAGGCCGGATCGGCGTGTTCGACCGCTCCCACTACGAGGACGTGCTCATCGGCCGGGTCAGGAAGCTGGCGCCCCCGGATGAGCTGGAACGCCGCTACGGAGCGATCAACGCCTTCGAGAAGGAGCTCGCCCAGTCCGGGACGACGATCCTGAAGGTGATGCTCCACCTCGGTAAGGACGAGCAGAGGAAGCGCCTCGAGTCGCGGCTGAACCGGCGCGACAAGCTGTGGAAGTTCAACCCCGCCGACGTCGACGAGCGCCTGCACTGGGACGACTACCAGGAGGCCTACCAGCTCGCCTTCGACCGGACCACCAGCGCCTACGCGCCGTGGTTCGTCGTCCCGGCCGACCACAAGTGGTACGCCCGCGTGGCGGTGCAGCAGCTCCTCATCCGCGCGCTCGAGGCCCTCGGCCTGGAGTGGCCCCTCCCCGACTACGACGTGGAGGAGCAGAAGCGGCGCCTGGCCGCCTCCTGAATGGGGGCGGGATCAGCCGAACGCCTCGACCACCGGCCGGAACTTCATCGTGGTCTCGGCGAGCTCGCGATCCGGGTCGGAGTCCGCGACGATGCCCGCACCCGCGTAGGCGGTCAGGTCGCCGGCCGGCGTGAGCTGGGCGCACCGCAGCGCGATCGCCCACTCCCCGTCGCCGTCGCCTCCCACCCAGCCGACCGGTCCGGCGTAGCGCCCGCGGTCGAACGGCTCGAGCTCGCGGATGAGCGCCAGAGCCTCCTTCCGCGGAGTGCCCGCGACCGCGGCGGTGGGGTGCAACGCCGACGCCAGGTCGAGCGAACTCGACCCGTCGCTCAGCATCCCGGCGATATCGGTGGCGAGGTGCCACAGGTTGGGCAGCTTGAGCGTGAAGGGCTCGTCGCTGGCGGCGAGATCCGCGCTGTGCGGCCGGAGGGCATCCATCACGCTGGTGACGGCGAAGCGGTGCTCGCCCTGGTCTTTGGCGCTCGCGACGAGCGCCGCCGCTGCCGCGGCATCCTGCGCCGCGTCCGCTCCGCGCGAGCTCGTGCCGGCGAGCACGCGGGCCGTGACCGTGCCGTGGTGGACGCGGACCAGCGTCTCCGGAGAGGAGCCCACCAGCCCGTCCACAGCGAAGGTCCAGCAGTCCGGGTAGCCGAGCGCCAGCTCCACCAGGGCTCGCCGGATGTCGGACTCCAGGGGCAGATGACCGCGCAGGTCGCGGGCCAGCACCACCTTCGAGAGGTCCTGCTCGCGGATCCGCTCCACCGCTCCTGCCACCGCCGAGCGGTAGCCGTCGGTGCCGAGCTCGCCGGGAAGCAGGGTGAGGCGGTACTCGTCGCCGAAGGCGGTCGGGCGCGGCAGGGCGGACGGCCCCGTCCCGCCCGCGCGGCGGATGCGCGTGATCCAGCTCCGGCTCCCCCGGCGGCCGATCACGATCTCCGGCACGATGAGGGTGCTGGTCGCGGTGCTCTCATCGTCGAAGGCGAACGTCCCGAACGCGACGAGGCCGGTGCCCGGAGTGCGGACGGAATCCTCGACGCTGGCGGCGGAGGCAGTCGCACGCCAGGCCGCGGAGGCCTGCTCGATGCGGTCCGGTCCGGTGAAGTCCAACCGCAGCACCTGGCCGATCCCGGCGATCCCTTCTCCCTTGCGCAGCCACAGCAGGGGCGTGCGGGAGTCGAGGAAGGGGATGAGCTGGCGGACGTCGTCGAGCGGCGTGGTCTCGGCCTCGAGGACCGTCGCGCCAGTCTCCCGCCGGGTTGTCGGGGCTGAGGTCACCGGATCAGCCTACGCCCGCCACACTGGGCGCCGGTTGGGCACGGGATGGGGACTCGATGTGGGCCCGTGCGCCGGGCTGGTTGCGCTCGACACACTCCGTACGTTAACCCTTCACCCGAGCAACCGAGATATAACATACGTCTATGCCCGTTCCCGTGACCGGAGCCGCCAGTCCCCGCCGGCTCATCCGCGACGAAGTCTTCCTTCGGTTGCTCGACGCGATCGTCGGCGGCGACCTCCTTCCCGGTGAGCAGCTGTACGACGCCGAGATCGAACGCTGGGTCGGCGTCTCCCGCACGCCCGTCCGCGAAGCGCTCAACCAGCTCGCCGCGATGGGGCTCGTCGAGATCCTCCCGCAGCGCCGCACCCGGGTGACACCGATCGAGCCCGAGCGGCTCCGCCAGCTCATCGCGACCGTCGGAGTGCTCGTCGCCGGCGTGGTGCGCGACGCAACCCCCTTGCTTACCGACTCCGACAAGGAGCTGCTGCGCACGGCCGGCGACGACACGGACGCGGCCTCGGTCGTTCGCAGCGGACTCACCGCAGAGGGCTTCCTCGGCGTGTTCGTCCGCCGCCTCGACAACGGAACGGTCGCCCGCCTGCTCAAGCGCCACCTCCCCGAGGTG
Source organism: Leifsonia sp. SIMBA_070 (assembly GCF_046534635.1). Classification (NCBI taxonomy): domain Bacteria; kingdom Bacillati; phylum Actinomycetota; class Actinomycetes; order Micrococcales; family Microbacteriaceae; genus Leifsonia; species Leifsonia sp. SIMBA_070. The sequence continues at coordinate 596,933 of NZ_JAWRYK010000002.1, read as the reverse complement.
CAGCGCGCGCTGAACGCGTCCCCGCCCACGGCCGCCTTCGACAAGGCACGACCGTCGGTCACGGCGCTGATCGATGCGGCGGTCGCCGGCAAGGCCGAGAAGGCCGGCCGCGCCGCCACCCAGCTGTTCGATCCGGCGCTCGTCGCGGTCGCCGACGCCTTCGCCGCCCTCCCGAAGAAGGAGCTCCGCTGATGCCGCTGCCCGTGAACGACACCGCCCCCGTCGAACGCCGGCTGCTGCGAGACGTCGTCTACACGCGCCTCTACGACGGCATCCTCGACGGCACGCTCGAGCCAGGAGAGACACTGCTCGATGAGAAGCTGACGGCCTGGCTCGGGGTGTCGCGCACCCCCATCCGCGAGGCCCTGATGAAGCTCGCCGACATCGGTCTGGTCGAGATGGCGCCGAACCGCTACACCCGCGTGGCGCCGATCGACCTCAAGGCGATCGACGAGGCCATCTACGTCACCGGCCTGCTCCACGAGCACGCCGCGCGCACCATCGTCCCGACCTTGGACACTGCAACCGTCGGCCGTCTCGAGAAGGCCCAGAAGGAGGTCCGCAAGGCCGCGAAGGCCCGCGACCTGCCCGCGCTCGGGCACGCGTTCAACGACTTCTTCCTCGAGCTGGAGCGCGCAGGCGGCAACGACGTCCTGGTGGCGGTCGGCGAGGGCCTCAGCCCGCAGCTGCTCCGCTACATCTCGGTCTGGGAGACGCCGTTCGGCGTCGACGACCTCCCGGCGGCAGTGGCCGGGATCGCGGCAGCTGCCAAGGAGCGCGACGGAGCGGCCGCGGGCGACCTGGTGAAGGCGCTGTACGCGGGCACCCTCAAGCAGTTCCTGCAGGACTACCGCCGCAGTGAAGCGGACATCACGCGGACACCGATCTTCTGAGATAGCGCGTTCTGGTGCTGCGCCGCTTCGCGTTCTGAGGTGCGTGCGTCCTCAGACCTCGAAGTCGACGGCCGACCGCGTCGCGACGACCGAGCGGATGTAGGCCGACACCTCCAGGTGAGCGGGATGCTCCTGGTAGGTGCGGATGTCCTCCACGCTGTCGAAGTCGCTGATCAGGACCACATCGAAGTTGTCGCCGGGGATGACGTTCACTCCCACCTGGAGCGAACGCAGCTCGGGGATCACGGCGGGCAGCGACTCCAGACCGGTCGTGATGCGGGCGGTCTGCTCGGCGCGCTCCGCGTCATCGGAGGTGGCGAGCTTCCACGAGACGACGTGGCGGATGGTCATCGGGCCTCCAGCAGAGCGGTGCGCAGGCGGACCGGATCGACCCGCCAGTAGGTGTGGACGCGTCCCTCCACCAGGACGACCGGGATCTCCTCCACGTACTTCTCGTGGAGCTCGGCATCCTGCAGGATGTCCTGCTCGTCGACCGCGACCTCGGGCCCGTCGGCGGGCAGGTCGTCGATCACCGAGCGGATGACCTCCCTGGCGTCATCGCACAGGTGGCAGCCCGGCTTGCCGATGAGGGTGAGGGAGACGGTGGACACCTCTCCACTCTAGACGGGACAGCAAAAAGCGCCGGACCGGACGGACCGACGCTTGAGCCGCAGACTCGAGGTCTACTTCTTGTTGCGACGCTGGTGGCGCGTCTTGCGAAGAAGCTTGCGGTGCTTCTTCTTCGCCATACGCTTGCGACGCTTCTTGATAACGGAACCCACGTGGACCTCACAAAGAATCAGGGGTAAGCCGCGGGGCGCGCGGCGACACGAAGTGACAGTCTACCCGACGTCACGCCGAGTCCGCGACGCCGCCCTCGCGGGAGGTGACCGTGCGCAGGAGCTGCTCGACGGCCGACTCGGGGACCCGGAAGGAGCGACCGAAGCGGATCGCCGGCAGTTCACCGGCGTGGACCATCCGGTACACGGTCATGCGGGAGACGCGCATCATGTCGGCCACCTCGGCGACCGTCAGGAAGCGCACATCCCTCAGGTCGTGTGCCATCGTCCCGCCCCTCTTCTGCCCGTCATGCTACTCGCGACGGTCAGTCCTTGCGCCACTTCTTCGGCGTCACTCGCTCTGTCGCCGACGACACCCGGTGCCGGGTGTCGGCCAGCACCTTGCCGACGGTGCTCGCGAACTCCCGCGTCTCCTCCGCCAGGCGAACGCTCAGCGCCACGTCCTCATCGGATGCCGTGAACGGAATGACCCAGTCCTCCACTGCCTCCAGCGGGCCGGCGTCGAGGCGGTAGTAGCGGTGCTGCCCCACCTCGCGCACGGCGACGAGCCCAGCCTCCCGCAGCACTTTCAGGTGCTTCGAGACGGTCGGCTGGCTCAGCTCGAGCGTCGCCACGATCTCCGATACGGATATGTCCCGCGCAGAATGCGTCGCATCCCCGCTGCGGTCGAGCAGCACGCGCAGGATCTCGCGCCGCGTCGGATCGGCGATCACGTCGAAGATGTCGGCCATGTCCCCAGGCTAGCCATTCCCCCGTCGCAGTACCATGTCGGGAGCCCGCACCCCGTAGCGAAGTCGACCGGAAGGTCCCGAAATGAGCGCCCCCCGGATGCTTCACGGCCGGCCCGCGACGCCCGTGCAGCGCGTGCGCGAGGCGCTCAACGGCTTCGCCGCCCGGAGCCCGTCGCGGTTCGCGATCATGGTCTTCGCGCTGCTCATCCTCGTCTTCACCCTGCTGTTCTCACTGCCCATCTCCTCCTCCACCGGGCGCTGGACGGGACTGGCGGACTCCCTCTTCACGGCGATGTCCGTCATCTGCGTGACCGGGCTTTCCACCGTCGACATGGCGACGCACTGGTCCTACTTCGGCCACTTCCTCGTGTACATCGGCGTTCAGATCGGTGCGGTCGGCGTGCTGACCATGGCGTCCATCCTGGGCCTCGTCGTCTCCCGAAAGCTGGGACTGCGCGCCAAGCTGATGGCGGCGAGCGACAGCAACCCGCTGCGCGTGCACGGCGGCCCGGTGGCCGAAGGGCAGGCGGTGCGGCTGGGCGACGTCGGAAAGCTTCTCACCACCGTGGCGATCAGCATGGTCGTCATCGAGGGAGCCGTCGCCCTTCTGCTCTTCCCGCGCATGCTGATCGCCGGCGTGGAGGTCGGGACCGCCGCCTGGGAGTCGCTCTACTACTCGGCCATGGCGTTCACGAACACCGGATTCACGCCCAACACCGAGGGCATCCAGGCGTTCGCGACCGACTACTGGTTCCTGGGGGCGCTGATGATCGGCGTCTTCCTCGGCGCCATCGGCTTCCCCGTCATCCTGGCCATCGCCTCCAACCTCCGCAGGAAGCGCAGGCGGTGGTCCATCCACGTGAAGCTGACGCTGCTGACGTCGCTGATCCTGCTCGTCGCGGGTGCGGTGCTCTACATCGTCCTCGAGTTCGACAACCCGAAGACCTTCGGCCGGCTGGATGCGGGACACACCATCTTCCAGTCGCTGTTCCTGTCGACGATGGCCCGGTCGGGAGGCTTCTCGACCATCCCGATCGACGACCTCCACGGGTCGAGCCTGCTCGTGACCGACATGCTGATGTTCATCGGCGGCGGCTCCGCGTCGACCGCCGGGGGCATCAAGGTGACCACCCTCGCCGTCCTCTTCCTGGCCGCTTTCGCGGAGGCGCGGGGGGTGGAGCCGATGGATGCGTTCCGCCGACGCATCCCGATCGACGTCCTGCGCGTGTCCGTCGCGATCGCTCTGTGGGGCGCCACGATCGTCGCCGTCTCGACCATCCTGATCGCGCAGATCACCAAGGCGCCGCTCGATCACGTGCTGTTCGATGTCATCTCGGCGTTCGCGACCTGCGGGCTCTCCACCGGGCTCACGGAGAGGCTCCCGGACGCCGGGATCTACATCATGGCGGCCACCATGTTCTGTGGCCGCGTTGGTACAGTGACTCTCGCTGCGGCCCTGGCCCAGAGCCAGCGGCGGCAGCTGTACCAGAACCCGGAGGAGAGGCCGCTCGTTGGTTGACCGGATCAAGCACAACGCGCCCGTCCTCGTCATCGGGCTGGGCCGGTTCGGCGCCGCGACCGCCGGCCAGCTGGACCGCCTCGGCCGGGAGGTCCTGGCGATCGACACCGACGCCGGGCTCGTGCAGAAGTGGGCCGACCGGGTCACGCACGCCGTGCAGGCGGACGCCCGCTCGATGGACACGCTCCGGCAGATCGGCGCGGAGGATTTCTCCATCGGCGTCGTCGCAGTGGGCTCGTCCATCGAGGCGAGTGTGCTGATCACGGCCAACCTCGTCGACCTGAAGGTGCCGCAAATCTGGGCCAAGGCGATCTCGAAGTCGCACGGCAAGATCCTGGAGCGGATCGGCGCGAACCACGTCATCTACCCGGAGGCCGAGGCCGGTGAGCGCGCCGCGCACCTCGTGTCGGGGCGGATGCTCGACTTCATCGAGTTCGACGACGACTTCGCGCTGGTCAAGATGTACCCGCCGAAGCCCATCCGCGGCCGGCGACTGGGCGACTCGGGGGTCCGGTCCCAGTTCAACATCACCGTCGTCGGCGTCAAGAGCCCCGGCCGCCCCTTCACCTACGCGACCGCCGACACCATGGTCTCCGACCACGACCTCGTCATCGTCTCGGGCGCTTCCGCCGACATCGAGCGCTTCGCCGCCCTCGACGCCTGACCCCGCCGCCTCCCGCGCGCCGCGCCCCCACCGTCGAGTCCACACTTTCTGCACGCGACGCGCCGCCGGGGCGTGCAGTTTTTGTGTACTTGCGGATGGGGGATGTGGATAACTGAGATGGGGGCATCTCGGGGCGCTTGAGTGGACGGATGGATGAGACAGGCGAGACAGGCGCGCGGGCCAGCCACCTTCGAGCGAGCGGCGTGCCGCACCGAACCGTCTATGGGGCGGGGCTGCACCGTCCCTTCCACGGCATGCGGACGGACACTCCGCCGGACGGTCACCTCGCGCTCTGCCGCGCGGCGACTGTCGTGCTGCCGACGGAGGCCCTGTTCAGTCACCGATCCGCCGCGGTGATCCACGACCTTCCCCTTCCTCATTGGGCGCGCCCTGAGCGAGTGGAGGTCGCCGTCTTCGAACCGAACCGACCGCCACGGCTGCGCGGCGTGATCGGTCACCAGCTCACCGCGGACGAGCACCGCTGGGTGCTCGTCGACGGCCTCCGCGTGGTCAGCCCCCACGACACCTGGGCGCAACTCAGTTCGCTGCTTCCGATGACGGACCTCGTCGTGATCGGCGACTACCTCATCACGGGAGACGAGCCGTACTCAGGCGTGAAGCCGCCATCGACGCGGGACGATCTGGAGGCTGCCATGCGCCGCCACGGACGACGCCGCGGTGTCACCGCCCTCAGGCAGGCGCTCGAACGGGTCCGCTACGGATCGCTGTCGCCGCAGGAGTCACGATTGAGGATCGCACTCGAGGATGCGGGCCTTCCGGCGCCTGAGCTCAACCATGTCATCTTCGCTCCGGATGGGGATCGCCGCGAGGCGATGATCGACCTGGCCTACCCGGATGCCCGGGTCGCGATCGAGTACCTCGGTGACCACCACCGCACCGATCCAACCGCCTACCGCAACGACATCCGGCGCCGCGAACGCCTGGTGGACCTCGGCTGGAATGTCGTCTTCGTCACCGCAGCCGACCCCTTCGAGGCTGTCGCCCTCCGCGTCCGCCGGGCCCTCCGCCAGTCGAGTACGCGATAAGTGCACGTTTTCGGCTCCGAAACGTGCAATTTTTGTGGACTCGACGGTGGGGGGCGGGCGCGGAGAAGCGGGGGGCGCGGAGGAGCGGGGCGGGCGCGGAGGTGCGGGTCAGCCGGCGGCTAGCTCGCGGGCGCGAGCCAGGGCGGCGTCGGTCGCGCGGGCGAAGAGGGCCGGGAGGTCGGCAGACTCGAGGACGGCGATCGCGCGCTCCGTCGTGCCCTTGGGGCTGGTGACGCGACGGCGCAGCTCTGCAGGGTCCTCGCCGGAGGAGACGAGGAGCTCGGCGGCGCCGAGGAACGTCCCGTTGACCAGGGCTGCCGCCTGCTCGGGCGTGAACCCCTTCTGCACGGCCGCCTCCGTCAGCGCCTCGATGAGGAGGAACACGTACGCGGGACCCGACCCGGAGATCGTGCTCAGCGCATCCAGCTGCGACTCCGGCACTTCCACGACCTCGCCGACGGTCGAGAACAGCGCGTGGACGAGCGCGAGGTCGTCCGGGTCCGTGCGCGTCCCAGCGCTGACCCCGGTCACCGCCTTGCCCACGACCGCGGGCGTGTTCGGCATCGCGCGGACGACCGACACGGAGTCCGGAAGCAGCGACTCCATCGTCTCCGCGGTCACACCGGCCGCGACGCTGACGACGACGGTCCCCGGCGCGAGCGAGTCGCGGATCTCGGCGAGCAGGTCACGGACCATCACGGGCTTCACCGCCACCACCACGACACCCGCGCCATCGACGGCGAGCCGGTTGGCGTCCGCCCGCGTCTCGGTCGCGTAGACCGTAACTCCCGGCGTGCCGGCGAGCTCCGCGGCGCGCGCCTCCGACCGGTTCGTCACCCGGATCCCGGCGACCTGCACCCCCGGCGCGAGGAGGCCGCTGAGGATCGCACGGCCCATCGACCCCGCTCCCAGCATGGCGATGGTCGGGAGGCTCAGCTTCTGCGCGTCATCCATGGCTCCATCCTAGGATTGGGACATGAGCGCATCAGGTGGAACCAAGGCCATCGTCGCCGCCCTCGCGGCGAACCTGGGGATCGCGCTGACGAAGTTCATCGCGTGGGCGTTCTCCGGCTCCTCCTCGATGCTGGCGGAGGGTGTGCACTCGCTCGCCGACTCCGGCAACCAGCTGCTGCTCCTGCTGGGAGGCCGGCAATCCCGGCGCAAGGCCGACCGCGAGCATCCGTTCGGCTACGGCCGCGAGCGCTACGTGTACGCCTTCGTCGTGTCGATCATCCTGTTCTCGGTCGGCGGCGTCTTCTCGATCTACGAGGGCATCGAGAAGGTCACGCATCCGCACCCGCTCGAGAACGCCTGGCTGCCCATCCTCGTGCTCGTCATCGCGATCTGCCTGGAGGCGTTCTCGCTCCGCACGGCGATGCGCGAGTCCCGCCCGCAGAAGAAGGGGATGTCGTGGGCGCAGTTCATCCGCCGCGCGAAGGCCCCCGAGCTGCCCGTCGTCCTCCTGGAGGATGTGGCCGCCCTGACCGGACTGGTCTTCGCCCTGCTCGGCGTCGGCCTGACCATCATCACCGGCAACAGCGTCTGGGACGGCATCGGGACGCTGCTGATCGGCGCCCTGCTGGTCGCTGTCGCCGTCGTGCTCGGCATCGAGACGAAGAGCCTCCTGGTCGGCGAGGGCGCGAGCGACGCCGACGTCGCCGCGATCGAGACCGCGATCACCGGTGGCGCCGAGGTGGAGCGCATCATCCACATGAAGACGCTGTACCTGGGGCCGGAGGAGCTGATGGTCGCCGCCAAGCTCGCGTTCTCGGGCGAGCACCGCCTGGCGGACGTCGCCGCGGCCATCGACACGGTGGAGCGCCGCATCCGCGAGGCCGTCCCGGCGGCCCGCGTCATCTACATCGAACCGGACGTGTGGATCGACCCGAACGATCAGGCGCCCGCCACCGACACCATCGTCATCAAAGGACTCGAGTGACCCGCACCGCCGTCATCCTGCAGCACGACCCCAGCATCCACCTCGGCAACATCCGCCCGGTGCTCGAGGAGCACGGCTACCGCCTCAGGATCGTGGATGCGAGCACCGAGGACGTCTCGGCGATCGACCCGGCGGAGGCGGACCTGGTGGTCGTGCTCGGCGGTGAGATGGGCGCGTACCAGACAGACGAGTTCCCGTTCTTGGAGGCCGAGAAGCAGCTCTTGCGCGCCCGGCTCGACGCCGAACGCCCCACGCTCGGGGTCTGCCTCGGGGCGCAGCTGATGGCCAGCGCGCTGGGCCGCCCGGTCTACCGCGGCGACACCATGCAGATCGGTTACCGGCGCGTGGAGCCGACGGAGGCCGGCGAGAGCTCCCCCATCCGCCACTTCGACGGCGTGCCCGTGGTGCAGTGGCACGGCGACACGTTCGAGCTTCCGGAGCAGGCGACACTGCTCGCGTCGTCGAGCGACTACTCCAACGAGGCGTTCGCCATCGGCGACTACGCGCTGGCGGTGCAGTTCCACCCCGAGGTCACCGACGAGATGCACGAGACGTGGGTCGCGGACGGGACAAATTCATTCGGGACTGGCGAGTTGGATGAGCTGGCGATCGACCCCGAAGCGCTCCGGCGCGCTCGCGAGGCCTACTCGGCGCGGATGCAGGAGGCCTCCCGCGCGGCGTTCTCCGAGTGGCTGGACGGCCTCCCGGCCTGACCCGGCTCTCGGCTCAGCGCTTCACCGCTCAGCGGCTCACGGCTCAGCGCCTCACCTCTTCGCACGGAAGAAGTCGAGCAGCACCTCGCCGCACTCCTCGGCGAGCACCCCCGCGAACACGTCGACGCGGTGGTTCAGCCTCCGGTCGCGGAGCACGTCGTATACGGACCCCGCTGCACCCGCCTTCTCGTCCCACGCGCCGAAGACGACGGTCGGGACGCGCGCCGCGAGCACTGCGCCGGCGCACATGACGCACGGTTCCAGCGTGACGACGAGCGTGCACCCCTCCAGGTGCCAGTCGTCGCGGGCGGCCGCGGCCTCCCGAAGCGCCAGCACTTCGGCGTGCGCCGTCGGGTCGTGACGCAGCTCGCGCTCGTTGCGGCCCGTCCCGATGACGCGGCCTTCCCCGTCGAGCACCAGCGCGGCGACCGGGACGTCACCCGTCTCGAACGCCAGCCGGGCGTCGGCCAGCGCCCGGCGCATCCACTCCTCGTAGGCGGCGGGGACGGTCAGGGTCACGGCGGTCCTCCCGGGGCTGGATGCGGACGAGTTCGGATAGCCTTGAGCCTATGCGAGTGCACGTTGCGGACCATCCACTCATCACCCACAAGCTCACGGTGCTCCGCGACAAGAACACCCCGTCGCCGGTGTTCCGCCAGCTCACAGAAGAGCTGGTCACCCTGCTCGCCTACGAGGCCACGCGCGGAGTGCGCGTCGAGCCGGTGGAGATCCAGACGCCGGTCACCACGACCACCGGGGTCGCCCTGAGCGAGCCGCGTCCGCTGGTCGTCCCCATCCTGCGCGCCGGGCTCGGGATGCTGGAGGGCATGGTGCGCCTCATGCCGACCGCAGAGGTCGGGTTCCTCGGGATGGTCCGCAACGAGGAGACGCTCGAGCCGACGACGTATGCCGAGCGGCTGCCGATGGACCTGTCCGACCGCCAGTGCTTCGTCCTCGACCCCATGCTGGCCACCGGAGGCTCGCTCGGCGCGGCCATCGACTTCCTGTTCCAGCGGAACGCGGTGGATGTGACCGCCATCTGCCTGCTGGCCGCACCGGAGGGTCTGGCCGCCCTCGAGAAGGCGACGGAGGGCCGCGAGGTCACCATCGTCCTCGGCTCGCTCGACGAGCGGCTGAACGAGAACGGCTACATCGTTCCGGGCCTCGGCGACGCCGGAGACCGTCTCTACGGGACTGTGTAGTCGCCCGCAACATTGCGTAACCATTTGACACCGCGCGTCACGATCGGTTTTACTGTCGAGCATGACTGACAACGCGCGTACCCTGACCTCCTTCGAGGCCCTTGGGAATGCCGGCATGATGATGGCCGGCCGCGACTCCGTCATGTGTTGCCGAATGTGCCGCTGATCTGACGACCCTTCGCCGAGCAGCCGCCCTCCGACGCCACCCCGTCGTGATCGGGCGAACGCTCCCCGGGAGCGCCACACTCACGCTCCCGCGCATCGGCCCCTCTCTGTAGGGCCACAACACGACACACCCCGCGAATCCCCGCACCTCCGCCCACCCGCGGAGTCTCATCGCACCGGGATGCGGAACATCATCATCACTAAGGACTCGATTCCCATGTCTCTGGCCACCATCGACACCGCCTACTCCCGCACCGCCGCCGTCTCCCCGATCAGCCCGGTCCGTCCCGCTTCCGCAGCGACCGACGCCGCTGCCGCCGCCGCTCCCGGCGAGCCGTCGCCCCGCATCCGCGCCGTGCCGGAGGGCACCGAGGCCCGCGGTTTCGTCCTCTACGTCGGCATCGACGAGGCGAAGGCCCTCGCCGACGGCACCGACCTCGGCCGCATCGTGGAGGCACTGAAGCGCCTGACCGCCGACATCGCCCCCTCCGCCGAGACGTACGCAGCCGTCGCTCTCGCGCCTGCAGGGGCCGGCGGCCGGGACGTGGACGTCGTCCGCCTCGCCCTGCAGGACCCGTCGGCGATCGCCAAGCACCGCCAGGCCGCCGTCGTGGACGAGGACGAGGACCGCGCCGCCTCCGGCGTCGTCGTCGACATCTCCCGCAAGCGCCTCGTGCTCGACAACCAGACGGTCGCACTCACCTACAAGGAGTTCGAGCTGCTCCAGTACCTGGTGCTGCGCGAGGGCCGCACGATCGAGCGCTCCGAGCTGATCAGCTCGCTGTGGAGCGACGCCGACGAGGACGAGGTCCCGAACGAGCGCACCATCGACGTGCACGTGCGCCGCCTCCGCTCGAAGCTGGGCCGCTACGAGGACATCGTCCGGACCGTGCGCGGCGCCGGCTACCGGTTCGACCGTCACGCCGACGTCTCCATCCGCTACGCGAGCGCCCCCTCCCCCGACCTCTTCTGAGCGCTCCGCGCCTGCGCCCTCCCGCTCCCGAGCCTCCCGCTCCCGCGCCTCCGCCTCCCGCTCCCGCCTCCCGTCCCGCTCCTCCGCCCACCACCGAGTACACGATTTCTGCACACTTTCGCGACGAAAACGTGCAGTAATCGTGTACTCGACGGTGGGGAGACACCGACGGAGGGACGGAGGCGGTGGGGAGACACCGACGGAGGGACGGAGGCGGCGGGGAGACTAGGCGGAGCGCTGGTAGACGCGGAAGGCGCTGGTCGCCCAGGCGGCCATGACGACCGCGAGCCCGAGCAGCAGCCCGGCGTGGCCCCACAGCGTCGCCCAGTCCGGGTGCGCGCTCAATGCCTGCCGGCCGACGATGACTGCCCACTCGAACGGGTTGTACGCCGCCACGTTCTGCGCCCACTCGGGCGACAGCTTCGTGTTCATGATCGCCGAGCTGAGGAACATCAGCGGCAGCGTGATGAGCTGCGAGATCCCGATCAGCGCCGTCTGGTCCCGCGCCAGCAGAGCGACCGCATTCGACAGCGAGCAGAACACCGCCGTGAGCAGCACCACGCCGAGCAGAAGCAGCAGGATGCCCGTGACTCCCCCGTCGAACCGGGCGCCCGCCCAGAAGGCGATGCCGAGCACGACGAGCGACTGCGCGATCGCGAGGAGCGACTGGTAGACGAGCGTCGACACGATCATCGCCGCGCGGTTGGTCGGCGACGTCAGGAAGCGGTTCATCACCCCGCGGTCCATGTCCTGGATGTACACCGTTCCCGACCAGGCGCTGCCGAACAGTGCCAGCATCATCACGACGCCCGGCGTCAGGTACTCCAGGTAGCTCCCGGCGACGCCGAAGCCCGGGATGTCGATCACGGACTTGAAGAGCTGCCCGAACAGCAGCAGCCAGATGATCGGCTGGACCAGGTTCATCACCAGGAAGGCCGGCATCCGCCAGGCTGCGCGCAGCTGGCGCCCGGTCAGGAGGAGCGTGTGCGTGACGAAAGTCGGCCCGCCGCGACGCGATGCGCGGGAGGGGCTGAGGGCGATGGTGCTCATGATGCGTTCTCCAGGACGAACTCGGCGGACTCCTGCGCCCGCGTGAAGGTGCGGCCGGTGTGCCGCAGGTAGACGTCGTCGAGGCTGGGCCGGGCGACGGTGGCGGACGCGACCGGGATACCGGCGGCCTCGAGAGCGGCGAGGGCATTCGGGAGGGTGGCGGCCCCACTGTCCGCGCGGGCGCGCAGGGTCCGTCCGTCCGCCGCGATCTCGCGGAGCGCATCCACTCGCTGGAGGGCGGCGAGACCGGCGAACGGATCCGCATCCCCGGCGAGCTCGACGACGACGGCGTCTCCGCGGAGCCCGTTCTTGAGCTCCTCCGGGGTTCCGCCGGCGACGACGCGGCCGTGGTCCACGATCGCGAGCCGGTCGGCCAGGCGGTCAGCCTCGTCCAGGTAGTGCGTGGTGAGCAGGACGGTCAGGTTCTCGGCCGTCGCCATGCGCTCCAGTTCCAGCCAGAGCTCCGTGCGTGCCTCCGGGTCGAGGCCGGTGGTCGGCTCGTCGAGGAAGAGCACTTGCGGCCTGTGCATCAGACCGATGGCGACGTCGAGCTTGCGCGCCATACCGCCGGAATAGGTCTTCACCTGCCGCCCGGCGTGCTCGGTGAGGCCGAAGCGATCGAGCAGCTCCCGTGCCCGGGCTTTCGCCTCACGCGCCGGCATTCCCTGCAGGCGACCGGCCAGTACGAGGTTCTCCGAGCCGGTGTCCGACGGATCGGAGACCGGCTTCTGGGCGACGAATCCGATCGCCCGACGGACGCGTGCGGGATTCCGGACGACGTCGATCCCGGCGACATATGCGGATCCGGAGTCTGCTCGGGCGAGGGTGGACAGGATCTTCATGGTTGTCGACTTGCCGGCGCCGTTCGGCCCGAGCAGACCGAAGACGGTCCCTGCCTGGGCCTCGAAACCGAGGTCGTCGAGCGCGCGGACGGGGGGTTTGCCCCTCCCGCCGCTGTAGGTCTTCACCAGATGGTCGGCGACGAGCGCCGAACCGGTTGCGGATGCCATGGTGGCTTTCCTCTCATTCTTGGATGGCAGCCACCGGCACGGGATATCCTTGTGGATAGCCCTCGGTGACTGTTGACGCAGGTTCCGTAAGGAACGACTGAAGGTGTGGATGGCCGGAGAGTTGCCGCTCTCCGGCCATCGTTATGATCGCCTGTGTCACATGATCGGTCCGGGGTCGGCCGCCTCCTCCCCGAAGGCGCCGGCCGCGATGCGCGCGCTCAGCTCCTCCATACCGATTCCGTCGGCGAGCAGCCGATGCAGCTGCTCCCACGAGTCGTACCCGCCGATCGAGCGGTCCCGGATGCGGGAGGCCAGGTCGGCGACGAAGGCTCGCTCCGCCTCCAGCACGGCCATGCGGTAGTGGGTCTCGACCATGAACAACTCCGGCAGTCCCGTCACCTGCGCCAACTCGCGCCGGCGGCCAGCGAGGTCTTCGTCGATCCGTTCGCGCCTGCTCTCGAGGAGTTCTGCGGCGACGTCGGGCGGCAGCATGGGGAGCAGGGAGAGGCCCGTCTCGATCGCCGGATACTCCTTGACCGGCATCTCGATCAGCTCACGAAGCCACTCCTCGGCCTCCTGCCGCCCGGCATCGGTGATCGTGTACACGACGCGTTCCGGACGATTGCCTTCGCGCTCAGTCTGCGCGACCTCGATGAAGCCGTGCTTCTGGAGGGACTTGATCACCGCATACAGGGAGCCGAAGTTCAGGCGGATGCTGTCCTCCTTGCCCCGCTCCCGCATCGTCGTCGTCATCTCGTACGGGTACATCGGGCGCTCCCAGAGGCAGGCGAGCACCGCGAGCGCCAGCGGGTTGGAAACCGCGCGCTTGGCCATGGCCACTCCTTCCTCTGAACCGAATACTCTAAGTAAAGTACTCTATTCAGAGTGCCCATGTCCAGGCCGGGTTGGCGCGCCGGTTCAGTGCGGGGTCAGGCGGGCAACGCGGGGTGGTGCGCGAGGACTTTGTCGAGCAGTCGGACGAGCTCCTCACGCTCGGCGTGGCCGAGACCCGCGAGGAGTTCGCCCTGGACCGCGTCCGCGTGCCGCTGGAGGGCAGCGAGCCTGGCGCGACCCGGTTGGGTGATGGTGACCACGTTCCGCCGCCGATCAGCAGGGTCCGGTTCGCGTGCGACCAGAGCGTCGGCATCCAGCCGGACGACGATTCCGTTGACGTTGTTGCGGTCCAGCCCGAGCAGCCGGCCCAGCTCCGCCTGGCTGAGCGGCCCGTTCTCCGCGAGGCTCGCGAGCACGGCGAAGTCCGACCTCCCCTCGAGCGGCATGTGCTGCGCCGTCAGGCGCGCGCCGATCGTCGCGACCCGTCCCGCCTGCCAACTGACCAGCCGGCGCAGCGCTGCGGGCGGTCGCGTGTCTTCAACCATGGCTCCAGCGTAACAGTTGGCCTCACCAACGAAATGGTATATCGTTGGTTAAACCAACATTGGTTCGACCAAGGAGTTTTATGTCCATCCCCACCCCTGCCCAGCCCCTCGCCGGACGCCGCGTCCTCGTCCCCGGAGGGACCGGTGGCGTCGGAGAAGGCGTCGTCCGCGCCTACCTGCAGTCCGGCGCCGACGTCGTCGTGCCCACGCGCTCCGATGACCGCGGCGCCGAATTCCGCACCGCGCTCGGCGCACTCGGCGTCTCCAGCCGCCTGCACCTGCCGACGCACGACTACACCTCCTTCGCCGGAGCGGAGGCGCTCGGCGGCGAGATGACGACGCGTCTCGGCGGCATCGATGACGTGGTGGTTCCGGTCGGAGGCTGGTGGCAGGGGGGACCGCTCACCGGGATCACCGACGGCGACTGGTCGACCGCCTTCGCCTCTCTGGCCACGACGCACATGGCTCTCGCCCGGGCGATCGTGCCCCGGCTGAGCGGGGCCGGCGCCTACGTCGTCATCGTCGGTCAGTCGGCCGAGTTCCCCGTGCCGGGTAGCGGCCTCGTCAGCATGGAGCAGGCCGCAGTCCTCATGATGCAGCGCGTCCTTGCCGCGGAGGAGCCCGCAGCGCGCATCCACGCCATGATGCTGGGGCCGGTGCGGACCCGCTTCGTGGAGGGCGCTCCGGAGTGGGTGTCGACGGACGAGGTCGGAGCGGCTTCCGTCGCCGCGTCGCTGGCGACGGACCTCCCCAGCCGCACGATCTCCCTCGGGTCGAGCGCCGAAGCGCAGTCCTTCGTCAGCGGCCTCGCCGCCGCCTGACCGGTCGAGCGGCACCGCGGCCTCCTGAATTCAGGACGCGCGTCGCGCCCGGTGCAACGAGTGGTCCCGACATGCCGTTAGGACCGGAGGCGTAACGGCATGTCGGGACCAGTAGATCGGCGGGCGGCGGGCGGCGGGCGGCGGGCGGCGGCCAGGCGCCCGGGCGTCAGGCGGCCGGGACGGGGACGGACTGCCTGCGCCGCGGGGCGGCGGCGACGATGAGGCCGACGACCGCGAGGGCCGCGCTCAGGTACAGCCCCGGGCGGAAGTGGTCGAGCTGCGCCGCCGCGCTCGTCGCAGCGGAGCCTCCCGAGATCAGCGCCGTCGTCACGGCGAGCGCCAGCGCGCCGCCCACCTGCGAGCTGGTCTGGACGAGCCCGGCCGCGAGGCCCTGCTCCTCATCGGCGACGCCGGTCGTCGCCTGCACCTGGATGGAGGGGAACCCGATCCCGAAGCCCACGCCCAGCAGGATCACCGACGGCAGGATGTCCGTCCAGTACACCGGGGTCGTCCCCAGTCGCAGGAACAGCAGGTAGCCGGCCGAGAGGGAGCCGAGCCCCAGGATGATCAGCGGCGTCGGCCCGAACCGGTCGATGAGCCGATCGGTGAACGGAGCGCTGAAGGCGACCACGAGCCCGGTCGGGAGCAGCGCGAGCGCCATGCTGAGCGGGCTCCAGCCGAGCACGTCCTGGAGGTACAGCGTGAGGACGAACTGGAACGAGACGTACGACCCGAACAGGGTGATCGCCGCGAGGTTCGCCCGCAGCACGGAGGCGATACGGAAGATGCCGAACCGGATGAGCGGGCTGTGCACACGCAGCTCGATGACCACGAACGCCCCGAGCAGCAGTGCGGCGGCCACGAATCCCCCGATGGTCTGCACCGACCCCCATCCCGCACCGGGCGCCGAGACGACGGTGTAGACGAGCGCCAGCATCCCGAGCGCCAGGGTGATCGCACCGGGGATGTCGTGGCCGGCGCCACGCTCACGCGCGTCCTTCGGGATGAAGAAGAAGCCGAGCACGAGCGCCAGCACAGCGAGCGGTACGGAGAAGAGGAACGTCCAGCGCCAGCTCAGCGACGTCATCAGGCCGCTCATGATGAGGCCGAGCGAGAACCCACTGGCGGCGAACGTCGTGAAGATGGAGATGGCCCGGTTACGCTCGGGTCCCTCCTCGAAGTTGGTCGTGATCAGCGAGAACGCCGCGGGCGCGGTGAAGGCTGCGGCGACCCCCTTCACGAACCGGCTGGCGATGAGCAGCCCCGCATCGGCGGAGAGCCCGCCGGCGAGCGACGCGATGGTGAAGACGACGAGGGCGACGAGGAGGACGTTGCGGCGACCGAGCAGATCGGCCAGACGTCCGCCCAGCAGCAGGAGGCTGCCGTAACCGAGCACGTAGCCGGAGACGATCCACTGGAGGGAGCCGGTCTCGAGACCGAGTTCCTTGCCGATGGAGGGGAGGGCGACGCCCACCATCGAGACGTCCAGCCCGTCGAGGGCGATGACGATGCAGGTGGCGAGCAGGAGGAGCCAGCGGGCCCGCGACCAGCGGACACGTCCGGTGGAGCCGGTGACGGCGGGACGGGATGCGGTGTCGGAGTTCAGCACTCGCCAACTATATGACACAGCATAAATTGTGTCGACAAACTATGCACATTCATCTATCTCTCATGAAAACGCGCGTAGCATGAGCAGCGTGAACACCACGGTCGATGTCTCGGCTCGGTGGCGGGACCTGCAGGTGACGTACCTGAACACCGCCGCGGAGCTGGAGCGCACTCTGCAGCAGAAGCACCAGTTGGGTCTCAGCGAGTTCGAGGTCCTGGATTCGGTGGCCGGCTACGTGTCGGAGGGCTGCACCATGCGCAACCTGGTCGACGTGACCCCGATGACCCAGAGCGCTCTCTCGCGCATCGTCGACCGGCTGGTCAAGGCCGGCTTGGTTAAGCGCAACACCTGCGACTACGACCGGCGGGCGCTCTTCGTCGGCATCACGGATGAGGGCGCCGCAGTCCACGCGGCCGCGAAGAACGACTACGACGCGCTGCTGCAGAAGGCCTTCGACGCGAACTGAGCCCTGGGCGCCCACGCCGACGCGTGTGGCTCAGTGAACCGAAAACCTGCGCATAGCGAACTCGCAGAAAAAATAACGACTTGATAACTAGATGCCGTTACCTCTTCGTTATATAGTTCTAGAGCAATGGTTGTTTGCTGTGGCAGCCATCGCGGAATGTGATTGCAGGACACTCTTGGTGCAAGGGAGAGGGCCGGCCGCTAGCCTCTGCGGTCGGCCCTCGATCTTTGTCCGCCGCCCCCTCCCTCCCCTTCGGCCCGTGGTGGCACGGATGCTGACCATCGCTCATGATGAGAAGATGCGAATGCATGCAGGTCGATCAGGAGGATGAGTCATGGCCGAGACCGCGACGCAGGGTTCGACGAACCGCGCCCGCGTCAGCGCCGTGGGTGCGTGGGAATCGCTGTTCCGGGCACAGGTAGCCGTCATGCGCACACTGGCGGCGGAGTTCCCGACGCGGGACATCTCGTTCAATGAGTACGACGTGCTTTTCAACCTCTCCCGGCAGCCGAATCGCGAGCTGCGGCTGCGCGACCTCAATAAGCACGTCCTGCTGACCCAGCCCAGTGTGAGCCGCCTGGTCGACCGGCTGGTCGCGCGTGGGTTCGTCGCGAAAGAGCCGGAGCCGTCGGATGCGCGTGGCACGGTGATCCGCCTGACCGAGACCGGATTCGACATGTTCCGCCGGGTCGCCGTCGATCACATGAGGACCATCACAGAACGCGTCGGGGGCCGGTTGAGCGCTGAGGAGCTCGAAACCCTCGCCCAGCTCTGCGACAAGCTCCGCGGCGGGGCGTGACGAATCCGCTCCCAGCTGGAGCCACGTTCGTTCTCTCCCCAACCTGAGCGCCGGCGTCCCGTAGCTGCCAGAAGCGACGCGTAGGATTGCCGCCACGGACGAACGGTCTCTACGAGGGAGAAGACGCATGAGATGGGGATGGGCGCCTGCCCTGGTCGGCTTCGTCGCGCTGAGCGGTCTGGCGGGCGTGCTCGCTGCGGCGGCGGTCACACCGGCGGTGGCCCTCACAGGCTCGGCGGCCGACTCCACGATCAGCGTCTTCGACGGCCTCCCCGAGTACATCAAGGTCGAGCCGCTCGCGCAGGCGTCGACGATGTACGCCCTCAGCAACGGTCAGCAGGTCCCGATCGCGACCTTCTACTCCCAGAACCGCATCGAGGTCGGCTGGGACGGCATCTCGCAGAACCTGAAGGACGCGGCGATCGCCACGGAGGACCCCCGCTTCTACGAGCACGGCGGCGTCGATGTCACCGGCACGCTCCGCGGCGCGGTGCTCACGGCTCTGCACAAGTCGGTGCAGGGCGGCTCGTCGATCACCCAGCAGTACGTCAAGAACATCCTCGTGCAGCGCTGCGAGAACAAGCAGCCCGACCCGACGGCCACGGCCGCAGTTCAGAAGAAGCAGCTGACGGCCTACGAGGCCTGCTACGACGACGCCACCAAGGTCGACCCGTCGCGCAAGCTCAAGGAGATGCGTTACGCGATCGGCCTCGAGAAGGAGTACTCGAAGAACGACATCCTGCAGAGCTACCTGAACATCGCGCTCTTCGGCGGCCGCGTCTACGGCGTGCAGTCGGCGGCGGAGTACTACTTCGGCGTCTCGGCGAAGGATGTCAACGTGCAGCAGGCGGCGACGCTCATCGCCATCCTGAACAACCCGGACAACCTCCGGATCGATCAGCCGGACAGCAAAGAGAACGGCGCGGCGAACGGGTACAAAGAGACCCTCGACCGGCGCAACTACGTGCTCGACCGGATGCTCGCCAACGGCAAGATCACCGCCGAGGAGCACGACGCCGCGCGTGCCACCAAGGTGGAGCCGAAGATCACCCCCACGCAGAACGGCTGCATGACCGCGCAGCAGTACAACGCCGCCTACTTCTGCGACTACGTCGAGCGGGTGATCGAGCAGGACCCGATCTTCGGCAAGACCGAGGACGACCGCTCCAACTTCCTCACCCGCGGCGGCTTGAAGATCTACACGACCCTCAACCTCGACCTCCAGAACCAGGCGCAGGCAGCGGTGAGCGCGTACATCCCGCCGACCGACCCGCGGCTCGACGTCGGGTCGTCGAACGTCTCCGTCGAGGTCGGAACGGGACGCGTGGTCACCATGGTGCAGAACAAGTCGTACGACAATACGGCGTCACCCGCTCCCGGGACGACGGCGGTGAACTACAACACCGATTACGACTACGGCGGTTCTGAGGGCTTCCAGACCGGTTCGGCGTACAAGGTCTTCGACCTCCTCGAGTGGCTGCAGGAGGGCCACTCGCTGTACCAGTCGGTCAACGGGACCCAGCACCTGTTCCCGCAGACCGCGTTCCACGAGAGCGATCCCTGCAACGACATCGGCGGCGCGCCCTGGCCGGTCTCCAACGACGAAGGCGAGTCGGTGACCGCCACGACGGTGATGAACGCAACGGCCCAGTCGATCAACACCATCTTCGCCAAGATGGCCACCCAGCTCGACCTCTGCGGCATCAAGGAGCGGGCCCAGGACCTGCTCGTACACGGCGCCGATGAGCAGGCGAACCCGTACATGGCGAACCCGTCCTCCGTTCTCGGCACGAACTACATCGCGCCGATCACGATGGCGACCGCTTACGCGGGCCTCGCCAACAACGGCGTCGCCTGCAGCCCGGTGGCGATCGACAAGATCGTGAACGCCGACGGCACCGAGCACGCGGTTCCGAAGTCGCAGTGCTCGACGCATCCGATCGACCCGCAGGTCGCCGCCGCAGCCATCTACGCGCTGCAGGGCGTGCTCCGCGGAGGCGGCACCGCGGCGTCCGCGAACCCGGGTGACGGCATCCCGATCTTCGGCAAGACGGGGACCACCGACAACTCCGTCGAGAACTGGCTGGTGACCTCCACCACCAAGGTCGCCCAGGCGACGTGGGTCGGCAATGTCGTGGGAGGCGTCGCGCTCCGCAGCGTCAATTTCCAGGGCGTCGGCGGCGGCAACGTCAAGTTCTCGATCGCGAAGCGCATCATCACGGCTCTGAACGGGGCCTACGGTGGCGCGGCCTTCCCCGCGCCGAACGGCAAGTACACGACAGCGCCCGTCGCGCCGAAGCCGCCCGCGGCACCGGCTGCGCCCGCCGCGCCGGCAGCGCCCGCGGCCCCGGGCAACGGCAAGGGAACAGGGCCCAACCCGCCCGGCAAGCCGTAGCGCGATCGGGAGGCAACATTTCGGGCCATTTGCGGCCGAGGTGCCTAGCCATCCGGTGTGATATTCGGACTAGTGTTATCGCGTGGGACGCACTCCAGATCCGAATCGCAAGCCGGAGCTCCTCGGCCGCATCATGGACCACGTTGCGACCGAGCCGCTCTCACGCATGACCTTCCGCAGTCTGGCGAGCGCTCTGGGCGTCAGCACGTACTCGTTCGTCTACCACTTCGGGTCCCGGCAGGAGATGATCGACGCCATCCTCGAAGAGGGTGTGCGCCAGCAGTCCGAGTCCCTGACCGGCGTCGACGTCACCGCCTTCGACCGAGACCAGTTCCGCGACTGGTACAAGGAGGCCTTCCGCCACTC
Source organism: Leifsonia sp. SIMBA_070 (assembly GCF_046534635.1). Taxonomy (NCBI): domain Bacteria; kingdom Bacillati; phylum Actinomycetota; class Actinomycetes; order Micrococcales; family Microbacteriaceae; genus Leifsonia; species Leifsonia sp. SIMBA_070. The sequence goes on along the minus strand of NZ_JAWRYK010000002.1, from coordinate 576,393 downwards.
CCTCCGCGAGAACAACCGGACCGCTCTCCGCCTCCAGTTCGAAGCCGGAGCCCTCGAGCCCATCGACCCGGACATCGGCAAACGCGTCACCACCTCGTTCACCGAGTGGCGCGGCACGGTCAAGACCTGGCTCAAGAAGCAGGGCATCGAGACGCGCCGAGCAGGCGTCCTCGCGCACTGGCTCGTCGACTCGGCCGCCGGCCTCCACTTCGGTTTCCTCATCAGCGGCGACCGGACCGGTACCGTGCAGGCCTTCGACCTGTTCCTCGGGGCGTTCCTGCGCGAGGCGTTCCCCGACTCGCAGGACTGAGCTACCGGGCCTCCCGCTCGGCCACGGTCTTCACGCCCTCGAGCATCCGCAGCCAGTTCTCGCGGGAATGCTCCGCCGCCTCGCGCGTCGGGTTGTTGTCCTGGTCGAGCGTGACGCGCGTCCCGTCGGGCAGCTCATCCAGCTCGAACCGGAGCGTGTGGTAGTTCTCCGGCTCGTCGGCGAGCCCACTCAGCGGGCTGAAGTGCGTGAGGACGATCCGCCAGGGCTCCTGGCGGTCTTCCAGCTCGATCACCCGGCCGTGGTCCTCGAAGCTCGTGCCCTGCCATTCGCCGCGCCAGACGATCTGTGAGCCGAGCCGCCAGTCGGACACGACCTCGGCACCGAACATGATCTCCGGCCGCGCTCCGTTGGAGGTGAGCACCCGCCACACGGCGCGCCGGGGAGCCCGCACGTCGATCTCCGCCCGCGCCACATACTCGCCCATGAGGCCTCCCGTCCGCTGCCGCCCATCCCACACCCGTGAGACGGCTCGCGCAACCACGGAACACTCGGGGATCGGGAGAGACGGACCTCAGCGGCGCGCCAGCACCACGGCCTCCCACGGCCGCAGCACCCCGGAAACGGGGTCAGCGCTGCCGCCACCGAGGTTAGTGAGCACCACGTCGGCGTCGCCACCGGCCCACGCCGGCAGGTCGGCCGGATCGTACGTCGCGTCCGACCCGCTCAGGTTCGCCAGCACCAGCAGAGCCTCCCCGTCCAACGACCGCGTGTACGCGAAGATCTGCGGATGCTCGGCCAGCACGAGCTCGTAGTCCCCCGTAGCCACGACCCGCGACCGGTGGCGCAGGTCGATCAGCGCGCGGTAGTGGGCGAACACCGAGCCGGGGTCGGCGACCTCCGCCTCCGCATTGATCTCGGCGGCATTCGGGTTGACCGTGATCCACGGCGTCCCGGCGGTGAAGCCGGCATTGGGACCTGCGGTCCACTGCATCGGCGTCCGCGCGTTATCGCGGCTGGTCCGGCGCAGCGCGACCAGGACCTCGTCGGAGGGCTCCCCCAGGATGTCCACCGCCTCGGCGTAGTGGTTCAGCGTCTCGATGTCACGGAAGTCGTCGATCGAGGCGAACGGCACGTTCGTCATCCCGAGCTCCTCGCCCTGGTAGACGTAGGGCGTGCCGCGCATCAGGTGGAGGACGGTGCCCAGCGCTTTGGCGGACGCGACCCGGTGCTCGCCGTCGTCGCCGAAGCGGCTGACCACGCGCGGCTGGTCGTGGTTGTTCCAGTACAGGCTGTTCCAGCCGACGTCGGCCAGCCCCTCCTGCCACCTGCTCAGGTTCCGCTTGAGGTCGAGAACGGTGGCGGGCCGGTGGTCCCACTTCCCGCCCGGTCCGTGATCCAGGTCGACGTGCTCGAACTGGAAGACCATGTCGAGCTCGCGGCTCCGGGGGTCGGTGAACCGCTGCGCCTGCTCGATGTCGACGCCGGGCATCTCGCCGACAGTGAGGTACCGGTCGCCGCGACCGGCGAACACCCGCTGGTGCATCTCGTGCAGGAACTCGTGGATGCGCGGCCCCTGCCCGTAGTACGGGTACGCGTCGCCGAAGAGGGCCCCCGGCGGAACCTCGCCGTCGGGCAGGTCGGTGACCTTGGAGATGAAGTTGATGACGTCCATCCGGAAGCCGTCGACCCCGCGGTCCAGCCACCAGTTCATCATGTCGTAGACGGCCTCCCGCACCTCCGGGTTCTCCCAGTTGAGGTCGGGCTGCTTCCGCGAGAACAGGTGCAGGTAGTACTCGCCGGTCTGCGGGTCGAGCTGCCAGGCAGGGCCGGAGAAGAACGAGCCCCAGTTGTTCGGCTCGGCTCCCTGCTCGCCCGGCTGCCTGCCGTCGCGAGCGGGCCGCCACCAGTACCAGTCCCGTTTCGGGTTGTCGGTCGAGGAGGCCGACTCGATGAACCACGGGTGCTCGTCGGAGGTGTGGTTGACGACGAGGTCCATCACGAGCTTCATGCCGCGGGCGTGCAGTCCCTCCAGCAGCTCGTCGAAGTCCTCGAAGGTGCCGAACAGCGGGTCGATGGCGCGGTAGTCGCTGATGTCGTAGCCGTTGTCGTCGTGCGGGGACGCGTAGATCGGCGAGAGCCAGACCACGTCGACGCCGAGCGTCTTCAGGTAGTCGAGGTGCTCGATGACGCCCCGCAGGTCGCCGATGCCGTCGCCGTCGCTGTCCGCGAAGCTCCGCGGGTAGACCTGATAGACGACCGCCGACTGCCACCACTTGTCGCTCACGCGCCCACCCTACCTGGGCCCGGCTGGTCGGTCAGTCCGACAGCTCGACCCGGCGTCCCGTCCGCGCCGACTGCCGGGCGGCGAGCGCGACCCGCAGGGCCTCCACCGCTGAGGCGACGGGTGCGCGGTCCGGCGGCACGCCCTCCTCGACGCACTGGAGGAAGTACCGCGCCTGCTCGGCGAATGCGTCCCCCGCGTCTGGCTCTGCCGCATCGAAGCCGGTGTCGCCGAGCACCTCCAGGGCGGTCCGGAACGGCTGATCGGCCGGCAGGTCGGAGGCGCTGAGCAGCTGGGCGACGCCACCATCGGCGAACTCGATCGTGGTCGCGACCGGCGTGCCGAACGCGTCGCCCGGCAGGGGCACGCTCGTCACGGCCACCGGGCGTCCGAGGTACGCGACGGCCTGGTCGATGTCGTGGATGGCGAAGTCGACGAGCATGCCGCCGGACCGCTCCTCGTCGGCGAGCCAGTCGTAACCGACCGGTGCGTCCGAGATGCGCGACGCGCGGACGACGCGCGGGCGGCCGACCGAACCGGCCGCGACGCGGGAGGCGAGCGCCGCGTAGCCGGGGAAGAACCGCACGACGTGGGCGACCATGAGCACGCCGGGCGCACGGGAGGCCGCCTCGGCCACGCGGGCGGCGTCCTCCATCGTCAACGCGATCGGCTTCTCGAGCAGTACGTTGCGGCCGGCTGCGAGGGCCTGCCTGGCGAGGTCGGCGTGCGAGGGGGTCGGCGTGCAGATCGACACGATCGTCACCGCCGGGTCGGCGAGCGCCTCCTCCAGGCTGGTGGCCCAGCGGGCGTCCGGCGCGTCGGGCAGCTCCGGCCGGCGACGCGGCGAGACGGCCCAGCGGACCGGAACGCCGATGCGCGCCCAGGCGGCCGCGTGGGCGCGGCCCATCCGGCCGGCGCCGACGATCGCGGCGCCGTGCGGCCCGACCGAGTGCGTTCCGACGGTGTGCGGCGCGGCCGCCGGCGGCCCACTCGCGCCGGTCATCGCACGACGAGGTCGACCCGCGCGGGGTCGAACAGGGTGTCCAGGATGAGCCGGCCGGCGCCGCGGATGCCGGCGTTCTCTTTCGCGACGCTGACCGCGATGTCGAGCTGGTCCGTGATCATCGGGAGGCAGTCCGAGTAGATGGCGGACCGCACCCCCGCCACGAACGCCTCCGCCTCCCCCAGGATGCCGCCCAGCACCAGCCGCTGCGGGTTGAAGAAGTTCATGATCGTGGCGAGGACGCCTCCGGTGCGGAGGCCCGCCTCCCGCAACTCCTGCGTGGCACGGGGGTGCGCGTCGCGCGCCAGGGCGAGCACCTCGCGTGTGTCTCCGATGTCGACCCCGGAGGCGCGCAGGGCCTGCACGATCGCCGCTCCCCCCGCCACCGCATCCAGGCAGCCGATGCGGCCGCAGGAGCAGAGCACATCACGAGCGCCGGGGACGGTGACGTGGCTGATGTCCCCCGCCATGCCGTGGTGGCCGTGGTAGACGCCGCCGAAGGCGACGATCCCGCAGCCGATGCTCGATCCCGCCTTGACGAAGACGAGCTCGCGGACGTCCCCGCCGAGCGTGTCGTACTCGCCGAGCGCCATCAGGTTGGCGTCGTTGTCGGCGGCGGCGGGGAGGCCGCTGATCGCGGTCAGCTCGGCGGCGACGTCGATGCCGTTCCAGCCCGGCATGCGGGACGGCGACACCATGCGACCCGTGGTGGAGTCGACCGGACCGGGGAGCCCGATGCCGAAGCCGCGCAGCTCCTGACCGGGGGCGGCGTGCGCAGCGGTCAGCTCGCGCCCGACCTCGGCGATCCAGCCCAGGACCGACGCGGGCCCCGCGGAGATGTCCATGCGCTCGGTGTGTGAGACGAGCACCCGTCCGCTGAGGTCGATCAGCCCGAAGGTGGCGTGGTGGGAGCCGAGATCGGCGGCGCAGACGACGCCGGTCGACGCATCCACTTCGAGGGCGCGCGGCCGGCGCCCGCCGTGAGAGATGCCCGCGCCCGCCTCGCGGAGGTACCCGGCGGAGATCAGCGCGTCGACGCGCTGCGACACCGTCGAGGGCGAGAGGCCGGTGCTGCGGGCGAGCTCCGCTCGCGAGCGCGAGCGGCCGGACCGCACGAGGTCGAGGATGCCGCCCGGCGTACCGGGTCCGGCCTGGACCGGTGTGCCCTCGATCGTGCTCGTCATCGTCGCGTCCCCTCGGGCGGCGCCCCCGTGGACTCCGCACTGCGTTGAGAATACTGTACCGACTTCGTTCGATTTCGCATTAACTAAATTCGATATTGCGGTTATCGCCCGGTACTTAGTACGCTCGTCGAAACCTGCCCGACGACGATGCAAGGAAAGCGATGACAGCAACGGACGCACGGCCGATGGTGAGTCTGCGCGCCGTCGACAAGCACTTCGGTGACCTCCACGTGCTGCAGAACATCGACCTCGACGTCGCCGAGCGCGAGGTCGTCGTGGTGGTCGGCCCGTCCGGATCCGGCAAGTCGACGCTCTGCCGCTCCATCAATCGACTGGAGACCATCGACTCCGGCGAGATCCGGGTCGACGGCGAGCTCCTCCCCGAGGAGGGTGCCCCGCTCGCGAAGCTCCGCGCCGAGGTCGGGATGGTGTTCCAGTCCTTCAACCTGTTCGCGCACCGGACGATCCTCGAGAACGTCACGCTCGCCCCGCTCAAGGTCCGCAAGCTGAGCAAGGATGCGGCCCGCGAGCAGGCGATGCAGCTCCTCGACCGCGTCGGCATCGCCGAGAAGGCCGACAGCCACCCGGCCCAGCTCTCCGGCGGGCAGCAGCAGCGCGCCGCGATCGCCCGCGCCCTGGCGATGCAGCCCAAGGTCATGCTCTTCGACGAGCCCACCAGCGCGCTCGACCCCGAAATGGTGGGAGAGGTGCTCGACGTGATGACCTCGCTCGCCAAGGAGGGCATGACCATGATCGTCGTCACCCACGAGATGGGATTCGCCCGACGGGCCGCCGACCGCGTCGTCTTCATGGACCGCGGCCAGATCGTCGAGCAGGCCCCGCCCGCACAGTTCTTCGACTCGCCCGCCACCGCGCGAGCGCAGTCGTTCCTGGCCTCCGTGCTGTCGCACTGACAACCCGACCGCACAAGGCCGCGCACCACCTGCTCCACACATCACACCCCGTCCAGATCAGAAAAGGATGCATCCCATGACCCGCAGCCTCCGCAGGAAGAGCGCCGTCGCCGGCGTCCTGCTCGCGGCCGTGACGCTCGCCGTCACCGCCTGCTCCGGAAACACGGCACTGCCCGGCAGCGACGCCAGCTCCACCGCGTCCGGAGACTCCGTCCTCGCCGGCGCCCCGGTGGCGAAGTCCGACCTCATCCTCTCCGGCTCGACCATGGAGAAGATCAAGAAGCGCGGCAAGCTCATCGTCGCCGAGGCGCTCGACGCCCCGCTGCTGTCGCAGCAGGACCCGACCGACCCCTCTCAGGTGAACGGCTTCGACGCCGAGCTCGCCAAGCTGCTCGCCACCTACATCATCGGCAAGCCGAACGTGGAGATCGTGCCGCCGGCCTCCGAGACCCGCGAGGCCATGCTGCAGAACGACACGGTCGACGTGGTCTTCAACACGTACACGATCACCGAGGAGCGCGCCAAGCAGGTCGACTTCGCCGGTCCCTACTTCGAGTCCGGCCTGTCCGTCGCCGTGAAGAGCGACAACAAGGACATCAAGAGCTACAAGGACCTCGACGGCAAGACCGTGATCGTCGGCGCCAACACGCCGGCCGTCACCGAGGTCCCGAAGATCGCCCCGAAGGCGACCATCACCGCGTTCGGGACGGACCCGGCCGCCGTGCAGGCGCTCATCCAGGGCCGCGGCGACGCCTACGTGCAGGACTACACCCTGCTCGCCAGCGACGCCGCCAGCGAGAAGCAGATCAAGGTCGTCGGCCAGCCCTTCACGAAGGAGCCCTACGGCATCGGCCTCAAGCACGGCGACGACGACTTCAAGAAGTTCGTCAACGACTGGCTGAAGACCATCCAGAAGGGCGGCCAGTGGGGCAAGGCGTGGAAGACCACGCTCGGCACCGTGACCGACTCGTCCGTTCCCACGCCTCCGGAGATCGGGTCCGTCCCCGGCTCCTGAACCAGACCGGCCGGATGCGCGTGGAGGCGGCCCCCACGCCCGCGCGCATCCGGCCTTTCCACCCCCACCATCCGGACTGTCGGACGAGAGAACGATGAACCCCCTGATCGACAACCTGGGACCGTTGGTCCAGGCGCTCGGCACGACCCTGCTGATGGCCGTCGTGGCCGGCGTCGGGTCCATCGTGCTCGGCGTGCTGGTGACGATCGCCCGCGTCAGCCCGATTCCGGTGCTGCGGGCCGCGGCCTTCCTCTACGTCCAGTTCTTCATCAATGTGCCGCTGCTGGCGCTCCTCCTGCTCGCGGTGTTCGCGCTGCCGGACGCGGGCATCCTGCTCCCCCTCACGCCGACCGCGATCATCGTGCTCACGGTCTACGAGGCGGCCTACGTCGCCGAGGCGGTCCGCTCGGGCGTCAACACCGTCCCTGTCGGACAGGTCGAGGCGTCGCGCGCCCTCGGGCTCACCCTGTGGCAGTCGCTGCGGTACGTCGTCATCCCGCAGGCGCTGCGGGCGGTCGTCCAACCGATCGGCAACGTGATGATCGCGCTGGCGATGAACACCGCGCTCGCCGCCGCGGTCGGAGTGGTCGAGCTCACCGCGGCCGTCAACAAGGTCAACCTCGTCGCGGCGCAGCCCATCCTGATCTTCTCCAGCGCCGGACTCCTCTACATGGCCATCGCCCTCGCCATCGGCCTCGCCGCGGGCTGGGTCGAGCGGAAGGTGGCGATCGCCCGATGACCGCGCAGCTCATCCCCGACCGGCCGGCTCCGGTGCGCAGCCGACGCTCCTCGCGGCGTTCCTCCCGCGGCTATGACGCCGCCTTCATCTACGACGTGCCCGGCCCGCGCGGGCGTAGGAACATCCTGATCGGCTCGATCGCCAGCGTGCTCGTGTTCGCCGTGATCGTCGGCCTCGGTCTCTGGCAATTCGCCTCGCACGGCCAGCTGGCGCCCGAGCGCTGGGCCCCCTTCACCGAATGGCCGATCTGGCAGTACCTGCTCGTCGGACTGCTCGGCACGCTGGAGGCCGCCGCCATCGTCGCGGTCCTGGGCGCCGTGCTCGGCGTGCTGCTCGCCCTCGGCCGGGTGAGCCAGGTGAAATGGGTGCGGTTCCTGTGCGGGCTTTACATCGAGATCGCCCGGACCGTCCCGGTGCTGCTCGTCATCTACCTCATGTTGTTCGGCCTGCCGCAGATCGGGATCAACCTGCCGACCCTGTGGAAGCTGGTCGTCCCGCTGACCATCGCCAACGCGGCCGTCTTCGCCGAGATCATCCGCGCGGGCATCCTCAGCCTCCCGCGCGGCCAGAAGGAGGCTGCCCTCAGCCTCGGGATGCGGCCCGTGCAGGCGATGACGTACGTCGTCCTCCCGCAGGCCTTCCGGAACGTGACGCCGTCGCTGGTCACCCAGTTCGTCAGCCTCCTGAAGGACACGTCCCTCGGCTACATCGTCGCCTTCACCGAGCTGCTCTACCGCGGACAGGTGCTGGCCTCGTACCTGCACCTGCTCATCCCGACCTACGTCGCCGTCACGGTGATCTACCTGATCGTGAACGGGAGCCTGTCCGCCTTCGCCTCGCGGCTGCAGCGGGGCTCCCGCCGACGGCCGACTCTCCAGCCGGTGCTGCCCTCCCTCCCGGTGGTCGCCGCCGTCGAGCACGAAGACGGGACGGGCGCAGACTCCTCGACCGCACACACCCCGAAAGGCGACCATGTCTAGCGCCGCGCCCACCGCCTCCCTCCCGTCGTCGACCGGCCGCGCGGCCGCGCCCGCGCTCGCCGAGCTCGCGGCGGTGCGCCGATCCGGCCTGATCGAGAGTCGGCACTTCGGGAGCCTGGTCGCACTCGACCCCGCAGGCGAGCCGCTGATCGAGCTCGGCGACCCGGATGCCATCGTGCTGCCCCGCAGCACCGTCAAGCCGTTGCAGGCTCTCGGCTGCCTCACTGCCGGGGCGCCGCTGGCCGGCCCGTCGCTGGCGATCGCCGCCGGAAGCCACACCGGAGAGGACGAGCACGTGCGCCTGGTCCGCGAGCTGCTGACCCGCGCAGGAGTCGACGACGAGGCACTCGGCTGCCCGGTCGACCGGCCGGAGGACGAGGCGACGTTCGAGCGGATGCTGCGCGACGGCGAAGGGCGCTCGCGCGTCCGCATGAACTGCTCGGGCAAGCACGCCGCGATGCTTCTCGCCGCCGCGACGAACGGCTGGCCGACGGCGGGTTACCTCGACCCGGCGCACCCGCTGCAGCGGCACATCCGCGCCACCATGGCCGAGCTGACCGGCGTCCCGGTCGGGCACGACGCGATCGACGGCTGCGGCGCTCCGCTGTTCGGCACGAGCGTGCGCGGGATCGCCCGCGCCTTCGGCCGTCTGGTGCAGGCTGCGCAGGGCACGCCGGAGCGCGCGGTGGCGGATGCGATGCGCTCGCATCCCTACTACGTCGGCGGCTCGGGCCACCAGAACACGACCCTGATGGAGACCGTCCCCGGAGCGCTCGCGAAGGGCGGCGCCGAGGGCGTGATCGGCGTTGCCGCCGCGGATGGGACGGCTGTGGCCATGAAGATCGTCGACGGGAGTCCGCGGGCGACGACCCTGATCGCGCTGCGGGTCCTCGAAGCGCTCGGCACGCCGATCGGGGACGCCCGCAGCCTCATCGACCTTCCGGTGCTCGGCGGCGGCGTGCCCGTCGGGGCGATCGAGCTCGGCACGGACCTGAACCTCGGGCTGGAGCGCCTCGCGTGACCGTCGTCGAGATCTGCCTGGATGACCTCTCCGGCGTTCGCACCGCGGAGGAGGCCGGGGCGGATCGGGTCGAGCTGTGCGCTGCGCTCGGCGAAGGAGGGATCACTCCGTCGGTCGGCACAGTCGCGGGGGCGCTGCGAGCGGCGACGCGGATCGGCATCCAGGTCCTCATCCGGCAGCGGCCGGGCGACTTCGTGTACGACGAGGAGGAACTGCAGGTGATGGTGGACGACATCCACTCGCTGCGCTCCCTCCCGAACCCGTCGGGGGTCGTCCTCGGGTTCGTCATCGGGGCGCTGCGCGCGGACGGACGGATCAACGTGAATGCCACCCGGCGACTGGTCGCGGCCTGCGGCGATGCTCCAGTGACGTTCCACAAGGCGTTCGACCAGCTCGCGGACCGGTCCGAGGGGCTCGAGCAGCTGGTGGCCCTGGGAGTTGCTCGGGTGCTCACCTCCGCGGGGGCGCCGACGGCCCTGGAGGGCGCGGACGAGCTGGCCCGATTGGTGCAGCAGGCGGGCGGGCGGATCACGGTGCTCGCCGGTGGCGGGGTCCGCCCGGCGAACGTCGGCGAGGTCGTGTCGCGGACGGGCGTTCGGGAGGTGCACCTGCGCGCGCAGGAACCGGTCGCGACGGTCGGTGCCGCGGCGCCGACGGCGTACGACCGGGGCCAACGGGAGGTCACGTCGGGCCGGGTCGTGCGGGCGGTGGTGGAGGCTGCGGGTGGCGGTGCGGGTGCTGCGGGTGCGGCAGGTGCTGGGGCTGCTGCGATTGCTGCTGCTGCTGCGGGTGGCGGTGAGGTTGCCGTCGATGCGGCCGACACGGAGCGCGGCGCATGAGCGCACTCCCGGTGGTCCTCGCCGTCGACCTCGGCGGGACCGCGATGAAAGGCGCCGTCGTCACCGAGGACGGCGCGACGGTGTCCGAGTCGACGCTGGCGACCCCGGCCGACGGCATCCTCACTGCTCTCGTCGCGATGCTCGCCGACCTGCGGCGCACGGCGGCCGACGACGGCCACGACGTGGTCGGTGCGGGTGTTGCGACACCGGGCATGCTCGACGAGCAGCGCGGGATCGTGCACTACGCCTCCAACCTGGGCTGGCGGGATGTGCCGCTGCTCGACATCCTGCGTTCGGAGCTCCGCCTCCCGGTCGCCGTCGGGCACGATGTGCGCGCCGCCGGTCTCGCTGAGCGGAACAGCGGCGCGGCTCGCGGCTTCGGCGACTTCGCCCTGGTGCCCATCGGAACCGGCGTCGCAGCCGCGCTGGTCTCGTCCGGCGGCGCTGTGACCGGCGCGACCGGCGCCGCCGGCGAGTTCGGGCACATTCCGGTCGTCCCCGGAGGCGAGCCGTGCACCTGCGGTCAGCGCGGGTGCCTCGAGGTGTACATGTCGGGCGCCGGCGTGGCCCGGCGCTACCGTGCGGCGGGCGGCGAGGCGCTCAGCACCCGGCGCATCGTCGACCGGCTCGGGACGGACCCGCTCGCCGACCGCATCTGGTCGGAGGCGCTGGACGTCCTCGCCCAAGGCCTCAACATCCTGACCCTGCTGCTCGACCCCGGGCTGATCGTGCTCGGCGGCGGGGTGTCGCACGCCGGCGATGCGCTGTTCGGACCGCTGGGTGACCGCATGTCCGCCGGCCTCGCGTGGCGCGAGCGGCCGGCCGTCGTGCGCAGCGCGCTCGGCGGCGACGCGGGCCGCACCGGCGCCGCCCTGCTCGCGTTCGACGCCGCGCGCTGACCCGCGCGTGCCCGCTTGCGTGCACTGCCGCGCCCTGACGCATCCCATGGATCGTCGTATCGGCAACTGGTGGTCGCGACATGCCATTACGGCACCACGGGTAACGGCGTGTCGGGACCACTCGTTCGTGCGTGGGGCGGCGCCCGGTGGCCGGCGCGTGGCGGCGGCGAGCCGGCGGCGGCGGGCCGGCGGCGGTGGGAGGATGTGGCGGTGAGCACACGGCGGGCCGGCGCGTACCTGGCGGACGGCGCGACGGCGCTCGTGGTCACGGCCGCGGCGGCGGGGGCCTGCGCGACGGTGTGGTGGCTCGGGTCGGTCCTGGAGGGCGGCGCGGGAAGCGGAACCAGCAGCGCCGCCGTTCTGGCGACGGTCGTGGCGCTCAGCCTCGGACGGCGCACGTTCGCCTCGCGGGCGGAGTTCGCGCGGTCGGCCGTCGCGCTTCCTGTCGTCGGCCTCCTCGCCGGGGTGGTCGGCTTGCTGCTGGTCACGGCGCCGCCGGTCGGGGCGGCTCTCTTCGTCGCCGGGATGAGCATCCCGATCTGGCTGCGGCGGTTCGGTCCGCGACTGTCGCGGCTGGGCCGCCTCGTCGCGCTGCCGTTCACGGCGATGCTGATCGCGCCCATCCAGCCACAATCCGGCGTGCAGCCGTGGGTGACGGCCGCGCTCGTCCTGCTGTCCGGTGTAGTGGCGACGGCCTGGGTCGCCGTCGGCCGCGAGGTGCTGCTGCTCCTTCCGGACCGGACGCCGGCCACGACGGACGCGATCGCACCGGCTGCGGCCCCACGCCGCCCGCTCCCGGCGAACGCCGACGGGTCGCCTCCGACGCGCCCTGCGGGCGCCGGTGGGGCCGCGGCGCGCCGCCGGCTCCCCGCGAGCACGCGGATGGCGCTGCAGATGGCCTCCGCCCTCGCAGCGGCCTTCGTGGTCGGCTGGATCGTCTTTCCCGAGCACGCCATGTGGGTGGTGCTGACGGCGTTCCTCGTCTGTTCGGGGAACCGGGGGCGCGCCGACGTTCTGCACAGGAGCGCGCTGCGCATCCTGGGCGCCCTGGCCGGGACGCTCGGTGCGGTCGCGCTGACGGCGGCGGCTCCGCACGCCTCCGGGTTCGCCGGAGTCGCGGTGATCTTCGTCGCCCTCTTCGCCGGGACCTGGCTCCGCACCTACAGCTACGCGTTCTGGGCGCTCACGGTGACGCTGGTGCTCTCCCTGCTGCAGCAGCTCACGGGGACGGCGGCGCTGACCGGGGAGGTGGGGATGCTCGCCGAGCGGATGCTGGCGATCGTCGTGGGAGCCGCGCTCAGCATCGCGGCCAGCTGGTTCATCCTGCCCGTCCGGAGCATCGACGTGCTCCGGCGGAGACTGTCGGAGCTGCTCGTCGCGCTCGCGGCGGTCGTCGATTCCGAGCCGGACGACGCTGAGCGACGGACCGCCGCCCTCGCGGCATTCCGCACTTCCGCCGTACGCCTGGAGGAGCTGGCTCCGGCCCACCGGGCGACCCGCCTGCTGCATCGCGCACGTCCCGTGCCCACCGGCCGCGCGACCCTCCCCATCGACTGCATCGAGGCGGCCGGCGCCCTTCCCGCCGCCCTCGACACCCACCTCGCCCAGTCCTGCTCCACCTCCGCCGCCGGCGACAACCGCCCCCATGACGACCACCTCCGCACCACCATCCGCCGGGCTCGCGGAAGCCTCGCAGAGCCGGTCGACCTCGACCGCATCGGTGCCGCCCTCCACACGGTCGCCCGCACCCTCGCCTCCCCCTCCTCCTCCTGACCCGTCCCCGCCGCGGGTCCCCACCTCCTCCCCGGTCCCCCCTCTCGTCGAGGGGCACCTCGTTGCGGTCGACACGCCGTCGGAGTGCGCAACAAGGTGCACCTCGACGAGATCGGATACAGACAGTAGGTTGCGCACAATTTAGTTGTGTGCAACCATCGGAGTATGCCCGTGACCGATGAGATGGTGTGCTTCTCGCTCTACGCCGCCACGCGCGCCACGACGCAGGCGTACCGCGCCCTGCTCGAGCCGTGGGGGTTGACGTATCCGCAGTATTTGGTGCTCATCACCCTGTGGGTGGAGGGCGACCAGAGCGTCGGCTCGCTCGGCGAGCACCTGCAGCTCGACTCCGGGACGCTGTCCCCGCTCCTGCGCCGCATGGAGCAGTCCGGGCTGGTCCGGCGCGAGCGCCGCGAGAGCGACGAGAGGGTCGTGACCGTCACGATCGGCGAGCGCGGGCGGGAGCTGCGTCCGCAGCTCGCGCACATCCCGGCCCGGATCGCGGCGGGCACCGGCCTGCCCGACCAGCAGGCCGCCATGGCGCTCATCGACACACTGCACAACATCACGGAGACCATGCGCGCCGCGGCGCAGCAGACCGCAGCGCAGCAGACCGCAGCGCAGCAGACCGTCCCCGCGAAGAACTGAACACCGAAAGGCACTGATGAACACGCTCTACACCGCTGAAGCCCTGTCGACCGGAGCGGGCCGTGACGGCCGCGTCGCCACCAGCGACGGCTCCTTCGCCCTCGATCTCGCCATCCCGAAGGAGATGGGAGGGTCGGGCGCCGGCACGAACCCGGAGCAGCTGTTCGCCGCGGGATTCGCGGCGTGCTTCCATTCGGCGCTGCAGGCGGTCGCCCGCGGCCAGAAGGTGAAGCTCGACGGCTCGTCGGTGGGCGGCCGGGTCGAGATCGGTCCGAACGGCGACGGCGGCTACCAGCTCGCGGTGCTCCTGGAGGTGGTCCTTCCGGGTGTCGAGGCGGAGCAGGCGCAGGCCCTCGCCGACGCCGCCCACCAGGTGTGCCCCTACTCCAACGCGACGCGTGGGAACATCGACGTCACCATCACGGTCTCGGAGGACTGACCCATGAAAGCTCTGATCCATCGCGACTTCGGCGACCCGGCCGAGGTCCTCGCCGTCGAAGAGCGTCCGCTCCCCGAGCCCGGGCCTGGCGAGGTGCGCCTCCGGCTGCTGCTGTCACCCATCCACAACCACGACCTGTGGACCGTACGCGGCACGTACGGTTTCAAGCCGGAACTGCCCGCGCAGGCCGGCACCGAGGCGCTCGGTGTCGTGGATGCCCTCGGCGAGGGCGTCGACACGCTCACGGTCGGTCAGCGGGTCGTCACCGGCGGCACGTTCGGCGTGTGGGCCGAGTACTTCGTCGCCCGCGCCGGCGGTCTCATCCCGGTCCCGGATGCGCTGCCCGACGAGGCAGCCGCCCAGCTGGTCGCGATGCCGTTCAGCGCGATCAGCCTCCTCGAGTCCCTCGATCTGGCCGAGGGCGAGTGGCTCATCCAGAACGCCGCCAACGGCGCGGTCGGCCGCATGGTCGCCCAGCTCGGCGCGGCGCGCGGCGTCAACGTCGTCGGCCTGGTCCGTCGAGCCGCGGGCGTCGAGGAGCTCCGCGCCCAGGGCATCGAGCGGGTGATCGCCACCGACGGCGACGACTGGAGGGAGCAGCTGGCCGCCATCACGGACGGCGCGCCGATCCGTGTCGGCGTCGACTCCGTCGGTGGCAGCGCCGCCGGCGACGTCCTCTCGACGCTGGCCGTGAATGGGACGCTCGTCGTCTTCGGCGCGATGGCGTCGCCGACGCTGGAGCTGGCCTCCGGCGACATCATCTTCAAGCAGGCGACGGTGAAGGGCTTCTGGGGCAGCGTGGTCAGCCGCGAGATGCCCGCAGACGAGCGCAACCGCTTGTTCCAGGAGCTGTTCGCCCGCATCCAGGAGGGCACCCTCACACTCCCGGTCGCGGGCATCCACGGGCTCGACGACATCGCGGCAGCCGTCTCCGCGAGCGATCGGCCGGGCCGCGTCGGCAAGGTGCTGCTGCGCCCCTGAGCGCCTGGTGCGGACCACGACGGGGTGAGCAGAGCCAGATAGCCTGAACTCATGCTCACCCCGCCGGTCACCGCGAAGAAGCCCGTCGAACGCACCCACCACGGCGACGTCTACGTCGACGACTACGAGTGGCTGCGCGAGAAGGACGACCCGGCGGTGGTCGCCCACCTCCACGAGGAGAACGCCTACACCAACGCGCGCACCGAGCACCTGGCCGTGCTGCGGGAGCAGCTCTTCGACGAGATCAAGGCGCGCACACGCGAGACCGACCTGAGCGTCCCGATGCGCGAGGGCGACTGGTGGTACTACACCCGCACGGTGGAGGGGAAGCAGTACGGCATCCACTGCCGTGCGCCGATCGCCTCCGCCGACGACTGGGTCCCTCCGACGCTCGACGAGGAGGCCCAGCGCAGCGGCCTCCCGGGCGAGCAGATCCTGCTCGACGACAACGCGGAGGCCGAGGGCCACGACTTCTACGCGCTCGGCAGCTTCGACGTCAGCGCCGACGGCACCCGCCTGCTGTGGGCGGTCGACACCGAGGGCGACGAGCGCTACACCATCCGGGTCCGCTCGCTGGTCGACGACGGCGCCTCCTTCCCGGACGAGATCCCGGGCACGGCGGGCGGTGCGCTGTTCGACCAGACAGGCGCGTACATCTTCTACACGACCGTGGACGAGTCGTGGCGGCCGGACACCGTCTGGCGTCACCGCGTCGGGGATGCGCCGGGAACCGACGACGTCGAGGTCTTCCACGAGCCGGACGAGCGCTTCTGGATCGGCGTGGGCCTGACTCGCAGCCGCCGGTTCCTGGTGATCGAGGCCGGCTCCAACATCACCAGCGAGGCCTGGCTGCTCCGCTCCGACGACCCCACCGGGGAGTTCACGGTGGTGTGGCCGCGCGTCGAGGGCGTCGAATACGACGTCGAGCACGCCGTGGTCGGCGGCCACGACCGGCTGCTGATCGTCCACAATCACGAGGCCGTCAACTTCGAGCTGGTCAGCGTCGCCGCCGACGACCCGCAGGGCGCCCGCCGCGTGCTGCTCCCGCACGACCCCGCCGTGAGGCTGGATGGAGTGGATGCGTTCCGCGACTTCGTCAGCGTCGAGTACCGACGCGAGGGGATGACGCGAGTCGCCGTCGCCCGCGTTCCGGACACTCACGGCGACCACCCCGGCGACGACACCCCGCACGAGCTGCACTTCGACGAGCAGCTGTTCACGGTCGGCGTCGCCGGCAACCCCGAATGGACACAGCCGTTCCTGCGCATCGGCTACGGCAGCTTCGTGACGCCGTCGACCGTGTACGACTACGACGTGCGCACCGGAGAGCTGGCGCTGCGCAAGCAGCAGCCCGTCCTCGGCGGCTTCGACCCCTCGCTGTTCGAGCAGCGCCGGGAGTGGGCCACCGCACCGGACGGTGCGCGCATCCCGATCTCCCTCGTCTACCGCAACGACCTGGTCACGCCGGGCGAGCCGGCGCCGCTGGTGCTCTACGGCTACGGGTCGTACGAGGCGAGCATGGACCCGTCGTTCAGCATCCCGCGCCTCAGCCTGCTCGACCGCGGCGTCGTCTTCGCCATCGCGCACGTGCGCGGCGGCGGCGAGCTCGGGCGGCTCTGGTACGAGAACGGCAAGAAGCTGCACAAGAAGAACACGTTCACGGACTTCGTCGCGGCCGCTCGCCACCTGGTGGACCGGGGGTGGACGGAGCCGTCGCGCATGGCAGCCCAGGGCGGCAGCGCCGGTGGTCTGCTGATGGGCGCTGTCGCCAACCTGGCGCCGCGGGACTTCTCCGGCATCCTCGCCGAGGTGCCCTTCGTAGATCCGCTGACCAGCATCCTGGACCCCTCGCTTCCCCTCACGGTCATCGAGTGGGACGAGTGGGGCGACCCGCTGCACGACCCGGAGGTCTACGACTACATGAAGTCGTACTCACCGCTGGAGAACGTGCACGACACGCGCTACCCGCGCATCCTCGCGATCACGAGCCTCAACGACACCCGCGTCCTCTACGTCGAACCCGCCAAGTGGGTGGCGAAGCTGCGCGAGGTGGAGGCCGACGCCCTGCTCAAGATCGAGATGGCCGCCGGCCACGGCGGTGTGTCCGGGCGCTACGCCGCGTGGCGGGAGCGGGCGTTCGCGCTGGCGTGGCTGCTCGACGTCGTCGGTGCGCACCCGTCCGGCGAGTGACGCATCCGGCCGCAGGGCTCAGCAGGCGTAGTACCAGGAGTCGGTGCTCAGCACCGCGTCTCCGCCGACGGCGACCAGTCGGGTGACGCCCGTGTCGCGCATGGCCGACAGGGCGGTCACCGGAGCGCACCATCCGGTCGCGAGCAGGAGCGGTCCGGGATGCGCTGCCGCCAGCACCGCTGCGGTCAAGGCATCCGGGAAGTTCAGACCGCTTGCCATGTACGTCACGCCGGTGCGCGGGAGCGTGCGGGCGAGTTCGGCAGCGGTCGCGAAACGATCCGACCCTGAGACGCGGTCGACCGCGACGCCGAGGCTCGACGCGATGCCGTTCGTGACGACGTCCGACCCGCCGACGACGGTCACGTGGGTCGTGCCCCAGCGGTGGAGGGCGTCGGCCGTCGCAGCGTCTGCGGCGGCCATCCACCCGTTCACCAGCAGCACAGGACGTCCCGTCTGAGCCGCAGCGGCGGCCGCGGAGAGCGCGTCGGGGAAGGCGTTGCCGGTCACCAGGTAGAGGTCGGGTACGTTCCGGCCGAAGGCGTCGTCGATGATCGCCCGCGACACGACGAAGCGGTCGGCCCCGCCGATGCGGACCACGTCCGGCTCGAACGGGAGGGCGCGGAGCTGTGCGACGACGTCCTCCGTGATCGCCTGCACGCCGCCCACCACGATGATCTTCTGCGGGTGGAGCCGCACGAGCTCAGCGGCGACACCGGCGTCGAGCGCGCCGGGCCGGGTCAGGAGCAGCGTGCCGTGCTGCTTGGCGGCCGCCGCACCGGCCGAGAGCGCGTCCGGGAAGGTCACGCCCGAGGCGATGTAGGCGACCGGGACGCCCGCGGCGGAGTCGGGGAAGGCGCTCTGGGACACCGCGACGGAGGTCGCGAAGCGGTCACTGGATGCGACCCGGGTCCAGCCGTCCGTGAGCGGGAAGGTGACGTTCACCGGGTCCGTCTGCTGCTCGATCGTCACGCCAGGAAGTCGGCTGGTGACGATGGCGCGGAGCTCCCGGCCGACGTCGCCGAGTGCCGTGGTGTACGTGGCGGCGGTGGCTCCGGGGATCGGCTCGACGTACCCGGACGGGTTCCCGCCGTTCGGGTTCCAGCTCGTCCAGGCGTAGCTGTCCGTGCCGCCGCTCGGGGCGGCGAGCGCCACCGTCAGGGGTGAGCCGGCGACCGCCGAGCCGCTGATGGAGGCCGCCGGAGGACGCGCAGAGGGCACGGTGACGTTGATGCAGGTGAATACCGCGGTATACGGCTGAGCGTTGATGTTGTAGAGGCGGGCGCAGACGTTGACCGGGCCGGTCATCGGAAGCCGCCCGGTGTGGATGTCGAAGCCCTGGTTGGGGCCGGCGGCCGGGTAGACGCGAGGAACATCGGCCCGGGGGTAGGCGAAGTCGGAATGCTCCGCCCAGCCGATCGAGACGCGCGCGCCTCCCGGCGACGCGGCGGTGAACTCGATTCCTGCAGTGGTGAGCCCGTTGGCGCCGCGATCGTTCAGGTCGGCCGCCCAGCCGGTGAGGTGGAGCGTCGGGGCGGAACCCCCCGTGTCGTAGGAGACGGCGACCGTATCGATCGAGCCGACGGGTGCGAGCGGGAGCACCACCCCGGCGGAGGCGGGCGCAGCAGGAAGCAGTGCAGCGGCGAGAACGGCGAGCCCGGCTCCACCGGCGGCGAGACGGACCTTCATCGAGACTCCTCGCGACGCGTCCCCCGGGAGGCCCCTCACGTGCACCGTGCACGCGCCGACCGTCGCTGGGGAGAGCCTAGCGGGCCGCTGCCACGATTCCGGTCGCTTGGTTCAGCGGAGGGTCAGCCGAGGTCGTCCGGGTCCTTGCCGGTCCGCTCCCCCGACTCCAGCGCCGCGATCGCCGCCAGGTCATCCCCATCGAGCTCGAACCCGAAGACGTCGAGGTTGGAGCGGATGCGCTCCGGCGACGTCGACTTCGGGATCACGACATTGCCGAGCTGCAGCTGCCAGCGGATGACGACCTGCGCCGGCGTGACAGCGTGCTTCGCGGCGAGCCGGTCGAGGGTGGGGTCGCCGAGGATGCGGCCGCGCGCCAGCGGCGACCAGGCCTCGGTGACGATGCCGTGCGCGGCGTCGTATTGCCGCACCCGCTGCTGCGGCAGCCACGGGTGCAGTTCCACCTGGTTGACGGCCGGCACCGTGTCCGTCTCGGCCGCCAGGCGGTCCAGGTGGTGGGTGTGGAAGTTGGCGACGCCGATCGACCGGGCCCGGCCCTCCTCGCGCACCCGCTCCAACGCGCGCCAGGTCTCGACGTACCGGTCGCTCTGGGGTGCGGGCCAGTGGATGAGGAAGAGGTCGACCGTGTCGAAGCCGAGCCGTTCCAGACTGGCGTCGAACGACCGGAGGGTCGACTCGTACCCGTTATCGGTCCACCACACCTTGCTGGTGACGAACACCTCCGACCGGTCCAGCCCGCTGCGCCGTACACCGTCCCCGACCCCGCGCTCGTTCGCATAGAACGCGGCGGTGTCGATGTGGCGGTACCCCGCCTCCAGAGCCGTCAGCACCGCATCGGCCGTCTCGGCCTCCGGGATCTTGTACACGCCGAAGCCCAGCTGCGGGATGCGGTTGCCGTCGTTGAGAGTCAGCTGCGGGATGCTCGCCATGGGTTCATTCTGCCGCGCCGTGAGCGTACGGGTGGGGGGACTGGAAGGAGAACCACACATGGCACTGAACGACAAGACGATCGCGTTCCTGGTGGGCCCGGAGGGCATCGAGCAGGCCGAGCTGGTGCAGCCGTGGAAGGCGGTGAGTGAGGCCGGAGGGACCCCGAAGCTGATCTCGAAGGAGGACGGCGAGGTTCAGGCCTTCAACCACCTGACCCCGGCGGACACCTTCCCGGTCGACCTCACCCTCGACGCGGCGAGCGCTGACCAGTTCGACGCCCTGGTGCTGCCGGGCGGCGTCGCGAACGGCGATCAGGTGCGGACGTTCCCGGAGGCCGTCTCGCTGGTGAAGGCGTTCGCTGACGCCGGCAAGCCCATCGCGGTGATCTGCCACGGCGGCTGGGTGATGATCGAAGCCGGGATCGTGCAGGGCCGGACGCTCACCAGCTGGCCGAGCCTGCAGACCGACTACCGCAACGCCGGGGCGACCTGGGTGGATCAGGAGGTCGTGGTCGACGACGGCCCGTTCACCATCGTGTCCTCGCGCAAGCCCGACGACCTGGACGCGTTCGGACGTGAGCTGGTGAAGGCGTTCGAATCGCAGGCGTGAGCGTTCCCTGGCAATGACCTCCACGCCGGTTGCGCTGCAGCGGAGGTCGCGGGAACGTAGGGCGCTCCTGGACCCATCGAACGGAAGGAGAGCACATGCTCACCCTCACCGAGAACGCCAGCACGATCGTCAAGACCCTGACGGACCAGTCCCCGGATGACACCGCGGGGCTGCGCATCAGCAGCAGCAACCCCGAGAGCACCGCCTTCGCGGCGGCGATCACCCCGGAGCCCGAGGTCTCGGACCAGGTGGTCGAGTCCGGAGGCGCCCGCATCTTCCTGGAGACGCAGGCCGCCGAGGTGCTCGACGACAAGGTGCTCGACGCCCAGGTCGACGAGCAGGGCGGAGTCAGCTTCGCGATCGGCGTGACCGCCTAGCGGACGCCCGACGCACGGAGGCCCGGAACCGTTCGGTTCCGGGCCTCCGCGGTTTCAGCGGGAGGTCGTGGTCTCGCCAGAGGTCTCGTCCCGGTTCTCGGTCTCACTCCCGTCCTGCTCCTCGTCCGGGTCCGGCAGCGCATCCGCGACGATGGGGTGCGGCGCCGTGCGGTCCTCCGGCAGGCCCCACAGCGGCTCGCCCTCCCCGGCATCGAGGAGGAACTCGACCGCCAGCGTCCACAACGGGACGATCTTCATCGGCGGAATCTCCTCCTCGCCGGGGAAGTGCGCCGCGAAGTGCACCTCCGGGTCGCCGTTGATCGGGTCGGAGGCCGCGATCAGCCCGTAGTAATTGTCGTCGTCCACGACGCGCCAGCGTCCGGTGCGTCCGTGCTCGGCCTCCAGCCGGACGGTGTACCCGCCGTACTTGAAGTCGGGCCCGGGCGGCAGGGAGGCGCGCTCATCCTTGGTCATGCCTCCGTTCTACGGCGGGCGGGCCGCCTCCACAACTCGTTCACTTGCCTAACAAAACGGTGTACGGCTACACCGCCCGCAGGAGGTGTCAACTGCTGGAAACCGGCGGGCGATCGGAATCGACTGGGTCGCGTTCACGAACGAGGGAAGGACGCACATGCTGGCGATGACGTACCGCGGCCCGTACAAGATCCGGGTGGAGGAGAAGGACCGGCCGAAGATCGAGCATCCCGGGGACGCGATCGTCCGGGTCACTCTCGCGGCGATCTGCGGCTCCGACCTGCACCTCTATCACGGCATGATGCCGGACACGCGCGTCGGTCACACGTTCGGGCACGAGTTCATCGGCGTGGTCGACGAGGTCGGCTCCGGCGTGCAGAACCTCAAGGTCGGCGACCGCGTCATGGTGCCGTTCAACGTGTTCTGCGGCACCTGCTACTTCTGCGTGCGCGGCCTGTACTCCAACTGCCACAACGTGAACCCCAACGCGACCGCCGTCGGCGGCATCTACGGGTACTCGCACACGACCGGCGGCTATGACGGCGGCCAGGCCGAGTACGTGCGGGTCCCGTTCGCCGACGTCGGGCCGACGATCATCCCCGACTGGATGTCCGACGACGATGCCGTCCTGCTCACCGACGCCCTGCCCACCGGGTACTTCGGAGCCCAGCTCGGCGACATCAGGGAGGGCGACACGGTCGTCGTGTTCGGGTCCGGCCCGGTCGGCCTGTTCGCCGCCAAGTCCTCCTGGCTCATGGGCGCCGGCCGAGTGATCGTGGTCGACCACCTGGACTACCGCCTCGCGAAGGCGCGGGAGTTCGCCCACGCCGAGACGTACAACTTCACCGACGTCGGGGACATCGTCTACATGCTCAAGCACGCCACCGACGGGCTGGGAGCGGACGTCGTGATCGACGCCGTCGGCGCGGAGGCCGACGGCTCGGCACTGCAGCACATCACCGCCTCCAAGCTGAAGCTGCAGGGCGGATCGCCCGTCGCGCTCAACTGGGCGATCGACTCGGTCCGCAAGGGCGGCACCATCTCGGTGATGGGCGCCTACGGTCCCCTGTTCAGCGCCGTCAAGTTCGGCGACGCGATGAACAAAGGAGTCACCATCCACACCAACCAATGCCCGGTGAAGCGGCAGTGGCCCCGGCTGTTCGAGCACATCCAGAACGGCTATCTGAAGCCCTCCGACATCGTGACGCACCGCATCCCGCTCGAGCACATCCAGGACGGGTACCACCTGTTCTCGGCGAAGCTCGACGGGATCATCAAGCCGCTCGTCGTCCCGAGCGCCGCCTGAGGGAGGAGATCAGCATGCCGTACGTGGCGAGCGACCACAGGAAGAAGTTCGACCCGGAGGCGTTGCGTCAGCGCATCCCCGGCTGGGGCGTCGACAGCGACCCGGCCGACCGGCCGTCGTTCCCGAAGGAGCGGACGGAGCCCGAAGATCTCGGCGCCCACTGGGACCTCCCGGAGCTGCAGCAGCCCCGGGAGGGACGCGAGCGTTCCGTCGAGCACGAGATGCTCACGCCGGTCTTCGGCACGGCGCAGCCGCTGCACGGAGTCTCCGGGATGATCCGCCGTTTCGCCTACGACCGCTACAGCGAGGGCCGCACCGCGCACTGGCTGCTGCTGGTGGTCGGCGACCGGGCGGACGCCATCGGCGCGCACCTGAAGTCGCTGGCGACGTTGCACCCGGACAACCCGGTTACGGAGACCGGCGTCCTCGCGGAGGCCGGGAGCCATCCGATCTCGTCTCGTTACGGCGTCGGCCGCGCGGACTGGAAGCACACCTGGCTGGACCCGATCATCGTGGCCGGCCCGTGGGTGCTCGCCGGGGTGATGGCGGTCCGCACCATCGTGAAGATCGCGCGGCGCTAGGACAGGTCGTTCTAGCCGCACGCCGCCGAACCGGTGTCAACGCGATAGCGCTCGCGCGGCGGCGGTCGTTCACTGGGTCCGGTGCGCGAGCCACCTCAACCCCCTCTGGCGGCTCGCGCACCACCCTCGTCCCGACCGGTCCTACGGTGCCGCGACCTCCTCGACGACCTCGCCCTTCTCCTGCTGCTCGGCCTCGCGGTCGGTCTCGGCCTCCGCGTCGTCGCCGCGGAACTGCGTCATGTAGAGGTCGTAGTACGGTCCGCGCCGCTCCAGCAGCGTCGCGTGGTCGCCCTGCTCGACGATGCGGCCGTTCTCCATCACCAGGATGGTGTGCGCATCACGAATAGTGGACAGCCGGTGGGCGATGACGAACGACGTGCGGTCTGTGCGGAGCGCCGCCATGGCGTGCTGAACCAGCAGCTCCGTGCGGGTGTCGACAGACGACGTCGCCTCATCGAGGATGAGCAGCGACGGGTTCGCGATGAACGCCCGCGCGATCGTGATGAGCTGGCGCTCGCCCGCCGAGACGTTGCCGCCCTCCGCGTCGATCACCGTGTCGTACCCATCGGGCAGCTGGCGCACGAACCGGTCGACCATCGTCGCCTTCGCGGCCTCGATCACCTCGTCGTCGGTCGCGTCGAGCCGGCCGTAGCGGATGTTCTCGCGGATGGTCCCCGAGAACAGCCACGCGTCCTGCAGCACCATTCCGACCTGGCCGCGGAGCTCGTCGCGAGAGAGGTGCGTGGTGTCGATGCCGTCGAGGCGGATGGTTCCGCCGGTCAGCTCGTAGAACCGCATGATCAGGTTCACCAGCGTCGTCTTGCCCGCGCCGGTCGGACCGACGATCGCGACGGTGCTGCCCGGCTGCACGCTCAGCGACAGGTCGCGGATGAGCTCGGTCTCCGGGTCGTACGAGAAGTCGACGTGGTCGAGCTCGACGCGACCGTCCGCCCGCTCGGGAAGGTGCTCGGTCGCCGTCTCCGGGTCCTGCTCCTCCGAGTCGAGGAACTCGAACGTGCGCTCGGCGGACGCGACGCCGGACTGCAGCATGTTCGCCATGCCCGCGATCTGGCCGATCGGCTGCGAGAACTCGCGCGAGTACTGGATGAACGCCGTCGCCGCACCGATCGTCAGCTGACCGGCGGCGACCATCAGGCCGCCGACGACCGCGATCAGGACGTACGACAGGTATGAGACGAAGTTCATGGCCGGCATGATGCTGCCGGAGACGAACTGCGCCCCCGTCTGCGCCTTGTGCAGTGTCGCGTTGCGGGAATCGAACTCGGCGAGCATGACCTCGTCCCGCCCGAACGCGCGGACCAGGTCGAGGCCCGAGTAGGACTCCTCGATGTGCCCGTTGAGCGCACCGGTCGATGCCCACTGCGTCTTGAACAGCTTCTGCGAACGCGAACCGATCAGTCCCGCGATCACGCCGGAGAGCGGGATGGAGATGAGCGCGATCAGCGCCAGCTGCCACGACACCACGAACATCATGATGCCGATGCCGATGACCGTGAGCACCGACTGGATCAGCTGCGAGAACGCCTGCTGCAGCGCCGTCTGGATGTTGTCCACGTCGTTCGTCACGCGCGACATGAGGTCGCCGCGCTGGCGGGTGTCGAAGTAGCTCAGGGGGAGCCGGTTCAGCTTGGCCTCGACGTCCTTGCGGAGGCCGTAGACCACGCGCATCACCAGGGCGTTGAGCAGGAAGCCCTGCCACCACTGGAGCAGAGAGGCCACCAGGTACATCGCCAGCACGATGAGCAGCAGGCGCCCGAGCTGGGTGAAGTCGATGCCCTCCCCGGTGGTCACGCCGGACCCGGCGATCACGTCGGCCAGCTGGTTCTGCCCGGCGGCGCGCAGCTGCTCGATCACCTGGTCGACCGGGACCCCCTTCGGGAGCTGCGACGAGATGACGCCCTGGAAGATGACGTTCGTCGCGTCGCCCAGGATCTTCGGCGCGATGACCACGAGGACCACCGAGACGACTGTGAGCAGCGTGACCCAGGCCATCCCGAGCCACTCCGGCTTGAGGAGGCCCATCAGCCGCTTGAACGACGGCCAGAAGTTCTCGGCCTTCTTGGCGGGTGCGCCGCCGAACATGTCGCCGTCGGCCTCGCCGGGAGTGAAGTCGTACTCCTCCTCCAGCTCGTCCAGGACGATGTCCTTCGCGGTCGGCGTCTGCCCGTCCTCCGGGCGGCCGCCGCGCTTCTTGCGTTCCGTGGTGCGCGCCATCTCAGGCCACCTCCAAGCTCAACTGCGACTCGACGATCTCCCGATACGTCTCGTTGGTCTCGACCAGTTCGTCGTGCGTCCCGCGCCCGACTACCCGTCCGTCGTCCATGACGACGATGGTGTCGGCCTCCCGGATCGTGGAGACCCGCTGTGCGACCACGACGACCGCAGCGTCTCCGGTGGACTCGGCGAGCGCCCGTCTGAGCCGGGCGTCGGTGGCGACGTCGAGCGCCGAGAACGAGTCGTCGAAGAGGAACACCTTCGGTCGCGCGACGAGCGCGCGAGCGATGCAGAGGCGTTGCCGCTGGCCTCCGGACACGTTGGTGCCGCCCTGCGCGATGCGCTCATGGAGACCGCGCTCCTTGGCGCGCACGAAGTCCGCCGCCTGCGCGACGCGCAGCGCCTCCCACAGCTCCTCGTCGGTCGCATCGGGCCGGCCGAAGCGGAGGTTGGAGGCGATGGTGCCCGAGAACAGGTACGGCCGCTGCGGCACGAAGCCCAGCACGCCCGCGATCTGCTGACGGGTCAGCCCGTCGACGGCGACACCGCCGATGCGGACGTGACCCTGCTGCGGCGTGAACAGGTTGGCGATCACCGAGACCAGCGTCGTCTTCCCGGACCCGGTAGACCCGACGATCGCCGTGACCTTTCCAGGCTCCGCGGTGAACGACACATCGTTGAGCACTGGTTTCTCAGCACCGGGGTAGCCGAAGCTGACTCCGTCCACCTCCACGCGTCCGTCCGCGGGGACGGCCGACGTGCCCACGCCCTCCACGGTGGAGCTCGGCACGGCGCCCAGCACCTCCTGGAGACGCTCCGCGCACACGATGGCACGCGGGATCATCATCGCCATGAAGACGCCCATCATCACCGCGACGAGGATCTGCAGCAGGTACTGGAGGAACGCGGTGAGCGCACCGATCTGGATGTCACCGTCAGCGACCCGGTGACCACCGAACCAGAGCACCGCGACCGTGGCCGCGTTCAGGATGAGCATGATGATCGGGAACATGAGCACGAAGACGTTGCCGACCTTGACCGAGATGCGCGTCAGCGCCGCATTCGCATCGTCGTAGCGCTTCGTCTCGAACCGCTCCCGCACGAAGGCCCGGATCACCCGGATGCCGACGATCTGCTCTCGGATCACGCCGTTGACCCCGTCGATGCGCTCCTGCATCACCCGGAACATCGGGAGCAGCAGGGTGACGAGGATGCCGACGACGATGAAGAGCACCGCGACGGACACCCAGATCAGCCAGGAGAGCCCGGCGTCGACCCGTACCGCGAAGATGATGCCGGCGATGCACATGATCGGCGTGGACACCATGAAGTTGAACGTCATCAGCAGGAGCATCTGCACCTGCTGCACGTCGTTCGTGTTGCGGGTGATGAGCGTCGGCATCCCCCACCGGGCGAGGTCGAGCGACGGCAGCGCATCCACCTTGCGGTAGAAGGAGCGGCGGATGTCCTTGCCGGCCGACATCGAGGCGCGGGCGCCGAAGTAGGTCGCTGCGACGGCGGCGATCACCTGGACGAAGCAGACGATGAGCATCGTGCCGCCCGTCCGCCAGATGAAGTCGGTGTCGCCCTTGACGACGCCCTTGTCGATGATGTCGGCGTTGAGGGTGGGCAGGTAGAGGGCGGCCATGGTCGCGATCAGCTGAAGGATCACGACCGCCGTCACCGCGCGCCAGTAGGGGCGCACGAAGCGGAGCGAAAGGCGAAGCAGAGTCACAGTGGGTTCCCGGGTGTGCTGTGTGTGTGGATGGTGGCGCCGGCGGTGCCGTCGCACAAGGTGACGCTATCGACTATTGAGGACGGGTGCTGTCCTCAATAGTGACGGTCAGGCAGCGGTGTAGTGCAGGTGGAGGACGCCGTTGTCGTAGGCGTCGTGGTGGCGCAGCCGCAGCTGTGCGGGCGCGCTGCCTTCGGGGAACAGGCGGGCGCCCGTCCCGCGGACCACGGGGTAGACGAACAGGTGGAGGGATCCGACGAGGCCGTCGGCGAGCAGCGAGCGTACCAGCGAGCCGGAACCGCTGACGTACACGCCGCCGCTGAACGAGTCGGCGAACTCCCGGATGCGCCCGGCGTCGTATGCGCCGAGCGACCGCGAGTTGCCCCACGTCCGTTCTGCGGTGTCGTCGTCGAGGCTGGAGCTGACCACCCCCTTGGGGCTGTCGTTGAAGAACGGAGCCCCCGGGTCGTCGGCTGCGGTGCGCTGAGACCAGGCCGGCGCGAACATCTCGAAAGTGCGCCGACCGAGGAGGATCGCGTCGGACGAGCGCGTGAGCCGCCCGATGTCGTCGCCCATCTCCGGGTCGAACCCGTAGTCGGCCGTCCAGCTCGGGTCCTCGAACACACCGTCCAGCGAGACGAACTCGTGCACAGCGATGGCACCCATAAGAATCCCCCTTCTCGCCGAACAGCTTAGGGGCTGCCGTCCCCGGACGGAACGGCGCTGGCCGGATTGGACTGTCAACCCCTGCCCCGCGGCCGTGGTCACGCGTAGACACGGGTCAGAGCGACGGGAGGCCGCCATGAACCGAACCATGACCCTGACACCGGACCGTCGGCGCGGAGCACCGCGCCTGACACCGGAGGTCGTGCCGGGGGTCCATCGGCTCGAGCATGCGTTCACCAACTGCTACCTGCTGGTGGACGGCGACAACTGGACGCTCGTCGACGCCGCCTTCCCGAACACCTGGGGGCCGCTGATCCGCGCGGCGCACGAGCTGAACCTTCGGATGCGCGACCTGCAGGGCATCGTCCTCACGCACGGACACTTCGACCACGTCGGTTTCGCGGAGCGGGCGGTCGAGGAGCTGGGTGTGCCGGTCTACGTGCACGCCGGGGACAAGGAGCTGGCAGCGCATCCCTACAGCTATAAGAGGGAGCACACGCCGTTCGTCTACCCGCTCATCTACCCGCGGTCGGCCGGCCCGGTCGTCTCGATGGTCCGCGCCGGCGCACTCAACGTTCGCGGGGTTCACGACATCTCCGAACTGCCCGGCTCGGGCACGCTCGATATGCCCGGACGCCCGGAGGTCGTGTTCACCCCCGGCCACACGTTCGGGCATTGCGGGCTCCTGCTCCGCGACCGCGAGGCGCTGCTCAGCGGCGACGCGATCGTCACCCTCGACCCGTACAAGGGCATCCCGGGCGCGCAGATCATCGCGGGCGCGGCCACGGCGGACTCCGACCAGGCGCTGCGGTCGCTGGATGCGATCGTCGCGACGGGCGCACGCGTGCTGCTGCCGGGCCACGGCGACCCGTGGCGCGACGGGGTGGAGGCGGCGGTGGCGTCGGCGCGCGCGATCGGTCGCAGCTGACGTCGGGCGAGCCGATCACCGTCCATGTCCAGCCGCCCTGAACGTGCTACTTTGGATTCACCACATCCCCCACGCCTCTCGTAGAAGCGCACTTGGGGGATTTTCTTTATCCCGAACCCAGGAGCCCTATGCCGCACGATGGGCGAAGGCCAACGCGGCCTCGGGGAACGCTGCAGTATACAAAGCCGGCGCTGTCGCTCGACGAGTTGATTCAACGTCTCAGCGAGAGGGGACTCAATATCGCCGATCGGGAACGAGCAGCTCACCACCTTCGACACATCGGCTACTACCGGCTCTCCCCGTACACGATCCCGTTTCATAGGAGCCGCCAGTCCCACCTCTTCCGAGCGGGCGCGAGATTTGATGATGTCATCGACCTCTACGTGTTCGACCGGATGCTGCGTCTCGTCGTCATCGACGCCGTGGAGCGCGTGGAGATCGCGCTGCGCGCAGCGCTCACGGACCACATGTCAACGACCTACGATGACCCGCACTGGTACGTGGACGGTGGCCATTTCCGGGAATCACGGCACCACGCGGGGCTGCTGAAGCTCGTGAGAGCGACGATCGACGACCGGCTCCGTGGCGCACCTGACCCCGGGCAGGACTCGCTTGTTCACCGATCGGCGCTCGAGCACTACCTCACGACATATCGAACGCCGGAGCTTCCACCGTCGTGGCTCATGGTCGAAAGCCTGACGATAGGCCAACTCTCCAGCGCATACCGCAACCTGAAGTCCCGCGGCGACCGCACAGCAGTAGCCGCAGCTTTGGGACTGACCGCTCCAGTGCTGGAGTCCTGGATCCAGACCTTCGCCCGGGTGCGGAACATCTGCGCTCATCACGGCCGGCTGTGGAACGTCGGCCTCGGCGTTTACCCTGCGATCCCATCGTCCTCGACGATCACGTGGCTCGAAGCCCCGGATTCGGTGCCAGAGCGCTCGAGGCAGCGACTGTACCCGGTCCTGGTTTCGCTCCAGTCCGTCCTGAGCTGTGTCTCTCCTCGGAGCAGTTGGGCCGCTCGCCTTCGCGGATTGATGAGCGAACGTCCACCGATGAACCTCGCCGTGATGGGCGTCCCGCCGCATTGGGCCGAGGACCCCTTCTGGAGTCGGCATCTTGCCTAAGCAGGATCTCCGAGAAGGCTGCGCCCCCGTCAGGACGGGCCGACCACCTCCAGGAGGCCGCCGTCGGTGACGGCCGACAGCGACAGGACCTTGTAACCGGCGTCGTCGAAGAAGACGGTCAGCCGGTCGGCCTCCGTGTGCATCACGACACCCGCGCCCCACGTCTCGTGGGTGACGCGTGCGGCGAGTGGGAACGGGTCGTCGCCGGCCGCGTCATGCTCCTCGGCCCACCGGTAGGCACTGCCGGACGTGCAGGTGTCGCAGTTACCGCAGGGCTCCGGCAGCTCTTCACCGAAGTAGCCGAGGAGGAACTGCCGGCGGCACATTCCCGTTTCGGCATATTCCTGCATCAGCTGCGCGCGGGAGTGCTCGATGCGCTGACGTGCCTCCGCCTCCTCGACGGCCCGCGCGGCGGCCTTTCCGGGCGGGACGGCCTCCGCCCGCAGCTCGTCATCGCTGCCGGTGAGCACGGCCGCGTCACGCAGCAGGCCGAGCAGGCGGCCCAGCGACCGCACGCTGATCCCGGTGCGTTCGGCCAGATCGGCGCGTGAGATCCCGGGCTCGTCGGCCACCGCGCCGAAGACACGGGCCAGATCGTCCGGCTCCGGGCCGCCTCCCGAGAAGAACTTGGTGAGGGCGAAGTCCTCGGGCCGGTAGTGGAGGGTGACCAGCGCAGGCTCGCCGTCGCGTCCCGCGCGTCCCGCCTCCTGGTAGTAGCTGTCCAGCGAGTCGGTGACGGACGCGTGGACGACGAACCGCACGTCGTGCTTGTCGATGCCCATCCCGAAGGCGCTGGTCGCGGTGACGACACGCGCGCGGTCATCCATGAAGCGCTCGTACACCTCGTCCCGCTCGGCCCGACGCAGGCCGGCATGGTAGGCGGCGGCCGCCACGCCCTCCGCCTCCAGCTGCTCGGCGTAGTGCTCGGCGTCCTTGCGGGTCGCCGTGTAGACGAGGCCCGATCCATCGAGCCCGCGCACCTGCTCCACGACGGCGGCGCGCTTCTCGGAGTCCTCCTCATAGCGACGCACTTCGAGCCGCAGATTGGGCCGGTCGAATCCGGTGGCGAACAGCCGTGGCCGCCGCAGCCCGAGACGCTGCCCGATCTCGGCGCGGATCGGCGGAGCTCCGGTGGCCGTCATCGCGACGACCGGAGGATGACCGAGTTCTTCGATGACGTCGCCGAGGAGCAGGTAGTCGGGCCGGAAGTCGTGACCCCACGACGACACGCAGTGCGCCTCGTCGACGGCGAACAGGGAGACGTGGAGGCCGCGCAGCCGCTCCCGCACCTCCGGGTTCGCCAGCTGCTCGGGGGCGAGGAAGACGAACGCGGGCTGCCCCGACTCGAGCGCCTCCCAGTCGTTCTCCCGCTCCCGCTGACCGGCGGACGAGTTGATCGCGAACGCCGGCGGGACGTCCGTCGCCTCCGTCAGCGACCGCACCTGGTCCTCCTGCAGCGAGATCAGCGGCGAGACGACGATCGTGACACCGCCCAGGATGGTTCCGGTCACCTGGTACAGCGACGACTTGCCGTACCCGGTCGGCATGACGGCGAGCACATCCCCGCCGTCGAGGAGGACCTCCATCGCCTCCGCCAGCCGCGGGCGCAGCTCGTCCCAGCCGAAAGAGTCGCGGGCGACGTCCTGAATGCGCGACATACGGTCACCGTAGCCGTTCGGTGTGGTGGTGCCCTGCGTCATCGCGTGTACGCGCGCTCCTGATCGGTCTCGTCCGCCACGCGAACGCCGTGACGGTAGGCCAGCTCGCCGCCGAGGAAGCCGGAGACGCCGACCACCACGATGCCGATCAGGGCGAGGATGAAACCGCCGACGCTCGGATCGTCCGGGTTCCCGGCACGCACGATCGCGCTGACGACGAAGAGGACGATCGCGGTCGAGTTGAAGGCGAGGTGCCACACGGCGGTGCGCCGCACCTTCGTGCCTGCCGGGAGCTGCGAGAAGTCCATCAAGCCGAAGACCGCGGCGAGCAGCGCACCGATCACGCCGATGATGACCAGCCAGAGCGCTCCGGTCGCCAGCGCGTGCGGTGCGGCGCCGAGCAGTGCGGCGATGTCGAAGACGACGGCGCCCGTCCACGCACCGATCGGGATGGTGACGACGGTGGCGTGGAACGGGTGGCCGTACGGACCGGCGAGACCCACGCGGGGGCGCTTGGCGCGCCGAAAACCGGGATCGATGTCGGGGGCGGTCATGGCTGCTCCTCTCCTCACCCCTGCATCGTCGGCTCGCGGGCCGCAGCCGTGCAGACCCTTCCGGAGCGGCGATCCGGCGCGTATGGTCAGCGCCCCGGCCCGGTCACCGGCGCCGATGCCTCCGGCGCAGACCGGGGGATGAACGAATACCACCGCAGTTTGAGCTCGTTGAGGAGCCGGTTCTGCTCGGGTTCTGTGACGGTCGCGGGGACCAGGAGAACCGCGATCGCGGTGGTGATCGGCACGGCCAGCACCAGGCCGATACCGCTGCACAGGGTCCGCACGACTTCTGCGGCCAGGTCCTCCTGCGACAGGAGGCTCAGAGCTGTGCGGTTGTAGAGAAAGATCACGATCAGCACCACCATCGCGGCGCCCGCGTAGGCGAACGCGATGGTGTAGATCGTGGAGGCGATGTGGTCCCGGCCGATTCGCATCGCACGAGTGAACAGCTGGCGGCACGTGAGTTCCGGGGAGGCAGCGCGCAACTCCCACACCGACGACGCCTGGGTCACCGTGACATCGTTGAGCACACCGAGACCCGCGATGACGATCGCGCACGTGAGGAGGCCGCGGAAGTCGATCTGGGTCACGCCGGCGAGCATCCCGCCGACATCTCCGCTCACGCCGGTCAAGTGAGTCGTGGAAACGGCCAGCTGGGCGAGCCCCGCCGTGATGACGATGCCGATGAGAGTCCCGGCGAGCGCCGCGCTGGTGCGTATCGACACGCCGTGCGAGAGGTACAGCACGACGACCATGATCGCCGAACCGCCGACGACCGCGACCGCCAGCCCCGGCCGCCCGGAGATCAGCGCCGGGAGCATGAACTCGATGAGCATGAAGGCACTGAAACCCAGGGAGACCAGCGCCATGAACCCGCGCAGAAGGCCGACGGCGACGACGATCACCACGAACACCACAGCCCAGAGGAGAAGCGAGTCGTCCCGGATCACGCCGTTCACGGTGATGCCTTGCGTCCCGGTCCCGGTCGCGGTCCCGGCAGCGGCGTTGCCTCCCGAGGGCTGAGGCGGCACGATCAGTTCGAGTTCGTCCCCGACATGGAGGCCTGCCGTCGCCCACGGCCACAGCAGGGGCAGCGAGACAGTACGCCCGGCACTCGGTCCGCTTGCCAGTTCCACCTTCGCCAGCTGACAGGCTCGCGTGTCGCCCGGCGACGACGTGGCCGCTGCCTTCGACGAGAAGTACCCCGGACAGCTCGGGGACAGCGCCACGATCTTCCCCGTCGGGAAGGTCGTGCCCTTCGCCGCGAACTCCAGGCCCGACGAGGCCGAGGCGACCTTCGCGTGGTCGGGCCAGAGCACCGCCAACCCCACCGCGGTGGCCAGCGCCGCTGCGAGCAGGACCACGATGACGACATTCCGCGCGAGATGGCCGGCCCCACCGCCACCGCGGGGCCGGCGGTTCTGGTTCGGATAGGCGTGGGACATGGCACCTCCGGGCGGTCGACACGTCACCCTACAATGGCCAGGTTGACAGTCGGCTCAACGATTCGGCTCGACCTACGTGTGGATGCGAGCACCGGCGTTCTCCCGATAGGTTCGTCCTGCGCTCACCAGCGGGAGGGCGCCATCGAGGAGAGCGGATGAGTCGAGCGCGGGTAGGCCGGACGGTCGCGGTCGTCTTCGGCGGCTCCCTCTTCCTCGTGGTGGTCGCCGTGGTCGGCTTCTTCATCTGGCTGTCCGCAACTCAGGATGATTCGCCGGACTTCGATCGCAACCCCCACTCTGCGTATCGCGAACAGATGAAGGAGACGCTGGCCGGGTTCGACTCCGAGGGGCGGGTGACCTTCGACGCCCTTTACCCCTACACGCCGTCGCAGCTCCGGGATCACGTGTGGGACGCCTGCTCGGCGATCAGTCCCCACGGGAGAACGACGAAAGTGGTGACTTATCCGGCTTCCCCTTTCGGCGTCGGCGACATTCTGTCCGGCACGGCGAAAGCCGATTCGTCGAAGAGGCTGAGCTGCCAGTTCGAACTCGATCCGTCCGTCCAGGCCGGGTCGTGGGACATCTCGCTCACCGCGCCCTGACGTCACGTCTGCGGCTGCGCGCCCAGGCGCAGATGTTACGGGAGGGCGCACTCACGCCGCCTGCTCGGGAGGGGACCTGTCAAGGGCTCACGGCGCACGGATCGCCGGCTTAGCGTCTCGGGCATGAGCGCATCGCCCGTCGTCGTCATCACCGGAGCCTCCAGCGGACTGGGCCGGGCGACCGCCCTCGCCTTCGCCAAGCGGCACGCCAGACTCGTGCTGGTGGCGCGCAACGCGGCAGCGCTCGACGACGTCGCCGAGGAATGCCTCGCGTGCGGTGCACGGGATGCGGTGGTCGTCCCCGGCGACACGGCCGACTCGGCGACGACCGACCGCGCCAGCGACAGCGCCATCGCCCGCCACGGACGGATCGACGTCTGGATCAACGACGCGGCCGTCAGTGCCTACGGGAAGTTCTGGGAGCTGCCGGAGGAGGAGTTCCGGCGGGTCGTCGACGTCGACATCCACGGCTACGCCAACGGCGTCCGCAGCGCGTTGCGGGTGATGCTTCCGCAGCGCTCGGGGCTGATCGTCAACGTCTCGTCCATCCTGGGCGAGGTGCCCCAGCCGTATACGTCGCCGTACTCCCTGTCGAAAGCGGCGATCATCGCGCTCGGCCGGAGCATCCGCTCGGAGCTGGCCCTGACGAAGTCGCCGGTTCACGTCGTCACCGTGCTGCCGCCCACCATGGACACGCCGATCTTCCAGCACGCGGGCAACCGAACGGGCCGGGCCCTCAACGCCCTCCCGCCCGTCTATCCCGCGTCGGAGACCGTGGCCGAGATCCTCGCCGCCTGGAAGCGCCCGGGAAAGCCGGAGCGGACGGTCAGCGCCGCGGGGAAGGCGATGGTGCACCAGCACCGGCGTCGGCCTCCGGTGGTCGAGGCGGCCATGGCGCGCCAGACCGAGCTCGGCCAGTTCCGGAACGCTCCGGCGGCGCCCAGCACGGGCAACCTGTTCGCTCCATCGGGCGAGCCGCTCTCCGTGACCGGTGGATGGGCGGGCCGGCGCAAGCAGACGCGGCGCGTCCTCGCCGCCGCGGCGCTCACCGCGGGCGTTGCGTACCTGGTGCGCGCATCCCGCGCGCGGAGCTGACGCACTCCGGCGACACCACGACGATCCCCAGGTCCCGGGTCGACTCACCGCACGAGCCGCATCCCGCTGCAGGCGAGGACGGGCGAGTTGCTGTGTCGACTACTGGACCGACCAGCCGCCGTCACTCGGCAGCACTGCGCCGTTGATGTTGACGCCGTCGTCGCTCAGCAGGAAGGTGATCGACGCGGCGAGCTGCTCGGCCGTCGCGATGGTCGGGATCTGCTGCTGGAACGGGGCCAGCCGAGCCGTCCCCGCCTCCGACGGGTGCGCCGGCATCGGGATGCCCGTGGCGACTCCGCCCGGCGCCACCGCGTTCACGCGGATGCCCTGCGGCCCGTACATGAAGGCCGCGCTGCGGGTCAGGCCGACGACGCCGTGCTTGGAGACCGTGTAGGCGGTGCCCGACGAGTTGCCGCGCAGGCCCGCCTCGGAGGCGACGTTGACGATGGAGCCGGCGCCGGCCTCCAGCATGACCGGCAGCACCGCGCGGGTCAGCTTGAAGCCTCCCGTCAGGTTGATCGAGATGGTGCGGTCCCAGACGGCGTCCGAGGTCTCGTGCGCCGGGGAGAAGTCGTCGTTCACGCCCGCGACGTTCGCCAGCGCGTCGATGCGACCGTCCGCCGCGGCGACGATGCTGTCGATGTCCTCCTGGCGGGTGATGTCGCCGACCACGGTGACGACCGAGCCCTCAGGAACCGACGACGCCAGGTCGGCGAGACGCTCCGCGGAAATGTCGACGGCGACCACGCGGCCGCCCTCGCGCGCGACGCGGGATGCGGTCGCACGGCCGATACCCGAGGCGGCGCCGGTGACGATGACCGTGCGTCCCTCGAATCGGCCGGGAGTGACCTTCTCGACCCAGCCGGTCACCACGTCCTCCGGCATCACGCCGTCGTTCGCCTGAAGCACCAGGTCGTCGACCACGGACTGGGGCATCTGGCCCTGGCTGAGCGCCACCAACTGCTGCAGCGGCAGTCCGCGCACCGGCGCGAGCATGTCCTCGTTCACTCCGGACTGCGCGAGCAGCCCCTGGATGAGCGGCGCGCCCGTGGGGTGCGAAAGCCATTCGCCGATGGTGCTGTGCGCCGTCAACGGCTTGGGATCGGTCATCGTCGTCCTCCTGGATCGGTAGTGAGACCGATTATGGCACCCGGTGTCAGATAGTGCGCTGAGAGTACGGAGTGAGGGCGGATCCCGGGAGGGGGCTTGTCACCGCCTTCAGGCGGCGTATCCGTGGGTGCAGAGCATCCGCGGCAGCCGAAGGAGGGGACCATGGAGACCGTACTCGCCGTGCTCGAGCGGGAGGACACCGCCTACGAGATCGAGTTCGAGCGGACCAGCGAGCCGCCCTTCGAGTTGCGGCTTCCCTCGCATATCGGCGGCGCGGCGGTCGTCGACGTCTTCGACCTCTGCGACTCCACGCTGTGGCCGGAACTCATCCGCTACCGGTTCACGGAGTGCGTCCCGGTCGTCATCGGCTCTCTGGACGACTTCTGACCGTCCAGTGCCGCGAATCTGAGCCCTCCCGCGCCGCACAGCGCGCAGGCTATGGTGTGCGCCATGAGCACCAAGAGCCGTCAGGCGCCGCACCACGAGGAGACACTGCAGCTCGGTGACAAGCGCGGGCTGTGGGGCGCCTTCGCCGGACTCATAACCGCGGTGCTCATCGCCTATCCCCTATCGGCCTGCATCGCATTCGCGACGCACCCGACCACGCAGAAGCTGTTCGGCGGCCGCCTGGAGTCGGCATCCGAGGGAGGGTTCGCGGCGTTCTGGTGGGTGCTCGCGCTCGGCTGCCTGGCGCTGCCGTTCATCGTCGGGTTCGGCATCGCACGCCTGTCGTCGCGGGCCGTGATCACCATCGCGGCGATCGTGGTGCTGTTCATCATCGCCGTCGTCGTGCTGGGGCAGATGTTCGCGTTCTGAACCGGTCGTCCCGACGGCCACGGGCGGCGGGCCACGGCCGGGTCAGCCGATCGCGAGCACGACCTTGGTGCCCGGCGCAGCCTCCTCGGCCGCGCGGTGCGCCTCCCACACTTCAGCCAGCGGGTGGATCACCGGCTCCGAGACGAGGAGGGAACCGTCGGCAGCCTGCGCGAGCAAAGAGGCGAGCGTGCGCCGGTAATCGTTCCGTTGGGTCGCGACATACAGAGGAGTGCTGCAGACGCGCTCGCGCCGGTGGCCTGCTGCGATCGCGCTTCCGCGGATCGCGTCGGCTCGCTCGTGTCCCGGCCGGCCGGCGAACGCCGTGCGGACCAGGACGCCATCGTCGGACAGCGCCTCCCACACGCGGCTCGACCCGGTGTGATCGATCGCAGCATCCAACGGGCCACCCGCCGCCTCCCGAGCACGGGCCGGCCACTCGGGGTCGGTGTGATCGACGACGGCGGCGCCCAGGTCGCGCACCCGGTCGGCCGTGCGCGCAGACGCGGTGCCCACCAGCGTCCGCCCGGAGCGCTGGGCCAGCTGCACCGCGAGTGCGCCGACCGCGCCCGAGGCGCCCTGCACCAGCAAGCGCCGGCCGGGACCGGCGAGCTCGAGCGCGCGGGCCGCCGTCACGCCGTCGAGCGGCAGAACGGCCGCACTCGCAGGATCGAGGCCGTCCGGGACGGCGACCAGGAAGGTCGGATGGACGGTGAGGAACGTCGCATGCGCGCCCATCCGCGGCAGAACGCCCGCAACGGTCGCTCCCTCCCGCAGGCCCAGCGCCACCGAAACGGCGGACTCGGTCAGTAGTTCCCCGACGAAGTCGTAGCCGGTGATGAACCCGGGCAGGGGCTGCAGCACGTACCCGCCGCGACGGGCCAGCAGCTCGGTGGCTCCGAGGGAGGCATGGGTGACCCGCACGATCACCCCGTTGCCGCGAGGAGCCCTGAGCGGCTCACGGACCAGCACCATCGCGGTCGGATCGCCGAAACGCGACACGCGGGCGACGAGACGGGACGGGCGGATGCCGCCCTCCGCCTCCATCGGCTCGTCAGCCGGCACGACGCTGCAGCAGAGCGGCGCGGTCCGGATGCGCGTCGAACCAATCGCCGACGTACGAGCACATCGGCACGATGTGGCGTGTGCCGTTCTTCTCGATGTCGTCGACCGCGTACTCCACCAGCTGACCGGCGTAGCCCTTGCCCCGCTGGTCCGGCATCGTGAACGCGCGCGTCAGCGAGATCGCATCGCCGAGGATGCGGTAGTCGAGCACGGCGACCAGCTCGCCGTCGACGTGCATCGCGTAGCGGTTCTCTTCCGTCTGATCGCTGAACTCGGTGGCCATGCGCCCATCGTACGTCCGCCATGCCGCGCAGGTCGCGGGGTAGGCTGAAACCGTGGGATCCCGACCCGCACCCGAGGGTTCCCGCGCGTTCCGCGACCGAGGCACAGCAGCCCAGGCCGCCGCCGGCGCCCGTCGGCGGCGACGTGACGATTCTGGAGCTTCACCGTGACGTTCGATACCCCGTCGCCCTCTCTCGCCCCCTCCTTCCAGGCCCTGCTCGAGCAGGTCCCCATCGGTGAGCACTCGGTCATAGAGGCCGAGAAGGTGCCCTACGAGCACGAGGGGCTTCCGTTGGAGGGCTACCTGGCCCGCGATGTGCAGGCGGATGAGCGGAGGCCGGGCATCCTCGTGCTGCACGACTGGTTCGGGGTCGCCGACAACGTCCGCATGCGCGCGCAGATGCTGGCG
Organism: Leifsonia sp. SIMBA_070; assembly: GCF_046534635.1. Lineage (NCBI taxonomy): Bacteria > Bacillati > Actinomycetota > Actinomycetes > Micrococcales > Microbacteriaceae > Leifsonia > Leifsonia sp. SIMBA_070. Next base: position 537,511 of record NZ_JAWRYK010000002.1, on the reverse strand, counting down.
CGGCGGGGATACGTCGCGTTCGCCGCGGACCTCTATGGCGCGGACGTCCGCCCGACCGGCGACGCCGCCTCCGCCGAGGCCGGCAAGTACTACCGCGACCTGCCGCTGCTGCGTTCGCGCGTGGCGGCCGGTTTCAGCCTCCTGCAGCAGCATCCGGCCGTCGACCCGGCACGGCTTGCCGTCATCGGCTACTGCTTCGGGGGCACCGCGGCGTTGGAGTTCGCCCGCACCGGAGCGCCGGCCCGTGGCGTCGTCTCCTTCCACGGCGGGCTGGTCGCGCACGACCCGTCCGATGCGGGACAGATCGCCGCCTCCCTGCTGGTGCTCAACGGCGGGTCGGACCCGGTCGTGCCCGACGAGGCGGTCGTCGCCTTCGAGGAGGAACTGCGGGGCGCACCGCACGTGGACTGGCAGATCACGACGTACTCCGGAGCGCCGCACGCCTTCACCATCCCGGGCACCGACCGCTACCGGCCGGTGGCGGACGCGCGCAGCTGGCGGGCGCTGGTCTGCTTCCTGGACGAGATCTTCCAGTGACGCCGACGATGGAGCACCCGCACCTGTTCGACGAGAGGGATGCGCTGGTCTCGCGCATCCGCGCCCTGTGCCTGCGACTCCCGGAGGCCGTCGAGACGCTCAGCCACGGCCGTCCACTGTGGAAGGCGGGAGAGAAGGGGCGGACGTTCGCCGTGCTGGGCGCATCCATGGACGATCCGGACACGCTGCTGTTCAAGCCGGATCCTGCCGAGGATCCGGCGTGGCGGCAGGACCCGCGCGTGTTCGTCCCGAAGTACTGGGGACCCGGCGGCTGGCTCGCGATCCGGCTGGACCGCTCGACCTCCGACTGGTCGGAGGCGGCCGAACTGATCGAGACCTCCTACCGGCAGGTAGCGCTGCGGCGGCAATTGGCGGTCTTGGATAGCGTCATGTAAGCTCTAATCCGGTCCGCGTGCGGATCATGCGCCACTAGCTCAACGGATAGAGCATCTGACTACGGATCAGAAGGTTGGGGGTTCGAATCCCTCGTGGCGCACACTGTGTTGAGACAGTAGAAAAGCCCCGCTGAACAGGCCTTGCGCCAGAGAAGCGGGGCTTTTCGCTTGCCGGTCAGGCCCGGCCGGCAGGCGGGGCCGCCGTGCTGGCGCGGACCACGAGCCGAGTGTGCAGCACCGAGGAGCGCACGGGCTCCGGCCGCTCCTCGATCTCGGCGATCAGCAGGTCGAGGGCGCGGCGGCCGATCGACTCGAACTCCTGGTGGACGGTCGTCAGCGGCGGCCAGAACGAGTCCGACTCGGCCATGTCGTCGAAGCCGACGACGCTGACATCTTCGGGGACACGGCGGCCGGCTTCGTGCAGCGCACGCAGCACGCCGAGGGCCATCTGGTCGTTCGCGGCGAAGACCGCCGTGATCTCAGGGCGGGAGGCGATCTCCTGACCGTGGCGGTAGCCGGCGGCCGTCGACCAGTCGCCGGGGAACACCTCCGGAACGGGAGCGCCGGCCTCCTCCAGGGTCCGCCGCCACGACTCCTCGCGGCGGGCGGCCGAATACGAGTCCGCGGGACCGGAGATGTGCCAGACCGTCCGGTGGCCGAGGTCGAGCAGGTGCTGGGTGGCCTGGCGGGCGCCCTCCGCCTGGTCGGTGTCGACCTGCGGGTAGTCGGAGCGCTCGGTGGAGTCGACCACGACGACGGACAGGCCAGGCGGCAGCTCGACGTCGGAGCGGTCGACGATGTGCGCCTCGATGACGACGATGATGCCGTCGACCGCCTGCTCGAGGAGCCGGCTGAAGGCGAGGCTGACGTCCTGCTCGGTACGATGCTCGACCGGCACCACCGTGATCGAGTAGCCGGCCTTCGCCGCGGAGACGGCGATGGCGTCCAGGGTGCGCATGTTGCCGTACGACGAGAGGGTGAACATCACGACGCCGATGTTGCGGAACTGGCCGGACCGTAACGCGCGCGCGGCGTGGTTGGGCCGGTAGCCGAGCGTCTGCATGGAGGCGAGGACCCGACGGCGAGTGGAGTCCTCCACGTTGCTGAGCCCGTTCGCGACGCGGGAGACGGTCTGGGTCGAAACCCCGGCGTGCAGCGCGACGTCTCCCAGCGAGGGCCCGCGCTTTCGGGAGGCTGTGCGGCCGGGCGGGGTATCGGCGAGGGACTCTGTCATGGTCTCCACTTCTCGTTGCAACTCGACCTTGCGGCATGTTGACGTCAACATGCTAGGGTAGGCCGCACGATGTTGACGTAAACATCGCCCATTGTCCGCAAAACCCGGGAATGACATGACAACGACGTCCCTCACGCAGGCCGGCACGGCGGGCGGCACCCGCCGGCCGCGACGAGCCCGCCGCGACTGGCGCGGCTGGGCCTTCGTCGCGCCGTTCATGATCGTCTTCGCCGCGATGATCATCGCCCCCGTGCTCTACGCGCTGTACCTCAGCCTCTTCCGCCAGCAGCTCATCGGCGGCAACGCGTTCGTCGGGCTGGGCAACTACATCGCCGTCTTCCAGGACGCGAAGTTCTGGGAGTCGCTCGGCCGGGTCACCCTGTTCCTCGTCGTCCAGGTGCCGATCATGCTGCTCCTCTCGCTGCTCGCGGCGCTCGCCCTCGACAGCGCACGGCTGCACGGCGCCGGCTTCTTCCGGATCGCACTGTTCCTGCCCTACGCGGTCCCCGGCGTCGTCGCCGCCCTGATCTGGGGCTTCATCTACGGCGACCAGTTCGGGTTGACGGCGAGCGTCAACGCGCTGCTCGGCACCGGACTCGCGCCGCTCAGCGGCCCGTGGGTACTGGCCTCCATCGGCAACATCGTCACCTGGGAGTTCATGGGCTACAACATGCTCATCTTCTACGCAGCGCTGCGCGTGATCCCGACCGAGCTGTACGAAGCGGCGGAGATCGACGGCGCCGGCGCGTTCCGCACCGTGTTCAGCATCAAGCTGCCCGCCATCCGCGGCGCCATCGTCATCGCGACGATCTTCTCGATCATCGGTAGCTTCCAGCTCTTCAACGAGCCGCACCTCCTGAAGCAGCTGGCGCCCAACGCGATCAGCAGCTACTTCACCCCGAACATGTACGCCTACAACCTCTCGTTCGCCGGCCAGCAGTTCAACTACGCGGCGACCGTCGCGATCGTGATGGGCGTGCTCACCGCGGTGATCGCCTACGCCGTGCAGCTGCGCGGCTCGAGGAAGGAGCTCCGCTGATGGCCTCCCTGACCGACACCCGGAGCACCGGGAACACCGGGAGCAGCCGGCTCCGTCCCCACAGTGCGCCCTCCCGCGCGGCCGCCCGCAGCAACGCCGGCGCCTCCTCCGGCCGGCGGGTGCGCAAGTCGCCGCTGCTGACCGTCCTGATGGTCCTGTTCGTCATCTACTCGTTCGTGCCGCTGATCTGGCTGATCGTGAACGCGACGAAGAGCCAGCCCGACCTGTACTCGACCTTCGGGCTCTGGTTCGGCAAGAACTTCAACCTGTTCCAGAACATCGCGGACACCTTCACCTACCGCAACGGGATCTTCGTCCAGTGGCTCGGCAACACGCTGCTCTACGTGGTGGTCGGCGCGGGCGGGGCGACCCTCCTCGCCACCGTCGCCGGTTACGGGCTGGCCAAGTACAACTTCCCCGGCAAGCGCGCGGTCTTCGCCGTCGTACTCGGCGCGATCGCCGTTCCCGGCACCGCGCTTGCCGTCCCGACCTTCCTGATGTTCAGCCAGGCCGGGATCACCAACACGCCCTGGGCGATCATCCTGCCGTCGATGATCAGCCCGTTCGGTCTCTACCTGATCTGGACCTACGCGACGGAGGCCGTGCCGACCGAGCTGCTGGAGGCGGCGCGGATGGACGGGGCCGGCGAGTTCCGCACCTTCTTCACCATCTCGCTCCGGCTGCTCGCCCCCGGCGTCGTGACGGTCGCCCTGTTCGCGATCGTCGCCACCTGGAACAACTACTTCCTGCCGCTCATCATGCTGAGCGATCCGACCTGGTACCCCCTCACCGTCGGACTCAGCCAGTGGAGCGCGCAGGCGACCGGGGTCGGCGCGCAGCCGATCTTCAACCTCGTGATCACCGGATCGCTCATCACGATCGTCCCGATCGTGGCCGCGTTCCTGGTGCTCCAGCGCTTCTGGCAGTCGGGTCTGGCCGCCGGAAGCGTCAAGCAGTGACACCGTCCATCCCCATCCCAACCCCCCACCACACGCACCCTCATTCCACGAAGAAGTGAAAGGAAGCTCATGAAGCGCACACTCGGGTCCCGCACCCTGCGCAGGGCCATCGCCGCAGCAGTCGTCAGCACCGTCGTCGGCATCTCGCTCGCCGCCTGCTCCGGCGGAACCTCCGCCGGCGGCGGAAGCTCCTCGGACATCGACGCGGCCCTCAAGCAGGGCGGCACCATCACGTACTGGTCGTGGACCCCCTCCGCCGAGGCACAGGTGGCCGCGTTCGAGAAGAAGTACCCGAAGGTGAAGGTCAAGCTGGTCAACGCCGGCACCAACACCACCGAGTACACCAAGCTCCAGAACGCCATCAAGGCGGGCAACGGCGCACCGGACGTCGCCCAGGTCGAGTACTACGCCATCCCGCAGTTCGCCCTGTCGGACTCGCTCGTCGACCTGTCCAAGTACGGCTTCGACTCGCTGAAGAACGACTACACGCCCGGACCGTGGGGCTCCGTGAACGTCGGCGGCAAGCTCGTCGGCCTCCCCCAGGACTCCGGTCCCATGGCGATGTTCTACAACAAGACGCTGTTCGACAAGTACGGCATCGCGGTTCCGAAGACGTGGGACGAGTACGTCGCCGCGGCCCAGAAGCTGCACGCCGCCGACCCGAACGCCTACATCACCAGCGACTCCGGCGACTCGGGCTTCACCACCTCCATGATCTGGCAGGCCGGCGGCCGCCCGTTCAGCGTCGACGGCACCAAGGCGACGATCAACCTGCAGGACGCGGGCACCAAGAAGTGGACGGCCACCTGGGACAAGCTGGTCGAGGGCAAGCTGCTCTCCACCGTGCCCGGCTGGAGTGACGACTGGTTCAAGGCGCTCGGCAACGGCTCCATCGCCACCCTCGTCACCGGCGCCTGGATGCCCGGCGTGCTCGAGTCGTCCGTGAAGGACGGCGCGGGGCAGTGGCGGGTCGCTCCGATCCCCACCTACGACGGCAAGCCCGTGAACGCCGAGAACGGCGGAGGCGCGCAGGTCGTGCTCAAGCAGAGCAAGAACCAGGCGCTCGCGGCCGGCTTCCTGAAGTGGCTGAACAACGACCCGGAGAGCATCAAGGTCTTCCTCAAGTCCGGCGGCTTCCCGTCGACCACGAAGGACCTCGAGTCGTCCGACTTCCTCGCGACGGCGCCCGACTACTTCGGCGGCCAGAAGATCAACGAGGTGCTCGTCGACGGTGCGAAGAACGTGTCGACCGGATGGCAGTACCTGCCGTTCCAGGTCTACGCGAACAGCATCTACGGCGACACCGTCGGTCAGTCGTACACGTCGAACACCAGCCTGAACGGCGGCCTGCAGGCCTGGCAGAAGGCGCTCGTCGACTACGGCAACCAGCAGGGCTTCACCGTCACCGGCAAGTAGCCCATCCCACCCGTGGCCGGTCGCGATCCGTCGCGGCCGGCCACGCCCCATCCTGGAGGAGAACCATGACCAGCTTCGAGATCGTGGGAGACGACTTCGTCCTCGACGGCGAGCCGCACCGCATCCTCTCCGGCGCGCTGCACTACTTCCGCGTGCACCCGGACGACTGGGCCGACCGCATCCGCAAGGCGCGCCTGATGGGGCTGAACACGATCGAGACGTACGTGCCGTGGAACGCGCACGAGCCGCAGCCCGGCGAGTGGCGGGCGGATGGCTGGCTGGACCTCCGTCGCTTCCTGCTCGCGGTCGCCGACGAGGGGATGCACGCCATCGTCCGGCCCGGCCCGTACATCTGCGCGGAGTGGGACAACGGCGGCCTCCCGGCATGGCTGTTCACCGACCCGGCGGTGGGCATCCGCCGCTCCGAGCCGACGTTCGTCGCCGCGGTTTCGCGCTTCCTGCAGAACGTGCTGGAGATCGTCCGGCCGCTGCAGGTGACCGAGGGCGGTCCGGTCCTCCTCGTCCAGGTCGAGAACGAGTACGGAGCCTACGGCGACGACGCCGAGTACCTCCGCCACCTGGTGCAGGTGATGCGGGAGGCCGGGATCACGGTCCCCCTGACGACCGTGGACCAGCCGCAGGACGACATGCTCGAGAACGGATCGCTGCCCGGCCTCCTGAAGACGGCGTCGTTCGGCTCCCGCTCTCGGGAGCGTCTTGCGACGCTGCGGCGGCACCAGCCGACCGGCCCTCTGATGTGCTCCGAGTTCTGGGACGGCTGGTTCGACAGCTGGGGCACCCACCACCACACCACGCCGGTGGCCGAGTCGGCCGCAGACCTGGACGAGCTCCTGTCGCTGGGCGCGTCCGTCAACCTGTACATGTTCCACGGCGGCACCAATTTCGGCTTCACCAACGGAGCGAACGACAAGGGCGTCTACCAACCGATCGTCACCAGCTACGACTACGACGCCCCGCTGGACGAGGCGGGCGAGCCGACCGAGAAGTTCTGGGCATTCCGCGACGTCATCGCGAAGTACGCACCGGTGCCGCAGCTGGATGCCGTATCCGCGGCGGCCGCTCCGGCGTTCACCGTCCCGTTCGACGCCGCCGTCCCGCTGTGGGCGGTCACGGATCGGCTCGGAGAATGGTCGCACACCGACGCGCTTCCGACCTTCGACGACCTGGGCCACTACAGCGGGCTGGGCCTCTACCGGACCGAGATCGACACGTCCGAGCCGGCCGTGCTGGAGTTCGGTGAGGTGCGCGACCGCGCCTACGTCTCGGTCGGGACCAGCCGCCTCGGCGTGCTGGCGCGCGACCACCACGACTCCGCGATCGCCCTCTCCCCCAGCCGCGGGACGCTGACGGTGCTGGTCGAAGACCAGGGCCGCGTCGACTACGGTCCACGCATCGGCGAGCCGAAGGGACTCATCGGCCCGGTGCAGCTCAACGGCGAGGAGCTGCGGAGGTGGAGCGTGCTCCCGCTGGAGCTGTCCTCCATCGAGCCGGTGCGGGAGGCGCTGGTCGCGGCGGTCGGTCGCGGCGCGGCACCGGAACGGCTCGCCGGTCCGGTGTTCGCCCGGGCTGTCTTCGAGGTCGAGGAGCCCGGCCACCTGTTCCTCGACACGACCGGATGGGGCAAGGGCGTCGCCTGGATCAACGGCTTCAACCTGGGCCGGTACTGGACGCGCGGGCCGCAGCAGACGCTGTACGTCCCGCGCGGCGTGCTGCGCGCCGGGACGAACGAGCTGATCGTGCTCGAACTGGAGTCGGCCGCGGAGGCGACCGCCGCCTTCGTGCCGGAGCCGCGGCTGGGGCACACGGAGGTGTAGGCGGCTATTGCGGCCACCCCTGGGCGGCTCGGACTGGCTGTCCGGATCGTCAGGTATCTAGCCTTTCGGGATGCGCGCCACCGCGCGCAGTCTCTCGAGAGGAAACTGGATGAAGAGCAATCGCACCTGGATGAGAATCCGGGCAGTCACCACTATGGCAGCCGTCGTCGTCGGTCTCGGCGTCGCCGCGGACCTCGTTGCGAGCGAGCCCGCTCATGCGGTCACCGGCGGGACGAAGGTCGCGAAAGGCGTCTACCCGTTCTACACCGACGTGCCCGGTTGTGGGGGTGCGCTGGTCGCCCCGAACTGGGTGATCACCGCAGGGCATTGCGCAGGAGGACTGAAAGTCGGCTCCAGCCAGGTCGCCGTCAATACGTACGACTACAACGAACGCTCCTCCGATGTCCGTTCCACTGTTCGCGACATCGTCCAGCCCAACATCCCAGGGCTCGATCCGCAGATCCCCGACGTCGCACTACTGCGCATCGACCCGGTGGGCGTGCGCCCCATCCCCCTCGGCGATGCTGTCGATGAGGGGAGCATCCTGCGAAGCGCCGGAATGGGCGCCGGCAGTGATGGACACCTCTCGACGACACAGTTCCGCTTCCTCAGTCATATGCCCGGCGGCTCCCTCACGCGAGCAACCCCGCTTGTCGCGGGAACGCACAACGGCGCTGGCGACTCGGGCAGCGCATTCTTCATGGACACCCCGTCCGGCCCCCGGCTTGCCGGAGTGGTCTCCGCCTGCAGCGACTCGGTAACCGCCTTCGTCGACATCGCCTCCAATCAGCCGTTGCGCGACTGGTTCGCCCGCACCACTCAGACCGCGGTCGCCCCTCTCGACCGCTCGATCACTCTCCGTTCGTCATGGACGGGGATGTACGTCTCGGCACGGGGGTCCGGACCGGACGCTCCGATCGTTGCCGGCAACAACCAGACCCTTGCATTCACCTGGGAGCACTTCACGCTGGTCCACAACAACGACTACACGGTGAGCCTTCGCGCGGAGTCCAACGGCAAGTTCGTCACCGCACCGCCCTCCGCTGTCCTGGACGCCAATCGCGATTGGAACGATACGTGGGAGAAGTTCGTCCTCGTTTCGAATTCGAATGGCACGATCAGCCTGCGGGCCATGTCGACGGGCAAGTACGTCACCGTAGCGGCAGACATGAACACCGTGGTGTCGACCAGCACGACGATCGGAATCGCGAGCAGCTTCCTTCTGAACTGAGTGGGTTCGCCCCCGGGCGGTGATACGCGACGACGGCCTCCGGCTTCCCTCCCGTACGACGGAAGGCGGGGGCCGTCGCAGCAGGCGTCGACCGTGTACGGCATCTGTCGCTACGAGTCCGCGCGGACGTCCCCAGCCCCTGAGGGGATCGGCATCACCCCGAGCGGACGCGCGTCCCGGCGATGATGCACGCTCAGCACGGCGACGCACACCACGATCGCCGCGAGCAGCACCAGACTCACAGGGGCGGTGCCGAGTGCCAGCCCTCCGCGGGCGTGCGACACCGCGAACCCGTCGGAGAGGGACGCACCGAACGGGCGTGTCAGGACGTATGCGGTCCAGAATGCAGCGGTCGCCCCGAGCCCCCACCAGCGGTAGGCGACGCCCGGCACCGCGAACAGGATGCCGAAGAGCAGCGCTGAGGCGAAGTACCCCAGTCCCAGCGTCGTCGCAGTGAGATCGCCGACCGCCGTGCCCAGCGCGAAGGTCGCAAGCACCGCGCACCAGTAGAAGACCTGCCGCGCGGGGGTATCGATCTTGTGGACGGACAGCGTCCGCTGGGTCGCGTACCAAAGCACGAATACGACGGCGAGCACCACCGCGAAGACCACCGTCGACACCAGGTACGGCACCCCGAGCTCGACGTGGAGGACGTCCGCCACCATCGTGCCGAACACCGCCACCATGAGCACCGCCGACCAGTACACCCAGGGGATGTACCTCCTCACGGCGAACTGCAGCCCGAGCGCGATGGCGAAGAGGATGAACGCGCCGCCCACCGCGACGACCGGGTCGATGGTCTTCACCAGGAAATCGGACGCCGTCTCTCCCATCGCCGTCGTCAGCAGCTTGGTCACCCAGAACAGGGCAGTGACGGCGGGAACGGTGTTGCGCATCCTCCCAGCATCCCGAATCGCGGGTGCCCCACCCTGTGCGACGGGGGCGAACCGCTGAGAGCCCTCAGAGGTTGGGCTCGCACGATTCGTGACGAATCGGGGTTCCGCGCGCCTATTTCGCCACATTCCTCACGAATCTGTCGTTGAGGTTCGGCGCACGCACCACCATCTCCTGAAAACAGGTTCCAACGGGACAACGGAGTACTCTCCCGGAGTGACCATGCAGAGAAGCGACCTCCCCGACGGTTTCGTCGTCGGGACCGCGACGGCCTCATATCAGATCGAAGGCGCGACCCGCGAGGACGGCCGGGGCGAGAGCATCTGGGATGCGTTCGCCCGCGTCCCCGGCGCGATCGCTGACGGCAGCACGGGTGACGTGGCCGACGACCACTACCACCGCTGGGCGGAGGACGTGGCTCTGATGTCGGACATCGGGGTCGACGCCTACCGGTTCTCGGTCGCGTGGCCGCGCATCCAGGCGGACGGCACGGGCGCTCCCAACCGGGCGGGCATCGACTTCTACCGGAGACTGGCCGGTGGGCTCCGCGACCGCGGCATCACGCCGTGGGCGACGCTGTACCACTGGGATCTCCCCCAGGCGCTGGAGGACCGGGGCGGCTGGCTGCAGCGGGACACCGCCCTGCGGTTCGCGGACTATGCTGCCATCGTCGCGGAGGAGCTCGGCGACGTCGTCACCGACTGGATCACGCTCAACGAGCCGTGGTGCTCGGCCTTCCTCGGCTACGCCAGCGGCCATCACGCGCCCGGGCGACGGCTCGGTTCGCGTGCAGCGCACGCCGGGCACCACCTCCTGCTGGGCCACGGCCACGCGCTGGAGGCGCTCCGCGCGACCCGCTCCGACGCCCGCGTCGGGACCACGCTCAATCTGTACTCGGTCCGGCCGGCAGGCGACTCCGACGCGGATGCGGACGCCGCACGGCGCATCGACGGCCTCAGCAACCGCTTCTTCCTCGACCCGGTGCTGCGCGGAAGCTACCCGGCCGACGTGCTGGACGACCTGGGCGAGACGCAGTGGTTCGCCGAGAACGCGACCGAGGACGACCTGAAGCGCATCTCGGCGCCCATCGACTTCCTGGGGATCAACTACTACAGCCGGCACACGGTCCGTTCGGGGTCCATCCCGGCCGTCGACGCCCCGGCCAGCGCCTACCCGGGCAGCGGGCACGTCCAGTTCGTCAAGACCGGAGCGCCGGTCACCGAGATGGGCTGGGAGATCCACCCGGACGGAATGGTGGATGTGCTGCGCCAGGCGCACGAGCTGGCCCCCGACCTGCCCCTCTACATCACCGAGAACGGCGCGGCCTACCCCGACCGGGTGGAGGACGACGGCTCCATAGACGACGGCGCGCGGGCCGAGTACCTGGAGGCTCACTTCGAGGCCGCTCGGGATGCCGTGGCCGAGGGGATCCCGCTCCACGGCTACTTCATCTGGTCGCTGATGGACAACTGGGAGTGGGCGTGGGGGTACTCGCGCCGGTTCGGCATCGTGCACGTGGACTACCGGACCCAGAAACGCACCCCCAAGCGGAGCGCCCGCTGGGTGGCGGACTTCCTGCGCGACGCAGTTCCCGCCTCCCGGGCCTGAGAAGAGCCGCGGCGGGCGGGTCCGACGGGTCGCCGAGGGCGTCAGCCCTGCCCGCGGCCCGTCTTCTGCTGCAGCCGGTCGATCTCGGTGGAGGCCTGCGCCTTGGTGAGGTCGGCGGGGAGCTCCTCCCCGGCTTCCCTCGCCAGCGTGTCGAGGTAGCTGCGCTGGGATGCGGTCATCGGCTCGTCGCCCGTGACCCACTCCGACGGGTCCTTGCTCGCCGGGTTGTCGTCGTCGTCGCGGGCGCCGAGCACGTCGCCGCCGGGTCCGTTCGTGGTGTCGCTGGTGTCGGTCATGCCGCAGACAGTACGCCGCCGCACCGGCACCGTCAGCCGCACGCGGTCAGCCGCACACCCTCAGCCGCACACGTTCAACGGCACACGCTCAGCGGCGCAGGTCAGCCGCGAATGGCGCGGGCGTGACCGATCAGTGCCTGCAGGTATCCGGCCCGCGACAGGACCACTGCGCGCTGCTGCGCGTCGTGCACCGGCACCTGCTCGGTGTAGGACTGGCCATTGCGGGCGGAGATGTGGATGGCGATGTAGCCTGCAACGCGTGTCTCGCGGGCGAGCAGGAACAACAGGCTCAGAAAGAAGAACCAGATGAAGACGACCACGAGGATGATCGCCCAGGCGGGTGTATGGGTCGTCGTCGAGGTCTGATCGACGCTGGTCACATTGACGTCGGCGATCGGCCAGGTCCCGGCGGGCGTCACGATCCATGCCTCATTGGCGGTGACGTTGCCGACCTGGACGAGAGTCGGGCCCGGCCCGAACTGCTGCATGCTCACGGCTCGCACCTTAGCAGAGCGAGGATGACGGACGTTCGCTCATCACTTGCCGCTGGCCCTGCCGAGCATCGAGTGGCCCGGACATGCCGTTACGGCTGGGCGTTGGCGGCGTGTCGGGACCACCGGTTCTCGGCGCGCGCTCAGCGGCGCAGGACGCTCGGGCGCGGGAGGCTGAGCTCCTCCAGGAGGTCGCCGAGCATCCGGTCGAGCTCGAAGCCGGCCTGCGCGATCTTGTTGTTGCCGTAGCTGCCGAGCCGGCTGCTGGGCTGGTCGACGCTGAGGATCGTCCCTCCCGAGCGCGAGGCGTGCAGTTCGACGCGCAGCGGCGTGTACAGCAGCGCGCCCGGGTCGTGCCGGAACATGCGGGCCGCCGTGGAGTAGTCCCCGATCAGGTAGACCGCGCTCGCGATGTCCGCCCCGCCGACGCGCATCACGGGAGTCGGGTGATCGGTCCAGAAGCGGACGAAACGGTGGATGCCCGGCCCGGCCGCCTCGGTGGTCAGCCGGCGCCACTCGGCGCCCTCCGCCACCAGCTCCCGCACGCGCGCCGCGTCGACCGGGGGGACCTCGGCCTCGAAGGCGCGGCGCAGCGTCCCGAATGGGACCGCCACCTCCAGCTCGATGCGGTTCACCGGGACCGGGACGATGCGTTCTGTCGCGGGGAGGGCCATCGTGCCATTCTCCCCCCGCAGGCGACCTGGACCCCGCCGGCCGCGTCCGTCGCCTAGCCCAGCCCGGTCACCCCGCGCTTCCGCGGCACCTCCGGGAGCTCGTCCGACGAGCCGTCGTCCCCGAGCTCTGCGACGTGCGCCCGCTCGCGCTCGAGGGTGTCCGTCTCCGGTGCGCCGTAGCGGGCCGGGTCGGGGCGGTGGGCGTCCTCCTCCACCGTCAGCAGACCGTCCGGGTCCTGCGGATCGCGGACGCCGGTCAGGCGCTCGTCGATCGTCGACTTGTCCTCGTCGTGACCCCGGCGGGTCTCGTCACTGCTCGCCGCATCCATGCCCCCACCTTCGGCGCGAGCAGGTGCCACGGCAAGGGGTCAGGCACGCTTGCTTCCGCCCGGACGGTGCCTCGCCCGTCAGCTCAGCGGGAGGGTCTGCTCCGCCGAACGCGCGTCCGGTGCGGTGCGACGCGCAGGCAGCGCAGCGTCGCCGCGGTCGGCGCGGACGAGGGCGATCCCGCCGAGGATGAGCAGCCCGCCCAGCAGCTGCGGGAGTCCCAGCCGCTCGCCGAGCAGCAGCCAGGCGTAGAGGGTGGCGGCCACGACCTCCAGGAGCCCGGTGAAGGAGGCCAGCCGGGAGCCGAGGATCTCCGTCGCCGTGATGCTCGTGGCGTACGCGATCGCCGTGGCCACGATGCCCACGACCGCGAGCGGCACCCACCAGGCGGTCGCCTGGCCGAAGAGGGTCACGTCGGCGAAGCTGACGGTGACCGGCAGGAGTCCGGTGGCGCCGACGGCGGCGAGGGCGATGCCGCCCAGCAGCAGGCCGCCCGCAGCCAGCGCGACCGGAGGGAGGCCGTCGCTCGGCCGCGCGGCGATCACGTAGAAGGCAGCGCAGCCGACCATCGCCACAATCGCGAGCGCCAGGCCGACGGGGTCGAGCGCGCCTCCCCCGCCCGGCGAGACGACCAGGACGAGTCCGGCGACGGCGACCGCCGAACCGGCCAGGACGACGACGCGCGGTGCCTTTCGTGTCCGAGCCCAGACCACCAGGACGAGGAGCACCGGCGCCAGGTACTCGATCAGGATGCCGGTGCTGACCGGGATGCGCTGGATCGCCGCGAAGTACAGCACCTGCGTTCCGGCGACGCCGACCAGGGCCATCCCGAGCAGCCGCCACCGGCCGCGCCAGACCGCCGCCCACTTCCCGCGGACGGCGAACAGCGCGAACGGCAGCAGCACGATCCCGCCGGTCAGGGCGCGAACGGTCACGGCCGCGACCGGGGACCACCCGCTCTCCAGCAGCGGTTTGATGAACGCGCCCGACATCCCGAAGCTGGCCGCCGCGACGACGGCGATGACGAGACCGAGGGAGGTCGGGTGGCGGTGCTGCATAGGACTCACCTGTCAGGATCGTAAGAGATGATGGTCCTGACGCTAGTCTCGTCGTGAGTAAGGAGTCAACTTGCATTTTGCCCCTGACACAGTGGATGCGCTGGAGTTCGCGGTGGTGCTCGGAAACACCGCGCCCGACGCCTCCCGGAGCGGCGAGGACGAGCTGGCGACGCCCTCCCAGTTGGTCGCCCTGCTCACCGAGAACAGCTACTCCGGCCGGGTCGACGGAGACGAGCCCGAGCTGCGTGAAGTGCACGAGACTCGGGAGCGGCTGCGGCGCACGTGGTCGCTCGACCGTGACGCGGCGGCGCTGGAAGTGAATGCGATGCTGGCGGAGGCGCGCGCCCTCCCGTACCTCATGCGGCACGACGGCTTCGACTGGCACCTGCACGCGACGGCCCAGGATGCGCCCCTCGCCGAGCGCATCCGCGTCGAGATCGCGCTGGCCCTGGTCGACGTCATCCGCTCGGACGAGACGGGCCGGCTGCGCGTGTGCGCGGCCGACGACTGCACCGGACTCCTCCTCGACCTGTCGCGCAACGGCTCGAAGCGCTTCTGCAGTGTGCGCTGCGGCAACCGGATGAACATGATCGCGTTCCGCGCCCGCAAGGAGCACGACGCCTGACCGGCGGCCTTTCTTCTACGATGGCACCGTGACCGACCCCGCGACTGCCGCCTGGGCCGCGACGGACCCTGCCTACCGGCGCTCGGAGGTGTCCGCCGTCATCGGCCACGGGCCCCCGACCTGGGAGCGCGCCACGCGGGAGCTCCTGCGCTGGGGCGTGAAAACGGCCAGCGGCTTCTCGGTCGGCACGGAGGCTCCCGTCGAGCCCGGTCAGCGGGTCACCATCAAGGCGACGGTGCTGGGCGTCCGGATCGTCGAGCCCGTGGAGGTCGTCGAAGTCGTCACCACCTCCAACCGCGTCGGCTTCTCGTACCGCACACTCCCGGGGCATCCTGTCGACGGCGAGGAGGCGTTCATCCTCCATCGCCGCGACAACGAGATCCGTCTCACGGTTCGCTCCCTCACGCGGCGAGCGCCGCAGCAGCCGTGGCGCGCGCTCTTCCCGCTGCTGCTCCTCGCGCAACGGGTGGCCAGACGGCGATACCTCCGAGCCCTGCGCTGATGTGCGTCAGACCACGCTCTCGGCACGCGTCGACGCAGTGACAGGCTCGCGGTCCGATCGCACCAGCACGATGCCCGCGAGGATGCACGCCCCGCCCAGCAGCTGCACGGGGCCGGGACGCTCCCCGAGCAGCAGCCACGCGAGCACCGTCGCGAAGACCACCTCGGTGAGTCCGGCGAACGACGCGAGGCGGGACCCCAGCCTCCGCGAGCCCGCCAGGCTGAGCGAGTAGGCGATCGCGGTCCCGACGACGGCGACCACCGCCAGAGGCAGCCACCAGGGCAGCGTCGCTCCCCCGAGCGACACCGCGTCCGTCGACGCGGTGAGCGGCAGGAGCCCGGTCAGCCCGACGCCGGCGGTGGCGGCGGCGCCGACCAGCAGCCCCGAACTGACGAGCGCGACCGGCGGCAGTCCGGGCGCCGGCGCGGCGGAGAGGAGGTAGTACCCGGCCAGGCACACCGCCGCGGCCGCCGCGAGCAGCACGCCCACCGCGTCCATCGATCCACCCGGGCCTCCGCCGCCGAACGGATCCACGACGAGCACCACGCCCACCACACTCGCGACCGCGCCCGCCACCACAAGCAGGCGGACCGGCGCCCCACGCAGCCAGCCGAGCACCACGATGAGCACAGGAGCGCAGTACTGGATGAGGAGGGCGACCGCGACCGGCAGCCGCTGCACCGCCGCGAAGTACAGCACCTGTGTTCCGGCGACCGCCACCAAGCCGTAGCCGAGCACGAGCCGCCCGTTGCTGAGCAGCGGACGAAGATCCCCGCGAAGGACCACCAGGGCCGGCACCGCGAGGATCAGCCCGCCGAGCGCGACACGGACGGCGACCGCGGCGGTGGGCGACCATCCAGCGTCCAGCAGCGGCTTCAGCAGGATGCTGCTCGTGCTGAACGACAGCTGCGCGAACAGCATCGCTGCGAGGCCGGCCGCCTGACCGCCCCTGAACCGGCCCTCGGCCGCCTGGCCCGCCTCCGCCTGGCGCCCCACCCCGGTCAGAAGTCGGTCAGGTTGGCGCGGATGCCGCCGTTCCCGTACTCCCGACGCAGGATGCCGCGCCGGCGGAGCACCGGGACCAGCTCATCCAGGTAGCGGTGCAGCGTCACCGGGTGCAGGTCGCCCGAGAAGATGAAGCCGTCATTGTCGGCCTCCTCCCCGATCTCCTCGATGAAGTCGGCGATCTGCTCGGCCGTGCCGACGAAGCCGGCGCGGTCGGCGATGCGCCCCTTGACCACCTTGGGTGCGATCAGGTCGCGGAGGGTCACACCCTCCCGGATGCCCTGCTTGCCGAACAGCCCCTTGATGCTGCCCTGCGAGACGTGGTCGCCGAACACCGAGACCTCGAACGGCTCGTCCAGCGGCAGCACGGTGAGGTCGGTCTCCAGGTCGCTGGACTGCCCGGCCAGCGCCCGGTAGAGCTCCTCATCGGTGGGATGCTTCGACGCCTCGACGACGCGGCGGCCCTCCTCGTCGCTCGGGACGACCTCCGGCTTGAACACGAACAGCACCTTGATGCTGTCCGGGTTGCGTCCGGCCGCAGCGGCCGCATCCCGCACCTTCGCCCGGTAGTCGCGGATGCTCTGCGCGTCGAGCGGCGCCAGGGCCAGCTGCACGTCGGAGTGGGTGCCGGCGAAGGCGATCCCGCGCGGTGATCCGCCCGGCGACACGATCGCCGGGTCGCCCTGCGAGAACGGAACCGCATTCAGCGGACCGGCCAGCGTGAAGTACTCGCCCTCGTGCTCGAACGGCCGGATCTTCGACCCGTCTGCGAAGTGCCGCGTCGCAGCGTCCCCGATCAGGGCGCCGTCGTCCCAGCTGTGCCACAACCGGCGGATGACGGTCAGCCACTCCTCGGCCCGGTCGTAGGCGCCGTCGTGCGAGAGCTGCGGGAGGCCGAGGTGCCGCGCGCTGCCCACATCGGTGACCACGTTGACGCCGAGCCGGTGATCGCTCAGGTGGTGGAGGGACGCGAACTGGCGCGCGGCGACATACGGCGGGTAGGCGCCGGCGTTGATGGTCGGCGCGACCCCCAGGTGCCTGGTGGCGTCGAGAAGGTACGGCGACAGGATCAGCGGGTCGTGCTTCGGGCCGCCGTACGCCTCGCGGACGCGGAGGTCGAGCGTCTCCGGGAAGCCGAGCGACAGCGCGTCCTCGATGATGACCAGGTCGAGCCCCGCCTGCTCCAGTTCACGGGCGGACTGCTGGTACAGGTCCGGGCGGGTCCAGTCGTAGCCCCAGTCCCAGTACGGGTGGCCCCAGCCCTGCGGGCCGAAGCCGCGGCTGAAGAACCAGCCGAAGTGCTGCAGGCGTGCCATGGTCTCCTCCTACAGGGCCGCGGCGACAGGCACCGCGTCCGAAGTCAGGGCGGGCGAGGTCGGGGCGGGCGAGGTCGGTACGGGCACCGCATCCACGTCGAGCGTTTGCGCCGCCGCCGTCACAGCCGCGATTCCGCGTGCCAGGTCGGCGATCAGGTCGTCGGCGTCCTCGAGTCCGATGGAGAGCCGCAGCAGGCCGCCGCCGATCCCCAGGTCTTCGCGTACCTCAGCCGACAGGTGCGTGTGGGTGGTGGATGCCGGGTGCAGGATGAGCGACCGCACATCGCCGATGTGCGTCATCCGGCTGAACAGTTCGACCGAGTCGTAGAACCGTTCAGCCGCCGCGGCGCCGCCCGTGATGGTGAAGGCGAGCACCGCGCCCTGACCTCGGGGCAGGTAGCGCTGCGCGAGCCCGTGGGCGTGGTGCGACGGGAGACCCGCGTAGTCGACACCGAGCACCTCCGGCTGCGCTTCCAGCCACTGGGCGACCGCGAGCGCCGTGTCCGACTGGCGCTGCACCCGCAGCGAGAGCGTCTCGATGCCCTGCTGGATGAGGAACGCGTTCATCGGCGACAGCACCGGGCCGAACAGGGCAGCAACCACCGTGCGTGCGAAGGCGGTGTAGGCACCGTCGCCATGGGCCCCCACGTAGCTGGCGCCGTCGAGCCACTCGTCCGGACCGGTCAGGTGCCGGAACGGGGAGGACGCCCAGTCGTAGCTGCCCTGGTCCACGACGATCCCGCCGAGGGTGGAGCCGTGGCCACCGAGGTACTTGCTGGCGGAGTGCACGACGATGTCCGCTCCGTGGTCGCCCGGCTTCAGCAGGTACGGGGTCGCGAGGGTGTTGTCGACGACGAGCGGGAGCCCGGCCTCGTGCGCCACCGCGGCGACGGCCGCGATGTCGAGGATCTCCGTGCCCGGGTTGGCGATGGACTCGCCGAACAGCACCCGCGTGTTCGGGCGGATGCGCCTGCGCCACTCCGCCGCGTCGGTCGGATCGGTGACGAACTCGATCTCGATGCCGAGGCGGCGGAGGCCGTTCTCGAACAGCCCGCGGGTTCCGGAGTAGATGCTCTGCGCCGAGAGGATGTGGTCGCCCGCCTGCACCAGTCCGAGCAGCGCGACGGTCAGTGCCGCCTGCCCGCTGCCGACCGCGATGGCCTCCCGCCCGTTCTCGAGCTCGGCGACGCGGCGCTCCAGCGCTGCCGTCGTCGGGTTTCCGGACCGGCTGTAGGTGTAGCCGGCCTCCTCGCCGCCGAAGCGGCCCGCCGCCTGGGCGAAGCTGTCGAACTCGAACCCCGCGGTGAGATAGATCGGCGTGACCCGGGCGCCGTGGGCGGCGTCGCGGGACTCTCCCGCATGGACCTGGGCAGTGGTGAACTCCGGCATCCCCCTATGGTGCGGCACGCCCTCCGCCCACACCCCTTCTATTGCGGAAAGCTACGGCGCTCGAGTCATCAAACGGGTCCGAGTGCCGTCTTAACGGTTGGGAGCGACCTCCACGCTCGAACCCGACCCCCACACCAGAAAGGCCCGCACATGCCCCTCCCCGTCGAGACGACCCCCGCATCCACTTCGACTTCCTCCTCCACGAACCCGCTGGCCATCGTCTCCTTCGTGCTCGCCTTCGTGCTGACCGTTCCCGCGATCGTGTGCGGTCACGTGGCGCTGCGTCAGATCTCCCGCACCGGCGAGCAGGGGCGTGGGCTCGCTCTCGCCGGCACGATCCTCGGCTATGCCTTCACCCTCCCCTTCGCGGTGATGGTGATCGGCATCGTGCCCGCACTCATCCTGTCGGCCATGGACGCCGTGAACTTCTGACGGGCGATCGTCTCCCTCAGCGACCGGCGGCGGTGCGAAGCCCGGTCATCTGCCGGGTCGCGCCGGGCGTGGTGGCGCAGGCGGTATTGGCCAGGGACTCGGTGCCGCGGTCGAGGTATCCGAATCTCTGCTTGTGCTCGCGATACCGCAGCAGCCGCTGCACCACATCCGTGATGCGTGTCCAGATGCTGGATCGCGGGTTGTCGTTCCAGGCCGAGTGGAGGATCGGTTCGTGACCCGTCACAGCGGCGAGTCGCGCGGAGCGCACGCCATCCACACCGAACAGAGTGGCCCCGAAGGTCGGTGCGCTCGGATCGATCCGGGAGAGCCGTCCGAAGTCCGCCAATCCGTCGCGGCGCGCTTCGCCGGCGTAGACATGCTGCGCGTGGAGTGCCGAGGCGTTCCCGATGCCCGGTTCGACGCCGGCGGACGCGAGCATGACGAACGCGTCGATGCCCAGGTCTGCGCTCGCCAGTGCGTTAGCGGCCACTGTCGTCCCGTACGAGTGGGCGACGATGTTCATGTGGAGCTTCCGACGGCCACCCGGACGGACAGCATTCACTGCTGACACGTCGCGGATGAGGTTCGGGGCGCCCGCAAGGACGTACACCCCTCGCGAGGCTTCGATGCTCGGAGGAGGAG
The DNA here is from genome assembly GCF_046534635.1 of Leifsonia sp. SIMBA_070. Lineage (NCBI taxonomy): Bacteria > Bacillati > Actinomycetota > Actinomycetes > Micrococcales > Microbacteriaceae > Leifsonia > Leifsonia sp. SIMBA_070. Next base: position 517,606 of record NZ_JAWRYK010000002.1, on the reverse strand, counting down.
GCGGCGGCACGTAGCCCATCCAGGCGATGACGGCCCGGGCTCGGGGAGCACCCGAAGCGCCTTGCGCCGCGTGGAGGTTCGCCGCCGCCAGAGTCCAGAGGGCCATATCGGTCGTATACGTCCCCATGCCGGGGACCTGCCAGGTGACGAGGTCCGCCGCGTCGAGGTCACCGACGCTGATCGCGGCGAGCGGAGGCTGGTCGGCCGTCAGGGTGATGAGTTGCCGACGTGGTTTCGTCGGCTTGAGGGCGATGGAGATCGCTGTGTAGGCCTGAAGCGATCGGCGCGTCTCCGTGTCCGACGGACGCGTGGCGAGTTTGCGACGCGCCTCGTCCGTCGCTTCCTTCAGGGCACGACGATTGAGCTTGTCCCGTAGCCCGAAGGGCAGCCCGTCGAGATTGCCGAGGGCGGTGGGGAGCGTCTGGGCGGCGTCGGCTCTCTGGGCGACGGGAATGGCCCTCCATTCTGCCGCGACCTCGTCGGGTCTCGATTGCTGCAGGTTCTCCACGTCAGCCGGATCCAGCGATTCCTTGGCGCCCGGTGCGCGGCCCTGCACTGCACTGCCGGAGGCGGCAAGGCGGATGGGTGCGTGACTCGGCGAGGTGAGCACCAGCACACCGGCCAGCACGGCCGTCAGTGATATACCCAGAATCCGGGTGGTGCGCCGTCCCCGGTGCCGTCCGTGCCCAACCATGACCCTGCGCTCCTCACTCCGTGGACGGGCGAACCGACCTTCGAGGCCGGGCCCGCAGGGTGATGCGACGACCCCGCCACTTGTGAAGACGCAGAAGTCGCGCGCGCATGACGCCACAGCGCGAGGGAATGTGAGCGCGCTATAGTGGGTGCGATATGCGAACGCGCCGTTCGCATAATGAACTCTTACGACGAAGTGAGGATCCCGTGCAGTTCCACCACCACGGCTACGTCTCCGGCGACCCGCGCATCCACGAGCCTGCAGGAACCGGGATCGGCAGGCCCGCCGAGCTGCCCGACGAGGTCGACGTGCTCATCGTCGGCAGCGGACCGGCCGGAATGATCGCGGCCGCGCAGCTCGCACAGTTCCCGAACGTCGTCACCCGGCTCGTCGAGCGGCGCCCCGGACGGCTCGCGATCGGCCAGGCCGACGGCATCCAGGCGCGCAGCGTGGAGACGTTCCAGGCGTTCGGCTTCGCCGAGCGGATCATCGCCGAGGCCTACCGGATCACCGAGATGGCGTTCTGGAAGCCGGACCCGGCCGACCCCTCCCGCATCGTCCGCACGGCGCGACCCGTCGACGATCCCACCGGGGTGAGCGAGTTCCCGCACCTCATCGTCAACCAGGCGCGTGTGCTCGACTACTTCGCCGAGGTCGCCGCGAACTCGCCGTCGCGGCTCACGCCCGACTACGGGTACGAGTTCGTCGGCCTGCAGGTCGGGGAGGGCGAGCATCCCGTCGCGGTCACCCTGCGCCGCGCCGCGGGAGACGACGAGGGCGCGGAGCGGGTGGTCCACGCGAAGTACGTCGTCGGCGCCGACGGAGCCCGCAGCAAGGTCCGGGAGGCCATCGGCTGCCACCTCGCCGGCGACCAGGCCAACCACGCCTGGGGGGTCATGGACGCCCTCGCCGTGACCGATTTCCCCGACATCCGCACCAAGTGCTCGATCCAGTCGGAGGCCGGCAACATCCTGCTCATCCCCCGCGAGGGAGGCTACCTGTTCCGCATGTACGTCGACCTCGGCGAGGTGCAGCCGGACGACAACGGCGCCGTCCGCTCGACCAGCATCGACCAGATCATCGCCAAGGCGAACGACATCCTCCACCCGTACACGCTCGACGTGCGGAACGTCGCCTGGCACAGCGTCTACGAGGTGGGCCACCGCCTGACCGACCGGTTCGACGACGTCCTGCCGGAGGAGCTCGGGATGCGCACCCCGCGCGTCTTCATCACCGGCGACGCCTGCCACACGCACAGCGCCAAGGCCGGTCAGGGGATGAACGTCTCGATGCAGGACGGGTTCAACATCGGCTGGAAGCTGGGGCACGTGCTCGACGGCCGTGCTCCTGAGTCACTGCTCGCCACCTACTCCGCCGAGCGCCAAGTGGTCGCGAAAGATCTCATCGACTTCGACAAGCAGTGGTCGACGCTCATGGCGAAGAAGCCGGAGGAGTTCGCCAGCCCCTCCGAGCTGGAGGACTTCTACGTCCGGACGGCCGAGTTCCCGGCCGGATTCATGACGCAGTACACGCCGTCGCTCATCGTCGGCGAAGCGGCGCACCAGGAGCTCGCCTCCGGCTTCCCGATCGGCAAGCGCTTCAAGTCGGCGCCGGTCGAGCGGGTCTGCGACGGCAACCCGGTGCAGCTGGGTCACCATGCGCGCGCCGACGGCCGCTGGCGGATCTACGTCTTCGCCGACCGGGCCGCCGCCGGGGAGCCGTCGGCTGTCGCGGACCTCGCCGAATGGCTGGCGACAACTCAGGAGTCGCCGCTCGCGAGCACGCCGGGGGACGCCGATCCCGACGCCTGGTTCGACGTGAAGGTCGTCTACCAGCAGGACCACACGGCCGTCGACCTCGGCGTCGTGCCCGAGCTCTTCCTCCCGCGAGTCGGCCCGTTCGGTCTGATCGACTACGAGAAGGTGTACGCCGCCGACCCGGCGCAGGACATCTTCGCTCAGCGCGGCATCGACCGCGCCGGCGCCATCGTCGTCGTTCGCCCGGACCAGTACGTCGCGAACGTGCTGCCGCTCACCGCCACCGACGAGCTCGCCGCCTTCTTCCGCCCGATCCTGCGCGCGACGGTCACCGCCTGATCCTCCGTCCACCGCGTTCCCCCACTTCGTCGAAGTGCACCTTGTTGCGCACCCGCCCGGCGTGTCGTAGACAACGACGTGCACCTCGGCGGCAGAGGAGCGGAGCGACCGGCGGAGGTGCGCTGAGGGCGGTTAGCCTGGCGGGGTGAGCGCTTTTGCGACCGTCGCCGACGGGGTGCACGCCGTGCGGGTCCCGATGCCGGCCGGCGGGCTGCCGGACAGCCTGGCGTACCTGATCGAGGACGACCGGGGCCGGGTGCACATCGTCGATCCGGGTTCGCCGACGGACGAGGCCGGCGGTGCACTACTCGCGGCTCTCGACGCCCTCGGTCGAGGGCCGAGCGACGTCGCGGCCATCGTCGTCACGCACCTGCACACCGATCACGCCGGCGGCGCCACTGCTCTGCGGTCGCTCAGCGGCGCTCCGGTCCTGATGCACGAGCGGGAGGCGGCCGCTGCGGTGAAGCTGAGTCACGGCCTCCCTGCGCCCGACCTGGACGGGTGGGGCGTGCCGGCCGACCGCCGACCGGAGTTGCTGGCGGCGGTCCGCGCGCCGATCGCCCCGGGCGCCGTCCCCGCAGACGTCCTGCTGACCGACGGCGACCTGCTCGACATCCCCGGCCGCCGCATCCGCGTGCTCTGGACGCCCGGTCACACACCCGGTCACCTCTGCCTGCACGACGAGGAGGCCGGTCTGCTGTTCACCGGCGACCACGTCCTCCCGACCGTGAACCCGGGACTCGGCCTCGGCGGCCCGACGGACACCAACCCGATCGCCGACTACCTCGCCGCCCTCGACCGCATCGCCGGTTTCGACGCGCTGGCGCTTCCGGGTCACGAGCAGCCCTTCACCGGCCTCGCCGAGCGCTGCGCCGCCCTCGCCGAGCACCACCTGCGCCGCGCGCGTGAGGTCGCCGCCCATCCCGGCGGGACCGTCTGGGAGGTGGCGAGCACCCTCACCTGGACCGGCGGCTGGGAGGCCCTCCGCGGCTTCACTCTGCTCTCCGCCCTCTCGCAGACCGCCCTCCACCGCGACTTCGTCGCCCGCACCTAGCCCCGCCCGCGGGCCTCCCACCCCCCGTCGAGTCCACGATTTCTGCACGCGACACGCCGCGCGGCCGTGCAGAAATCGTGTACTCGACGGTGGGCGGAGGAGCGCGCGTCAGCGGAGGTCGAGCTCGATCGCGGAAGCGGCGGCGCGCAGGCGGGCTCCGATGGCGGCGGTGTCGACGTCGTTCGTGACGTACACGACGGCGAGCGCCGCAACGGGCTGGCCGGGCGCCTGTACGGGAACCGCGATGGAGGCCAGCCCCGCGATGACCTCGTCGTGGCTGGTGGCGTAGCCCCGCTCCCGCGCGAGGGTCGCATCATCGCGCGGATGCTCGCCGGGCAGCGCCCGCCACTGCGCATCGGTCAGGACCGACTGGATCGCGATCCCGGGCGCCCCCGAGGCGAGCGGGTGCCGCGTGCCCGGCCGCTGCGCCACGGTTGCGTGGGCGTGGGCCGGCTCCACGGTCACCAGCGTGACCACCTCGTGCCGGTCGAGCACGGCGAGGAAGGCCGTCATCGTGAGCTCGTTGGCCACGCCCGTCAGCTGGGGAAGCGCGGCGGACTGCAGGTCGCGCGACACCGACCGGGCCAGGCTCGCCATCCGCGGCCCGAGCTCTGCCGCCCCCGCGGCGTCGCGCACCACCAGCCCGTGATCCTCCAGGGTGCGCAGGATGCGGTACGCGATCGACCGGTGGAGGCCGAGCCGCGCCGCGATCACCGGGATGCTGAGCGGCTCCCCCGCGTCGGCGAGGAGTTCGAGCATCCGGATGCCGCGCGAGAGTGTCTGCAACGGCGGGGCCGCGGAGGTGTTCGGGGGCTCGGCGTCATCGGTGGAGGGCACGTGTTCGATTATAGAAACAGTCGACCGCACCCCGCGGCGTCGGCACTCAGGCGGGCACGGACTCCCGCGTGTTCACCACATCCACGCGAGCGCCGATGTACGAGTGGACGCTCTCGTGGATGTGGTACTGCGTGTGCGACAGACGGGCATCCCGGATCCGCAGCAGTTCCCGGGCCGCAGCACGCCGGGCCCGGAGCCGGCCGAGCGAGGCAGCGGCCACCAGGAGGATCACGACGGCGACCGCAGCCGCGCCTCCGTCGCCCATGACCGCCCAGGACGGCGACAGCGCCGCGAGCGCGGCGAGCCAGGCCCCCGCGGTGACCGCCAGCGCTCCCGCCGAGGCCCACAGCGTCGGCGCGGCGGCGCGGAGTGGACGGATGGCGAGCAGGGCGCGCGCCTCTGCGGTCTCGCGCTCGTGCTGCCTGCGGCGCTCCTTTGCCCAGTGGAGGTCGCGCTCGTGGCGGCGGGCGAGCAGCTGCGCCTTGTCGTGGGCAGCGTTGTAGGAAGTGGTGTGCACGATACGTCCTTTGCAGCGTTCGGGTTCTCCCGCATGGCCGGGTTTCGGGTCGGCGTCCGCGGGGCTACAGGCAGTAACTCGGGTGTGTGACATGGCGAGCATAGCCAGAAAGACCGTTCTGTGGGTCATTTGGAGGACACAAATCTGTACCCCAATCCGGGCGACACGCTGAGCATCCACCCGGCGCTGTTAGGGTGTGGAATTCGCAGGTCCGAAAGGGGAAACGGATGCGCAAGCCGGTCGTCATCGCGGTGCTCGCCGTGATCGCTGTGGTCGCCGTGGCCGGCATCGCGCTCGGGCTCACGCGGCCGACGGCATCGCCTGCTTCCTCCCTCTCCGCCGCGGCCTCGGCCACACCGGCGAGCACGGCCGAGGCGTCGAAGGCCTTCGCGTCCCCACGCCTCTATCTCGACCCGAACACGGAGGCGGCCGCGGCCCAGGCCAGGATGGATGCGCAGGGGGACACCGCCTCGGCGCTCATCGCCGCGCGGATCGCCGAGGTCCCGACCGCGGTCTGGCTGGGCGAGTGGTTCCAGGGCGACCGGCTGGTCACCGAACTGCGGAACGACGTCGCCGACGCCCGCAGTCAGCAAGCCACTCCCGTATTCGTGGCCTACGCCATCCCGAACCGCGACTGCGGCGGCTACTCCAAGGGCGGGCTCGCCCCCGACCAGTACCTGCCATGGATCAGCACCATCGCCTCCACCTTGCAGGGCAGCCACGCCGTCGTCCTGCTGGAGCCGGACTCCCTCGGCATGCTCGCCGACCCGAAGTGCGGCGACTCCGCAACCGTCCGGCTGCCGCTCCTGAAGGCGTCGGTCGCCATCCTCGAAAAGGCCGGGGTGGCCACCTATCTCGACGGCGGCAACGCCCGCTGGCTCTCGCCGGACGCCCAGGCCTCCTGGTTGAAGAAGGCCGGTGTGGAGGCCGCGCACGGGTTCTTCACGAACGTGTCCAACTTCGACACCACCAGCCGCGAGCGCGACTATGCGGGCAAGCTGTCGTCGAAGATCGGCTGGAAGCACTACGTCATCGACGTCTCCCGTAATGGCAACGGTTGGACCGGGACCTGGTGCAACCCGCCGGGCGCGAAGCTCGGTGACGACCCCAGCGTCACGGAGGGCGACGGCAGCAAACTGGATGCGCTGCTCTGGGTGAAGCACCCCGGGGTCAGCGACGGCAGCTGCAACGGCGGCCCGGCGGCCGGCGTCTGGTGGCAGGAGGGCGCGGACGCGCTTGTCCGCGGCGGGAAGGGATGACGGCGGACGGATGCGCCCAGCTCGCCGCCGCCTGCTCGCGGGTCGCCGCGCGCACCTCCACGCCGGCTGAGTTCCTCCGCGAGCTCGGGCGCGAGGCGGCCGGTGTGCGGCGCGGCCTGCAGTGGCCGCTCGACGCCGGGCGGGGCGGCTCCAACCGCATCCGCGGCCGGGGCTTCCGCCGCCACGTCGACGACGGGACGGACGGTCAGGCGCGTCACTTCGCCGGGATCGTCGCCGTCGCCGCCCGGCTGGGCACGCGCGCGACGCGGTGGCTGTCCATCCACGTCGGCCGCGACGCGCCAGAGTCGGCGGACGGAATGCTGACGGACCACGCGCTGGACTTCGTCCGTCTGGTGCGGGCGGGCGAGCTGACCCCGTCGGGGAGCGAGAGCTGGGTGCTGCAGACGGTCTGCGGTCAGGGCAGCGGGCTGACGGCACGATAGAGGTGTGGAGGAGAAGCGAGTGAACGACGGTCGGTCCGGCGAGCGGCCGGCGCCGGAGACCGGTGGCGCCACGGGCGGACTGTCGCGGCGCGGCTGGTTCCTCGTCGTCGCGGCGACGGTCGCGGTGGGCCTCGGCCTGCTGGTCGTCGGGGTCCTGGCAACGGGGATTCTCACGGGGAACGGCGGAGCGGCCGCATCGTCGGCGCCTCCTGCGGTCCCGGCCCACACCCCGGACCTGGAGAACGCGCCGAGACGGCTGGGCCTGCCTCCCCGGCCGACCGCCACGCACGTCGCAACGGTCCCCTCCCAACCCATCGCCTCCCTGAAGGACGGGGACTGTCTCCAGACCTACGACTCCAAGTGGGCCGACGGCTACCCGGTCGTCGACTGCTCGGCGCCGCACATCGCGCAGTTGCTGACCTCAGGAACGCTCCCCCAGGCCGTCGGGGCGGCCTTCCCGGGCACGGGATCGTTGGACAGCCAGGTCAGCGACCTCTGCGAACCCTTCCTGAACTGGCACTGGGTCGCCATCTGGGGCGAGGACGTCCAGCTGGACCTCCGCTACCCGGACACGGCCGAGAAGTGGGCGACCGGCGACCGCTCCTACTACTGCATCGTCTACACGTTCTCGCGCCACGAGTTGACCGGCAGCGCGGTGGCGGGCCAGTAGCAAACGCGCAGTGGCAACCGGCCCTGTAGCCACGGTGCGCGTCCTTCGCTACCGTTTCGCCGTGACCACTTCGACCCACATCAACGGCATCAGGACGGTCAGCATCCCGGTTGACGACCAGGATGCTGCGCTCGCCTTCTACACCGAGACGCTGGGCTTCACCGTGCTCCGCGACATGCCGACCCCGAGCGGCCGGTGGATCGAGCTCGCCCCAGGGGCGGAGGGTGTGATCGTCACGCTCGAACCCGCGTCGCCCGACATCGTGCGTGGCGCCATCGGCATCCGCTTCATCTCCGACGATGTCGACGGCACGCACGCGGAGTTCATCCGGCGCGGCGTCGACGTGGACGAGGTCCTGCGCTGGCCGGGCGTGCCGCCCATGTTCGCCTTCCGCGACCCGGACGGCAACGTCTTCTCCGTCACCGCGCTCGCGTAAGCACCTCTCTCGGTAGCGTGGCTGCATGCGCGTGTTCGAGGTCGACGCGTCATCCGCCTCGTCCCCGATCACGGCAACCCGTGGCCGCTCTGGGAGAGCTTCACCGAGGAGTACATACGGGCTCCCGCCGACCTCGGCCTCTCCCGGGAGCTGACCGCCGGCCTGCGCCGCTGGTACGACGAGTGGGAACCGGTGACATTGAAGGAGGGACCGAGCGCTGACTGGTTCGACGAAGGACACCGGTTGGCGACCCGGCTGCAGGAGGAGCTCGGCAGCACGGCCGAGGTGCGGGCCGAGTTCGCCTGGGGCTAGCCGACCGCCCAGCCGGTCAGGTGGAGGATCTCCCGAGCGGACTCTTCGACCGTCGCCGGGTAGGTGCTCACCTGGAAGTGCCGGATCCGCTCGTGATCGGATCGGGCGTGGTAGACGTCGATCCACTTCCGCAGCCCTTCGCGCCACTCGTCGGTGGGCTCGCGCTCGGTCACTCGCGCTTTCAGCACCTCGATCGGCGCGGTCGTCTCGACGATCGTGAGCCGTGCCCCGGGCAGCGCATCCCGGATGAGTTCGACCTCCTGCTCGTCGTCGAACACCATCGGGATGATCACCTTGATATCCGGGGCGACGGCGACATAGTGCGGCCAGATGGCACGGAGGTTCTCCCGTGGAAACGACGAGCCGGGGTGCGGGTGCACCAGGCTCAACTCGTCCAGATCGATGACAGCGTGAGGAACGTCAGCGAGCCGGAGCGCGTCGGCGAGGGCCAGCGCCAGTGTGCTCTTCCCCGAACCGGGAGAGCCGTGCAGCACGAGAACATCCGTCATGACCACCCATTATCGACCTCATGCCCCTCGGAGGATCACAGCCGCGAGAAGAAGCGGCCGATCGCGTCCGCTGTCCGCTGCGGCTGCTCCAGGCCCAGGAAGTGGCCGCCGACCTTCGCGCGCTCGAAGGAGACGAGGTTCGGGGCAGCGCGCTCCGCGAGCGACCGCGGGAAGTCGCGGAAGGCCTCCTCCCGGGTGAGCAGCACGCCGGTGGGCGCCGTGATGGGCGGGCGGGGGCCGTTGAACGGCCAGTCGAAGTACTGCTGGAACGACGTCGCGACGGTTCCCGTCGCCCAGTAGAGCGTGGCGACCCGGAACAGCTCCGCCTCGTCGATCGCGGCCAGGCCGCCGTCCGCCCACGCGTCCCATTTGTCTGCGATCCACGCCAGCAGCCCGGCCGGGGAGTCGGCCAGGGCCGCCGCGATCGTGTCCGGCCGGGTGCCCATGATGGCGCTGTAGCCGCCGTCCGCCTCGTCGAACTCGTCGAGCGCCTGCAGGTAGTCCGCCTCCTCGTCGGTCTGCGGTGTCGGGTCGGCCGGGAACGGCGGATGGAACACCTGGAGGCCGATGAGGGCGTCGGGTCGCAGCGCTCCCAGCCAGGTGGCCGCCGCTCCACCGATGTCGCCCCCGAAGGCCGCGTAGCGATCGAAGCCGAGCGCGCCGGTCATCAGCGCGTGGAGGTCCTCGGCGATGGCGGCCCGGGTCAGCGGCCCTCCCGGAAGCGACGAGAAGACGAAGCCAGGGAGCGACGGGACGACGATGTCGAACGCGAGCTCGTCCGTCGCGGCCTCGGCGAGCGCGTCCGCGAGCGGGAGGTACTCGGTGAACGCACTCGGCCATCCATGCAGCAGGAGCAGCGGGACGACCCTGGCCGCCGCCCTCGCCGGCCGCACCCTGACGAAGTGGAGGCGGTGCCCGGGCAACTCTGCAGTGAACTGCTCGTAGCGGTTGAGTCGAGCCTCCTCGGCCCGCCAGTCGAACTCCCGCCACCGTCGAACGAGCGCACCCAGCCGCTCGCCGCCGAGGCCGGCCGGACGCTCGGTGGTCCCGATGCTCGGAAGGAACCGCGCCCGCTCGAGCCGCTGGTGCAGGTCGACGAGGACGTCGTCGGCCAGGTGGACGGTGAAGGGCGAGATCGCGGTCGTGTTCATCAGTTCTCCTCCCGGGCGGTGTCTGATCAGCGGACGCGTCGATGCACCGTGACGAGAACCCCGTCGCCGTAGACCGTCGCCTCATCCAGCGACCAGCGCGTCTTGTCGGGGGTGTCCGTCCACAGCCGGCGACCGTGGCCCAGGATGAGCGGGAACGCCATCAGGTGGATCTCGTCGACCAGGTCGTGGGCGAGCAGGCTCTGGACGAGCTGGATGCTGCCGGCGACCGAAATCTCCCCGTCGACCCCCTCCTTCAGCTCCGTCACCGCACTGACGAGGTCGCCCCGAAGCACCGTGGTGTTGGTCCACTCCGGGTCGGTGAGCGTCTGGGACACGACGTACTTGGGCATCGTGTTGTACTTGTCGGCGATTTCACCCTCGAACTGCGGCCAGGCAGCGGAGAAGCCGTCGTAGGTCTTCCTCCCCAGCAGCAGCGCGGCCGCCTGCAGTGACTCGACCTCTTTGAACCGCTCGCCTTCGGGCCCGCGGTCCACCTCGAAGCTCCAGTTCGGGTATTCGAAGTCCTCCCCGCCCGGCGCCTCCACGACACCGTCGAGGGAGATGAACTCGGTGACGACGATCGTGCCCATGTCAGTTCTCCTTCACGAAGGCGCGCAGCGCAGCGGCCAGCACGTCGGGGCTGGTCGAGTGGTTCTCGCCGGGGACTGCCCGCAGGGTCGCCGTCGGCAGCACGGAGGCGATCGCCTTGGCCCCTCCCGCGAGGGCGGGCCAGGTGTTCTCGCCGTACATCACGAGCACCGGGACGTCGATCCGAGACCACCGGTTCGTCGCGAGGGGCGCGCCGGACATGGCGTCGCCCACCTGCCGTCCGTCGTAGGCGATGGTCGGGGCGATCGCCTCCAGCCTGCCCCAGAGGTCCGGGTCCTGCTTCATTCCGGTCACGAATTCGGCCGGCATCCCGACGGCGTCGGTCAGGAAGATCTCGACGGCGTCGCCCGGCCGCCCCGCCGAGACCGCCGCCTCGAGGCGGTCGACGTAGTCGGCGGGCAGCGGTGGCCGCGAGTCGTCCGCCAGTGCGTTCGCCTCGAACACCGCGACCCGGGCGACCGGGACGCCCGCGTCGACCGCATTGAGGGCGAGGTTTCCGCCCGACGACCAACCGAACACGGTCGCGGGTCGGCCGCCGCCCGCCTGTTCGATGATCGCGGCCAGGTCCTCGAACTCGCGCTCCTTCTCGTAGGGAGCGGTGTCTCCGCTCTCGCCGCGTCCCCGGCGGTCGTAGTTGATGACCAGGAACTCGTCGGCGAGGAGCTCGGCCGTCGCCGCGTTCTCGGTTGTCGTGGCGCGATGAGCCGTCGCCCCGTCGATGATGACGATCGGCTCACCGCTACCCCACGCGGAGTAGGCGATGGTGGTGCCGTCCGGGGAGGTGACTGTTCCGTTGTGCATCTTCTGCCCTTCTCGAGGTTCTGTGCGGCCTCCAGGTGGAGCGCCTGGAAGCAGACTAGGAATCCGGGAGAGCGCGGGGCTTGTACAGGAGCGACAGGGGATGTGCGGAGGCATCCGGGCGCTGCAGTTGCGTGGCCGTGCGGCCGATGAAACGCTGCAGCGACCTGGCCAGGTGCGGCTGATCGAAGTACCCGCAGCGGTGGACGACCTCCAGCGCCGGCGTCCCCTCTTCGAGCAGCGCTGCGGCGAGCCGCGCGCGCTCGATCTGCCGGATGGCGCCCTGGGTCAGCCCGGTCGCCGCTGCCACACGGCGCTGCACCGATCTCGTGCCCACACGGGCGATTCCGCCCCAGACGACGTCCTCCACCATCGGGTCGCGGACGAGGATCCCGGCGCGCACGAGCCGGTCGACGAGTGCCTCTGCGTCGTCGACGCCGGGAACCTCGAACTCCTCGCCGGCCAGGACGAAACCCCGGGCCGTGACGTTGGGACTGTCCCACTGGTTGTCGATGAGCGCTGAGTTGGGCAGCGGCGCCATCGACGTGCCGTGGGCGAGGGTGATGCCGAACGTCTCCGAGTCCCCGACGATGTCCGCCGTCGACGCAGCAGTCTCCGGGCCACGCACCGATACCCGCGGAACCCCCGCGTCGCTCCAGAACACGAGCTCGGAGGTGGAGGTCGCGATGGATGTCATGCGCGCCGCCCCCTCGATGCGCCCGGTCCAGACCCGCGACACGTATCGGGAGTCCGACTCCCGGTGTGTTGTCTCGATCGCCACGTCAGCCCCCTGCCTGTCCGTCGCCGTTGTCCGTCGCCCTCCGGTCAGTGCGCCGTCGCACTCACTCCGCGGTAGTCCGCCAGGCGCGGAAGGCCCGCCGTGGTCGCCGACGTGTGCTCCCCCACCACGATGACGCGGGCGCCGGAGGCCACGGCCGCCACCAGGCCGGCCTCCGCGTCCTCGAGGACGACGCACTCGCCGATCGGCACCCGCAGGCGTTCTGCCGCAAGCAGGTAACCCTGCGGATCCGGCTTGCCGCGTGCGACGTCCTCGGCCGCGACCAGTACGGAGGGCACGGGGACGCCCGCCGCGCGCATCCGCGCAACGGCCAGCTCGCGCGGCGCACTCGTCACCACCGCGACGGGAGCGCCGTCCGAGAGGAGCCCGTCCACCAGCTCGGCAGCGCCGGGGATCTCGACGATGCCGTCGGTGCGGGTCACCTCCTCGGCGACCAGTCCGCGGACCAGTTCGTCGCGCTCCTCCACGCTCACCGCGGGCAGGAAGTGCGCGACGGTGTCGACCGCCTGGCGGCCGTGCGCGTAGGCGAGCAGCGCGCCGGGGTCGACGCCGTTGCGGAGGCCGAACGCCGTCCAGACGGATTCGACGACGGCCGTCGAATCGACGAGCGTCCCATCCATGTCGAACAGGTACCCGGCCGCCTCGATCTCATCCACGGTCCGAGCATAGGAGACCTCACCCGTCCGCGCCCGGGTTCGGCGGCACGTGCGCGCTGCGGTGGATCTCGTACACGCTGGCCTTGCCTGGGGAATCCGGGTCGTCGACGATGGGCTTGTCCGCCATGAAGAGCCGGATGGCGTGCGCCAACTCGCCGGGATGGCTGAAGTTGATCGCGTGCGCGGCACCCTCGATGCGTACGAGCACGACATGGTTGTCGGTGGCGACCGCGACCTCCTTCACCCGATCCGGGTGCGGCAGCAGCGGGTCGCGGTCCCCGATGACCACGAGGGTCGGGATGTGCAGCTCCAGCAACCGCTCCAGTGAGGGGTACCGGGTCAGCGCGCTGAACATTTTGAAGGTGCTCGGCACCCCGAAGCGGACGTAGTCGGGGCCTGCGACGCGGATCATCCTGGGAGGCTCCCGGCCACCGTCGCGGGAGAGCTGCCCGACGGCGCGACGCAACGGCCTGTTGTAGGCGCCACCCGCCGGGGAGACCAGGACCGCCCGGTCGATCCTGTCCGGGTAGTGGTGTGCGAACTCCAGGATCACCGGGCAGCCCATCGAGTTGCCGACGAGGGTGACCTTCTCGATGCCCCGGTCGTCGAGGAATCGCGCCGCCTCGTGCGCCAGGTCGGGGATATCCAGGCCGTGCGGCGCCTTCCCGCTGCGGCCGAACCCGGGCAGGTCGGGCACCAGCGTGTGGAACTCGTCGGCGAGCCGCTCCGCGGTCGGCAGCAGGTAGCGTCCGGAGAGGCCGAACCCGTGCACGTGCATCATCGCCGGGGCATCGGGCGGGCTGGACGACTCCCGGAAGAAGACGTCGACGCCGTCGACCGTCGTCCAACGCTCCGCGAGTGTCGACGCCGGGTGCCGCGGAAGACGCCGCGGCGCACGTGTGGTGCCCATGTGGCCGATCATGCTCGCGGGCGGCCCGCCGGCACAATGTCCCAGATCGCTGTCGATGCGCCGGCACGCGTCGAGCCGCTGGGAGCCGTCGTGGCACTTCAGCCCGTGGCCGACGCCCAGACCACCTCCGATCATCGAAGGAAGCCAAACAGAACGACAGCTACAAGACCTACCATCAAGAGGGCGGTGAAACCGATGAAATTTGCTACCCGAGCCTGCGTGACTGACAAGCCTGTGCGTTCGAGCCACCCCTGGATGTGACGGCTTAGCATACAAAGGGAGGTGCCGGCGATCAAGGACACCAAGCCGAGGGCAAGGATCATTGCCAACGTCAACGGATCAGCCATGTTAGTTGATCAGCCCATAGAACAGCCTTGCCCCATTCAATACTCCGATCCCTACGGCGGCCCAGCCGACGAACGCAATCATGCGCGGAGTCGCTGCTTTGGCAAATGGATCGCCGAGCTTGCCGGCCACTTCGAAAACGTTGCGATACCACTGCGAGATTTGTCTACGCCAGACGATCAGCACCACCCCGGATAGGAGCGCTACCGGTGCGGAAATTGCTAACCCGATTGTGGCTTCTAGAGTCATCACCACGTCCAGACGATTAAACCGCTACATCCTGCAGCGGCGCCAACAAAATACCCGCCCCGACGTTTTGATGGCCGGTGATATCGCGCGAATAGTCCACGTGGACACCTCCTGGCCCGAGCGCGACGGAACACGAACCTTGCACTCCGAGCCCTGACGTCTTATCACCCGTTGCCACGCCGACGCCCACGTCAACACCTGCCCTCAACGCCGGCCCAACGCCCACCATCGATGGCCCGAACGCCACGCACAACAACACGCCGCAGATGGATCCCTGCGCATTGGGATGCTGTACGACAGCTGCTGACCGGTCGGGGGAGTGACCCCTGTGGTCTGCCCGGCCGCCCGGACTCTGGCGTCATCGCATCTAAATACCCTGATCATCACTTGTTCTTTGACCGAGTACGACCGATCAAGATCCAGCGGACCCCGACTCCCACGCAACAGCCGAAACAGACCGCAGATGACACGATGGCATGTCCATTCCAGCCCCAGATCGCCGCTCCAGCATAGACAACAGCTAAACCGCTCACGCCGATGACCGCTACTGTTATGCCTATATTGAGGATGTGGCGCAAGAACCATGGCCTCACGCGATTCAAGCGACACCATCCAGAAGATCGTCAATGCGCGCTGGGTGCCGGAACGGGGGTTCTAACATGTCGCTGGCACTCCCATACGCCCCAACCAGTTGCGCAACCACGCGCAGGCGGTTCCTGCCACAGGCCGATTGATATTGTCGTCAACCCAAGCGCCGACATCTCGGCCAGCCTGCAGAAACGACTGGTATTGGACATCCGTCAGCCACTTAAGCTGTGCGTAGAAGACCGTTTCGAGGCTTATGAGTACTCCTACACCGGCACTGATCAACCCAGTCAAGATAGCGATCATTGTGCCGCCGACTGCGCTCCAGTCCACCGGCGGGACTGCGCCGCTGCCAGCGAATCCCTGCAAAAGCGCGAGCGAGAGGCCTAACGCATCCAGCAGGTGGCGAAGTTGCTCATCGTTCTCTGAGTTTGGGCCCTTCGCTGTCGGTCCCGACGGCTTCGGCTCGGTGTGCGGGGGCTGCGGTGCGACGGGCGGTTTCGACTTGTCGGTGACGTTCTGCTGGGCCTGCACGGGCGTTGCACCGCAGCCGAGGGGGAGGCTGTCGGTTTGTGGGCTGACGCGGGCGCACTGGTTGCCGTCGATGTCGAGGTTGCTGGACGGGTTCGCCCACGCGTAGGCGTAGCGGTGCAGCGACCGAGGCTGGGTGAGCATGCCGCGCATCGGGTCCGCCGACGTCCATGACGCCGCCGTGGGGTCGTAGGTGCGGGCGTGGTAGTGGTTCAGGCCCTGGGTGGGGTCGGTGGTCTCGCCGGTGAAGTTGTCCGGTGCCGACCAGCCGGTGCTCTCGAACTGCTGCGCGCCCCAGTCGTCGTAGGAGGACAGCTGGGTGATCGAGGCGCCGACCGCGCCTGCCACGGTGGAGCCGAGGCGGTCCAGCAAGTCCCAGGTGGCCTCCCCGTTCGCGGTGACATGCTCGGCCAGCGCGCCGACCGCATCACGGATCGACGTCGCGGTGCCGGCACCGGGAGTGCTGGACTGCACCGGGTTCAGCCCGTCGAAGGTGGTGTGCGTGGTGGTGGAGCCGAACTGGGTCTCATCAGTGGTGGCCGTCCGGCGGCCCAAACCGTCGTAGCCGTACGAGGTGGTCCGACCGTCGCGCTGAACCTGGGTGGTCTGCCCGGCCGGGTTGTACCCGAACCGGGTCGACACCCCACCCACCGACTGATTCACGCGGTTCCCGGCACCGTCATATGAGTAGGCGGCCACCCCGCCGGACACGCCCCGGCCGCTGCCGGTCGTGGTGGAGCGGGTCAGCTGGTTCGCGTCGTTGAACATCGCCTGCTGGGTGAAGGTGCCATCCGCGGCCCCGCTGCGGGACCAGCTGGTGCGGTTCCCGGCCCGGTCGTAACCGTACGCGTTCTTCTCGCCCGCGTTCTTGCCGGCCGTCGTGGCGGAGGCGGTCAGTCGGTCCAAGGCGTCGTAGATGTACGCGACCGAAGACCTCTTCACCGAGACAACCGGAGACGGGACCGAGCCCCCGCCCGCACCCACGGCCACGCCCGTTGAGGCGACCTCATTGGGGCTGGACGCGATCGTCCGAGACGCAGAGGTGACGTTGCCGTCGCCGTCGTAGCCGTAGTGGTAGGTCAGCACGCCACCATCCGGAACCGGGTTCGCCGGGGTCGGGAGGGTACGGCCGTCCAGATACGGAGCGGTCTTCTCGCACAGCGGCGCGTCGCTGGTCGACTGAGCTCGCGCACCCAGGTACCCACCCACACCGGAGCACTTCGCCGCCGCTGCGTCGCCGGCCGCATACGGGGCCGGAGTGGCAGTGGGCGCCGGGGTCTGCGCCTCGGGCGGCGCCGGCGTGGTGTGCGCGATCGTGGTGACACGATCGTCGGCGTCGTAGGCGTAGCCGGTGCTGAGGCCGGTGGATCTGGTCTGCCGGGTCAGGTTTCCGGCTGGGTCCCACGCGAAGGTGAGCGAACCCCACGGCGATGACTGCGAGGTCGCCTTCCCCGCCTGGTCGTACGTGTACGACAGTTTCTGCCCGGTCGGGAGGGTGACTCCGGTGGTCTGCCCGGCCGCGTCGTAGGCGGTGCGGAGCTTGCCGCCCTGCTGGTCGATCTGGGTGGTGACCCGGCCATCCTTGTCGTAGGTGAAACCGGTGACTCCACCAGGGTCGGTGACCGCGATCAGGTTCTGGTCGGCGTCGTACTCGAACGTCGCGATCGCGCCGGCGGCATCCCGACGGGTCAGGTCTCCCCTCTTGTTGTACTGGTACGCGGTGGTCGCACCGGTGCCGGCAACCACGGAGGCCGTGCGACCTGCCGACGTGTACGTGGTACGCGTGGTGTTGCCGACCGGGTTGACCTCGCTGGTAGTCCGCCCCAGCGGGTCGACCGTGTACTGGGTGATGTGACCGTTCGGGTCGGTGACGCCGGTCAGGTTGCCGTCCGGATCGTAGGCGTAGGAGGTGATGACGTTGGTGTCGGGGGCGGGCTTCGCGCCCTTCTTGTACCCCTCGGTCACCCGGGTGAGCTGGCCTGCGGGGTCGTACGCGTACGCCGTGGTTGTTCCGTTCGGCGTCGTCGTCGAGGTCTGCTGACCGGCGAGGTCGTACCGGTAGGAGGTGGTCGCGCCGTTCGGATCGGTCACGGCGGTCTGTTGACCGTTGCCGTCGAACACGAACGTGCTGGTGTGCCCGTTCGCGTCGGTCATCCCGGTGCGGCGGCCGGCGCTGTCGTAGGCGTAGCTGGTGGTGTGCCCGGCGGGGTCGGTGACGGAGGCGACCAGATCGGTCGGTGTGTATCCAGTGATCGTGGTCCGGCCCAGCGGATCGGTCACCGACGTGCAGTTCCCTGCCGGGTCGTAGCCGTACGAGGTGCGCTCGCCCAGAGCGGTGGTCGCGGTAAGGACACGGCCGGACCCGTCGTAGCCGAACACCGTGACGTCACCGTTGCGGTTGGTGACCGAGATGAGGTTGCCGTCGGCGTCGTAACCGTGGTCCGTGTGCTTCCCCCGACCGTCGGTGACGCGCGTCACCCGGTCCATGACGTCGTAGGAGTACCGGGTGGTGACACCGTCGGCGTCCACCATGGCGATCATCCGGCCGACCTCGTCGTAGCGGTAGCGGGTGACAGCGCCGGTGGCGTCCTTCTCCGTGGTGAGGTTGCCACTGTCGTCATACGAGTAGCGGGTCGTGGCACCGGTCGGTGATGTCACGCTCGTGACGTTCCCGACGCCGTCGTAGGTCCGCTTCCAGGTGCCCCCGTTCGGGTCGGTGACCGTACCCACGCGGTCCCGGCCGTCCGGCGTGTACGTGGTGGTGGCGCCGAGCGGGTTCTTCTCAGCCAGGAGGTTGTCCTCGGAATCGTACGAGTAGCCGGTGGCCCCGCCTGTGGCGCTGGTGGAGGCGGTGAGATGGAACAGCGCATCCCAGGCGAAGGAGGTGGTCGCCCCGGTCGGATCCGTGACCGAAGCGACATGGTCATTGGGTTCATAGCCGTACTCGGTGACGCCTCCTGCCGGATCGGTCACCTGGGTGACCCGGTCGCCGCTGTCCCACCGGTAGGAGGTGGTGTGACCGTTCGGGTCGGTCTTGGCGGTGATCCGGCCGGCGCTGTCGTACGCGTACCGGGTCACCGCCCCAGTGGGATCCGTCACGGTCGTGATGTTGCCGGCACCGTCGTGATCATAGGTGGTCGTCGCCCCTGAGGGTTTCACCGTGGCGATGATGTTGCCCGCACTGTCGTAGCGGTTGGTGACGGTCGTCCCATCCGGCTGGTGGGTGACGGTCAGGTGGCCGGCGCCGTCGTACTCGTACGCCCACGTGCGAGCCGAACCCTTAGCACCACCCGCGTCCGTCTTGGTCGCCAGCAGACCCGTCGGCGTATATGTGTACTTGGTCACCTGGCCGGACGGCGAGGTCTCGGTGAGGATGTTGCCCGCACCGTCGTACGTGTACTTCGTGGTGTGGGCATTCTCGTCCGTCGAGGTGGTCACATTGTTCTGCGCATCGAAGGCGAACGACGCGGTCGTCCCGTCGGGATGCTGCACCTTGATGATCCGGAACTGGGCGTCGTAGAAGTAGACACTCACCCGGCCCAACGTGTCCGTGTAGGTCGTCTGGCCGGGCTTGGAGTAGTCGAGCGTGCGCAGCTTGCCTGCAGCATCCCACTGCTTCACGATTCGCCCAGCGGAGTCGTACTCGTTCTTCAGATACTGGGCGCCGGTCGCATCGGTGCCGGTGAGCAACTGGTGCGATTCGTCGTAGCCGAACTGGTGAGTTCGACCATCCGGCAGGGTGACCATCGTCAGGTCGCCCGCAGCGTCGTAGGCGAGCGACCAGCGGTCGCCGCCTGGGCGGATGAATCCTGTTACGCGTCCCAGTGCGTCGGATTCGACCTGTATGACCTGGCCTCCGGGCACGGTGATGGAGGTCAGCGGCACGAACTGCTGCACATCCTCATTCGGGGCGCCATACGTGAGAGTGGTGGTGTTCCCGCTCGCGTCCGTGTGTGAGATCAGCTCCCCGATGCCCTCGATATCGCCGGCGTCGAATACCCACGACTCTCCCGACACATCGCGAAGCAGAAGTCGTCCACCCGGCTGCTCCGACAGGGTCTGATGCACGGCCGGATCCGCAAGGTACCCGCCATGTCCGTCCGGATTGAACACGAAGGTGGCTCCGTCGCCGCGCACCACCATCACGCTGCCGTCGCTGAACCGCTGTGCGCGAGCCCCCAGCCCGAACGACCACCCGGCGCCCACCCGGGAGAGGCGGCCATCCTGCGAGTTGTAGAACAGGGTCAAATCCGTGGCGGAACCGCCCAGCCCGGGAAGGGAGAACAACTTCTCCTGCTCGACCAGGTTTCCGGTGGAAAAGGAGAACGGCTCCCCTCCATACGTCAGATAGTTCTGCAGTCCGAGCAACCGCCAGCGGGCGATCTCCGCCGCAGTGGGCGGAGAGGGCCAGCCGCCGGTGACCGGATCGGTGCAGTCGAACCCCTGCGTCTCCAACCACTTTCCGAGCCCGGTGAGGACCCCGTCTGCGATGTGCGAGAAGCCGTTGTCGATCACCGCGCGGTCGAGATTGTTGTCCATGAACAACGCTTCGAGATGCGTCAGAGCACCCGGCACCCCGTCGAATTCGCTCCCGGGGAAGTTGCCGTTGTTGCCCATGTTCTTCGCCGGACGCGACGTGTACGTCGGCAGGTTGCCGACCAGGGAGTTCGACAGCGCATCGTCGGCGGCCCGCCCGCGCGAATACGACTGCGACCCGCCCAAGGCCGGGTCGACGCCGCCCCACGACTCACCATCCAGCGTGTTGAAACCGATTCCCAGCGTGGCGACCGGGTTCGCGTTCGACGCGATCCCTGCCCGCGTTTCGCGGCTGATGAACGGCACCGCCGGATCCTCCCGGGTGATCGTCACCGTCGCCCGGCAGTCCTGCTGCAGTTGCGCCGACACCAGCTGCGCCAGGCGGATGTTGAACCCGAGCTCCGTCACCGGCGGCGCCGGCGTCGACACATGCCCCTCATCGTTGTCCGGGTCCAGGACGATCACCGGACCGGGCGGCGGCACGAACTTGATCCCGATCACCACGAACTCCGACAGGTGCGTCGACTCCCCCCTCACCTGCCCGCTCTTCGCGTCGAAGTACGACGGAAGCGCGGTCCACGCCTCTCCCGGCTTCTCCCGCGTGTAGATCTTCAGCGAGTCCGGGTCCAGCCCGTTCGCCTTCACGGCCTCCATGTCCGGTGTGATCGATAACGCGACACCGGGGATCACATCCGAGACGATCGGGCCCTTCTTGCCCCCGCCACGCGTGTGCACCCTCTTGGCGGGGAACTTCGTCTGCGCCTTGCCCGCCTTGTCCTTCGCGGTGATCTGCACGGGCTGCGACACCGGCACGCCCCCGCCCGGCTGCTCCGCCTGCGCCGACACGAGGGCGTCCTTCGCCGCCGAACCCACCGACACGTCTAGTTCACCCGCAACGTCATTGCCCGAGAAGGTCGCCGAAACTCCCAGGTCGTCAGCCGTGATCGTGGACGAGGCATCGGGCCGCACCGTCCCCTCTGCCGCCGGCGCCGGCGCCTCCGTCTGAGCGGCGACGCGAGCATCCGACCCTGCGGCCGCCGCCCGCACTTCGGCCAGCGTCGCTGCCGCCGTCCGCCGCGCGACCTCCCACGGGGCCGCCTCCGCCGGCGTCACCGTCCCGACCACCGTCAACGCACCCACAGCGACCGCGGCGACCACGCCGCGCAACACAGCAGCCCGCATCAGGCGGCGCTGCTCGCGCTGACGGCGGCCGCGAACAGGTGCCGCTTCCGGGCCAGGACCAGGCCCACCGCGATCAGCGCGGCCGCCAGCACGCCGATCAGCCAGATCGCGATCGTGGCGCCCGTGCTCGCCAGCCCCGACCGGCCGATCACACAGGCTGCGAGCTGGATCGCGTCGGAGACCCCGTCCGCGTCGTAATCCTCATGGCCGGTCGCACACGCCGTCGTGCCGCAGATGACCACCGACGCCCACTTCGGGACACCGTTCGCATTCTGATCCGCGTTACCCGTCACACAGGTCGCCGAACCGCACACGATCTGACGAGCGAAATCCGGGATCGCATCCCCGACCGAATCCTTCGTCGGCGACGCGCAGGTCACCGTGCCGCACGCTCGAACCTCGACCCAGTCCGGAACGCCGTCCTTGTCGCGGTCCTCACGCCCGGTCGCGCAGGTCGCCGAGCCGCAGACGACCCGCTCGACCGTGTCGGGAATCGTGTCGGAATCGGCATCGCACGTCGCGGCATCCGCCGTCGACGGGCACGAGACCGCCGCCGTCTCAGCTCCCGCTGCACGGGAAGCCGGCGCCGCGAGCACCAACGCGGCGGCAAGCAGAAGTGCGCCGACCACCGCGAGCGCGACAGACTGCGAAACGGCTAGGAACCGGTTATGGGATTGCGTCACACCCTGAAAGACGAGGACATCGCCCACTCGTGACGCGGATCCCGCGATTCATTTCATTCCGCGGCGGTGCACCCGCCTGCGCGACCTACGGATCGCGCAGGCGGGCCGGCCGGCGGAGGGGCCCATCCCACCTGGCCCCTCCGCGACGTTCACACCAGGGCGGCCGAGAAGCGCACCGGGCGGAACGTGTCGAGCAGCGGCGACTTCTCGCCGGTGAGGATCTCGCGCGCGAGCAGTTCGCCCGCGATGAGACCCAGCGTGGCGCCGCTGTGCGTGAAGGCGACGAAGTAGCCGGGGATCTGCTCCAGCTCGCCGAGGACCGGCTCTCCGTCGCCCGGGATGGGCTTGCCGCCGATGCCGAAGCCGTCGAACTCAAGGCGCGGGTTGCCGGCGAGGACGCGGGACGCCTCCTCGAGCAGCCGGTCGACGATGCCGTCGGGGACGGTGACGGACCCGTCGTCGCCCAGGATCAGGGCCTCCTCCGACCAGGCGGAGTCGAGCGCGAGAGCGCCGGTCGGAGTCGGACGCACCGCCACGTTCGGCGTGTTGAGCACGGCGGTGAGCTCAGTCTCCACCGGCTTCGTCCAGACCAGGAGCGCGGTCGGGCTGCCGTCGTCGATCACGACGCCGTGCTCGGCGACCTGCGCGGGGACGGAGGGGCCGGTGGCGAGCAGCACGGCATCGGCACCGAACCGGCGGCCGTCCGGGGTGACTGCGCCCGCCGCGCGGCCGTCCTCGACCGCGACCTCGACGCGGCCTGCATTCGTGATGAGCTCGCCGCCTCGGGCGACGAACTCCTCCGCGAGGTGCGCGATGAGCGACGGGAGGTCGACCCATCCCTCGCCCGGGTTGAAGATCGCACCCTCGGGAGCTATGGACGCGGGGTCGACACCGGGAGTCCAGGCGGCGACCTCGTCGGCGGCGAGCCACTGGGCGTCGTATCCGATCGCGCGCTCGTGCTCGAGGACCGGACGGTACGACTCGCCCTCCGGCGCCCACGTCAGGCCGCCGTCGAAGCGCAGGAAGCCGGACACGTCGGCGCGAGCGGCGAGGGTGCGGTAGCGGTCGATGCCGAGCTGGCGGAGCGCGTGGTACTCGGGAGAGCGGTGCCCTGCGGTGTTGAGCCAGGAGAGCGAGCGCCCGCTGGCGCCGCTGGCGAGCTCGCCCTCGGTCAGCAGGGTCACGTCGGCGCCGGACCGGACCAGCTGGGTCGCGGTCGAGACGCCGAGGACACCGCCGCCGATGACGACGACGCGGGAACGGGAGGATGGGGCGGTCATGGTGCTCACTTTCGGTTCTGCATGTGGATGGAGTCGATCAGTTCGAGGACCGCGAGGCTCTCCCGAGCGTCGACGGGCAGCGGCGAGCCGTCGCGCAGGGCGCGGGCGAGCCGCCGGTAGAACTCGGCGTAGTCGCCAGGAACGAGCGAGACCTCGTCCGGGTGGGAGTCGGTACCGAGGCGGGCGGGCGCGATGGCGCGGCCGAGCCGGGGGTCTCCCGGGCGCATCCCTCCGGACAGCTGGCCCTCCTGCGGGTCGAGCCCCCAGGAGACGAACCCGGAGCGGGAGCCGAGCACGCGGAAGCGCGGGCCGGCGATCGGGGCGACGGCGCTCATCCAGAGGTGGCTGGTCGTGCCGGACTCGTGCTCGATCGCGACGAAGACGTCATCGTCGGCTCCCCCGCCGCGGCGGTTGCGGACCTCCGAATGGGCGACGCGGCCAGGCCCGAACAGGAGCAGGGCCTGGTCGATCAAGTGCGCGCCGAGGTCGAATAGGATGCCGCCGCCCTCGGCCGCACCGGTGGTCGACTTCCAGGAGTCGTCCGCCAATGGCTTCCACCACTCGAAGCGGGACTCGAACCGCCGGACACCCCCGAGCGAGCCGTCGTCGACGAGGCGCCGCAGGGTGAGGAAGTCGCCGTCCCAGCGCCGGTTCTGGAAGACGGTGAACGGGACGCCGGCGGCCTCCGCCCGCTCGACGAGGGCACGCCCGGACGCCGCGTCCGGCGCGAACGGCTTGTCCACGACGGTGGCGAGCCCGGCCTCCACGGCGGCGGTCGCCTGCGCGACGTGCAGCGGGGTCGGCGACGCCACGACGACGACATCCAGCCCGGGATGCGCGAGCAGCGCCTCCACATCGGGCACGGCCGTAGCGGACGGATGATCGGCGGAGATCCGGTCGGTCTGCGAGGTGACGACCGCCGCCAGCTCGAACTCGGGATCCGCCGCGATGAACGGCGCGTGGAACACCCGCCCGGCGACACCGTACCCGATCAGCCCGACGCGGAGGGGCGCGGCGCCGCTCACAGGACCTCCGAGAGGAAGCGCTGCAAGCGCGGGCTCTGCGGACGGTCGAACAGGTCGTCCGGCCGGCCGGCCTCCACGACCCGTCCCTCGTCCATGAACACGACCTGATCGGCGACCTTGCGGGCGAAGTTCATCTCGTGCGTGACGACGACCATCGTCATGCCGCGTCGGCCGAGGTCCGCCATCAGGTTGAGGACGCCCTTCACCAGCTCCGGGTCGAGGGCGCTGGTCACCTCGTCGAAGAGCATGACCTCCGGCTCCATGGCGAGCGCCCGGGCGATCGCGACGCGCTGCTGCTGGCCGCCGGAGAGGTCGCGCGGACGGTGGTCCATCCGCTCGCCCAGGCCGACCTCCACCAGGCGCTCCTCGGCGATCCGCTGCGCCCCCGCCTTCGGCATCCGCTTCACCGAACGCAGCGCGAGCATGACGTTCTGGAGGGCGGTGTGGTCCGGGAACAGGTTGAAGTGCTGGAAGACGAGG
The DNA here is from genome assembly GCF_046534635.1 of Leifsonia sp. SIMBA_070. NCBI lineage: Bacteria > Bacillati > Actinomycetota > Actinomycetes > Micrococcales > Microbacteriaceae > Leifsonia > Leifsonia sp. SIMBA_070. The sequence continues at coordinate 492,960 of NZ_JAWRYK010000002.1, read as the reverse complement.
CCGATCCGGCGACGCAGCGCGTCCGGCTTGGCGCCCAGGATGCTGCTGCCGTCGAGCAGAACGTCGCCGCTCTTCGGCTCGTGGAGGCGGTTGACGCCGCGGAGCATCGTCGACTTGCCCGACCCGGAGGGGCCGATCACGCAGGTCGTGGTTCCGGGCGCCACCGAGAGGGTCACCCCACGGAGCACGTCGATGTCGCCGTAGGCCATGGTGAGGTCGAGGAGATCGAGGGCGGAGCCGCGGAAGTCGGGTGTCTGCTGCGCGGGCAGCGGAGAGGTGTAGGTCATGTGTTGCTCCCGAGGGTGAGGGGCGCGGGCGGTTGGACCTCATCCAGCTCGTCGAGTCCGCTCTGTGGTGGGGTGGGCTTGCGGCGCCCGGTGCGGAACCGGTTGTCGAAGTAGTTGACGAGGTGGGTCAGCGGCACGGTGATGACCAGGTAGAACAGCCCGGCCAGGACCAGCGGCGACAGGTTGCCGGTGAGCACCGCCGCATCCTGACCGACCCGGAACAGCTCGCGCTCGCCGACCAGGAGGCCGAGGAAGTAGACGAGGCTGGAGTCCTTCACGATGGCGATGAACTGGTTGACGAGGGCCGGCAGCACGCGGCGGACGCCCTGCGGGACGACGACCAGCCGCATCGCCTTGGCGTAGCTGAGGCCGAGCGCGCGGCACGCCTCCAGCTGTCCCTTCTCGACGCTCTGGATGCCGGCTCGGAAGATCTCGCCGATGTACGCGGCCGCGATGAGCGACAGCGCGAGGATGCCGAGCGGGTACGGGGACGGACCGAAGACCGCCTGCGAGAACCGCGCGAACCCCTGGCCGATGAGCAGGATGGTGAGGATCGCCGGCAGGCCGCGGAACACGTCCGTGTAGACGCGGGCGGGGATGCGCAGCCAGCGGGAGGTGGAGATCCCCATGACGGCGACCACCATTCCGAGCACGACACCGATGACGGTCGCCGCGATCGAGATGATCAGCGTGTTGACGAGTCCGACGCCGAGGAGCTGCGGGAAGACCTGCAGCATCGACGGGATGTCGAAGAAGGTGTGCGTGATGGTGTCGAGCCAGTCCATGGGGATCTCCCTGAGGTCCTACTTCGATGAGGCCGACGGCGTCGGGGTCGCGGTCCGCTCGGCCTTCGGCAGGTACTGCGTGGGCATCGGGGAGCCCGGGAACCACTTCTGGTAGAGCTTCTTCCAGGTGCCGTCCTCCATCGCCGCGTGAAGCGCCGTGTTCAGGGCCTTCTTCAGCGCCGGGTTGCCCTTGGCGATCGCGAAGCCGGCGGGGGCGTCGAAGGAGGGGATGTCCTCCGCGTCCTTCAGCGTCGGGTACTGGGCGACGTAGCTCTTGGCCGCCTCGTAGTCGAGGAAGTGCGCATCCACCGAGCCGCTGTTGATCGCCGAGACGGCGGCGTTGTTGTCGGGGAAGCGGACGAGGTCGGCCTTCGGGAAGTTCTTGACCGCGTAGGCCTCCTGGAGCGTGCCCTGCACGACGCCGAGACGCTTGCCTGCGAGGTCCTTGGCGGAGTCGATCCCGCTCGCCTTGGTGGTGAGCACGGTCAGGTAGCCGGCGAGGTAGCCGTCCGAGAAGTCGACCGTCTTCTTGCGCTCGTCGGTGATGCCGATGGCCGCGACGCCCACGTCGAACTGGTGGTTGGCGACCGCCGCGAGGAGGCCGGAGAAGTCCTGCCCGGTGAAGACCGCCGTGCCGAGGCCGGCACGCTTGGCGACGTCGGTGAACAGCTCGACGTCGAAGCCGGTGAAGTCGCCCTTGGCGTCGGTGAACGTGTACGGCTTGGCGTCGCCGAGGCTGGCGACGCGGACGGTGCCCGCCTGGATGAGCCCGTACGGGTTGTCCTTGGTCGCCGAGCCCGCGGCGCCGCCGGCGCTGCAGGCGGCGAGGACCAGGGCGGCGGAGGCCGCGGCGGCCAGCAGTGCGGCCGGCCGGAGGAAAGTGCGTCGTTTCACTGCGGGGGTCCAATCGTCTGGAATGGTCGGCGAGAAACAGGACGTGCGATCCTCGTCGATCCGCTGTTGCTGAGACCGGTCTCTGGCGATTACGCTGAGACCGGTCTCAGTTGGTTTTCTGGGACGTTACAACACGTCTCGGGTGTTCGTCAACACGGCAGACGCGAACAGGAAGGGTTCACCGATGTCCCCACGACCCGCGTCCCGCCGCGCCGTCACGGTGGCCGACATCGCCCGCGCGGCGAAAGTCTCCAAGGCGACCGCGGCCCGGGCGCTCGGCGACTACGGGCAGGTGAGCGACGCCGTCCGCTCGCGCGTCCAGGCCGCAGCGGAGGAGCTCAACTACCGCCCGAACGCGCTGGCCCGCTCGATGAACACGGGACGCTCGAACACGATCGGCGTCGTCGTCGGCGACATCGAGAACCCCTTTTTCGCCCACGCCATGCGCGGCATCTCCGACGTCGCCAGCAGAGCCGGGTACGACGTCATCCTGACCAACTCCGACGAGGTGGTGGAGGCTGAGCAGGCCGCAGTGGACGTCCTGCTCGACAAGCAGGTGGATGCCCTCATCGTCGCGCCGGCCTCCTCGGCGCGGGTCGAGCACCTGGCAGCCGTCGGTGCGGCCGGCCGGCCCCTGGTGCTGCTCGACCGCCGCGCGGACGCCCACCACTACGACTCGGTCACGGTCGATAACCGCTCCGCCGCGGTGCGCGCCACAGCGGAACTGCTCGCGCAGGGCCACCGGCGGATCGCGTTCATCTCGACGCACGACCACCCTGCGCCGGTGTACACGCCGGGCGCAACGATCACCATGTCGAGCGTCGCCGACCGCGTCGCCGGCGTGATGGAGGCGCTCACCGACGCGGGCATCCCGTCACCCGAGCGCACGATCCGCCTGGACGCGCGACGCCGCGGTGTGGATGCGGTGACCCGCGAACTCCTCGAGGACGACGACCCGGTCACCGCGATCATCGCGTCGGACAGCCTGATCGCGATGACGGTGTTCCAGACCATCCGGACGCTCGGCCTCTCCATTCCGGGCGACGTCTCCCTGATCGCCTTCGACAACCCGGAGTGGACGTCGATCACCACTCCCCCGCTGACGGTGGTGGAGCAGCCGATCTACGAACTGGGTGCCGCCGCCGCACGCCTGGCGCTGCAGCGCATCCACGGCGAGCGCGTCGACGAGGAGTCGGTGGTCTTCGACGCGACCCTCGTGTCGCGCGCCTCCGTCGCGTCCGTCGGCGCCGCACCGCGCGCGTCCGTCGCCGCACCCTTCCCGATCGCCGCGGCACTCCCCAACCCCTGCGATTCGTGACGAATCAGGGGAAAATGCGGCGCTGAGCCCCGATTCGTCACGAATCGGGAAACGGCGGGAGGCTCAGGGGCGCGACTCGCGCGCGCTCTGGATGGCGCGCAGGTCGCCGAGGGCGCGGTCCGTTTCGCGGGTGACGCGGCCGCCGCGCGCGAGGATCGCCGCCGGCAGCCAGTCGCTGAGGACGAACCGCTTGGGGGCGACGGGAACGCCGCCGTTCGTCCGGGCCGGGTGCCTCACCCAGCCGTGCTCCATTCCCTGCGTCCATGTCGTGTTTGCCATGACCCTCACGTTACGGACGTAAAGATTCGGACACGAGATGGCTTTCGGTCTATCTTCGCAAAGATTGCGCCATTACACTGGCGGCATGATCCGATCGGTCGCCGTGCCCCTCATCGAGGACTTCGCCATGTTCGAATTCGGCGTCGTCTGCGAGGTCTTCGGCCTCGACCGCAGCTACGCGGGTCTGGAGCCGTTCGACTTCCGCGTCTGCTCCATCGAGCCGGGTGAGCCCGTACCGAGCCCCGCCGGCGTCACGGTCACCGCACCCTACGGGCTCGGAGCGATGGAGGGCGCCGACCTCATCGCCATCCCCGCCGCCGAGATCCGCGACGAGTACCCGCCGGAGTTCCTGGATGCGCTCCGCCGCGCCTACGACCGCGGCGCCATCCTCCTCAGCGTCTGCTCCGGAGCGTTCGCGCTCGGCGCCGCGGGCCTGCTCGACGGCCGCGACTGCACCACGCATTGGCGGTACTCGGACGCGCTCCAGCGGCGCTTCCCGAATGCACGCGTCGACCCCGACGTCCTCTTCGTCGACGACGGGCGCATCATCACCAGCGCCGGGACCTCCGCCGGCATCGACGCCAGCCTCCACCTCGTCCGCCGCGAGCTGGGCAGCGCCGTCGCCAACACCATCGCGCGGAACATGGTCGTGCCGCCCCAGCGCGACGGCGGCCAACGGCAGTACATCGACCGCCCGGTCAGCGACTGCGAGGACGACACCTTCAGCGAACTGCTCGACCACCTCACCGACCGGCTGGACGAGCCGCACACGGTGGGCAGCCTGGCGGAACGCGTGCACATGTCCACCCGCAGCTTCTCCCGCCGCTTCGTCGCCGAGACGGGCGTGCCGCCGATGCAGTGGCTGACCACCCAGCGCGTCCTGCACGCGCGACTGCTCCTCGAAACCACCGATCTGCCCATCGACGAAGTCGCCCGTCAGTGCGGCTTCGGCAGCGCCACCCTCCTGCGCCACCACTTCGACGCGGAGGTCGGGATCCCGCCGACCCGCTACCGCGCCGCCTTTGCGCGCGCATGATGACGCGGGGCGAGGTCGTCGCCCCGATAGTGCCGCAGCAGCCGCCAGTTCCGCATCGCCAACTCGCCGCACAGGGCGACGGTCACCAGCCCGCAGACGACGACACCCCAGGCCCGCGGGTTCTCGCCCTGCGTCGGGATGGCAACCGCCAGCGCGACCGTCGCGATCAGCGCGAGAACGGCCAGCAGACCGCCGATGCCCGCCCGGCGGACGGCCCGCACGCGATCCATCCGATCTCCCATGACCGGAAACTACTCCGCCGCGTCGGTGAACAACAGATGAACACGACGAAGCCCCCGCCCGATCATGTCCGGGGCGGGGGCTTCGAGGGTGCTTCGAGGGTCAGTGCTTGAAGGCGTCCTTGACCTTCTCGCCGGCCTGCTTGACGTCGGCCTTGGCCTGGTCGCCCTTGCCTTCGGCCTCGAGGCGCTCGTCGCCGGTGGCCTTACCGGTAGCTTCCTTGGCGTTTCCACCCAGCTTTTCTCCGGCGTTCTCGATCTTGTCGTCGAGTCCCATGACGTCCCCTTTCGTGGTCCGATTTCACCCACGACGCTCCCACCGTTGGAGGGGCGGGTCTACCCCTGCGGTCCGAGCTCCCACCGCATGCCCAGGCGGTGCCGAGCGGACGGCCGAGGTCGCGCGTCATGACGTTGACGACGGAAAAGGACGTCTGACTCGATCGTTCAGCGCCCGACCGGCACGGCGACGGGTTCGGGCATGACGAGCAGCCCGTTCGGCCGGTGGGTGCCGTCCATCAGCGCCTCAAGCCACTCCCGGTTGAGCGGCGCGAGGGTGGATTCGTCGTACCGGAAGCGGATCGGGAGGCCGTTGTCGATCCAGATCGCCTCGCGGCCGCCGTCCCCGTCCGGAACCCAGTTGAGGGCGAAGGTCTCGCGCCGGCGGAGCTTGGTGGTGATGACGACCTGCAGGTGGGCGAGCAGCCGATCTCCGAAGGCATACTCCGTTCCTCCGTAGCTGAGCACACCCATCCGCGTCTCTCCCCTCGCTGGCGCCCCCGCTCGTGCGGGTGGTCGGGTAGCTAGCCTATACATATTGCTTGCCTGTCTAGCAATCTGCCTCGCTCGGGAATTCAAGGCCTACTCGACCCCAGGACGCTCCCCGAGAATGAAGCGTGTGAGCACCTACCGTCTTCAGATCTCCCCCGAATTCACCCTGCGCGATGCGACGCAAGTGCTCGACTACATCCGGCGCCTCGGCGCCGACTGGGTGTACCTCTCTCCGCTGCTGGAGGCGGAGCCCGGCTCGATGCACGGCTACGACGTCGTCGACCACAGCCGGGTCGACGCCTCCCGCGGCGGCCCGGAGGCGCTGCGGGAGCTTTCGGAGGCGGCGCACACGCGCGGTCTGAAGGTGCTCGTGGACATCGTCCCCAACCACATGGGCGTCGCAACGCCCGAGCTGAACGCGTGGTGGTGGGACCTGCTGACCTACGGTCAGGACTCGCGCCACGCCTCCTATTTCGACATCGACTGGGCCTTCGGGCAAGGCAGGCTGCGTCTCCCGATCCTCGGCGACGGGCCGGACGAGGAGGACGCGCTGCGCGTCGAGGACGGCGAGCTCCGCTACTACGACCACCGCTTCCCTCTCGCCCCGGGCACGGGCGAAGGCACCCCGCAGGAGGTGCACGCGCGCCAGCACTACGAGCTGATGTCGTGGCGCCGGGCCGACGCGGAGCTCAACTACCGCCGGTTCTTCGCAGTGACGACGCTCGCCGGCCTCCGGGTCGAGGACGAGCAGGTGTTCGACGACACCCATCGGGAGATCGGACGCTGGCTCAGCGAGGGACTGGTCGACGGCCTCCGCGTCGATCACCCGGACGGCCTCCGCGACCCCGGCCAGTACCTGGAGCGCCTCCGCGCGCTCGCCCGCGACGCCCCGATCTGGGTGGAGAAGATCATCGAGGGCGACGAGCGGATGCCCGACTGGCCGGTGCAGGGGACGACCGGGTACGACGCCTTGGCCGTGATCGACCGCGTCTTCGTCGACCCCTCCGGCGAGGGGCCGCTCACGGCTCTCGCCGGCGAGCTGGACGGCCGCGAGGAGAACCAGGACTGGACGGACCTGGTCCACCGGCGCAAGCGCGCCGTCGCCGACAGCATCCTCCGCTCCGAGGTGCTGCGCGTGGTCCGCGAGCTGGGTGAGGGCTTCGACGAGGAGGACGCGGATGGGGTCGCCGAGCTGGCGGCCTGGTTCCCGGTGTACCGCAGCTACCTGCCGTTCGGCGCCGAGCACCTGGATGCGGCGCGATCGGCGGCCGCGGAGTCCCGCCCCGACCTCGCCCCGGTGATCGCCCGCATCGCCGACCGCCTCGGGTACCGGTTCGAGCAGACGACCGGCGCGATCATGGCGAAGGGCGTCGAGGACAACGCCTTCTACCGTTTCACGCGGCTGGTCTCGCTCACCGAGGTGGGCGGCGATCCGTCCGAGTTCGCCCTGTCGCCGGAGGAGTTCCACCGCAGGCAGGCCGACCGCCAGCGGCTGCTGCCCGACTCCATGACGGTGCTGTCCACCCACGACACGAAGCGCGGGGAGGACACCCGCGCGCGCATCTCCGTGCTCGCCGAGCTGCCCGGGCGGTTCGAGCGCTTCCTGCGGACGGTGCGCGAGCACGTCGGCTTCGGCGACGGATCGCTGGAGAGCCTGCTGTGGCAGTCGATCGTCGGCGCCTGGCCGGCCTCGCGGGAGCGGCTGCAGGACTACGCGCTGAAAGCGGCGCGCGAGGCCGGCGCCTCCACCGGCTGGACCGACCCGGACCAGGAGTTCGAGGCCCGGATGGCCGCAGCCGTCGACGCCGCGTTCGACGACGACCGGGTGCGCGCCGAGGTGGAGGCTCTGTCCGCCGTCATCGACGCGCCGGGGGCGAGCAACGGACTCGGCGCCAAACTGCTGCAGCTCCTCTCTCCGGGGCGCCCGGACGTCTACCAGGGCTCCGAACGGTGGGAGCGGTCGCTGGTCGACCCGGACAACCGCCGTCCGGTCGAGTTCGACGCCTCTGCCGCCCTCCTTGCGCACATCGACGAGGGATGGCTCCCCGAGGTCGACTCGTCGGGCGCCGCCAAGGTGCTGGTCACCTCCCGGGCGCTGCGCCTGCTGCGCGATCGGCCGGAGCTCTTCACCGGCTACCGGCCGCTGTACGCAGAAGAGTCCCGCGCGGGACACCTGATCGGCTTCGACCGCGGCGGCGCTGTGGCCCTCGCCACGCGGCTGCCGGTCGGTCTCTCCGCCACCGGTGGCTGGGCCGACACCGCCATCGACCTGGGAGAGGAACCCATGCGCGACGAGCTGACCGGCCGCGAGATTCGTGGCCGGGTGCCCCTGTCCACCGTCTTCGAGCGCTACCCGGTCGCACTGCTGGCGGTGACCCGATGACCGCCGGAGCCTGGGGCGACCGCCGGTTCCCGGTCTGGGCGCCGATCGCGCACAGTGTCGATGTCGTGATCGACCAGATGGGCGCCTTCCCGCTCACCCCGGTGCCCCCGACGGAGGACACCCCGGCCGGCGGCTGGTGGGAGCTGGCGGAGGCGCCTGAGCTTCCTGCGCATCCCGTCGACTACGGGTTCGTGGTCGACGGAGACGGCCCGTTCCCCGACCCGCGCTCGCTTCGGCAGCCGTCCGGCGTGCACGAGCTGAGCCGCGAGTTCGACCCGCGCTCCCACGAGTGGGCCGACGGCACCTGGGAGGGCCGCGACCTGACCGGCGCGCTGATCTACGAGCTCCACCTCGGCACCTTCACTCCGGAGGGCACGCTGGATGCCGCCGCCGAGCGTCTGGACCACCTCCTGGAGCTCGGCGTCGACGCCATAGAGCTGCTGCCGGTGAACGCGTTCAACGGCACGCACAACTGGGGCTACGACGGCGTGCTCTGGTACGCGGTTCAGGAGCAGTACGGGGGACCTGCGGCCTACCAGCGGTTCGTGGAGAGCTGCCACGAGCGCGGCCTGGCCGTCATCCAGGACGTCGTGTACAACCACCTCGGGCCGAGCGGCAACTACCTGCCCAAGTTCGGCCCCTACCTCGGGCAGGGTGCGAGCACCTGGGGTGTCAACGTCAACCTCGACGGCCCGCTGTCGGACGAGGTCCGCCGCTACATCCTCGACAACGCCGAGTACTGGCTGCGCGAGATGCACGTGGACGGGCTCCGCCTGGATGCGGTCCACGCCCTCCAGGACCACACGGCGACCCATCTGCTGGAGGAGCTGGCGGTGCTCGCAGACGAGCTGGCCGGTGAGACGGGGCGGCCGCGCACGCTGATCGCCGAGAGCGACCTGAACGACCCGAAACTCGTCCGGACCCGCGCCCACCACGGCTACGGACTCCACGCCCAGTGGGACGACGACGTGCACCACTCCATCCACGCCAACCTGACCGGCGAGGACACCGGCTACTACGCCGACTTCGCCGAGCCGGGCGCACTGGTGAAGGTCTTCCAGCGCGGGTTCTTCCACGACGGCACGTGGTCGAGCTTCCGGGAGCGTCGCCACGGCCGCCCCCTGGACCCGGAGATCCCCTTCACCCGCCTCGTGGCCTTCAGCCAGGACCACGACCAGATCGGCAACCGCGCCGCCGGCGACCGCCTGGCCGCAACCCTCGACCCTGGGCGCCTGGCCGTCGCCGCCGCCCTGACCCTGCTCGGCCCGTTCACCCCCATGCTCTTCATGGGAGAGGAGTGGGCGGCCACCACGCCGTGGCAGTTCTTCACCTCCCACCCGGAACCGGAGCTCGGGAAGGTCACCGCCGAGGGCCGCATCGCGGAGTTCGCCAAGATGGGCTGGGATCCCGCCGTCGTGCCCGACCCCCAGGACCCGGAGACGTTCCAGCGCTCCAAACTGGACTGGTCGGAGCCATCCCGGCCCCAGAACGGTCGCATGCTCGACTGGTACCGAGTGCTCGGGGCACTGCGCCGAACGATCCCCGCGGAGGCCCGAGCGACCGATGTCGCCTACACGGACGGTGTCTTCCGCTTCGCCCGCGGCGGACTGCTCGTGGAGGTCAGTCTGTCCGGCAGCGGCCTCGGCGCGCCACCCGCCGACGCGGTGGCCGCCTTCGGCGAGGCGGTGCGCGTCACTGCTGTCTGACCGGACGCCGACAAGCGCTTATAGATCGTGGGCGGCCGTGTCAATGCCTGGTTGGAGCAGGCGCTCCGCAGGTATCGTGGCGGTCTACCGATGGAGGCTTCGTGTCCCAGCCCTGCCCCCGGCCGCACCGCCGGAACACCCACAGCGCCCACCACCAGGGGACATCCCTGTGACCGCGACCTCGCGGCCGTACCCGCTCGGCGTCACCCTCCACGAGGGCGGCGCGAACGTCGCCGTCTACAGCGAGCACGCCGACACGGTGACCGTGTCGCTCTTCGACCACCGCGGGCGCGAGAAGCAGACGGTCCTCACCGAGCGCACCGGCCACGTCTTCCACGGCTTCGTCCCGGGGCTCGCCGCCGGAACGCGCTACGCCCTCCGCGTCGACGGCCCCTGGGACCCGGCCAACGGCCTCCGCTTCTCGCCCGCCAAGGTGCTGCTGCCCCCGCACGCCCGCGCCGTCACCGGAGCGTGGGACAACTCGCAGGCCGTCTTCGGCCACCAGCTGGGGCGGCCGAAGCGCCGCAGCGACACCAACGGCGCCCGCCACGTCGCGCTCGGCGTGGCCATCGACCCGCACGAGTTCGACTGGGGCGACCACCAGCGCCCGCGCACACCGCTCAGCGAGACGATCATCTACGAGATGCACGTGAAGGGCTTCACCAAGCTCATGGAGTGGGTGCCGGAGGAGTTCCGCGGCACCTACGCCGGTCTCGCTCATCCCGCCGCCGTCGAGTACCTGAAGAACCTCGGCGTCACAGCGGTCGAGCTGCTGCCCATCCACCAGTTCGTCCAGGATGCTCACCTGCAGGAGAAGGGCCTCCGCAACTACTGGGGCTACAACTCCATCGGGTTCTTCGCGCCGCACAACGAGTACGCCGCCACCGGCGACACCGGCCACCAGGTCGACGAGTTCAAGGGCATGGTGAAGGCGCTGCACGCGGCCGGCATCGAGGTCATCCTCGACGTGGTCTACAACCACACCGCCGAAGGCAACGACCTGGGCCCGACGTACAGCTTCAAGGGAATCGACAACCCGTCCTACTACCGCCTGGTGGAGGGCGACGGTGCGCACTACTTCGACACCACGGGCACCGGCAACAGCTTCAACGTGAGCCACCCGGCCGCGCTGCAGGTCATCATGGACTCGCTGCGGTACTGGGTCGAGGACATGCACATCGACGGCTTCCGGTTCGACCTGGCGACGACGCTGACCCGCCAGGGCGGCGACGCGAGCCTGCACAGCGCGTTCCTGACCCTGATCCAGCAGGACCCGACCCTCGCCCAGGTCAAGCTGATCGCCGAGCCCTGGGATGTCGCCGGCTACCAGCTGGGCGGGTTCCCGGCCGACTGGTCGGAGTGGAACGGAAAGTTCCGCGACGATGTGCGCGACTTCTGGCGCGGCACTCCCGGGGTGCTGTCCACGCTGTCCCAGCGGGTGCTCGGCAGCCCCGACATCTACGAGGACTCGCGCCGGGCGCCGCTCTCCAGCGTCAACTTCATCACGGCGCACGACGGTTTCACCCTCGCCGATCTCACCAGCTACAACGAGAAGCACAACGAGGCCAACGGCGAGGACAACCGCGACGGCGAATCGGACAACCGCTCCAGCAACTACGGCGTCGAAGGGCCGACCGACGACGAGGGTATCAACGCCTTCCGCCGCCGGCAGCGCAAGAACTTCCTCGCCACCGTCCTGCTGTCCGCGGGCGTTCCGATGATCCTCGGCGGCGACGAGATCGGCCGCACCCAGCAGGGCAACAACAACGCCTACTGCCAGGACAACGAGATCTCCTGGTTCGACTGGCAGAACGCCGACTGGGAACTGCACGAGTTCACCTCCAAGCTCATCCGGCTGCGCCGGGAGGAGCCGGCCCTCCGCCCGGAGTGGTACCGGCACGCACCCGAGGTCGGCGGGCCGGACATCGTCTGCATCCTCCGCGCCGACGGCGAGCCCTTCGCCGACGAGGACTGGGCTGATCCGGAGGCGCGCTCCATCGCCTTCGAACTGCGGCATGAGGAGGCCGACGCGTTCCTGCTCATGCTGAACGGGGCCGGCAACGGGGTCGAGTTCGTCCTGTCGGACGCCCCCGGCGCCCGCTGGGAGCTGGAGCTCTCGAGCGACCCTGAGCTCGTCCTCGGCGACGGCGACAGCGTCATCCTCGGCGAGTCCTCCTTCGCGCTGCTGAGGTCCCGGAGGTCGTGATGCGCGAGTCGACCATCCCGGCGCTGCTCGGCCGCTACCGGCCGCAGCACGTCATCGGGCGCGGCGGCGAGGCCAGCATCTTCCGCGCCACCGACGAGATCCTCGGCCGCGAGGTCGCCATCAAGCTGTACCGGTCGGGCGGCGAGGAGGAGATGACCCAGTACCGCACCGAGCAGGCGGCGCTCGCGCGGCTCAGCCACCACGGCATCGTGTCGCTCATCGACGCCGGGATCGACTACTCCGCCCCCAAGGACCCGCGCCCGTTCCTGATCATGGAGCTGGTCTCGGGCACCGACCTGGCGGAGATGCTGGCTCAGCGGGAGCTGACGCTGGAGGAGATCTCGGAGGTCGCCTACGACATCTCCGAGGCACTGGAGTACGTCCACGCCAACGGCGTCGTCCACCGCGACATCAAGCCGTCCAACATCATGCTGGTCTCCTACGGCACGACGACGTTCCGCGCTCGGGCCCGGCTGACCGACTTCGGCATCGCCAGCGGCATCACGGGCGTGCCCTCCCAGGCCGACGAGGGGAAGACGACCGGAACCGCGGCCTACCTCAGCCCCGAGCAGGCCATGCGGCGCCCGGCCACGCCGGCGAGCGACATCTACTCGCTCGGGCTCGTGCTGCTGGAGTGCTTCACCCGCTCGGTCGCCTACCCGGGCAGCGCAGTCGAGTCGGCGCTCGCCCGCCTCGAGCACGAGCCCCCGGTGCCGGACAACCTCCCGGACAGCTGGACGCCCATCCTGCACGCGATGACCTCCGGCGACCCCGCGGCGCGGCCGACGGCCCAGCAGCTCACCCCGAAGTTCCGGGAGGCGGTCATCGCGGCGGCCGGCCTCCAGCGGAAGGCGTGACGACGGCCGGGATGGACGCCGCCGCCATCGAGGACCACGCCGCCATCGGCGACGGGAGGACCGTCGCGCTGATCGACCTCGCCGGGACGGTCGACTGGCTCCCCATCCCGAGCCTGGACTCCCCACCGGTCTTCGCCTCCCTGCTCGATTCGGGGCGCGGGGGACGGATGCAGTTGCATCCGGTCAGCGAGTTCACGATTCAGCGGCGGTATCTGCCGGGCACGAACGTGCTCGAGAGTACGTTCACGACCGCCAGCGGAACGGTACGGGTGACCGACGCGCTGGTCACCGGCGTCGCCGGGCGCCTGCCGTGGCTGGAGTTCGCCCGGCGCATCGAGGGCGTCGACGGAACCGTGGTGATGGACTGGTCGGTCGAACCCGGTACGGCGCTCGGGACCTGGAGCCCGTGGGCGGAGCACATCGACGGCAACCGGATCCTGCGCGTCGGCACGGTCAACATCGGTGTCACCGGCCTGGCGGACACCGAGCACGACCTGCAGGCGCCGCGCTTCGGCGGCCGCATCCGCGTGGGCACGGGCACGCGGAGAACCCTCACGGTCGTGGCGACCTTCGACGAGCCGCTGCACTTGCCGAAGCCCGAGAACGTCGACCTCAGCATCGATCGCACCGCCTCGAACTGGGAGCTCTGGTCGCGCACCTTCTCGTACAGCGGCCCGTGGGCGGACACGGTGCATCGCAGCGCGCTCGCGCTGAAGCTGCTGCTGTACGCACCCACCGGTGCGGTCGCCGCGGCCGCCACGACCTCCCTCCCGGAGTCGTCCCGCGGGGGCAAGAACTGGGACTACCGCTTCGCCTGGGTCCGCGACACCGCATACTCGCTGCGCGCGCTCGCCCGCTTCGGGCTCCGGGAGGAGACCCACGCGGCGATCTCGTGGCTGCTGCAGGCGGTGAAGGGCGACCCGGCCGAACTGCGCGTGCTCTACGGGCTCCGGAACGAGTCGGATGCAGAACCGGTCGTCCACGACGTGCCGGGCTGGCACGGCATCGGGCCGGTCGTCACGGGGAACCGTGCCGCCTCCCAACTGCAGCTCGGCGTCTACGGCGACCTCCTCAGCATCGCGCTCGCCTACGCGGCGGCCGGCAACGTGCTCGACGTCCCCACCCGGCGGCTGGTGTCCGACGTGGCCGACCGGGTCTGCGACGTGTGGCGGCAGCCCGATTCCGGGATGTGGGAGCTGAGCGAGCTGCGGCACCACACCTCCTCGAAGATGGGCTGCTGGCAGGCACTGCAGGCGGCGCAGCAGCTGGCCGAGCTGGGACAGGCCAACGGCACTCCGGAGCGGTGGCGCCGGGAGGCCGAACTCATCCACGAGTGGGTCGACGAGCACTGCTGGTCGGAACGGCTCGGCGCGTACACGATGGTGGCCGGGGAGGACGAGCTGGACGCCTCCGTGCTCCTCCACGCGCCGAGCGGCTTCGACCGAGGGGACCGGATGCGCTCCACCATCGCCGCCCTGCGCCGCGACCTGGGGCGCGGGCCGCTGCTGTTCCGGTTCACCGGCGCGGAGGCCGAGGGCGAGCGCCCGTTCGTCGCCTGCTCGTTCTGGCTCGCCGCCGCGCTGGCTTGCGTCGGCGAGCTGGACGAAGCCACGACCCTGATGGACGACCTGGTCGCGCGGGCCAACGACGTGGGACTGTACGCCGAGATGATGGATGAGGACGGCACCTTCTGGGGCAACTTCCCGCAGGCGCTCTCCCACCTGGGTCTGATCGACGCCGCGCTGACGATCGCCGACCTGCGGGGCTGACCCGCGCCGGCGGCGATCCGCAGCTCACCCGTGCGTCACCGGACCGGCGCAGCGCCGAGATGGCGGGCGAAGAAGCGGCTGGCTTCGTCACCCGCGAAGTGCGGGACGCCCGTGTGGCCGCCCATGTTGGCGTAGAGCGACTTCTCGGTCGATCCGAAGGCGTCGAAGAGATCGAGCGCCATCCCCCGGTCGTTCCCGTCGTCATCCCACTGGAGGAGAACGTGCAGCGGGATGCTCACCCGCCGCGCCTCTTCCAGGGTCGCGCGCGGCACGTAACTGCCGGCGAAGAGTCCGGCCGCCGCGATGCGCGGGTCGATCGCGGCCAGGCGGACTCCGATCGCGATCACCCCGCCGGAGAATCCGACCTGCTCGCCGATCTCGGGAAGGCCGAGCACCTCGTCGAGCGTGGCCTGCCACTCCGGCACCGCCTTCTCGACGAGAGGAAGGATCAGCCGGTCGATGACGTCGTCCGAAGGCCGTTCCCCGGCGGAGATCGCACGGATGAGCTCTGCTCGAGCGTGCTCCGCTCCGGGCAGCGGCGTCCGGTCGCCGGCCCCCGGCGGCTCGATCGAGACCGCCGCGAAGCCCTGCGCGGCGGCGGCGCGCGCGCGGGCCAGCAGGCGGGGATACATCCGTCCCATCCCGAGCCCGCCGGGTTGCCCCATCAGGATGAGCGGAACGGGCGCGGACGAGGAAGCGGCTGGTGGCGTCCACAGGATGCCGCGGAGATCACCGAGGTCACCGAGAGTGAATTCACGCTCGGTGATGCCCTCGTCGAGAATCTGTTCAGAAGTGAAGTGCATGGTCGTGCCTTTCGGGAGTGCAGCGGGGAAGCGGCGCTCCCGGACGACCTATCGCCCGACCGTGACTTCCCGGAGGAGCACCATCGTCAATTCGTTCACGGGTACCACCTCCTCAGATTCCTTCACGGACTTCGCAGCATATCAGCGCCGGGTCGAGGTCTGCCGGATCCCGTCACGACACGTCGGCGGTGGCGCCGACGTAGGCCGCGAGGTGCTTGCCGGTCAGGGTCGACCGGTCGGCCACCAGCTCTGCCGGTGTGCCCTCGAAGACGACGCGGCCGCCGTCGTGGCCCGCGCCGGGCCCCAGGTCGATGATCCAGTCGGCGTGCGCCATCACCGCCTGGTGGTGCTCGATCACGATCACGGACTTACCGGTGTCAACCAGCCGGTCGAGCAGACCGAGCAGCTGCTCCACATCGGCGAGATGCAGCCCGGTGGTCGGCTCGTCGAGCACGTACACACCGCCCTTCTCTGCCATGTGCGTCGCCAGCTTGAGCCGCTGCCGCTCCCCGCCGGACAGCGTGGTCAGCGGCTGGCCGATGGTCAGATAGCCGAGCCCGACATCGGACAGCCGCTTCAGGATGGCGTGGGCGGCCGGCAGCTTCGCGTCGCCCTCCGCGAAGAACGCCTCCGCCTCGCCGACGGGCATGGCGAGGACCTGGCTGATGTCGCGACCACCGAGCGTGTACTCCAGCACCGAGTCGTCGAACCGCCGGCCCTCGCAGACCTCGCACACGGTCGAGACGCCCGCCATGACGCCGAGGTCGGTGTAGATGTCGCCCGCGCCGTTGCAGTTCGGGCACGCGCCCTCCGAATTGGCGCTGAACAGGGCCGGCTTGACGCCGTTGGCCTTGGCGAACGCCTTGCGGATCGGCTCCAGCATCCCCGTGTAGGTCGCCGGGTTGCTGCGGCGGGAGCCGCGGATCGCGCCCTGATCGACCGACACCACGCCCTCGCGCGGCGCGACCGATCCGTGGATGAGGGAGCTCTTGCCCGACCCGGCCACGCCGGTCACGACGACGAGCACGCCGAGCGGGAGGTCGACATCCACCCCCTGCAGGTTGTGCTCGGAGGCGCCGCGAACCTCCAGAGCGCCGGTCGGCGTGCGAACCGTGTCCTTCAGCCGCGCCTTGTCGTCGAGGTGGCGGCCGGTCAGCGTTCCGCTCGATCGCAGGCCGTCGATCGTCCCCTCGAACACGACCTCGCCGCCCTGCGCTCCCGCCCGCGGCCCGAGGTCGACCACGTGGTCGGCGATCGCGATCGCCTCCGGCTTGTGCTCGACCACGAGCACCGTGTTGCCCTTGTCGCGGAGCTGCAGGAGGAGCTCGTTCATTCGCTGGATGTCGTGCGGGTGCAGCCCGACCGTCGGCTCGTCGAAGACGTAGGTGATGTCGGTGAGCGAAGACCCCAGGTGCCGGATCATCTTGGTCCGCTGCGCCTCGCCGCCGGAGAGCGTGCCAGAGGGCCGGTCGAGCGACAGGTAGCCGAGGCCGATGTCGACGAAGGAGTCGAGCAGGTGCTGGAGGTTCTTCAGCAGCGGCGCGACGGACGGCTCGTGGAGCGAACGGACCCAGTCGGAGAGGTCGGTGATCTGCATCGCGCAGGCGTCGGCGATGCTGATGCCGGCGATCCTGGAGGACCGCGCGCCCTCGTTCAGCCGTGTTCCACCGCACTCGGGGCAGGTCGTGAACGTCACCGCCCGCTCCACGAACGCCCGGAGGTGGGGCTGGAGGGCGTTGACGTCTTTGGAGAGCATCGACTTCTGCACCTTGGGCACCAGTCCCTCGAAGGTGAGATTGATGCCGTTGATCTTGACCTTCGTCGGCTCGCGGTAGAGGAAGTCGTTCCGCTCGGACTCGGTGAAGTCGCGGATCGGCTTGTCCGGATCGAAGAAGCCGGACTCGCTGAAGATCCGGACAGCCCACCCGTCGGCGGTGTAGCCGGGGACGGTGATGGCGCCGCCCGCCAGGGACTTGTTCTCGTCGAACAGCTGGGCGAGGTCGATCTCGCTGACCGAGCCCATCCCCTCGCAGCGCGGGCACATCCCGCCGAGCTGGGTGAACTCGCGCTTCTCGGTCTTGCCCCCGACCGTGATCGCGCCGCTGCCCGTCACCGAGGGGATGTTGAACGAGAACGCCTGCGGTGATCCGACGTGCGGCTGACCCAGCCGCGAGAACAGGATGCGCAGCATCGCGTTGGCGTCGGTCACGGTTCCGACCGTCGAGCGGGCGTTGGCGCCCATCCGCTCCTGGTCGACGATGATCGCGGTCGTCAGGCCTTCGAGCACGTCGACGTCGGGCCGCGCGAGCGTCGGCATGAAGCCCTGGACGAACGCGCTGTACGTCTCGTTGATCATCCGCTGCGATTCGGCGGCGATCGTGCCGAACACCAGCGAGCTCTTGCCCGATCCGGACACACCCGTGAAGACCGTGAGCCGACGCTTGGGCAGCTCGACGTCGACGTCCTTCAGGTTGTTCTCGCGCGCGCCCTGCACGCGGATCACATCGTGGCTGTCAGCAGCAGGCATGGCTCTCTCTCCCTCGGGCGTGACCCACCATAGATCAGGAGGCCGCTTCAGCGGGACGCACCCGGTAGATCAGCCGCGCGAACTGGCCGATTGCGGTCGCCGACTCGAGTTGCAGCCGGTCGGACCCGACCCGGCGGGGGAAGAGCGGCGCACCGCCGGGCAGCGTCGCGGGTGCGATCGAGACGGCGAGCGCGTCCAATGCTCCGGCGTCGAAGAACTGCCCGGCGAGGTCGCCGCCGCCCACCACCCAGATGTCACCGTCGCCCGCCGCCTCGCGGATGGCGGGGAGCGCCTCCTCCACTGAGCCGGACACGAAACGGATGTCCGCCCCCTCCGGCACCGGCAACTCCCGGTGCGTGAAGACGAACGTCGGCCGCGTGCCGTGGAACTCGCTCCATTTCTCCGGATGCTCGAGGATGCCGGTCTCGCGCAGCACCCACTCGTACGTGGTGCGGCCCTCCACCATGACCGTGGCGTCGCCAGGGACCAGCTCTGCCGATGGCTCCTCGCCGCCCGGCACGGCGAACAGCCAGGCCAGCGAGTCGTGCTCATCCGCGATCCACCCGTTGATGGTCGCGGCCGTGTCGAAGACGATTCTGCCCATGTCCGCGACGGTACCGGCGACCACCGACAGGGTGGGAGCATGGGCCCATGGACGCCATCGACGCGCTGAACGAGATCGCCTTCTGGCTGGAGCGGGAGCTCGCCCCGAGCTTCAAGGTACAGGCCTTCCGCCGAGCATCCGACACCATCGAGGGCCTCGGGCAGGAGGAGCTGGCGGCCCGCATCGCCGACGGCCGGCTGAAGCGCACGAAGGGGATCGGCGACCGCACCTTCCAGGTGATCGCCCAGGCGGTGGAGGGCGACGTGCCCGCGTATCTCGCCGACCTCCGCGAGCGCAACGCCGCGCCGCTCGACAGCGGTGGGCTGGACCTCCTCGCTCAGCTGCGCGGCGACCTGCACAGCCACACCGACTGGTCGGACGGCACCGTGCCGATCGACGTCATGGCGGCCGCCGCGGCGACCCTCGGCCGCGAATACCAGGCGATCACCGACCACTCGCCCACCCTCACCATCGCGAGCGGCCTGAGCGCCGAGCAGTTGGAGGAGCAGCTCGATGTGATCGAGGAGATGGACACCGGATCCGTCACTCTCCTGACCGGCATCGAGGTCGACGTCCTCGAGGACGGCACGCTCGACCAGACATCCGACCTCCTCGACCAGCTCGACGTCGTCGTCGGCAGCGTCCACTCCAAGCTGCGCTCAGACCGCCGAACGATGACGAAGCGGATGCTCGGCGGCATCCGCGACCCGCACACCAACGTGCTCGGGCACTGCACCGGCCGCCTCGTCCAGGGCTCGCGGGGCACGCGTCCGCCGTCCGAGTTCGATGCGGACGCCGTCTTCGCGGCGTGCGCCGAGCACCGGGTGGCCGTCGAGATCAACTCTCGGCCCGAGCGGCAGGATCCGCCGGACGACCTCATCCAGCGCGCCCTCGACGCAGGCTGCTTCTTCTCGATCGACACGGACGCGCACGCGCCGGGCCAGCTCGACTTCCTCTCCTACGGCGCCGCGCGCGCTGTGGCGAACGGCGTCCCCGCCGACCGCATCATCACGACCTGGCCGCTCCCCCGCCTCCGCACCTTCCTCGCCAAGTCCTGACCCCCTCCCCCTCGCCCCCTCTCCCCTCGACCCTGAACCCGCCGAGTGGCGACATCAACTCACCACTCGACCCGAATTCGAGCAGCAACTCACCACTCGATCGCTCAGAGTGAGGGTTACAGACCCCAGGCGGAGGCGGGGGCCTGCACGATCTCGACCGGGCGGGTGCTCCAGTGGGTGCCGTTGCCGTAGTGGCTGCTCGCCCACGGGCTCGCCCAGATCGCGGCGGCAGTCGTGTCCGCCGAGGTTCCGGCCTCCAAGCCCGCCACGATGTCGGGGTAGCCCCGCTGCAGGTTCTTCGCGCAGTACTCCGCCGCCGTGACGAGGTCCGGATAGCTCCCGAGGCCCGCTCCGCCGCCCGAGCCGTAGCCGTTGTTCAGCGGATTGTTCCGGTTCCACCAGTCGGGCGGACCGTTCTCCTGGCGCATCCAGCGCAGCATCACGGTCACGTTGGCGTCCGTCTGCTGCCACCCGCCGAACATGAGGACGAGTTTCGCCCACGCTTCGTTCGTTCCGACGCGCGCAAGGGTCTGCAGTCCGTCGGTCGCGGTGAGGTTGTCGCGGTTCACGACCGGCGCCGCGATCGTGGCGTCCACCAGCAGTCGCTGGGGATGCGCGGGTGCCGGCGCCTGCCCCGGAGCGGACGGCGCGAGGGTGGTCTCCGGCGCGATGCGGAGGGTGGAGGCGAGCGCGTCATCCGTCGGGACGATCGAGAAGCCGCAGACCAGACCGATGACGGCCAGCGTCACGCCGATGCGGTGACGCAGGGGCAGAACGGCACGCCGCGGCTGCCGCGGGATCCGGATGCGCACCCGTCGTGACGGCACGGCGGCCCGGCGGCCTGCCGAGCGGCGGCCGCGGGGGCGGAGGGGGGCGGATGCGGGCTGCATACCGGATGAAGGGTACCAGCGTCGCCTTGGAGCGCCACCGCTCCGTCGCCCGAAGGGCCGCTCAGCTGGTCAGCTGCTCAGCCCGTGACCTCGTTCAGCCGCGCCAGCAGGTCCGCCAGGCGGCGGACGTCGTCCTCGCCCCAGCGTCGCAGGCTCCGGTACAGCGTCGCCTGGTCGGCAGCCCGCACCTCGTTGACCTTCTCGACCGCCGCAGGGGTCGCCGCGATGAAGCTGGCCCGCCGGTCGCTCGGATCCTCCTGGCGTTCCACGAACCCCATGTCTTCGAGAAGTCTCAGCTGCCGGCTGATCACGCTCTTGTCGGTGTACAGCATCGCCGCAAGGGCGCCGGCGTGGATGGGGCCGCTGCGCACGATCGTCGTCAGCAGTTTGTAGCCTCCCGGCTGCAGGTCCGGGTGGATGCGCTCCGCGCGGTCCCGCATGGCGGTGCCGACCTGGTTGAACAGCCGGGTGAACTGCTCCTCCACGTCGGAGATGGCCGCGTCGCTCGCCTGTTCCGGGGCGACGAGACGGGTGGCGGCGGAGTCCGCCGCCACCCGATCCGTGTTATCCATGGCCGCGATCATAACGTGAGCGGCTAGCGACGGTTCCCAGCGGAGATGTCGTCCTCGGCGTCGCCGCGCACTGCGGTCACCGAGCCGGTCACCGGTGCGCCGATCAGGGCCTCCGCGACCTCCACCGCGTTCTCCTCGGCCGCCTCGAGAGACGTCTCGCGGGGCGTCTCGCCGTTCTCCTCGCGCATCCGCTCGATGGCGGTCTTGCTGCCGAGCTTGATGTTCGGGAGGAAGAGGATCGCGACGATGGTGATGATCGCCAGGGGCACGGCCACCAGGAAGATGTCCGCGACCGCCTGGCCGTACACCGACTCCACGATGGTGCGGATCGGGAGCGGCAGCGAGTTGACCTCGGGGAGCGTTCCGCTCTGCAGCGACTTCGCCGCCGCGACGCCCTTGGCGCCGAGCTTCGCGACCGCGGCCAGCAGCTCGTCCTTGCGGTCGGCCATCATGTTGGTGACCGCCGTGCCGAGGATGGATCCCATCACCGACACGCCGATGGTGCCGCCGAGGCTGCGGAAGAAGGCGACGTTCGAGCTCGCTGCGCCCAGCTGTTCCGGCCGGACGGTGTTCTGCACGATGAGCACCAGGTTCTGCATGACCATGCCGACACCCGCACCGAGGATCAGCATGTAGACCGAGACCAGCCAGTAGTTGGTGTCGTACTCGATGGTGCTCATGAGGTACAGGCCGACGGTGAGGAGCACCGAGCCGGCGATCATGAAGCCCTTCCACTTGCCGAACCGGCTGATCAGGTTACCCACGATCATCGAGGACAGCAGCAGGCCGAGGATCATCGGCAGGGTCAGCAGACCCGACTCCGTCGGCGTCGCGCCGCGGGCGAGCTGCATGTACTGGCCGAGGAAGACCGACGTGCCGAACATGGCGACGCCCACCGAGATGGAGGCGATGACCGCGAGCGTGAAGGTGCGGTTCTTGAACATGCCGAGCGGGATGATCGGCTCCTTGACCAGCAGCTCGGTGATGATCGTCGCGATGATCAGCGCGATCGAGCCTCCGACCATCCAGCACGTCTCCGCGCTCCACCAGTCGAAGTTCTTGCCCGCGAGGGACACCCAGATGAGCAGCAGAGAGACGCCGGCGGCCAGGAAGATCGCGCCGAGGTAGTCGATCCGGACCTTCCGGGCCGGACGCTTGGGGAGACGCAGCGTGATCTGCAGCAGGATGATCGCCACCACTGCGACGGGGACGCCCACGAAGAAGTTCCAGCGCCAGCCGACGGAGTCGGTGAGGAGACCGCCGATCAGGGGTCCGCCGACCGTGCCGACGGCCATGATGCCGCCGAAGAGACCCATGTAGCGGCCACGCTCGCGCGGGCTGATGATGTCGGCCATGATGATCTGGCTCAGCGCGGTCAGACCGCCGGCGCCCAGGCCCTGCACGACGCGGAAGCCGATGAGCATGTTGGTGTCCTGCGAGAATCCGGCCATCGCCGAGCCGGCGACGAAGATGACCAGCGCGAGCTGGATGAGCAGCTTGCGGTTGAGCAGGTCGGCCAGCTTGCCCCAGATCGGGGTGGAGACCGTGGTCGCGAGCAGCGTACTGGTGACGACCCAGGTGTACGCCGTCTGGTTCCCGTGGAGCTCGGAGATGATCCGCGGCATCGAGGTCGAGACGACCGTGCCCGCGAGGATCGAGACGAACATCCCGAGCAGGAGCCCGGAGAGGGATTCGAGCACCTGCCGGTGCGACATCACTGCCGGCGCTCCATCCCTGGAGAGTGTTGTGGACATGTGGATCCTTCACGCAATTGGTTGACTACGATCAACTATAAATATATAGGTGACCAAAGTCAACTAACTATTTGCAGTGCTGCATTATTCCTGAGCACCCATGTCTGCTGAATGTCCTCATAGCCGGAGCGGGCGGTTCCCCAGCCCGGGCGAGCGCTCGGTCCCTAACCTCGAAGGATGGGTTCACGTCGCACGCGCTCCTGGTCGCTCCTCACGCCGGTCCACTGGATCGTCTGGACCGTGGCACTGTTCGTCCTGACCCTGGGACTCGGGCTGGCGGCGAAAGCGCTGCCCGCCCTCCAGCTGAACGGCCTCGACGCCTCGGTCAACCGGGTCAACTCGCCTCTGCTCGATGGCGCCGCCCTGCTGCTCGACCGCCTCGACCATCCGGTGGTCGTCGCCGTGATCCTCGCGATCGTCTTCGTGGTGCTGCTCCTCCTGGTCGGGTGGAGGCGCGCGCTCGGCGCGTGCGTCACCACCGGCGCAGGATGGCTGACCACCCTCGTCGTCAAGACCGTCGTGGCACAGCCGCGACCGACCACCGCGGGGCTCACCCACATCCTGCACATCTCCCCCGCCACGCTGAGCTATCCGAGCGGCCACGTGGTGTTCGCCGCCGCGCTGGTGACCGCCCTCGCCATGGTCAGCCGCCGCGCGTCCGTCCGCGCGGTCGTCCTGATCGTCGGCGGCCTGTTCGTGCTCGCGGTCGGGTGGTCCCGCCTCTACGTCGGCGTGCACTACGGGACGGACGTGGTCGGCGGCGTGCTGAACGGCGTCGCCGGAGCGCTGCTCGTGGCCGGGCTGTGGAATCTCGCGACGCGTGGCCGGGCACGCGGCGCTCGCAGGCGCTGAGGCCTGACCGAGCGGAACTCGGGAACTTCCTCGACAGCTGAGGGCTCTGCGTCAGGGCGAGCCCGTTTGCAGGGTCACTCCTCCAGCGGGAGCAGTGAGCGCAGTCGCGACCGCGACTTTTTTCGCGACTTCGCGTCACGAACGTCGGTGCGCTCCGTCTACACCAATAAACCCGCGCTGCCCACTTGAGGAACCCGAACCCTGATGACCCGTGAACTCGACGATCTCTCCGACGCCGATCTGCTGACCCGAGCCCGAGAGGGCGATACAGACGCCTACGGCGTGATCTTCAAGCGACATTGGCAGGCCGGGCGGGCGATGGCCATGTCCATCACCGGCCGCTTCGAACCCGACGACCTCGCCTCGGAGGCGTTCGCCCGTATCCTCAAGGCTGTCGAGAAGGGGAAGGGTCCCACGTCCGGCTTCCGGTCCTACCTCGCCACCACGGTGCGGAACGTCGCGATCGACTGGTCACGCCGCACGACCACACCCAACATCGACGATCCCGACGCCCTCGAGGACTGGTCGTACAGCGAGCTCACGACCCTCGACAAGATCGAGCGCGAGACCATGGCGAAGGCGTTCTACGCACTGCCCGACAGCTGGCAGGAAGTCCTCTGGTACACAGAGGTGGAGGACATGGCCCCCCGCGAGGTCGCGCCACTCCTCGGGCTCACCGCCAACGCGGTCTCCGCCCTGGCCTCGCGGGCGCGCGAGGGGCTCCGTCAGGCCTGGATCGGCGCGCACCTGGCGAAATCGGGAGCGGGTGATCCCGTGCACGCCTGGACGGTGAACAGGCTGGGAGGCTACGTCCGCGGCAAGCTGTCCCGGCCCGACCGCAGGCGCATCGCCCAGCATCTGGAGGAGTGCCCGGCGTGCGCGGAGGCAGCGGGCGAGGCCGATCGCATCGGCTCCCGGCTGGCCCTCGCGATCCTGCCGCTCATCCTCGGCACAGCAGGGGCGGCCGGATACACCGCGTGGGCCGCCAACTCGACCACGAGCGCCGCCGCTGCCTCGGTCCCGGCCTCCGGCATCGGCGCGGCTTCGCCGGCAAGCCGCGTGCGGCACCTTCTCCAGACGGCGGGCAGCAGCTCCCACGCAGGGCTGGCAGCGGTCGCGACGACGGTGGCCGCCGCCGCTGCGCTCACGGTCGGTTCCGTCATGGCGTCACCACCGAGCGAGTCCGTCGACGCGAAAACGAGCGACGCGAGCTCCACACCGTCGGAGTCGAAGGCCCGAGCGGAGGATCCGGCTCCCCACGAGGGCTCGACCGAAAGCGGTGTTCAGGCAGAACCCCCGAGCATCGGCGACGGCGGCTCTGCGGCATCAGATGCGTGGGATGACGGCATCGAGCCCCGCCTGCCGTCCGCCGGCACGGCTCCAGCCGGCAACGACTCTGACGTCGCCGTGCCGGGCCTCGGGGTTCCCCCCGCCGGGCAGCCGGCGCCTGCGAAGCCGACCCCACCCGACGAGCCCGATCCCGACGAGCCCGATCCCGCGGAACCGGCGACACCGGAGGCCGTGGCGGGCCGGGAATCCGCCGTCCGCGCCATTCCGCCCGAGGACACGCTGTTCGCCTACCGGCTCGACGACACGGCAGACACGGCCGTCGACTTCATCCACAACGGAACAGCCCGGTACGACCGGTCAGCCGGAGGGTCGGCCTGGGCTCTTCGCGACCAGACGCTCCGCCGGCCGACCGACGTCTTCTCTGTGCAGATCTGGTTCAGGACGAGCGTGGGCGGGGGCAGGCTGATCGGCTACAGCGACGCGACCCAGGGCACGTCCCGCAACTACGACCGGCACCTCTTCCTCACCGACGACGGCCGGATCGTCTTCGGCGTCTATCCCGGCACGGTGCACACGATCGCGTCCGAGCGCAGCTATGCAGACGATCAGTGGCACCTCGCGACCGCGACGCTCTCGCCGGACGGCATGTCCCTGTACGTCGATGCGGACCGCGTAGCGCACGACGGCACAGTGGTGACCGCTCAGGTGTTCGACGGCTATTGGAGGATCGGCTTCGACAACCTGGACAACTGGGGCGCCCCCACGCCGTCGCAGCGCGCTTTCTCCGGGAGCCTCGCGTACGCCGCCGTCTACCGCACCGCTCTCACGTCCGACCAGATCCGAACGCAGTGGGTTCTCGGTGAATAGCATTCGCGCGTCATGATCCGACGGATCATCCGTCTATATCAGTGAGGGTGCCGATCGGGCTTCGCGCACCCCGCAGGGGCCGGCCATTCTCGGCTGTCCTCGCTCCAGAGTGACCCGGCGCCATCGTCGGGTTCGAGGCGCCGGGTCACTCTATCCACGTTGCACGTCACAGGTCACTCAGTGGCGCGGTGCATTGAACGGAGATCGGAAGGACGGCATGAGGGCAGTCGCCGTACACGCACGCGAACGGGCCGCGGCGCTCATCAGCGTCGTCACCGACGGCTGGCGCGGCGAGGTGGTGACGCCGCTCATCCCGCGAGACCCCTCCGCTCCGTTGCGCTCGGCATTGCTCAACGAGCGCTCCGAACTCCTCACCGAACTCCGCACCCTCGATTTCCGCATCTACGACACGGTCCGGGTCGAAGAAACGGGCTCGGCCGATGAGTACCGGATCATCGACCGTTTCAAATGCAGCGCGGAGCAATCTCCGCCCTCCATAAGTCCGTCCTGAAGGTCGGCAGGCGACGAACAAGTGCCTAGTGGCGCGACACCCGGTCTGCGACCATCGCTTCACTGGGTGCTCCGCGCCCGCACAGACCTGCGCGGGCGCGTACGGCTCCCCGAGCCGGAGGAAGGCAGACGAATGCCCGCGTCGCATGCTGCGCATGTCCTCCCTACCCGGTTCGCCCCTCTGACCGGTCGGCGGGAAGAGATCGCCCTCGCCCGGCGCCTCCTTCAGACCTCTGCTCGCGTCGTCACCCTGACGGGCGGACCAGGAGTCGGCAAGAGCAGCGTTGCGGCCGCCGCAGCCATCGGCCTCGCCCGGTGCGTATCCGGGATCTGGTACGTCGACATGCACAACCGGGGGCCCGACGTGGCCATGGCACTGGCGCAAGAGCTGAAGATCGACCCGGCCGACCGGCCGCTGGAGGCGGTGCTCGCGGCGATCGGCGATGGCGACGCGCTGATCGTGCTCGACAATGTGGACGAGGCCATCCCATCGACCTCCGCGCTCCTCGAGGGACTGCTCGCCGGATGCCCGGGGGCCCGCCTGATCGTCACCAGCCGGGAGGCCCCGAGGTCACGCGCCCAAGCGCTGGTCGCGATCCCGCCCTTCCCTTCCGAACAGCTGACCGCGTCCAGTGACGCTGTGCGGCTGTTCTCAACCTATGCGGCGTCGGGCGACGCCTCGTTCGTGCTCGATGCGGGCTCCCTCCCGGACGTACTGCGGATCTGCCGGGCGACGCGGGGCGTTCCTCTCGCAATCGAACTGGCGGCCGCGCAGTTGCAGTTCATGGATGCCCGGACCCTGGCCGACCGCATGGACGATCAACTGGAGGCGCTGGAGCCGGCCGACCCGACCGAGCGGTCGTTGCGAACCGCCGTAGCAGACAGCTGGGAGCGCTGCAGCCCGGCAGAGCGCCGGGTGTGGACGGACCTCTCCGTCCTGGCACCGGGGTGGGATCTTCCGCTCGGCGAGGCGATGGCCGGCTTCAGCGTACCGGGGCGACCAGAGGCCGCGATGGTGCTGAAGCAGTTGCTGCGTCGCTCCATCGTCCACCGCCGCCGCACCGATGCCGGTGTGCGCTACGAACTCCTTCCCGCGATCCAGCAGTTCGGCGCGGAACGCCTCGACGATGCGGACGGCGTGCGCATGCATTTCGCAAACTGCATGCTTCTCCGGCTGCAGGATGCGGAGGACCACTGGTTCTCCGACCGTCAGGCCGAGATTCTCAGCCGGCTTCGGGGCGACATCCCGAACATCCGGCGCGCCGTCGTCACCGCTGCCGGTCTGGGCCGCGCCGACACCGCTATCGGGATCGTGGTCACCGCCTGGCGACAGGCGTGGTTCATCCATGGCAGCGGGGACGAGTTGGGGACGTGGCTCGGCATCGCCCTGGATGCGGGGAATCCGTCGCCGTACTGGGGGACGCTCGGCCACGCCTTGCGTTCGCTGGTGTTCTCGCTCACCGAGAAGCCGCTCCTGGCCGAGACCGAGTTCCAGCGGGCCGTCTCTGCGTACCGGTCCCTGACGCCCGACGACGGCCAGGAGACCGAGCGGGAGTGCCGAATCGTGCTGGCCAGTGCAGCGGAGCCGGCCGGAACCGACGACGAAGCCGCCATCGCCGTACTGGAGGACGTGATGCGCGTCCTCGGCGACGAGGCGTACCGGTTCGAGCGTTTCAACACTCCGCAGCGTCTCGTCGCCCGGCTGTACGCCGTCGGGCGCTGGGACGAGGGCCGTAGGGTCATGGAGGAGATCGCGGAACGCTCCTTGGTCGTCGGCGACCGCTTCGAGCGCTCATTCGCTCTCACCACCCGTGCGTCCGCGGCTGCGCGAGCCGGGAACTACGACCGGACGGACTCCGACGCCCGGGAGGCCCTGCTGCTCAAACGCGGGCTGGGGCACGGGCTGGGCGTCGCCCAAGCGCTCGAGCTGCTCGCCGACGTGGCGCAGGAGCGGGCGGAACCGGCACGCGGCGCCACCTTGCTCGGATGCGCCGCGGCACGCTGGCGTGAGGCGGGCGCAATCCGCGCGAGCTATCCCCCGTACTTCTTCGATCGCGCGACCGCCGAGCGGGCCCTGAGGCTCCGCCTCGGCGACCCCGCATTCGAGCGCGCCTTCGCCTACGGCCTGGAGCTGGCGGAGGAGGAGAGCATCGACTTCGCCGTGCGCAACGTCGTCGAGACGCGGCTTCGCACCGCACGAGCACCGGCGGGGACGACCACCGGACTGACGTCCCGCGAGACGCAGGTCGCCTCCCTCGTCGCCGACGGTGAGACGAACAAAGCCATCGCCGGCCGGCTGTTCGTCTCCATCCGCACCGTGGAGTCGCACGTGCAGAACGCCCTGGTGAAACTGGGCCTCCGGTCGCGCACCGAGCTGGCGGTCTGGTACCGCGAGAGCGGAGACGGCTGACAGGGGAATCGGCCTCCGGGCCGTCGCCTCAGGCAGCGAGCTCCAGGTCGTGCCGCATCGCGGCGAGCGCCTGGCGGAGACCACCGCGCGCCCGTGCGGCGAGTGCCGTCGCGGCGCCGACCGTCAGGCCCATCGATTCCGCAACCTCCGCCATCGGGAGGCCCTGCAACGCGGATAGGTGCAGGATGCGCTGCCAGCGCGCCGGGAGCTGACGGAAGGGCTGCTCCAGGTCGCCCAGATCGCTGACCTCGAACGCGTAGCTGCCGACCGCGGAGTCCTCGGTCAACGGCACGGTCGTCACGCGGCAGTCCCGGCCACCCCAGGTCGCTGCAACACTGCGGACCGCGGTGCGCAGGTAGTGCGCGAACCCCTCGCGGGGACCGTGGCCGTTGCGAAGCGACCTCAGCACCTTGGCGAACGCCTCCTGGACGATGTCCTCGGCGTCGTACCGGCCCGTAGTGCTCCGGGCGATGTGATGCGCCCAGCCCTGATAGCGGTGCCAGAGTTCTCCGAACGAGGCAGTATGACCCTCACGGACCTTGCTCACCAGCTCCAAGTCGGTCGCACGGACGGCGGGCTCGGTCATCGCGTCTCCTCGGTCGGGTCGAGGAGCGGGTGGCTTCCCGCTCCATGACCCCAGAGTCGATTCGGTGGCCCCCGTGCCGTAACGGGGAAACTACGGAGCGACTACCGAGTCGAAGAGCTCCGCCTCCACTGTCAGAGACGACGGAGGCGGCCGGAACCTGACGCGGACGGTGCGGCGGCGCGCGCGGGGTAGCGTTGCGGCATGAGCCTGAGTGTCGAGAACCAGCCCGACCAGTCGCGGTACGCCCTCGTCCAGAACGGCGAGGTGATCGGGGTCGCCGAGTACGACCTGCGCCACGACGCGATCGTCTTCACCCACACCGAGGTGGATGAGGCCAAGCGCGAGAAGGGCATGGCCTCCACCCTTGTTCAGACCGCGCTCGATGACGTCCGCGACCATTCGGATCGCAGGGTGATCGCGTCGTGCCCCTACGTGCGGAGGTGGCTCAGCGAGCACCCCGAGTACGCGGAGCTGCAGAAGCGGTAGCGCGGCCGTCCTCAGTGGGTTCGCGCCCCTCGGCGCGCTGGCCGTTACCGGCGGTGCCGAGGTCGAGCGTGATCTTGCCGCCGTGCCAGCCGGTCTCGCCTCCATCGCCGGGGAGCGGGGCGGGCGCGGGCAGCAACGTCTGCCGGTCCATCTCCTGCTGCGCCTCGTGGCGGGCAGGGGCGAAGATCTCGTCGAACGACCCGCCGATGGCGCCGCTCATCGTGCCGGAACCGCGCTGGGCCTTGTTGGACAGGTCGATCCAGCCGAGCTTCACGGCGACCACGATCAGGGCGACGAACGCCACGACGATCCCCACAGCCCACCAATTCACGCCCTCCAGGGTACCGGAGGACCTGTGCGCTTCCTGGGGATCGCCTCTGGCCGAACCGGGTCAGGGAACCCGGTACAGCCACTCCTCGGTGTCGAACTTCTCCACGACGAGCTGCTCGGCGGCGGCGTACTCGGCCTCGGTCAGGTCGCCGTCCGTCGCACCGTAGAGGGTGCGGAAGGTGAGCTTCATCTGCTCGATGATCTCCGCCCGGCTGAGGCCCGTCTGGCTGCGCAGCGGGTCGACGCGCTTGGCCGCGCTGGTGATGCCCTTGTCGCTGATCTTCTCCCGGCCGATGCGCAGCACCTCGGTCATCTTCTGCCCGTCCATGTCGTAGCTCATGGTGACGTGGTGAAGCACCGCGCCGGAGCCGAGACGCTTCTGCGCAGCCCCGCCGATCTTGCCGGACGGGCTCGTGATGTCGTTGAGCGGCTGGTAGACCGCGTCGATGCCGAGCGACTTCAGCGCGATGATCGCCCACTCGTCGAGGAACGCGTAGCTGTCGGCGAAGCTCATTCCCTGCACCAGGTCGGCGGGGGCGTAGATCGAGTAGGTGACCACCGAGCCGGCCTCCATGAACATGGCCCCGCCGCCGGAGATCCGGCGGACGACCTGGATGCCGTACTTGGCGGCGTTCTCCGGGTCGACCTCGTTCTTGACCGACTGGAAGCTGCCGATGACGACCGCGGGTTCGTCCCACTCCCAGATCCGGAGCGTCGGCCCGCGGCGGCCCTCGCCCACCTCGGTCGCGAGCACCTCATCCAGCGCCAGGTGCAGCTGCGGGGTGACGGCCTTCGCGTGAACGATCTGCCAGTCGTAGTCCCGCCAGCTGGTCGCTTTCGCGAGGGCGCGGCGGACGGTCACGGCGACGGCCTCCGGCGAGAAGCCGAGGAGTGTCGCGCCCTCGGGCAGCGACTCCTTCACCGCTGCGGCTATGGTCTTGGCGTCCGCTTCCGCCGGGAGCCCGTTGACCGCTGCGTCGATCGCCTCCAGTGCGGAGTCCGGTTCGAGGAAGAAGTCCCCCGCCAGCTGGAACTCCGCGATCCGGCCGTCGACGACCTCCAGGTCGACGACGACGAGCTTCCCGCCCGGCACCTTGTACTCACCATGCATACCCCCACCCTAAATCCCCCCTCGGCACCCACCGTCGAGTCCTCACTTTTTGCACGTTTTCGGGCCCCAAGCGTGCAAAAAGTGAGGACTCGACGGCTGGGGCGGAGGCCGGCTCGCGGCGGGTGCGGGGCGGGTGAGGTCAGGCGCGGGAGGGGAAGCGCGGGAGGAGCCAGGCGGTCAGGTCGGCGAAGACCTCGGCGCGGTTGGTCTCGTTGAAGATCTCGTGCCGGGCCCCCTCGTAGACGATGGTGGTCACGTCGGTGAGGCCGGAGCGCGTGCGGTAGGCCCGCTCGAGGCGGCGGGCGCTCTCCGGACCGCCGACGGGGTCGTCGGAGCCGACCTGGATGAGCACCGGGAGGTCGTGCGCGAGCGATCGGGAGGGGCGACCCAGCAGGCGGGCCGCGTCCGCGATCCCGAACAGCTTCTGCAAGGGCGTGAGCGTGGTCAGCGGGTCGTCGACGAACGCGCGCGCAACGGCGGGGTCGCGGCTGAGCCACTCCGCTCCCGTCGTGCCCAGGTGCGCGTGCCGCTTGTTCAGGTCGCCGCCGTTCATCGAGCCGAGCATGCGGTACGCGGTTCCGGAGAGCACCATCGCGTCGTACTGGTCGCTGTGCTGGTTGAGGAGCAGCTGGCCGATGAACGACCCCCAACTGTGCCCGACATAGGCGAGAGGAATGCCGGGATTCTCGTCGCGGATCAGCGTGGTGAAGGCGGAGACGTCGCGGACCGCCGCACGCAGCCCGCCGGGTCCCAGCGTGCCGAGCCGGCCGGCATCCCCTTTCCACTGCTCCATCCCGGTGCGCCCGTGCCCCAGGTGGTCGTCGGCGTAGACGAGGTAGCCGGAAGCGGTCAGGTGCGCGGCCAGCTCCCGGTAGCGACCGGCGTGCTCGCCGACGCCGTGCGCGAGCTGGACGACGGCCGGGGGCCGGGCGTCGGCCGAGGCCGGCGCGTAGACGTCGAAGTGGATGCGGACGCCGGCTTCGCCCTCGAAGGTCCGGTCCTGTTGGCTCTGCACGGGCTCATTCTGGCGCACCCGCGGGCCTACGGCGGGTTTATTTAGCCGGTCTAATTTGTTAGGCTAACTATGTATGAGTGCACGACTGTCGACCCACGATCTCAGCACAGCGCTGCGCATCGCCGTCGCACGCCTCTCGCGCCGCCTCCGCGCCGAGAAGGAGGACCACGAGCTGAGCGATGCGCAGACGGCGACGCTCGGCTACCTGGCGCGCGAGGGCTCGGGAACGATCGGCCGGCTCAGCGAGTACGAGCGGGTCAAGCCTCCCTCGATGAACCGCACGGTCAACCACCTGGAGGAGGCCGGCTACGTCGAGCGCACCGCCGATGCGGCGGACGGCCGGAAGGTGGTCGTCGTCCTCACCGAGCGCGGAACACGGCTGGTGGCCGAGACCCGCAAACGGCGTGACGCCTGGCTGCACCAGCGCCTCGCCGGCCTCAGCCCGGAGCAGCGGGCGACGCTGGCCGCAGCGGCGGAGATCATGCGGGAGATCGCCGACTCGTGAGTGCCATGTTCCGTTCCCTCGCCGGCGTGAACTACCGCATCTGGGCCGCCGGCGCGATCGTCTCCAACGTCGGCACGTGGATGCAGCGCACCGCCCAGGACTGGATCGTCCTGACCCAGCTCACCCACAACAACGCCTCCGCCGTCGGCTTCGTCATGGCGCTGCAGTTCGCCCCTCAGCTCCTGCTGCTCCCGGTGACCGGATGGGCCGCCGACCACCTCGACCGGCGCAAGCTGCTGATGGCCACCCAGGGTGCGATGGGGGCGTTGGGTCTCGGGCTCGGCATCCTCACCGTCACCGGGATGGTGGAGCTCTGGCACGTGTACCTCTTCGCGTTGCTGCTGGGCGTGGTCGCCGCCTTCGACGCCCCGGCCCGTCAGACCTTCGTCTCCGAGCTCGTCGCCGGCCCCAACCTGTCCAACGCGGTCGCGCTGAACTCGGCCTCCTTCAACGCCGCGCGCCTGATCGGTCCGGCGGTCGCCGGCCTGCTGACCGCCGCCGTGGGCGCCGGCTGGGTTTTCCTCATCAACGCCGCCACCTTCGGCGCCGTGCTGCTGTCGCTCGCGATGCTGCGCAGGGAGCATCTGTACCGCGCCGAACGCGCCAAGCGCTCGCGGGGCGGCCTGGTCGATGGGTTCCGCTACGTGCGACGCCGCCCGGACATCATGGTCATCCTGGTGATGGTGTTCCTGATCGGCACGTTCGGCCTGAACTTCCCGATTTTCATCTCGACCATGTCGGTCAGCGTGTTCCACCAGGGAGCCGGTGAGTACGGCATCCTGTCCTCGATCATGGCGATCGGGTCTGTGGTCGGCGCCCTGCTGTCCGCCCGGCGGGACAAGCCGCGCGTGTCCCTGCTGTTCGCCGGCGCCGCCTTCTTCGGCTTCGGCTGCGCGCTTGCCGCGGTGATGCCGACGTACTGGCTCTTCGCCCTCGCCCTGATCGTGATCGGAGTGTCGTCGCAGACCTTGATGACGACCGCGAACGGCACCGTGCAGATGACCACCGACCCGCTATTGCGCGGCCGCGTGATGGCGATCTACATGGCCATCTTCATGGGTGGCACGCCGGTCGGCGCGCCGATCGTCGGCTGGGTCGCCGACACGTTCGGGCCGCGCTGGGCGATGGGGGTCGGCGCAGCGAGCGGTTTCGCCGCCGCGTTGGTCGGTGTGTTCTATCTCATCAAGTACCGCGGCCTGCGTCTCCGGTTCGCCGGGAGGCGCCCCCGGTTCGTCCTCGCCCCGCGCGAGGTGGTGCGTGAGGAGCTCGAGGAGACCGAGGCGACGGCCACCCGCACCTCCTGACCGCGTGCGGTACGGTGCGGGGATGTTCCCTGATGGCGGAAGCGACCGATCAGAGGGTGGAGGGGTGACGGTGCGTGACGATGTGGATGCGCTGGCCCGGCGTGCGCTCGCCCTTGTGCCTGCGGACGGCCGCGCGATCGTCGGCATCGCGGGCAGTCCCGGCTCGGGCAAGACGACCCTCGCCCGTGCGGTCGCCGACCGCGCGAACCGGATGGCGGGCGACGGCACGGCCGTGCACCTCCCGATGGATGGGTTCCACCTGGCGAATGCGACCCTCGACCTCCTCGGCCGCCACGGCCGCAAAGGCGCCCTCGACACGTTCGACGGGTGGGGGTTCGTCGCTCTGCTGCAGCGCATCCTCGGCGAGCGCGACCACATCGTGTACGCCCCCGCCTTCGAACGCATCGTGGACGAACCGGTCGCCGGGTCCATCCCGGTCCCGCCCGGCGCCCGGCTGGTCATCGCGGAGGGCAACTACCTCCTGGTCGACCAGGATCCGTGGTCGCGCATCCCCTCGCTTCTGGCCGAGAGCTGGTTCGTGGCGACGCCCGAGGAGGAGCGGATGCGGCGGCTCGTCGACCGGCACACCCGCCACGGCCGCACGCCGGAGGCGGCGGCCGTCTGGGCGCGCGACGTCGACGGCGCCAACGCCGCCCTCATCGAGCCGACCGCGTCGCGCGCGTCGCTCGTGGTGAGCGGCACTGGCGCCGACTGGTGAGTCGTTGCTGTTTCGCCGACCGAGCAGCAACAGTGTGTCACCACTCGGCGGGGTCCCAGACCGGCCCGCTTAGGCTGAGGAGATGACGTCTCCCGCCTCCACCTTCGACCGTCTGACCGTCTTCGGCGCCGACTGGTGCCGCGACTGCATCCGCTCGAAGGCCCTCCTCGACCGCCTCGGCGCCGACTACGAGTACATCGACCTGGTCGCCCGCCCCGAGGAGGCCGACCGCGCCCAGCAGATCAGCGGCCGCACGAACATCCCGGTCGTCGTCTTCCCGGACGGCCGCCACCTGGTCGAGCCGTCCGACCCCGAACTCGAGGCCGCCCTCCGCGCCTGAGCCGATTGATCACCCGGACCGCGCAATCCCATCCACATCACCTGTTGGACAACTGACTCCGGCGGGCGGAGAGTGGCGGTCATGGAGTACACACACCTGGGCCGCTCCGGTCTGAAGGTCTCGCGCCTCGTCCTCGGCACGATGAACTTCGGACCGCAGACGACCGAAGAGGATTCCCACCGGATCATGGATGCCGCCCACGCGGCCGGCATCAACTACTTCGACACCGCCAACGTCTACGGCCAGCACAAGGGCCGCGGTGCCACCGAGACGATCGTCGGCAACTGGTTCGCCCAGGGCGGCGGCCGCCGCGAGCGCACCGTCCTCGCCACCAAGCTGTACGGCGACATGGGCGACTGGCCGAACGAGAGCCGCCTGTCCGCGCTCAACATCCGCCGGGCGCTGGATGCCAGCCTGCAGCGGCTGCAGACCGACTACATCGACATCTACCAGTTCCACCACGTCGACCGGAACACGCCGTGGGACGAGATCTGGCAGGGCATCGAGACGGCCATCGCGCAGGGCAAGATCCTGTACGCCGGCTCCAGCAACTTCGCCGGCTGGCACATCGCGACCGCACAGGCGGAGGCGCGCAGGCGCAACCTGCTGGGCCTGGTCAGCGAGCAGTCGATCTACAACCTCCTGACCCGCCAGATCGAGCTGGAGGTCCTCCCGGCCGCACAGGCGAACGGTGTCGGCGTGATCGCCTGGTCGCCGCTCCAGGGCGGACTGCTCGGCGGTGTCGTCCGCAAGCAGAACGAGGGCAAGCGGCGGCTGGAGGGACGCGCGGCGGAGACTCTCGCGAAGCACCGCGACGCGATCGAGGCGTACGAGGCGTTCGCCGAGGAGCTCGGCCACGAGCCCGGCGACCTCGCGCTGGCCTGGCTGCTGACCCGTCCGGGCGTGACCGGCCCGATCATCGGACCGCGCACGCAGGAGCAGCTCGACGGCGGTCTCCGCGCGCTCGACATCACGCTCGACGAGGCGGCGCTGAACCGCCTCGACCAGATCTTCCCGGGCCACAAGACGGCCCCCGAGGACTACGCCTGGTGACCCCGGGCATGCACGAAACGGAAGGACAGCAGTGAAGAATCGCACCATCGGCGAGGTCCAGGTCTCGGCGATCGGGCTGGGCGGCATGCCCATGTCGATCGAGGGACGACCGGACCGCGAACGCTCGATCAGGACCATCCACGCCGCGCTCGACGAGGGCATCACCTTCATCGACACCGCCGACGCCTACCACCTGGAGGCCGACGAGGTCGGTCACAACGAGGAGTTGATCGCGGAGGCGCTCCGCAGCTGGAGCGGGGACGCCTCCACCGTCCTCGTCGCCACCAAGGGCGGCCACCTGCGCCCGGGCGACGGCTCGTGGACGCTGAACGGGTCTCCCGAGTACCTGAAGGAGGCCGCCCGCGCCTCGCTCCGGCGCCTCGGCGGCGACGCCATCGGGCTGTACCAGTTCCACCGGCCGGACCCGGAGGTCCCCTACGCCGAGTCGGTCGGCGCCATCCGCGACCTGCTCGACGAGGGCCTCATCCGCATGGCCGGCATCTCGAACGCGGACCCGCAGCAGATCCGGGAGGCGCAGGAGATCCTCGGCGGACGCCTGGTCTCGGTGCAGAACCAGTTCTCGCCGGCGTTCCGGTCGAGCGAGCCGGAGCTGCGGCTCGCGGACGAGCTCGGCATCGCCTTCCTGCCGTGGAGCCCGCTCGGCGGCATCACGTCGGCCGGCGACCTCGGCAGCCGGTTCGAGCCGTTCAAGCGCGTCGCCGACGCCCGCGGCATCAGCCCGCAGGTCGTCGCGCTCGCCTGGCACCTGGCGCAGAGCCCGCACGTCATCCCGATCCCGGGTTCGTCTCGTCCGGAGACCATCCGCGACTCGGTCACCGCCGTGGATGTGGAGCTCAGCCCCGAGGAGCTCGGCCTCCTCAACGCAGCCTGACCGCCCCCTCGCGGCGGTGACTGCTACGCGGAGGAACGTGTGCGGTTGCGCGCCGGACCGCACGCGTTCCGTAGCACAGCAGTCGCTCGAACGCGGGGGCTCAGCCCGGCTCGACCTGCGCCAGAAAGGCGGAGGCGGCCGGGCTGGGCTGGTCGGCGACCGCGACGGCGACCCTCCAGGCCGGTGCGCCCTGCAGGCCGACGGCCCGCAACGCGTCCGGCCGTTTGAGGGCGAAGCTCGCCGGGACGACGGCGACCCCCAGGTTGTACCCGACCAGGTCGAGCAGCGGGTGCACGTCGTTGACCTCCATCGCCGCCCGGTAGTCGAACCCGGCCGCGGCGAAAGCGCGGCGGGTGAGCGCCTGAGCCCCCCACCCCTCCTGGAAGCCGACGAGCGGCTCGTCGCGCAGCCACTCCAGCGGGATGGACGCCTCGGCCGCGAAGCGGTGCTCCGGGTGGCAGAGCACCAGCATCTCCTGGGTGCTCAGCGGCCGCAGGCGGACCCCCGCAGGCGTGTGGCCCGTGTCGACCACCAGGGCGACGTCCGCGCGGCCGGCCGCGACATCCTCCACCAGCTCCTCGGAGCCCGAATAGCGCAGCCGCACCTCCACGCCCGGGTTCGTGGTGCGGAAGGCGGCGAGCTCGGCCGGCAGGTCGACCGACCCGAGGCACGGCTCAGCGCCGATCGTCAGCCGCCCACGGAGCAGGCCGCGCACGGCGGCGACCGCATCGCGGGCCGCCGCCGCGCTGGCCAGGGTGCGGACGGAGTCGGCGAGCAGCGCCTGACCGGCGGCCGTCAGCTCCACCCGCCGAGTGCTGCGGACGAAGAGCGACGTGCCGAGTTCCACCTCGAGGGAGCGGATGGAGGCCGACAGCCCGGACTGCGAGATGCGCAGGAGTTCGGCGGCGCGGGTGAAGTGGCGCTCTTCGGCGACCGCGACGAAGTGCTGCAACTGACGGAGTTCCATTCAGCGATGGTACTGCTCAATCGGCTGCCGCTGAGACATCCCGCCGATTCATCAGGCGGCGGTGGCCGCCGCATCTGCGCCCGCCTCCGGAACCGGATCGAACCGGAACGTCCGCAGGAACCGCTCCACCAGGTCGGAGCCGCCGGCCAGCACGTCGACCCGCGGCACCCCGTCGCGGAGCAGAACGCTCAACCCGTCGCGATCGACCAGGAACTCCAGCACGTCATCCGGGGGCGGAAGGTCGACGCGGCGCTGCGGCTGCGGCAGAGCGGCAGTGCCGACGTCCATCACATCCAGCGAGCGGCCATCCACGACGGCGCTGACCGAGGTCTCGCCCACGTGCACCAGGTACTCCGTCGCCGGCAGCGCCTCCGCGTCGTCGGCGCGGAACGCGGCGCGCAGCGTCACGCCCAGCGCGTCCGCCGTCAGCACGTCCCCTTCGGACGCCTCCCCCGGCGCCGCCCAGCCCCAGCGCTCGAGAGCCAGCACGACCGGTTCGAGCTCGCGCCCGAGCGGGGTCAGCTCGTACCCTCCGCGCACCGTTGGCACGCGGCGGATCACGCCGGACTGCTGCAACTCTTTCAGCCGGTCGCTGAGGATGTTCGTGGGGATGCGCGGGAGCCCCGCCTTCAGGTCGCTGTACCGCCGGGCGCCGGCGAGCAGGTCGCGGACGATGAGCAGAGCCCACCGCTCCCCGACCCGCTCGACGGCGCGGGCGACGCCACCCGACTGGCCGAACCCTCGCGGGGACCGTGCCGCCATGCTGCGGGCGTCAGGCCTGGGCGGGAGCGTCGGCTCCCTGCTCGGTCATGTACGCCTCCGGGCCGCGCTCGGCGGCCTCCGGCACCATCCAGAGGAAGGACAGGTTGTTGCCGTCCGGGTCCTCCAGGTCGCGGGAGTACATGAAGCCGTAGTCCTGGGCGGGTCGCGGCTCGTTTCCGCCCGCCTCGATGCCCCGCGCGACGATGGCGTCCACGTCTTCGCGGGAGTCCGCGCTGAGGGCGATCGAGGCGCCGGCCTGCGCGTGCGGGTCGATGATCTGCTTGTCGGTGAAGGTCGCGTAGAACTCGCGCGTCTGCACCATGAAGTAGATGGTGTCGCTGAGCACGACGCACGCCGCGTTCTCATCGGTGAACAGCGGGTTGATGCTATAGCCGAGGGCCTCGTAGAACGCTTTGGAACGGTCGAGGTCGGCGGTCGGGATGTTGACGAAGATGTTCGTGGCCATGATGCCCTCCTGCGTGATCCGGATGTCGGAATACGCCTAGCTTGCTCTTTGCAAGTTCACTTGTCAAGAACAAGTAAACCGCGCGAGCGGAGGTTGTCGATCGCCTCGTGCATCTCGCGAGCCAGGGCCACACGGCCATTCGCCTCAGCAGCCTCCAGCGCGACGGCCTGCGACGCGTCTGCGCCCCGGAACCAGGAGGCGACCGTCACACCGTGACCGGGACGCGAGGCCACCCGGACCGGGTCGCCGGCGCCGACATTGCCCGATTTCACGACCGACAAGTACGCGCCGGGACGCCCCTCCTCGGTGAAGCGCTTGACCCACTGCGGCTCCCGCATCCGCCGCTGGAACACCGCGCACGGCGTCCGTGGACAGGTCACCTCGACGATCAGCTCGTCGCCGATCGCCCAGCGCTCGCCGATCTCGGCCCCGTTCACGTCGATGCCGGACGTTCGCAGGTTCTCGCCGAACAGCCCCGGAGCGATCGGTCGACCCAGCTTCTGCTCCCAGATCGCAGCGTCCTCCTCGGCGTAGGCGTACAGCGCTTTGGAGGCGCCGCCGTGATGCTTCCGGTTCGCCTGCACGTCTCCGAACAGCCCGAGCGGACGCACCTGGAGGCGACTGCCGACCGGGCGCTTGTCGATGGCCGTGACCCCGATCCCCTGATCAGGGAGGAGCTGCTCGACCCGGCACACCGCGAGAATCTCTGCCATCGGCCCAGTATGTCAGCGGTTGTTCGGGCCTGACCCGTCCGACTGGGTAAGCGAGGCCACGATCCGGTCGAGCCCCCAGCGCCACGCGCGGTCGACGTCCCCGCCGAGCCCGAACAGCCCGCCGAGCTCCATGGTGATGAAGCCGTTCGCCCACGCGGTGACGAGACGCGCGCCCTCCAGAGCATCCTCCGGCCCGGTCAGCGCCGCGACGGCCTCGAGGAGTGGCGTCGCGCTCCGCACCACGGCATCCTGCTCCGGCCGCGGCGAGCCGTGGCTCGCGAACACCAGACCGAAGCCGACGGGATGCTCGTGCGCGAACCCGCGCAGCGCATCCGCCTGGGCGATGAGACGGCGAGTGGGATCGGCCTCGTCGCCGGTGTCCTCGAGCCGGCCGGTCAGGTCCTCCAGGGTCGCCGAGACGACCAGCGCGAGCAGTTCACGGCGATCCCGCACGCGCTTGTACAGGGATGGTGCGCGCACCCCGACCCGCTCGGCGACCGCCTGCATGGTGAGCCCGTCGAGGCCTCCGCTCTCGATGAGTACGCGACCCGCGGCGACGATCGCGGTGCGCGAGGTCTTCTCAGGCGTCGGCATGCTTGCATCTCCTCGTCATAGCTAACTATCATAGCCATCATGGAACTCGCGCCCGGCCTCCGCCGCATCGGCAACGACATCATCGCCGTCCATCTCATCGTCACCGATGACGGGATGACGCTCATCGACACCGGGCTGCCGGGGCACTACGCCGACCTGAAACGGGAGCTCGACGCCCTCGGGCGCCCGCTGTCCGATGTGAAGGGCATCGTGCTCACTCACGGCGACAGCGATCACACCGGCTTCGCGGAGCGGCTCCGTTCGGAGCTCGGCATCCCGGTGTACGTGGGCGCGGCCGACGCCGCGCGCGCCCAGGGCGAGAAGCCGCCGTCGCCGCCGAAGGACCGCCGTCGGCTGGGCCCGGTCATCGGCTTCTTCGCGTACGCGATACGGAAGGGCGGCGTGAAGATGCCCGCGGTGAAGGAGGTGGTTCCTGTGAACGACGGCGACGTCCTCCCCCTGCCCGGCGCACCGGTGATCATCGGGATGCCCGGCCACTCGCCCGGCAGTGTCGCCATCCACGTGCCGGCCGTCCGCGCCGTGTTCGTCGGAGACGAGCTGACGACGCGGAGCGTGCTGACCGGCGAGACCGGGCCGCAACCCGCGCCCTTCACCGACGATCAGGCCGGGTCCTCCGCCTCCCTCGAGAAGCTCGCCGCCCTCGACGTCGACTACGTGATCCCGGGCCACGGACCGGTGTGGACGCAGGGGGCGCCCGCCCTGATCGCCGCCTACCGCGGAGCCGAGAAGCAGCGCTGAGCGCCAGCCGCCCACCCGTCGGCACGGGCGTCAGCGGACTCCCCGCATCATCCGGAGCACCCACGGGCTGATCACGGCCAGCAGGATGCCGATGACCACCGCGACCCCGCCGATGATGCTGAAATAGATGCCCTCCGTCTGCGGCGAGTACAGCTTCGCGAGCTGACCGGCCATCGCCGTGCCCAGCGCGACGGACAGGAAGTACAGCGCCACCATCTGCGCCTGGAACGAACGCGGCGCCAGCTTCGTCGACGCCGAGAGCCCGACCGGCGAGATCAGCAGTTCGGCGATGGTGAACACGAGGAGGATGCCCACGATCGCCAGCAGCGGCGTGCTGTTCTTGCCGCCTCCCGCCCAGAACAGGAAGAGGAAGAACGCGAGGCCCATCACCACGGTTCCGGCCGCGAACTTTATCGGCGTGGAGGGCTGCTTGGCACCCCACTTCGTCCAGATCGCCGCGAACACCCCGGAGAGGATGATGACGAAGATCGGGTTGATCGACTGCACCCAGGAGACCGGGAACTCCCAGCCGAACAGGTCGCGGTTCAGGCGCTCGTCCGAGTAGATCGTGATGACCGTGAACTGCTGCTGGTACAGGGACCAGAAGGCGGCGTTCGTGATGAACAGCGGAATGAACGCGTAGAGCCGGCTGCGCTCGTCGCCGTTCAGCAGCCGGGACGACAGGATGACCACGAAGTACGCGATAGCCGCCACGATCGTGATGCCGATGACCCACAGGGCGAGGTTGATGGCGTTGATCACGTGCGTCAGCACGAGCACGACGACCACGACGACGGCGGCGACGCCGATCCCGATCACCAGCGGGTAGCGGGAGCGCTCCAGGGGATGCGGCACGTGTCGCGCCTCGTCGGGCAGGCGCTTGCGACCGATCGAGTACTGGATGAGGCCGATCGCCATCCCGACGGCGGCGAGCGCGAAGCCCCAGTGGAACCCGAGCGTCGTCTGGAGGAGGCCGGTCAGCAGCGGCCCGAAGAATGCGCCCAGGTTGATGCCGAGGTAGAAGAGCGAGAAGCCCGCGTCGCGCCGCGGGTCCTTCGGCTCGTACAGGGTCCCGACGATGCGGGTCGCGTTGGCCTTGAGCCCTCCACTGCCGAGCGCGACGAGAAGCAGGCCGACGAGGACTCCCGCGACACCGGGGATCAACGCGAGCGAGATGTGGCCGGCCATGATGACGACGGCGCTCCAGAACAGCACCCGCTCGGAGCCGAACACCCGGTCGGCGAGCCACGCGCCGAGGATCGTCGCCAGGTAGACCGCGCCCCCGTAGGCACCGACCACTCCCGCCGCAGTGGGCTGGTCGATTCCGAGACCGCCGCGCGCAGCCGAGTAGTACAGGTAGATGAGCAGGATGCCCTGCAT
Source organism: Leifsonia sp. SIMBA_070 (assembly GCF_046534635.1). NCBI lineage: Bacteria > Bacillati > Actinomycetota > Actinomycetes > Micrococcales > Microbacteriaceae > Leifsonia > Leifsonia sp. SIMBA_070. The sequence goes on along the minus strand of NZ_JAWRYK010000002.1, from coordinate 450,315 downwards.
GCCGTAGAAGGAGAACCGCTCCCACATCTCCACGCCGAAGATGTTGGCGAGCGAGCGCGGCTGCCCGAAGAAACCGTGGCTGCTGTCCGCATCGTCGCGGCGCGACGGCGCGGTGTCCGTTTCGCTCATGGCGCCCATGCTCCCACCGTCGGCGGCCCGCGGAAACGCCTGATCGATGGCTTTTCGAAGCTTCCCGATCCGCCGGCGGCCGGCATCGACACGCCGTGACGTTGCGCGAAAGCGCACGAAATGACCGCTTCTCTAACGGCGACGCAACGATTCGCCATACACTCGGCCCGTGGACAACCTCGATCGCAGCATCCTCGACCTCCTGCGGCAGAACGCGCGGGCCGGCTACGGCGACATCGGCTCGGTGGTGGGCCTGTCGGCCTCCGCCGTGAAGCGCCGGGTGGACCGGCTCGTCTCCGATGGGGTGATCCGCGGGTTCACCATCCAGGTCGACCCGGCCATCGACGGGATGAGCACCGAGGCCTACGTGGAACTGTTCTGCCGTGGCACAGTCTCGCCGGAGGAGCTGTTGCGCATCCTCTCGGCCGTACCGGAGGTGGTGGACGCCGGAACGGTGACCGGCAGCGCTGACGCGATCGTCCGCATCCGCTCGCGCGACATCCCGAGCCTCGAGGCCGCCCTCGAGAAGGTGCGGCTGGCGCCCAACGTCGACCACACCCGGAGCGCGATCGTGCTCTCCCGGCTCATCAATCGCGGAAACGGCTGAGCGTCGCGAATCTTCAAGACGCCGGGGCCGACAGGGATGAGACTGACGGCATGAGCATCACAGCACGAGCCGACATCCACGTCGACGCCTCCCGTGACCGCCTCTGGCAGGCGCTGACCGACCCCGACACCATCGCGCGCTACCTGTTCGGGACTCGCGTCGAGTCGGACTGGCAGCAGGGCGGAACGATCCTCTACCGCGGCGAATGGGAGGGGAAGCCCTACGAGGACAAGGGCGTCATCCTCGAGATCGAGCCAGGGGACCGCCTGGTCACCAGCTACTACAGCCCTCTCAGCGGCAAACCGGACGAGCCCGCCAGCTACCAGACGGTGTCGTACCTCCTCGCCGACGACGGCGAGGGCACCGTCGTCACCATCACCCAGGACGGCTGCGCCGACGAGCAGGAGGCTCAGCGGATGCGCGACAACTGGGGCATGGTGCTGCAGAGCCTGAAGGGCGTGGTCGAGGGAGGCTGAGCGCCTCCTGCGAGAACGTTCAGCGCCCGTAGGGTCAGCCGGGCGGCGATCCGAGCGCCGACACGGCGAACAGTGGCACGATGGGCGCATGAAGCTGCTCGTTGTCGAAGACGATCCGGACATGGGGGGCCTCGTTCAGCGCGGCCTCGCGGCCGAGGGGTACGAGGTCACCCTGGTGACCAACGGAGTCGACGCGCTGATCGCCCTCCGCAGCGATGCGTTCTCCGCCGCCGCGATCGACGTCATGCTGCCCGGGATGAGCGGCTTCGAGCTCTGCCGGCACATCCGGGAAGCGGCGAACCCGATGCCGATTCTTCTGCTGACCGCGCGCGACGCCATCGAGGACCGCGTCCACGGCTTGGACTCGGGCGCCGACGACTACCTGACGAAGCCGTTCGCCTTCGCGGAGCTCGCCGCCCGCGTGCGCGCCCTCCTGCGCCGCGAGCCGACCGGAATGCGGCCGCAGGTCAGCGTCGGGCGCCTGACCATCGACTCCCACGAGCACCAGGCGCTGGTCGCCGGTCACGAGATGCCGCTGAGCCGACGGGAGTTCACCCTCCTGCGCCTGTTCGCCACCAACCCGGACAAGACGCTGTCGCGGGCCGACATCCTCGAATCGGTCTGGGGCACCACCGAGAACATCGGCACGAACGTGATCGACCAGTACGTGTCGTATCTGCGCAAGAAGCTGGACGGTGCAGAGGCCGGCCTCTCGATCGTGACCGAACGCGGACGCGGCTACCGCCTCGACGCCCGCAACGCCGCCGACGTCAAACGAACCGCGGGCGCCGACGCCCACGACTCCGCATCGGCCCCGTGAACCGGCTGCGGCGCCTGTCGATCACGGCGCGGATCACGATCGGCAGTCTCGCCGTCGCCGCCCTGTTCGCACTGCTCGCCGTCGTGGTCATCCGGATCGGCGTCTCGTCGATCCTGCACAACGCCACCCTCACCCTGCTCAACAACGACATCTCCGCGCCCGCCGAGGCGCTGCCACCCCATCCGCATGGTCCGTTCGACCTGCCGGGAGGCGGCCAAGAGCTGGCCATCGTCGCCGCCGACCGCAGCATCCTCGCCTCCACGATGCCGGACTCGCTGGAGGACCGGATCCGGTCCTTGGTCGACGACAGCGACCAACCGCGCGACGTCGAAGCCCGCGGAGCGCACTATCTGGTGCTGAGCCGCAGCGTCACCACGTCCGAGGGCGTGATGCATGTGGTGGCTGCCCGCAACACCGAGACCACCGACCTGCTTCTGGATCGCCTGACCGCGGCACTGCTCGCCGGGGCGGGTGTGCTGATCTTCGCGTTCGGCGGGGCGTCGTGGCTGCTGACGCGCACCGCCCTGCGGCCGGTGAGCCGGATGCGGGAACAGGCCGACAGGATCGCCGGGTCGACACCCGACGAAGCGGGACTGCTGCCGGTGGGACCGGCGCAGGACGAACTGTCGGAATTGGCGACGACACTCAACGACCTGATCCTGCGCCTGCGCGCGTCCGCGGACCGGGAGCGGCAGATGGTCTCGGATGCCAGCCACGAGCTCCGGACGCCCCTCGCGGTGCTGCGCGGGCAGCTGGAGCTGGCGGAGCTGGATGCGGGCGACCCTGAGGCCCTCCTGCACGACGTCCGCTCCTCCCACACCACCGCCATCCGGCTGGCGCAGCTCGCCAACAACCTGCTGGAGCTCTCGCGCATCGAGGCGGGTCCGTCGAGCGGGCGGATCGACTGGCGGACCCTCGTGGACGAGCTCACCGACGCGATCGACCGCGCACGTCTGCTGGTGAGCAGCGACGACGATGCGTCCGGGATCTCCGTCGACTTCGAGTACGACCCCCGCCGCCGCCCTGACGCAGGCGCGCGGGTGGCGCTCTCGCCGACGGACTTCGGCCGCATCCTCGACAACCTGCTGGGGAATGCGATCACCGCGATCCGCTCGGCCGGAAGCGAACATCCGGAGGCGACCGTCACGGCCTCCCTCGCTCTGGTGGAGGACGGGCAGGGCGCTGAAGTGGTCGCCCTCACGGTGCGCGACTCCGGGCCGGGAATGCCGGAGGAGTTCATCCCGGTGGCCCTCGACCGCTTCACCCGCGCGGACGGGTCGCGCACCGGCCAGTCGGGCGGCGGCCTGGGGCTGGCCATCGTCGGCGCGTTGGCGGACGCCGCCGGCGGGCGGGTGCTGCTGCGGAACGCTCAGCCGTCAGGACTGACGGTGACCGTGACGCTGCCGATCCGGAGGGACTGAGCGGGCCTGCTCTCCCTGGGGGGCCGCCTGCGGCCGGTGCGCCGCTGCTCAGTGTCCCGTGCTGTCGGAGTCCACTCCCGCGTCGGGGCCCCCGTCGAGAGTGTCGAGTGCGGCCAGGTCGTCCGCGTCGAGTTCGAAGTCGAACACCGCGAGGTTCTCGGCCATGCGCTCCGGGTTGCGCGATTTCGGGATGGCGACCAGGCCGTTCTGCACGTGCCAGCGCAGCACGATCTGGCTGGCGGTGCGGCTATGCTTGCCGGCGAGTCGGGCGAGCACCGGATCGGCCAGGAGGTCGCCGGTCCCACCGATCGGGCTCCACGACTCGGTGACGATGTCGTGCTCGGCGCCGTAAGCGCGCTGCTCGCGGCGGGGGATGGCCGGGCTGAGCTGGATCTGATTGACGGCCGGAACGACGCCCGTCTCTGCGATCAGCGTGTCGATGTGGGCGGGTTTGAAGTTGGAGACGCCGATCGCGCGGGCCTTCCCCGCGTCGCGCAGGCGGATGAAGGTCTTCCAGGTGGAGACGTACTGGCCGCGCTGCGGAAGCGGCCAGTGGATGAGGAGGAGGTCCACGTAGTCGAGTCCGAGCCGCTGCAGGCTCGCGTCGAGGCCCGCGACCGCCTTGTCGTCGCCCTGGTAGACGCCGTCGAGCTTGGTGGTGACGAACCACTCCTCCCGCGGAACGCCGCTCGCGGCGAGGCCCCGCCCGACGCCCACTTCGTTGCCGTACTTGACCGCCGTGTCGACGTGGCGGTAGCCGATGCCGGCCGCGGCCACGACGGCCTGTTCCACCTCGTCGTCGTCGAGGGGCCAGGTGCCGAGGCCGAGCTGCGGGATGCTGCCGCCGCCCGCGAGGGAGAGGGAGGGAACCGTGGTCGTCATGTCGTCCACATTACGTGTGCGGGAGGACACCGTCGGACAGCGTGGTCGGGTTGCCGAACCGGTGGTTGGTGATCGAGATCGCCTGCTCGTGGAGGAACGTCAGCACCTCGATCCGGCCGGACGGGGTGACCGGGCCGTTGTAGACGGCGACGTCCGGACTGCCGCCGAGGGCCGCGGCGAGCCCCGCCGGGTCTCCCCCGATCAGCCGGATCCGGTGCGCGGCGATCCTCCGGCCGCGCACGCGCGACAGCCAGTGCGCGTCGGACTCGACGACCACCTCGACCTCGCGTTCGCGCAGCAGAGCGAGCATCCGCTTCGGCAGTGCTGCGGGTGTGCTGACCGTGAACTCCGAGCGTGCGACCGTGCCGGCCGCCAGGACGCGCAGCAGCTCGGGGAGCGAGCTTCCCTCGGACAGCCGGATGGCGACGGGAACGGGCCGGTAGCGGAACAGATTGCGCTCGACGCCCAGTCCGGACACGTCCTTCACGCGGTGGTACTCGGTCGCCACGGCGATCGCGTCGCTCAGAGCGGAGCGGCGGACCAGGTCGAACGACGGATAGTCCATCGACGCCTGCCCGGACTCGATCAGGTCGGACACGCGCGGCTCGAGGCCGCGGAGGTGGAGGCTCGAACTCGAATGCCCCGCTTCTGGGACCCAGGTCCCGAGCCCCAGAAGGTAGTTCGGACCTCCCGCCTTGGCACCGGCGCCGACCGAGGACCGCTTCCAGCCGCCGAACGGCTGCCGCCGGACGATCGCTCCGGTGATGCCCCGGTTGACGTACAGGTTGCCGGCCTCCACGTCGTCGAGCCAGTGGGCGAGCTCGTCCGCGTCGAGGGAGTGGAGCCCGGCCGTCAGTCCGTACTCCACCGCGTTCTGGTACAGGATCGCCTCGTCGAGGTTGCGTGCCGTCATCACCCCGAGCACCGGTCCGAAGAACTCGGTGAGGTGGAAGTAGGAGCCGGGCTGCACGCCCGTCCGGATTCCGGGCGACCAGAGCCGCCCCGTCCCATCGAGCGGTCGGGGCTCGACGAGCCACTCCTCCCCAGCGCCCAGAGTCGTCAGCGCGTGGAGCAGCTTGCCCGAGGCCGGCTCGATGAGCGGACCCATCTGGCTGACCGGATCCTGCGGATAGCCGACGCGCATGCTGGTGGTCGCATCGACCAGCTGACTGCGGAACCTCTCGGACGTCGCCACCGACCCGACCAGGATCACGAGACTGGCCGCCGAGCACTTCTGTCCGGCGTGGCCGAACGCGCTCTTGACGATGTCGGCGACGGCGAGGTCGTAGTCGGCACTCGGCGTGACGATGATGGCGTTCTTTCCACTGGTCTCTGCCAGCATCGGGAGGTCGGGACGCCACGAGCGGAACAGCCGCGCTGTCTCGTAGGCCCCGGTGAGGATGACACGGTCCACGCGCGGATCCGAGATCAGCTGCCGCCCCAGGTCGTTCTCAGCGACGTCGACCAGTGCCAGCAGCTCCCGTGGGACCCCGGCCTCCCAGAGCGCCTCCACCATGACGGCTGCAGCCCGGCGGGCCTGGGGTGCCGGCTTGATGATGACCCCGCTTCCCGCGGCGAGCGCCGCGAGGACCGACCCGGCCGGAATGGCGACCGGGAAGTTCCAGGGCGGCGCCACCACGGTGAGCCGGGAAGGGATGAAGCGAGCGCCTTGCACCCGGTCCAGTTCGCGCGCCTGCGTGGCGTAGTAGTGCGCGAAGTCGACGGCCTCGCTCACTTCCGGGTCGGCCTCCGCGATCGTCTTGCCGGTCTCGGACGCCATCACCTCGATGAGCCGGTCGCGGTTGGCTTCCAGGGCGTGTCCGGCCCGGTCGAGCAGCGCCGCCCGCTCCTGCCCGGTCCGCCGACCCCAGCCGGCGCCGGCGTCGGCGACCATCGCCATGATGCGGTCCAGGCGCTCCGGTTCGGTGACGACCGCTGCCGCGATGGTGTCGGCGCCCGTGTCGGTCGATGTTGCCCGGGCCAGGATCCGGCTCCCCCACGCCCTGTTCGCCGCCAGCGACGGGTCGGTGTCCGGCGCGTTGTGGAAACCCTCGGGAGAAGGGGCCGCCGGAGAAGGTGGCGGCGGCTGGAGCTCCATCCCGCCCGATCCTCGCGTCAGCCCGAGCACCACGCTGGTCAGACCTTGGTCGTCGGGGGCGGCGGTCTCGGTCACCGGCGGCCTGGTGAACGAGGGGACCGTCGCCTCCTCCCATTCGCGGGTGCGGTCCTGCACGCGGTTCGGCAGCGGAGCCGCGCCGCGCGGACCGGAGTCGCCCTCGAGCTCGGCCACGGAGGAGAGGAACCGCTGCTTCTCCCGCTCGAAGAGGGCGGAGTCGGTACCGAGCCGGAAGACCGCCGACATGAAGTTCTCCTGGCTCGCGTTCTCCTCCAGCCGACGGATCAGGTACGAGATCGCGACGTCGAACTCGCGCGGATCGACGACGGGTGTGTACAGGACGAGCCGGCCGACCGTCCGGGTCACGGCCTCCGCCTGGGCGGTCGCCATCCCGAGCAGCATCTCGAAGTCGATGCGGTCGGTGACGCCTCGGCGCGACGCGAGCAGCCAGGCGTAGGCGATGTCGAAGAGGTTGTGACCGGCGACACCGATCTTGACCGCGTCGGCGTGCTCGGGCGTCAGCGCCCAGTCGAGCACCCGCTTGTAGTTGGCGTCGGTCGACTGCTTGCTGCCGTAGGTGGCGAGCGGCCAGTCGTGGATCTCGGCGTCCACCCGCTCCATCGCCAGGTTGGCGCCCTTCACGACGCGTACCTTGATCGGCGCTCCGCCCTGGATGCGTCGCTGCGTCGCCCACTCCGTCAGCGTCTGCAGAGCGTCGAGTGCGTCCGGGAGGTACGCCTGCAGCACGATCCCGGCCTCGAGCCCGAGGAACTCGTCGCGGCTCAGGATGCGCATGAAGACGGCCATCGTCAGGTCGAGGTCGCGGTACTCCTCCATGTCGAGGTTGATGAACTTGGGCGTCGGGGAGGCCGTCGCCAGCTCGTACAACGGGGTCAGCCGCTCGACGACACGATCGACCGTCTCGTCGAAGGCCCACATCGACAGCTGAGACGCGATCGACGACACCTTGATCGACACGTAGTCGACGTCGTCTCGGGCCAGCAGTGTCCGCGTGCCCTCGAACCGGCGGAGGGCCTCCTTCTCGCCCAGAACCGCCTCCCCCAGCAGATTGAGGTTGAGGCGCGCACCATGGCCCCACGAGTCGCCCGGCTCGCGCAGCTTCGCGATCGCCGGTCCGAGCTTCTCGGGCGTCGCATCGACCACCAGGTGGCCGACCATGCGGCGCAGCACCCGGCGCGCGAGCGGGATGACGACCCACGGCAGCACCGGACCGAAGACGCCGCCGAGCCGGATCGCGAGCCGCTGGTACCACGGCAGGAATCCGGGGATGCGCTTGGCGACTCGCTGGAGGTTGTACCCGGCTACGAAGAGGTCCTGCGGGCGCGCAACACCGTCGACGAACCCGACCGCGAACTCCAGCCCGTCGGCGTCGGTGAGCACGCCCGCCAGGCGCTCAGCGGCGGGATCCCGCCGTTCCGGGGAGCCGTCGGCTCTCTCTGCGCTCTCGGCGAGCCAACGCTGCGCCAGCTGGACCGCCTCGTGAGCGATCGCCGCCGGGCGCGTCTCGGCGCCATCCGTTGCATCGACCATGCTGACGACACTATTACCCGTTGCCGAGCGGCCCCGGAAGCGAGCGGAAGATGTGGATAACTCGCCGCTAGAGTCGATCCATGAACGACCGCTCCACCACCTCCCCAGGCGCGACCCACGACATCGTCATCGTCGGCGGAGGCCACAACGGCCTCACGGCGGCGGCCTACCTCGCTCGCGCGGGCAAGTCCGTCATCCTGCTGGAGCGGCTGGAGGACGTGGGCGGCGCTGCCGTCAGCGCTCAGGCGTTCCCGGGTGTGGAGGCGCGGCTCTCCCGCTACTCGTACCTCGTCAGCCTGCTCCCCCACCGCATCATCGACGAACTCGGTCTCGACATCCGGCTGGTCCGCCGTCGCTACTCCTCCTACACGCCCGTGCCCGGCGATCCGGCCGGCGCCGGCCTCCTGATCGACAACACCGACGCGGCGGCGACCGCTGCCTCCTTCTCCCGGATCGGCGCGGCCGACGACGCCGCAGGCTTCGACTCGGTGTACCGCAGCACGGGAGAGCTGGCGCGAGCGCTCTGGCCGACGGTGACCGAGCCGCTGCTCACCCGCTCCGAGGCGAAGGCGCTGGTCGGCGACGACGACCTGTGGGAGTCGCTGATCGAACGGCCCATCGGCGAGTTCATCGAGTCCCGCCTGCAGAGCGACCTCGTGCGTGGTGTCGTCGCCACCGACGCCCTCATCGGGACCTTCGCCGGCCTCTCCGACCCCGGGCTGGCCCAGAACCGCTGCTTCCTCTATCACGTGATCGGCCAGGGCACGGGCGAATGGGACGTCCCGGTCGGCGGCATGGGCGCGGTCACCGGCGAGCTTGCCCGCGTCGCCCGCGAGGCCGGTGCGCGCATTGTGACCGGCGCCGAGGTCACGCGCATCGACCAGGACGGGACGGTGGAGTACGTCCGCAACGGCCATGAGCGGCGGGTGGAGGGCGCGACCGTGCTCGCGAACGTCGCGCCCGACGTGCTCGACCGCCTGCTGGGCGAGGACCCCGAGCCGCAGCGCGAGCGGGCCGAGGGCGCGCAGGTGAAGGTCAACCTGCTCCTCGAACGCCTCCCGCGCCTCCGCGACGAGGCCATCGATCCCGCGGCCGCCTTCGGCGGGACGTTCCACATCAACGAGACCTACACGCAGCTGGAGGAAGCGTACGCGGGCATGACGCGCGGCGTGATGCCGGAACTCCTCCCCTGCGAGATCTACTGCCACACCCTCGCCGACCCGAGCATCCTCGACCCGGACCTCGCCGCGACCGGAGCCCAGACCATCACCGTCTTCGGCCTCCACACTCCGGACCGCTGGCTCACCGACGAGAACAACGACGCGACCCGCCAGCGATTGCAGGATGCGGTCCTCGCCTCCCTGAACTCGGTGCTCGCCGAGCCTGTGGAGGACCTGCTGCTGAAGGATGCCGACGGCCGGCCGTGCATCGAGACCAAGACGACGCGCGACCTGGAGCGGGCCCTCAACATGCCGGGCGGCAACATCTTCCACGGTCCGCTGTCGTGGCCGTTCGCCGAAGACGACGATGCGCTCGCCACTCCCGCGGAGCGCTGGGGCGTGGCCACCCGGCACCCGCGGATCCTGCTGTGCGGTTCGGGGGCCCGCCGAGGAGGAGCTGTCAGCGGCCTGGGCGGGCACAACGCTGCGATGGCCGTCCTCGAAGGCTGAGAGCACTCGAACGCACCCCTCTGCCGATTCGGGGACGGCGTGACTAAGGTGAGGATCACCAGAGGCTGAGCCGACGGAGGTCACTATGATGCCGCAGCCGACAGGACGATTGGTCCGCAAGGACGACGGGGTCTACCTCGTTCTCGACCGGATGTTCCGCGCCCCCATAGAGGAGGTGTGGACCTACTTCAGCCGATCGCCGCGACTCGCGTCCTGGCTCGGCGAGTACTCCGGTTCCGGCGCCACCGGCGCGGTCAAACTGCGGATGACCGCGGACGGCGACGGCAGCGACTGGCAGGACGTCGCGGTGCTGGAGTGCACCGCGCCGCGCCGCCTCCACGCCGACATCGGAGCGGCCGGAGACTCCCACCGGATGTTCGTCCACCTCACCGAAGCGAGCGGACGCACGGCCGTGACCGTCGGGCGGAGGCTGCGGTCCGTGGTCGACGAGGCCGACGCCGGACCGCGCTGGGACTACTACCTGGACCGTCTCGTCGCCGCGCACGACCACAAGCCCGAGCCGGAGTGGAGCAGCTACGGTCCCGTGATGACGGAGCACTACCGGACCCTGTGCCGCGAGCTCGACCGGGATTTGCGCTCGGACGCCGCCGCCGCCCGGCTGGGAACGCGCGGCTAGTGCCAGCGATGGTCCTGCAGTGACATGCGGGGCCCGCGGCGCTGGAAGCGGAAGCCGCTCGCGAAGATCAGCCGCACCACCCGCTGACGGTGGCCTCTCCACGGTTCGAGCAGTTCGAGCATGCCGTCGTCGTCGACGCGGCGGCCGATCAGCGCCTCGCCCACCTGGTGCGCCAGATGGTAGTCGCCGACGCTGACCAGATCCGGATGGCCGTGCGATCGCTGGAGCGTCTCGGCCGCGGTCCACGCCCCGACCCCGGAGATGGTCTGGAGCGCGGTCTCGGCCGCTGCCGGGGTCTCGGCACCCTCCACCGCTCGTTCGAGCGACGTCGCCACCGCGAGGACGGACTGGACCGCTCGCGCGCGTCGTGGGTCGACTCCCGCTCGGTGCCATTCCCACGAGGGGATGCCGCGCCACTGCTCCAGGGTCGGCACCACCCGCATCCCCTCGGGGGCGGGCCCGGGGGCGGGTTCGCCATACCAGCGGAGCAGCCGCGCCCAGGAGCGGTACGCCTCGAGACTCGTCACCCGCTGCTCGATGATCGCGGGCAGCAGCGCCTCCAGCATCCGCCCGGTACGCGCAAGTCGGAGCCCGGGGTTGCGGCGCAGACTGTCGCGCAGCAGGGCATGGCCGCTGACGTCGAGCCCCGACCAGTCGTCGTCCCGGCCGAGCAGACCGGGGACGGCGGCGATCGCCCACTCGGCGCCGGGTCCCCACGCGGCGGCGGCCACCGCGCCGTCCGGCTCCGGGCGATGGATGCGCAGAGTCGCCACTCCTGCGGGCGTGCGCCACGTGCGCCACAGCCCGCGCAGATCCCACGCGGTCGTCGGATCGTACGGTCCGCGGCCGAGCATCGCGAGCGTCCCGGCCAGATCCAGCGGCCCGCTCGGCCGGTACACCGTCTCGGCGTCCGGAGCGCTCGACGACCCCGAGTCGGGCAGCGCGGGCAGGACGACGGACATGCAGGAATGGTACGTCACGCCCCTGACTGCCGCGGCGGCGGAACCGCCGGGGGCTACCCGCATGTCGGTGGTCTCCCCTAGATTCTGGCCCATGGGAATCGAACTCGACACGTCCGCTGTCGCGCGCTTGCGCGCCGCCGTGACCGGTACCGTCTACGTCCGCGGCGAGGAGGGGCTCGCCGCGGAGATCAGCTGCTTCAACCCCGCCATCCGTCACGACCCGGACATCGTGGTCGCCGTCGCCTCAGAAGAAGATGTGGTGGAGGCGGTGGGTTTCGCCCGCGAGGCCGGCCTCCCCGTCCGCGTCCAGGCGACGGGTCATGGGGCCGAGGCTCCGATCGTCGGGGGCATGATCGTGTCTACGCGGGGGCTGGACCGCCTCTCCATCGACGCGGAAGCCCGCCGCGCGCACATCGGCGCCGGCCTCCGATGGGCTCCGGTGATCGTGGCGGCGGCCGAGCACGGGCTCGCCCCCGTCACAGGGTCCTCCACGAGCGTCGGCGCCGTCGGCTACAGCCTCGGGGGCGGGATCGGCCCGCTCGCCCGCCACTACGGGTTCACCTCCGACTGGGTCCGCGGCTTCCGGGTCGTCACCGCCGACGGCCGCATCGTCACGGCCGACCGCCAGACCAATTCCGACCTCTTCTGGGCCCTGCGCGGCGGAAAGGGCGGGCTGGCGATCGTCACCGAGATGACGCTCGAGCTCGTCGCTCTCCGCTCGCTCTACGGCGGCAGCGTCTTCTTCGAGGGAGGGGCGATCGAGCCGGCTCTGCGGGCCTGGATCGACTGGTCGGCCGACCTGCCCGACGAAGCGACGACCTCCATCGCACTTCTCAGCGTGCCGGACCTCGACGGTCCGCCGCCGCCCCTCCGCGGCCGGACGGTCCTCAGCGTGCGCTTCGCCTTCCCGGGCGAGACGGCCGAGGGCGAGAAGCTGTTCGCGCCGATCCGCGATGCGGCGCCCGTCTACCTCGACTTCGTGGCCGAGATGCCCGCGACCGCGGTCGCCAGCATCCATAACGACCCAGAAGAGGGCGGGCCGACATGGATTCGCGGATTCATGCTCGACACGTTCGATCAGGACGCGGGAGACGTCCTCCTCGAGCTCGCCGGCCCCGGCTCGGGGGCGCCGTTCCTGGCGGTCGAAGTGCGCCAGATCGGCGGAGCAACCGCGCGCGACACCGACGACGGCTCGGCGGTCGGCGGTCGCGACAGCGGGTACACGCTGTCGCTGCTCGCCGCAGATCCGTCGACCTTCGCCGAGGCGGCGCCGGCGCGGGCGCAGGCGATCGCCGACGCGCTGCGGGACCGCATCTCGGCGATCACGAACGTCAACTTCGCCGGAGACCTGGCCGACAGAGCGGCGTTCGAGAAGGTGTGGCCGTCCGCGGTGCAGGAACGCCTGACGGCCACCCGCACGCAGTGGGACCCGGACCGGATGTTCGCCTTCGGCCCCGCCTGAGCGGTAGCAGGAGCGGCTTCACTCGTTCCAGACGCTGGGTGCCTCCACGCGAGTGGAGGGGAGAGCGGCGTCGCCGCCCCACTCGAGGAGCCATTCGGGGACGGCGGCATCGCTCGGTGACGGTCCGACGGCCTCCAGCAGTTCGGCGATCGACACGACGCCGCCCGACCGCTTGAGGAACCGCCCGCGGATGAACGCCTGCGTGTAGATCTCTCCGTCAACCGTGAACCGCTGTTCGACGTACACGGCCTTCTCGTCGAAACCGAGGATGCGCGACTCCACCACGAACGGCTGCCAGAGCTCCAGCGACTTGCGGAAGGAGATCGTCTCGGACGCGACCACCGGGTACCAGCCGCGGCTCGTGAACACCGCCCAGACCCCGTTGCGCTTCAGCAGGTCGAACCGCCCGATGTCGGCGATGGACAGATAGACGCCGTTGTTCATGTGCTTGAGGATGTCGAGGTCGGTCGGCAGGACGCGGAAACGCGTCCGCGCCACATCCCAGTGGCCGAGCCGTGACCCGAAGCGCGAGATGATCGCGTGAAGCATCGTCCGGAAGATCATGTGCACGCGGGCAATGGTAGTGATCCGCTGGCCAAAGCGCTGGTTCGTTGTGCCGTCCCGCCAAAAGGTCGGCCGTGTGGCGGACGAGCCGTTGTGTGGTGGGTAGCAGCGGCCCACTCAGCGGACGAGCGGAACCTCGACGATGCTCACGCCGGCGGGGGGCGCGGACAGGGCCTGATCGAGCTCGCCTTTCGTCCGGACCACTGCATGGCTCCAGCCGTACGCCGTCGCCAGTGACGACAGATCGACCGTCTGCGGTGTGTAGAGCACCCGGTCGAAAGCCTCTGTGGGAGCTGTCCCGGCCACCTCCAGTCCGTCGAAGATCGTGCCGCCTCCGTCGTTCCCCACGATGACCTGGAGGTGCGGGCGGGTCTCCCCTGTGCCGAACAGCAGCGATCCGACGTCGTGCAGCAGGGCCAGGTCGCCGAGGAGCACCCGGGTGACTCCGCTCGGCGTCCCTTCGTTCCGCGCAGCTGCCTGGCTGGCCAGGGCGATGCCGGTTGCAGTGGCGATGGTGCCGTCGATGCCCGCGAGTCCCCGGTTGGCGTGGACGGCGATCTTCTTGCCCGGGACGATGCGGTCCACATCCCTGATGAGGCGGGAGGCGCCGAGCACCAGCCGGTCGTGGGGCCAGGTGTAGCGCCACACTGCCTCGGCGAGAAGCGCGCGGGTGATCGGCGCGCGGACCGCGGCGAGCTCGGCCTGGGCGAAGGCGAGCGCATCCGACGGCTGGAACGACCGGGCCAGCTCCACGTCCGGTGCGGCCGCAGCGGGGTCGGCCTCCCGTTCCGCCTGCTCGGCGATCCGTCGGCTCGCGAACACCCACCGGCCGACCCAGGCGCGGACCTCCGGCGAGCGCAGGTCGACATCCGGACCCGGCTGCACGCCGCCGACGATGCGGGCCCGGTGGGCGGGATTGTAGGCCTGCGCGCCGGTCGGTGCGACGACGAGGACCTCGACGTCCTCCCGCGCGAGCAAGACCGGAACCTCTCTGCTGAGGGTCGGATGGCCGAACACGATCGCCCGCTCGACGGCGCCGCCGAAGTCGTCGTCGCGCAGTAGCTCACGGTAGGAGACCACGAGGTTCGGTCCGAAGTGGGCGCCGCTGGAGACCTCCGCGAGCAGCGGGAAGCCACCCGCGCGGGCGAACTCCTCGGAGCGCGGCCCTGCGTCGGCTCCGGCGACCACGACGGTGCGCGGGCCGGCCTCCACTCTGACCGTCGAGCGGCCCAGCGCCTCGGGACCCGCGGTCGACGGCAACTCCCCGGTGAGCGGTTCGGCGAGGGCGGGAACCGCGACCGAGAGCGGCTCCCGGAACGCCACGTTCAGATGCACAGGGCCGGGGTCGGCTGTGTCCGCACCGACTGCGGCGCGCACGGCGGCCGCCGCCAGGGCCTCGGCACGGTCGGCCTCCTCCGGCTCGCCCGTCGGCGCTTCGACGTCCTCGGACCACCGGACGGCGGCGGCGTAGAGGCCGTCCTGCTGCGTCGTCTGGTTGGAGCGGATGCCGCGCAGTTCCTCCGGTCGATCGGCGGTGAGCACGATGAGCGGGATCCCCGCTTCGTGCGCTTCGAGCACCGCCGGGTGGAGGTTGGCGGTCGCGGTGCCGCTCGTGGTGATGACGGCGGCGGGTGCGCCGGTCTCGCGGGCGAGGCCCAGGGCGAGGAAGCCGCCGGACCGTTCGTCGATCCGGACGTGCAGGCGTGCCGAGCCGGAGCGGTCGAGCTCCGCCGCGACGAGGGAGAGGGCCTGCGAGCGCGATCCCGGGCTGACGACGATGTCCCGAATGCCGTTACGCACGAGTCCCGTCAGCAGCGCCAGGGAGAAGTCGGTCGCCGGGTTGCCGGTGGGCGCGCCGGCCGGCGCGGTGGTGCTGGTGCCTGTGCCGCTCCCGGCGGCGTCGCCCGCGTGCGGGCGGTCACCCATCCCGGCGGCCGGTCTGGTCGTTGTCCGGAGGGTTGTCATCCAGGTCGGCCAGCTCCTTCTCGAGCTGACGGATGCGTTCCTCCTGGTCGTGGTCCATGCGGAGCTTGCCGAGGAATTCGGGGTCGTCATCCGGCGCGGTGATCCGTCGTCCGACGTCGGATCTCCGGCGTCCCCGACCGATCAGGAACCAGAGGATCCCACCGATGACAGGGAACAGGATGATGATGAGCAGCCACACGGGCTTGGGAAGGCCGCGCACTCGAGAACGGTCAAACAGGGCGCAGTCTGCCACCGAATAGATGTAGAACACCACGGCTGCGACGCCGAGGGCTATCCAGAGGCGAACCATGGGTCAATCGTAACTCTCAGAGACGGTCTCTAAGCTGGGAGGGTGAAGCGGATTCCCTCTTGGATCACCTACTCCGTGCTGCGCCTTCTGGTGTTCGCGGTGCCGCTCGCGATCCTGCTCGTCCTGGGCGTCGTCTGGTGGCTGTCGGTCATCGCCGCCGCCCTCATCGGGCTGTGCCTCTCGTATATCTTCTTGAGCCGTCCGCGGAATGCGGTGTCGTCGGATCTGTACGCGGTCCGGCACCGCGACACCCCGGCGCGGTCAGAGGATGACGACGTGGAGGACGGTGCAGTCGACAGCGCTGCGGCGAAGGATGCCGAGAGCCGTAAGGGCGGCGGTCAGAACGCGTAGGCGACACCCAGGGCTATCCCGACGAGCAGGCCGGTGATGCTGGTCAGCTGCAGCGCTGTGATGAGTTCCCGCGGCGTGCGTCCGAACAGCGTGATCACGCAGGCCGGGACAGCCGCCAGCAGCGCGAACATCCCGAACCACGCGAACGGATAGAACACCGCCAGCACGGCGAGGATCGCGAACGGCACGAGCAGCAGCACGCAGAACACGATCCGTGATGCGATGCGGCCGAGGAGGACGGCGAGGGTCCGCTTCCGCGCCTGCCGGTCGGGCTCGATGTCGCGGATGTTGTTCACCATGAGGACCGCGCAGGCGATGAGGCCGGCGATGACCCCGCCGTACCAGGCCTCCTGGTTGGCGATCCCGGCGAGCATGAAGGTCGTGCCGACCGTCGCAACGAGCCCGAAGAAGACGAAGACGAAGACCTCGCCGAGGCCGTAGTACCCGTACGGACGCTTGCCGCCGGTGTAGAACCACGCGGCCGCGATGGCGGCGGCGCCGATGAGCAGAACCCACCAGTGCTGGGTGAGGATGACGAGGATCAGGCCCGCAACCGCCGCCAGCCCGAAGAACACGAGGGCCACCGTCAGCACCCGCCGCGGTGCGGCCTTGCCCGAACCGGTGAGCCGCCCCGGACCCACGCGGAACTCGTCCGTGCCGCGCACCCCGTCGGAGTAGTCGTTGGCGTAGTTGACGCCGATCTGCAGCAGCACCGCGACGGCGAGGCACAGCAGCGACCGTACCGGATGCCAGACCCCGGGGCCCTCCGCCACCTTCGCGGCACCCACACCGATGAGCACAGGCGCGATCGCGAGCGGGAGGGTGCGAAGACGCGCTCCCGCGATCCAGTCGGCGGTGGTGGCGGGCTTCGCCGCTGCGGTGGCTGCGCCTGGTCGTCCGCTGCGGCCGCCGCGCGGCCCGCGGGCGGTCGGCGGGACCATGCGCTGCATGCGTGGCTTGTTCTGACTCATCACAGAGCGAATCGTAACAACAACGGCTATGCCGGTCGGTCGTTCGCGACAGCGGCGAGCGCGACACGGTCCGGTTTGCCGCTCGCCAGGCGCGGCAGCCGATCCACCACGAGGATGCGCGCCGGTGCGGCGGCCCTCCCCAGCCGCTCCGCGACGACCGCTCGAAGTTCTGGCAACGTCACGGGAGGTGCACCTTCCGTGACGACGACCGGAACCTGTCCCCATTCGGGATGCTGCGCGGCGACGACCACCGCATGGCCGAGGCCAGGCGCCTCCTGCACCACGCGTTCGACCGCGTCGAGGAGCACTTTCTCGCCGCCCGAGATGATCACGTTGTCCGACCGGCCGAACACCGTGACGCGGCCATCGGCCGCTACCTCGCCCAGGTCGCCCGTGCGATACCAGCGCGCCCCGTCCGCCTCGTGGAAGGCAGCGGACGTGCGATCCGGATCACCCAGGTAGCCCTCCGCAAGTGTGGGCCCGGACACCTCCAGCAGTCCGGCGCTCTCGCGCACGACCGTCGTTCCGATCGGCATGCCGTCGTAGACGCAACCGCCTGCGGTCTCACTCGATCCGTACGTCGCCATGATCCGGGCGCCGAGCCGATCGGCCCGCTCGCGCAGCGACGGCGCCACCGCCTGACCTCCCAGAAGGATGGCATCGAAGCGCCGCAGCGCGGAGGCGACGTCCCGTGATCCTGCCTCAGCACTGTCGAGCAGTCGTGCCAGCTGCACCGGGACCAGCGACGTGTAGCGGAGATCGTGGTCGAGCTCGCGCGCCAGTTCCGCGAAACGCTCTGGGTCGAAATGTCCCTCGCCATAGAACACGGGGTCTGTCCCGGCGGCGATCGACCGCACGAGCACCTGGGCGCCGGCGACATAGTGCGCCGGAAGCGCCAACAGCCACTGCCCCTGACCACCGACGACACCTGCGGATGCCGCCGCACTGGCGAGCAACGCGTCGGCTGACAGCGCCACGCGCTTCGGAGACCCCGTCGATCCCGACGTCTCGATGACGACTGCCACATTCTGAGCGACGCGCTCCGGGCCGACCGACCTTACGGCCGGCAGTGCCATCGACGGTGCCCGCGGGACGACCGCCTCCCGCGTCCCGGTCAGTGCTTCGCGCAGTGCGACGAGGACCTCGCCCGGCCGCGACGCATCCACCACCCGCAACGCGCGTGTCATCGTCTCGGCCCCTCAGTACTGCCAGGGGAACGGGGACCAGTCCGGTTCCCGCTTCTGCAGGAAGGCGTCCCGGCCCTCTACCGCCTCGTCCGTCCCGTAGGCGAGTCTGGTCGCCTCACCGGCGAACACCTGCTGCCCCACCATGCCGTCGTCGACAGCGTTGAACGCGAACTTCAGCATGCGGATCGCCGTCGGCGACTTGGTGAGGATCTCGTTCGCCCACTCCAAGGCCACCGTCTCCAGCTCTGCATGCGGCACGACCGCATTGACGGCACCCATCTCGTAGGCGCGCTGCGCCGAGTACTCGCGTGCGAGGAAGAACACCTCGCGGCTGAACTTCTGCCCGATCTGGCGTGCGAAGTACGCGGAGCCGTAGCCGGCGTCGAACGACCCGACGTCCGCGTCCGTCTGCTTGAACCGCCCATGCTCCGCACTGGCGATGGTGAGATCGCAGACGACGTGCAGCGAATGCCCGCCTCCGGCCGCCCATCCCGGAACCACCGCGATCACCACCTTCGGCATGAACCGGATGAGGCGCTGAACTTCGAGGATGTGCAGGCGGCCACCCCGGGCGGCGTCGATTGTCGACGCCGTCTCTCCCTCTGCGTACTTGTAGCCGTCTCTGCCCCGGATGCGCTGATCCCCACCGGAGCAGAACGCCCAGCCGCCGTCCTTCGGGCTCGGCCCGTTGCCGGTCAGCAGCACCACGCCGATCCGAGGATTCGTCCGCGCGTCCTCCAGTGCGGAGTACAACTCGTCGACGGTGTGCGGGCGGAAGGCGTTGCGTACCTCCGGCCGATGGAAGGCCACCCGCGCGATACGCCCAGTGACGTCGTGATGGTAGGTGATATCGGTGAGCCGGCTGAAACCGTCGACCTCACGCCACACCTCCGGATCGAAGAGCTCTGACACGTCCGCTTGCATGGGTCCAGCCTACGGTTCGCCGTTCCCCGGCGGTCGGGACGTGCAACACTTGGTGGATGCTTCCGGAGCTCGCCGACCTGTTAGCAACTGCACGCGTCGTGACGCTTCCGATGACGTCCAGGTTCCGCGGAATCAGTACGCGCGAGGCAGTGCTCTTCGAAGGCCCGGAGGGGTGGACGGAGTTCTCCCCGTTCGTCGAGTACGACGACGCAGAGGCGTCAGCGTGGCTCCACGCGGCCATCGACTTCGGCTGGCGCGCCGCTCCCGCTGGGCTGAGAGACCGCATCCCCGTCAATGCGACCATCCCGGCTCTCGACGCGGCGGAGGTGCCCGCGGTGCTGGCACGCTACCCCGGCGCCCGGACGGCGAAGGTCAAGGTGGCCGAGCCCGGCCAGACGCTGAGCGATGACATCGCGCGGGTCCGCGCGGTCCGCGAGGCTCTCGGTCCGGAGGGGCGAATCCGCATCGACGCGAACACCCTGTGGAATCTCGACGAGGCCGAGCACGCGATCCACGCCCTGGCGCCGTTCGACCTCGAGTACGTCGAGCAACCCTGCGCGACGGTGGACGAGCTCGCCGAGCTGCGCCGCCGCATCGGGTACATGGGCATCCCCGTCGCGGCGGACGAGAGCGTTCGGAAGGCCGCCGATCCGCTTGCCGTGGCCCGGGCCGGCGCGGCCGACCTGCTCGTCGTCAAGGCGCAGCCCCTCGGCGGTTTGCACTCCGCCCTCCGGATCGTCGCGGAGGCCGGGCTTCCTGCCGTCGTCTCGAGCGCCATCGACACCTCGGTCGGCATCGCCATGGGCGCTCATCTGGCCGCGGCACTCCCTGAACTGGAGTTCGATTGCGGCCTCGGCACAGCGGCCATGTTCGTGAACGACGTCACCGAAGAACCGCTGCTCCCGCGCGACGGCAGCATCCCGGTCATCCGTCCCGCTGTGTCGCCACGGCGCCTGGATGCGCTCGGTGCCGACGACGAGCGCACGGCGTGGTGGCTGGACCGTGTCCGGCGCTGTCACCGGATCGTCGAGCGGAACATCTCCCTCTAGGGTTCAGCCGTAGAGCGGTTGGGCCTCAGACGAGTTCAGCCGTAGAGGCGCTCTGGGACATCGAGCCCGTAGATGGCGCGGCCGGAGTTCCAGATCGCTGCGCACGCTGCGCGCAGCAGGTCGACCGGGTCCGTGCCCTCAGAGACGATCCGTACCTCGTTCCCTTCGATCGTCACCGTGGCGTCGCGGACGGTGACCGCACCGTTCCTCGCCGTTCGGGCCTCCGGGTACGGCTCGCTGAGTCCGCGCAGGTCGCTCAGGATGTACGTGGGGCGGGAATCCGCGTCCGCCGAGAGCAGCTGCTTGCCGCCGTCGATACCGGTGAGCACGAGGACGGAAGCGATGCCCGCCCGGTTCGCGCCGAGGATGTCCGTGTCCAGTCTGTCGCCGATGAAGAGCGGCTTCTGCGCGCCGAAGCGTGCGACCGCCTCATCGAAGATGGCCCGCTCCGGCTTCCCGGCCACCAGCGGCAGGCGGCCGACCGCGGTGTGCACAGCGGACACGAGAGTGCCGTTCCCCGGCGCGATCCCCCGGGCGACCGGGATGGTCCAATCCGTGTTGGTGGCGATCCAGGGGCGCTCGACGTCCGTTCGTCCTTGAAGGGCGAAGGATGCTTCGGCGAGCTGTGCCCAGCCCACCTCCGGCGAGAAGCCCTGCACGACCGCAGCGGGATCGTCTTCGGCGGATCGCGTGACGGAGAAGCCGGCCTTCTGCACCTCGTCGACCAGCCCGTCACCGCCGACGACCAGGATGTTCGCCCCTGCCACAACGTGGTCCGCGAGCAGGCGGACGGCGGCCTGCGGGGAGGTGACCACGTCAGACGGTTTCACCTGCAGGCCGAGATCGCTGAGGTGCTCGGCGACGGCGGCGTCGGTTCGCGACGCGTTGTTTGTGATGTAACCGACCCGGATGTCTTCAGCCGTCGCGTTGAGGCTCTCGACGGCATGCGGGATGGCGTCCGGCCCTTTGTAGACGACGCCGTCGAGGTCGGCGAGCACCAGACCGACACCGTCGAGCGGTGTCGATTCGTCACTGCTCCGTCGAAACAGCGCCATTGCCGGTCTGGCCCTTCTCGTCGTCGGGCGTCTCGTCGCCTTCGGAGGTCTCGTCGCCTTCGGGCGCACGCTGCTCGTCGTCCTGATCCTCCAGGACGAGCTCCTCCTCGATGATGTCGATCGTTTCGTGTTCGTCGAGCGATTCCGCCTGCTCGAAGGCCGCCTCGGCGCGGGCGGCTCGTTCGCGCCACCGGGCACTCTCGTCGTCTCGCCCCAGGTCCTCGAGCACCTCGGCGTACGCGTGGAACAGGTCGGCGCTGTAGCTGAATGCGCGGTTGGGGTCGAGCTGCGGAATCTCCAGCTCGGCGAGGGCCGCCTCCGGCTGACCGAGGTCGAGCCGGGCGCCCGACATGGCGATGGCGAGGGACACTTGGACGTCCGCCGGCAGCGCGCTCCGCTCGACGGATCGACCGAGCTCGAGCGCGCGGTCCGGCCGCCCCACACCCCGCTCACTGTCCACCATCATCGGAAGCTGGTCGTTGGACCCGGAGATCCGCCGATACGTCCGCAGTTCCCGCAACGCGAGGGCGAAGTCGCCGGTCGCGTACGCGGTGATAGCCAGTGTCTCTCGCACGACGGCCACGCGGCCGGCGCGCCGGGACGCGGAGACCGCGTGCCGGTGAGCAGCTTCGGGATCGGACTCGATCAGACGGCCGGCCATGACGAGGTGCTTGGCGACCCAATCGGAGTTGTCCTTGATGAGGGTCTTCAGCTCCACCCGGGCCTCGTTGGGGAGGTCGCGAGCCTGGACATCGTCCGGGATCTCAGGGTCGTCGTGACGCGGGCGCACCGACTGCAGTTCGCGGGCGCGCTGCGCCTCCGCATCGAGCTCGCGGCTATCGGCGCGGGCGTCGCGGTCCCCGCGCGCAGGGCGACCGTCGCGCGTCCACAACTTCTCGTCACGTCCCGGCCTCTCGTAGCCGGAGCGCCGCCCGTCCCAGCTCTGCCCTCGTGCGCCGCCTCCACGGAAGTTGTCCCGCTCTCCGCTTCGCGGTGCTCCGGAGCGTGCACCACCCCGAGAATCGTCCCGCCCGCGATACCCACCCGTCCGCTGACCACCGTCGGCGTCGCTTCGCCCGCGGTACCCACCGGTCCGCTGACCACCGTCTGCGTCGCTCCGACCGCGGTACCCACCGGAACGCTGACCACCGCTGCTGCTGTCGCGTCCTCGGAAGCCGCCCGAGCGCTGACCGCCGGCAGCATCGTCTCGTCCGCGGTAGCCGCCGGCGCGCTGGCCGCCGTCGGAGTCGCTCCGACCTCGGTAGCCGCCCGACCGCTGACCCGCGTCTCGACCACGCTCCCCGCCGGACCGATAGCCGTCGGACCGATGACCATCGGAGGAACGTGCCGGCCGCCCGGTGTCGTCGCGGGATGCTCCCGAGCGCCCCTTCCAGGAGCTCCCGCCGCTGGACGCGGAGCGGTCACGGGATGCCCCACCGGCACGCGGGTGCCCGTGCGGGCCACCGTCTGACCGGGGTCGTCCTTCGCCGCCTGAACGTGCGGGACGACCGGGCTGCTGCCGGCGATCAGGCCGCTCGTTGCGCGCGTTGTCGTCTGCCGGTGTGTCGCTCACGGCTTCTCCTGTCGATTCGGCGGGTCGAGGCCAGCCTATGCTGCGTGCTGCAAGCGACCCCGTTAACGCGAAATGGCCACCCATCACTGGGTGGCCATCTCACAAAGAAGTCCGGCGGTGTCCTACTCTCCCACAGGGTCCCCCCTGCAGTACCATCGGCGCAGAGAGTCTTAGCTTCCGGGTTCGGAATGTAACCGGGCGTTTCCCTCTCGCTATGGCCGCCGAAACACTATTGATGTATCAAAGTGAACGTCGAGCAAAAGCTCGAATCAGTTCTCGACCGTACATCGAGAACCACATAGTGGACGCGTGCAATCTCATGCCCCTCATACCAGCCTTACAACAGTATGAGAGTGGTGATTATCAAGTTATCGGCTTATTAGTACCGGTCAGCTCCATGGGTCTTTAGTCCCCACTTCCACATCCGGCCTATCAACCCAGTAGTCTAGCTGGGAGCCTCTCGCCCGAAGGCATGGAAATCTCATCTTGAGGCCGGCTTCCCGCTTAGATGCTTTCAGCGGTTATCCATCCCGAACGTAGCTAATCAGCGGTGCTCCTGGCGGAACAACTGACACACCAGAGGTTCGTCCAACCCGGTCCTCTCGTACTAGGGTCAGATCCTCTCAAATTTCCTACGCGCGCAGCGGATAGGGACCGAACTGTCTCACGACGTTCTAAACCCAGCTCGCGTACCGCTTTAATGGGCGAACAGCCCAACCCTTGGGACCTACTCCAGCCCCAGGATGCGACGAGCCGACATCGAGGTGCCAAACCATGCCGTCGATATGGACTCTTGGGCAAGATCAGCCTGTTATCCCCGAGGTACCTTTTATCCGTTGAGCGACAGCGCTTCCACAAGCCACTGCCGGATCACTAGTCCCGACTTTCGTCCCTGCTCGACTTGTCAGTCTCACAGTCAAGCTCCCTTGTGCACTTACACTCGACACCTGATTGCCAACCAGGTTGAGGGAACCTTTGGGCGCCTCCGTTACTTTTTGGGAGGCAACCGCCCCAGTTAAACTACCCACCAGGCACTGTCCCTGAACCGGATTACGGTTCTAAGTTAGATATCCAGAGTGACCAGAGTGGTATTTCAACATTGACTCCACCGACACTGGCGTGCCGGCTTCAAAGTCTCCCACCTATCCTACACAAGCCACACCGAACACCAATACCAAGCTGTAGTAAAGGTCACGGGGTCTTTCCGTCCTGCTGCGCGTAACGAGCATCTTTACTCGTAGTGCAATTTCGCCGAGTTCGCGGTTGAGACAGCTGGGAAGTCGTTACGCCATTCGTGCAGGTCGGAACTTACCCGACAAGGAATTTCGCTACCTTAGGATGGTTATAGTTACCACCGCCGTTTACTGGGGCTTAAATTCTGAGCTTCGCCGAAGCTAACCCTTCCTCTTAACCTTCCAGCACCGGGCAGGCGTCAGTCCGTATACATCGTCTTGCGACTTGGCACGGACCTGTGTTTTTAGTAAACAGTCGCTTCCCACTGGTCTCTGCGGCCTTCAAACGCTCCCGGAGCAAGTCCGTTCACGCCTCAGGCCCCCCTTCTCCCGAAGTTACGGGGGCATTTTGCCGAGTTCCTTAACCACGATTCTCTCGATCTCCTTGGTATTCTCTACCTGACCACCTGAGTCGGTTTGGGGTACGGGCGGCTGGAACCTCGCGTCGATGCTTTTCTCGGCAGCATAGGATCACCCATTTCGTCAATGAAGACTACGCATCGTGCCTGGGCCTATGTGAGAGACGGATTTGCCTATCTCTCGGCTTACACACTTACACCGGGACTACCATCGCCCGGCTGGGCTACCTTCCTGCGTCACACCTGTTAATACGCTAGCCGCACCAGCATGGGGTCGAGCGTTAGGCCCGGACCTTCACCCCGAAGGGATCCGTGTCCAGGATTAGGACTCTTAGCACCACTGGATTAGCTTGGGCGGTTCTTCGCCGGTACGGGAATATCAACCCGTTGTCCATCGACTACGCCTGTCGGCCTCGCCTTAGGTCCCGACTTACCCAGGGCGGATTAGCCTGGCCCTGGAACCCTTGGTCTTTCGGAGGACGGGTTTCTCACCCGTCTTTCGCTACTCATGCCTGCATTCTCACTCGTGTGGCGTCCACGGCTGGTTTACACCGCCGCTTCACTCGCCACACGACGCTCTCCTACCCATCAACACGGCTGGACCACGAAGGCCTACCAATAATGTCAATGCCACAACTTCGGTGGCGTGCTTGAGCCCCGTTACATTGTCGGCGCGGAATCACTTGACCAGTGAGCTATTACGCACTCTTTCAAGGGTGGCTGCTTCTAAGCCAACCTCCTGGTTGTCTGTGCAACTCCACATCCTTTCCCACTTAGCACGCGCTTAGGGACCTTAGTTGGTGGTCTGGGTTGTTTCCCTCTCGACGATGAAGCTTATCCCCCACCGTCTCACTGCTGCGCTCTCACTTACCGGCATTCGGAGTTTGGCTGACGTCAGTAACCTTTTAGGGCCCATCGGCCATCCAGTAGCTCTACCTCCGGCAAGAAACACGCAACGCTGCACCTAAATGCATTTCGGAGAGAACCAGCTATCACGAAGTTTGATTGGCCTTTCACCCCTATCCACAGCTCATCCCCTCAGTTTTCAACCTAAGTGGGTTCGGTCCTCCACGACGTCTTACCGTCGCTTCAACCTGGCCATGGATAGATCACTTCGCTTCGGGTCTAGGACATGCGACTGAATCGCCCTATTCAGACTCGCTTTCGCTACGGCTACCCCTCACGGGTTAACCTCGCCACATATCGCTAACTCGCAGGCTCATTCTTCAAAAGGCACGCTGTCACCCCTACAAGGAGGCTCCAACGGTTTGTAAGCAAACGGTTTCAGGTACTATTTCACTCCCCTCCCGGGGTACTTTTCACCTTTCCCTCACGGTACTTGTCCGCTATCGGTCATCTGGGAGTATTTAGGCTTATCAGGTGGTCCTGACAGATTCACACGGGATTTCTCGGGCCCCGTGCTACTTGGGATACTCTTCGCGCCATTGGACCATTTCGGTTACGGGGCTGGCACCCGCTGTGGCTGGCCTTTCAATGCCATTCACCTATGATCCTTTGTAACGCTCGCTGTTCGGCAGAAGCAGCAGAAAAGTCCCGCAACCCCGACCATGCAACGCCTGCCGGCTATCACACATGATCGGTTTAGCCTCTTCCGGTTTCGCTCGCCACTACTAACGGAATCGCTTTTGCTTTCTCTTCCTGTGGGTACTGAGATGTTTCACTTCCCCACGTTCCCTCTACCCGCCCTATATATTCAGGCGGGAGTCACTGGGTCACCATAAAGGGCCCAGCGGGGTTTCCCCATTCGGAAATCCTCGGATCAAAGTTCGTTTATCAACTCCCCGAGGCTTATCGCAGATTACTACGTCCTTCTTCGGCTCCAGATGCCAAGGCATCCACCGTTTGCTCTTAGAAACTTGAAATCACATGAGTTTTAGAATCGATCGACTCATCCGAAGATGAGCAGATTGACCAATGATCTATCAGTACTCGAAAGTACTGAGATCATCTTTGTGATCCGAACCCGAAGGTTCGAATCTAAGATGCTCGCGTCCACTGTGTAGTTCTCAAAGTACGGGCGGTACCTTTCCTGCCGGCCATTGATGCCGACGAGAAAAGGTCCAGAGGATTCGGTTCTCATCCGATCGGATGAGGTCCGGTCCCTCAGGACCCAACAGCGTGCATGTGCGAGGCTTCCGAGTCCGAACCGTTCCTATCCCGAGGGATGTACTGAGTTCGAGCCGTTCGGCTCCGCACCAATGTCAATGTTCCACCCATGAGCTAACCAGCTGAGACGTTCGCTCAGATCTGGCGCCTGGACACCCGAGGGTGCCAGTTGCTCCTTAGAAAGGAGGTGATCCAGCCGCACCTTCCGGTACGGCTACCTTGTTACGACTTAGTCCTAATCACCGATCCCACCTTCGACAGCTCCCTCCACAAGGGTTGGGCCACCGGCTTCGGGTGTTACCGACTTTCATGACTTGACGGGCGGTGTGTACAAGGCCCGGGAACGTATTCACCGTGGCGTTGCTGATCCACGATTACTAGCGACTCCGACTTCATGAGGTCGAGTTGCAGACCTCAATCCGAACTGAGACCGGCTTTTTGGGATTCGCTCCACCTTACGGTATTGCAGCCCTTTGTACCGGCCATTGTAGCATGCGTGAAGCCCAAGACATAAGGGGCATGATGATTTGACGTCATCCCCACCTTCCTCCGAGTTGACCCCGGCAGTCTCCTATGAGTTCCCGCCATTACGCGCTGGCAACATAGAACGAGGGTTGCGCTCGTTGCGGGACTTAACCCAACATCTCACGACACGAGCTGACGACAACCATGCACCACCTGTTTACGAGTGTCCAAAGAGTTGACTATTTCTAGCCCGTTCTCGTATATGTCAAGCCTTGGTAAGGTTCTTCGCGTTGCATCGAATTAATCCGCATGCTCCGCCGCTTGTGCGGGCCCCCGTCAATTCCTTTGAGTTTTAGCCTTGCGGCCGTACTCCCCAGGCGGGGAACTTAATGCGTTAGCTGCGACACGGAGACCGTGGAATGGTCCCCACATCTAGTTCCCAACGTTTACGGCGTGGACTACCAGGGTATCTAATCCTGTTCGCTCCCCACGCTTTCGCTCCTCAGCGTCAGTTACGGCCCAGAGATCTGCCTTCGCCATCGGTGTTCCTCCTGATATCTGCGCATTCCACCGCTACACCAGGAATTCCAATCTCCCCTACCGCACTCTAGTCTGCCCGTACCCACTGCAGGCCCGAGGTTGAGCCTCGGGTTTTCACAGCAGACGCGACAGACCGCCTACGAGCTCTTTACGCCCAATAATTCCGGACAACGCTCGCACCCTACGTATTACCGCGGCTGCTGGCACGTAGTTAGCCGGTGCTTTTTCTGCAGGTACCGTCACTTTCGCTTCTTCCCTACTAAAAGAGGTTTACAACCCGAAGGCCGTCATCCCTCACGCGGCGTTGCTGCATCAGGCTTGCGCCCATTGTGCAATATTCCCCACTGCTGCCTCCCGTAGGAGTCTGGGCCGTGTCTCAGTCCCAGTGTGGCCGGTCACCCTCTCAGGCCGGCTACCCGTCGTAGGCTTGGTGAGCCGTTACCTCACCAACTACCTGATAGGCCGCGAGTCCATCCTTGACCGAAGTTCTTTCCACGTACAGGAGATGCCTCCGTACGTCGTATCCGGTATTAGCTTCCGTTTCCGGAGGTTATCCCAGAGTCAAGGGCAGGTTACTCACGTGTTACTCACCCGTTCGCCACTAATCCCCCGGAGCAAGCTCCAGGTTCATCGTTCGACTTGCATGTGTTAAGCACGCCGCCAGCGTTCGTCCTGAGCCAGGATCAAACTCTCCGTAAATGTTTTGCTCCACAATCGCAAGCGATCGGGAAACATTGTGCAGGCGGGGCAGGAAATGTGCCCACGCACTGCGAGTTTGTCTTGACTAGTTTCGAATATCTACTGACATTCTGTTTCTAATCCAAAGGAATCTCGCATCGACCGCTAGACTAGGTCTAGCAAGTCAATGCCGAGGTTATTTGGCATTTGACATTGTGCACGCTGTTGAGTTCTCAAGGATCGGACGCTCTCGCCTTTCAACCTTCCGGCTGTCTCTGCGAGGCAACTTCTCTACCTTACCACTCTCAGTCAGTTTGTCAAGTCGGCGTTTCGTGTTTCCCGTTGGCCCGATATGTGGTGGGCACAACCGTTTCACACGATCCGAACCGGTTAGACCTGCTCAGTGAGTGGGTGTTAATCCTAAGCGCAGCAAGCGAACTTATTCAAGTTCAGGTTTGCCGCTAGGCTTTGGATTCGGTCCCGCTTGAGGCCGGGGAGCTCTTCCGCTCTCCCGCACCTTTGGGGTGACAAGTAAGTACTTTACGCAGGCCTCCGAGTCGGTGCAAATTCGGCCCGCAGCCCGGGCGTGTCGCGCTTGACTTCCGCGGAAACACGCGGAAGTTCCCGCTCTGGGAGTCGGCCACAGCCTCCACGAACGCGAAAACCCCTCGAGAGCCTGGGGCTCCGAGGGGTTCTCTGCGACACGGGTTCGGTCACAGTCCCGAGTACGCGTGCAGTCCGTGGAAGAAGACGTTGACGATGCCGAAGTTGAACAGCACCGCGGCGAAGCCGATGATCGCCAGCCAGGCCGATCGGGATCCGCGCCAACCGCGGGTCGCGCGGGCGTGGATGTAGCCGGCGTAGATGACCCAGATGATGAAGGTCCAGACCTCCTTGGTGTCCCACCCCCAGTACCGGCCCCACGCCTTCTCGGCCCAGATGGCTCCCGCGATCAGCGTGAAGGTCCACGCGATGAAGCCGACGATGTTGATCCGGTACGCCAGGTTCTCCAGCGCGACCGAGCTCGGCAGGGTCGCCAGGAACCGGAACTGCTGGGGTCGCGACTCCGCCACCTGCCGCTCCCGCCGGTACTGCAGCAGTTGCAGCCCCGACAGTGCGAACCCGAGGGCGAAGAACGCCGTGCCTAGCACGGCCACGATGATGTGGATGACCAGCCAGTACGACTGGAGCGCCGGCTGCAACGGGACGACGGGAACGTAGTAGCGCAGCAGCGCGATGCCTTGCAGCACCAGAACCAGTCCGAGGACGAAGGTGCCAACGTAGGTGATCGGCCATTTCAGGTTGGCGATCAGGAAGACCCCGATGATGACGAGAGTCCCCGTCATCGAGAACTCCCACATGTTGGCCCACGGCACCCGGGCCGCCGCGATGCCGCGCAACACGTCGGCGACCAGGTGGAACGCGAAGCCGATGATCGTCAGAGCGAACGCCCACTTCAGGGACGCTCCGCCTCCTGCAGCGTTCATCACGTCATCTTCGACGCGCGTACTGATGCGCGAGGAGAGCCTGCCGAGCGCAGAGGAGGGCGGGGGTGGCGGCGCA
The DNA here is from genome assembly GCF_046534635.1 of Leifsonia sp. SIMBA_070. Lineage (NCBI taxonomy): Bacteria > Bacillati > Actinomycetota > Actinomycetes > Micrococcales > Microbacteriaceae > Leifsonia > Leifsonia sp. SIMBA_070. Next base: position 420,669 of record NZ_JAWRYK010000002.1, on the reverse strand, counting down.
GTGCTGCTGCCGCCGATCACCGTCGTCGCCGGTGCTCCCACCGGAGCGGCGACCTCCGCACGTCGTGCCACCGCACTCGGCACGACGGCAGCCTCCACCGCGGTCGCTCGAGCGCCGCGCCGGGCGAGATCGAGCGCGAAAGCGATGAACGCCGCCGCATAGAGCCCCATCGCCGCGTACAGGAACACGGTCGACAGCTGAGCCAGAGATTCGGTCACGATGCAAGCCTAAGTCGTCGGGGGCCGGGTGAGGGCCTCGGAATGCTGATCGGCGACACCGGCCACCGCCGACAGGAGGTTGGGGTCTTCGCCGCGGGCGAGGCCGGCGTACTCCAGCGTGAGGGAACCGTCCGGGTTCTCGATGGCCTTCACCCACAGGCGACGCCGCGGGACGAAGAGCGAGGTCAGGAGTCCGAGCAGGATGAGCACGGCGAACAGCAGCACCCAGATCTGTGCGGGATCGTGGTGCACTTCGAGCGTCGCGAACCGCTTGACGCCATCCAGCGAGATGGTCCCGAGCCCGTTCGGCAACTGCACGGTCGTGCCGGGCTTCAGCTCCAGCGCCTTGGTCTTGGTCGGAGGACCGGCCAGCTGCTCGAGCGTGTCGGTGTTGAGGCTGTAGACGGACTGCGGGACGCCGTTGTCGACGCCGAGGTCGCCGGCGTAGACGTTCAGGCTCAGCACCGGATCCTCAAGCCCTGGGAACTTGGACGCCAGTGCGCCCTGCGCCGTCTGGCTCGCTGTGACGGTCGGATAGAAGAAGCCGATCATCCCGACCTGCTCCTTCAGACCATCCGGGATCTTCACGAACCCGAGCGACGTCAGGTTCGGGTCCGCCTGCGGGATGAAGGGCACGCTGTCACTGAAGACGACCTTGCCCTGCGGATCCTTGACCGTGATCGTGGGGGCGTACCCGTTTCCGAGGAGGTAGACGTTCGTGCCGCCGATGGCCAGCGGCTCGTTGACTTTGATGGTCGTGTCGGCGGTGGAGTCCCCTGGGCCGGTCGTGGTCACGTGCGCGGTGTAGTCGAGCGGCGTGCCGATCGCATCCTGGTTCTTGGTCTCGTACCGCACGTCGAGCTTGTTCACCGCGATGGAGAACGGCGAGAGGGACGCATCACTGAAGAAGCGCCCCGGGTTGAACGAGTTGTACGACGGGAGGCTGTTCACGAAGCTCTGCCCTTCGACCACGATCTTCTGGCCGGTGTAGCCGAAGCCTCCCCCGACCCCGATGGCGAGGAGGACCCCCAGCAACGCGATGTGGAACACCAGGTTGCCCGACTCGCGGAGATACCCGCGCTCGGCCGACACCGACGTGGAGCGCGCGTCCTGATACAGGGCTACCCGATAGTGGTTGGCCTTCAGCACCTCCCGAGCAGCGACGACCGGGTCGACGGCACCAGTGCGCAGCTCGGCCGGCAGGACCCGGGACTGGAATCCGGACATGCGCGCCAGCCGCACCGGAGTCCGCGGCGGCTTCGCACGCATCGCGCGGAAGTGGTGCGCGGTGCGCGGGATGATGCAACCGATCAGCGAGGCGAACAGCAGCAGGTAGATGGCCGAGAACCAGACCGACGTGTAGACGTCGAAGGCCTGCAGCTTGTCGAGCACCGGAGCCAGCGACGGGTTGTCGGTGAAGTACTTGGTGACGCCGTTCGGGTCGGAGCTCCGCTGCGGGACCAGCGACCCGGGCACGGCGGCGATGGCGAGGAGGAGGAGCAGGAACAACGCGGTGCGCATGCTCGTCAGCTGCCGCCAGAACCAGCGGATCCACCCGGTCGGGCCCAGCTTGGGCTGCGCGACGTCGGGGTCCTCGTGCGGAGGCGCGGAATCGATGTGGTCAGAGGGCCGGCTCAAAACCTTGGATCACCGCCAGAAACTGTGACATGAGCTCGCTCCAGAGGCCGGTCACCATGAGGATGCCGATGACCACGAGGAGGACGCCGCCGATGATGTTGATCGCCCGGATGTGCTTCTTGAGGAACGCGACCGAACCCGCCACCCAGTCGAAGCCGAGGGCGACGAGGAGGAACGGGATGCCGAGGCCGATGCAGTAGAACAGGCCAAGAAGGGCTCCCCGCCAGGGCGAACCGCTTCCGACGCTGAGCGCGCTGATGGCCGCGAGAGTCGGGCCGATGCACGGCGTCCATCCCAGCCCGAACACGATGCCGAGCAGGGGCGCCCCGATCAGTCCGGTGGCCGGGCGCCAGGACGGCTTGATCGTCCGCTGGAGGAACGAGAACTGCCCGATGAACACCAGGCCCATCACGATCACGAGCGCCCCGAGGATCCGGACCACCACATCCTGCCAGCGCACCAGCCAGTAGCCGAGGGCGCCGAACGCGGCGCCGTAGGCCACGAAGACGATGGCGAATCCGAGGACGAACAAGGCGACGCCGGTGAGCAGTCGCGACCGGTCGCGCTTGGCACCCGGGTCGCTGATTCCGCCGACGTACGCGAGGTATCCGGGGACCAACGGCAGCACGCAGGGCGAGGCGAAGGACACCAGGCCCGCGAGGAGTGCGATCGGCAGGGCCACCAGGAGCTGGCCGCTGAAGACGATCTGACCGACGTCGCCCACCTCAGTGCTCGGCCACGGCGTCGGAGATCAGGGAATCGAGGATGCTCTTGTCGGGGATGGCTCCCAGGATGCGGGCGGCTACGCGGCCCTTCTTATCCACGACGAGCGTGGTCGGCGTCGCCTTCGGCGGCACCGTCTTGCTAAAGGCGAGGAGGACCGAGCCGGTGTCACGGTCGAGCACCGACGGGTATGTGACGCCCTTGTCCTTCTCGAAGCTCGCCGCTGTTTGAGCGGAGTCGTAGAGGTTCACGCCGAGGAACGCGACGCCTTGGTCGGCATACTTCTGACTCAGCGTCTCGAGCGCCGGGGCCTCCACCCGGCAGGGTGGGCAGCCGGCGTACCAGAAGTTCACGACAAGGACCTTGCCTGCATACTTCGAGGAGCTGACGGTGCTGCCGTCCTGGAGGGTGCCGGTGAACGAGACAGGCGCTCCGCGGTTGGCGTCGGCGTACTCGCTCACCGTCCCGTCGCCGGCGATGTAGTTCTGGCCGCTTCCCGAGCGGTACTGGTTCGCGAGGGAGTCGTTCGCAGTGCAGCCGGTGAGGGCGAGAGCCGTCGCTGCGGCGAAAGCCAGGACGGGCATGAGGGTGCGCGAGCGCACTCGGGATGCGCCGGTCACACGGCCCCCACATCCGTGGCGGCGACCAGGAGGCTCGCGGCCGGTTCGATGTAGGCGACCTCGGTGAGGCGCTGCGCCTCCGGGGTACGGCCGAGGCGGGAGGCGGAGGTGTTCCCGGAAGCGGTCTCCGGCGACGGGTCGGGCTCGGGTTCGCTCTCCGGACGGAGTTCGAAGGTGGTGATGCTCGACAGCGCGCACCGACGCTTGCGCGGGTCGTGCGGATAGCGCTCCCCGGCGACCGACAGATGCGTGACCCAGATCGGCAGCTGGTGGCTGACGAGGATGACATCGCCCTCGTCGACCGACAGGAACGCGTCGTGCACGGCAGCCAGCATGCGCCGCTCGATGCTGGTGTACGGCTCGCCCCAGCTCGGTCGCAGCGGATTCACCAGGTAGGGCCAGGAGACGGGCTTGCGGACGGCCAGCTTCATCCTGGTGCCTTCGAAGCGATTCGTCGGCTCGATGATTCGGTCGTCGATCACCGGCTCCAGGTCGAAGGCGGCCGCGATAGGAGCGGCGGATTCGCGCGTGCGCTGAAGGGGAGACACCCGCAGGGCGGTCACCGGCCGGCCCCGCGAAAGCAGGTCGTCGGCCGCCGCCTGGGCCATGCGGTGGCCGAGTTTGGAGAGGCCGAATCCCGGCAGCCTGCCGTACAGGATGCCGTCGGGATTGAACACCTCGCCATGACGGACGAGGTGAACCTGGCTCGCTACCACAGCTCCAGTCTACGGAGGGGTTCCCCTTGAATTGACTGAGCGCCCATCGGCGTCGTGTGCGGCCGGGTTCTCCACACCTCTAACACCCGACGGACTTATCCCCAGATTCTCGCCTTCGGGATTTCACATGGTCCATGTTCTTTAGCGTCGAGCCATGGCCGAGGAGGAAGAAGAGGGTGAGGCACTTGCGAACATCCCCAACCATGACCGCCCGCGAGAACGGATGCGCCGCTTGGGCATCGGAGCGCTCACCGACGACGAAGTGCTTGCACTGGTTCTCGGGTCGGGACAGACCGGTCGGAGCGTTCTCGCCCTGGCGCGGTCGGTCCTCCGGAGGACCGGCGGCTTTCCCGGCCTTGCGACGATGGATTTCGCCCGCCTCGAGCGGCTTCCCGGGGTGGGGCCGGCGACCGCGGGCCGATTGGTGGCGATCACGGAGATCTGGCGACGGGCCGGGGCGTCCTCGACGTGGACCCGGCTGGTCGACCACCAGGCGGTCGCCGATGTGGTCCGCCCTGAGCTGTTGCATCGCGACAGCGAGAGGTTCGTGGTCGTGGTCGCCGACCGGGCTGCCCGCCCGATCGAGCTCGTCCTCATGCGCGACGGCGGCGTGGACGAGACGACCGTTCAGCCCGCGGACGTGCTCCAGGCGGTGCTCACCCGTGGAGGGCGGGGCTTCGCGGTGGCGCACAATCATCCGTCGGGTGTTCTCGACGCCTCTGTGGCCGATCTCATGCTCACGAGGCGCCTCGACCAGTCGGCGGCGACACTCGGCGTGCGGTTCCTCGGCCACATCCTGGTGGCCGGGGACAGCTGGACGGCCTTGTCCGCTCCCGGCTCCGGGCCTACGGCGTCAGGCGCGTCGGGCCGCGGAAGAGATAGGTCGTCTCGCGCAGGTTCGAGAGGTGCAGCATGAGCATCAGCACACGGGCCAGTCCCATGCCGAAACCGCCGTGCGGCGGGATGCCGTAGCGGAAGAACGCCAGCACGTCTTCGAGCTCCTCCACCGAGAGCCCCTTCTCGGCCGCCTGCTTCTCGAGTACATCGACGCGGTGCTCGCGCTGTGCTCCCGTGGAGATCTCGACGCCATTGAAGATGAGGTCGTAGCTGCGCGTGATCGACGGGTCGTCCTCGTGACGCATGTGGTAGTACGGCCGGATCGTGGAGGCGTAGTCCGTCAAGAAGACGAACTCGTGACCGTAAGTCTCCTTCACGTAGGCGGAGATCTGACGCTCGCCCTCCGGGTCCATGTCGTCGTCGGCACGCGGGATCTCATAGCCCCGCTCGGCGACGATGCGCTTCGCCTCGGCGAGGGGGATGCGCGGGAAGGGCGTGGACGGCACCGTGATCTCGACGCCGAAGAGCCGCTCGATCTCCTCGCCGTGCTTCTCCTTCACCGCGGTGAAGCCGGCGACGAGAAGCTCTTCGTGCACCTTCATGACGTCTTCGTGGCTGTCGATCCAGCTGATCTCCGTGTCGACGCTGGTGAACTCCGTGGCGTGACGGCTGGTGAAGCTCGGGTCGGCGCGGAAGGCCGGGCCGATCTCGAACACGCGCCCGAAGCCGGCGGCCTGCGCCATCTGCTTGAAGATCTGCGGGCTCTGAGCCAGGTACGCCGTGGTCTCGAAGTACGGCAGCTCGAAGAGCTCAGCGCGCGACTCGGACGCCGAAGCCATCAGCTTCGGCGTGTGGATCTCGACGAACCCGTTGTCCACCCAGTACTGGCGGAGAGCGTGCTCGAAGGTCGTCTGCACGCGGAAGATCAGATTGTGGCTCGGCTCGCGGAGGTCGAGGAAGCGCCAGTCCATGCGCTTGTCGATGCCGCTGTCCGGAGCGATCGGGGTCTCGGGGATCGCCACGGTCTCGACCTCGAGCGTCGAGAGACGGATCTCGATGCCGCCGAGCTTCACGCGCTCGTCGTGCTTCAGCTCGCCGGTCGCCCGGACGAACGTGCCCTGCGACAGAGCGGAGATCGTGACGGCGGGCTCGTCGGCGACGACCACACCGTCCTCACCGACGGTACGCGGATTCACCAGTTGCACGGCACCGGACTCGTCGCGCAGAACGACGAACTGCACCTTCTTCTGGTCGCGGACGGTCTCGACCCATCCGGCGACGCTCACGGGGCCGTCGGGCAGAGCGGCGAGGTCTTTGATCAGAACGCGTGCAGTCACGAGCCCCAAGCCTACCCGTGCGGTCGGTGTGAGAATGGAGGGACCAGGCACGAAGGAGTAGCCCATGAGTTCCGACGACGTCGTCATCCTGTCCGCCGCCCGCACGCCGCTGGGGAAGATCAAGGGGACGCTCGCCTCGTTGAGCGCCGTCCAGCTCGGGACGGTGGCCGTCCGGCAGGCGCTGGAACGCTCCGGGCTCGACGCAGAGGCGGTCGACACGGTGCTGTTCGGCCAGGTGCTGCAGGCGGGCGCCGGCCAGAATCCGGCCAGACAGACGGCGATCGGGGCGGGAATCGGCTGGGATGTTCCGGCCACGACGATCAACAAGGTCTGCCTCTCCGGTCTGGCGGCCGTCATCGATGCGGCCCGTCTCATCCGAACGGGCGAAGCGACGGTCGTGGTTGCGGGAGGTCAGGAGTCGATGACCAACGCACCGCACGTGCTTCCCGGGTCGCGCCTCGGCTGGAACTACGGCTCGATCCAGGCGCTCGACTCGGCCGCCCACGATGGACTGACGGACGCCTTCGACGGAGAATCCATGGGGGCGTCGACCGAGAAGTACACGGAGAAGCTGGGACTGCGGCGCGAAGCGCAGGACGAGTTCGCGGCCCGGTCGCACCAGCGGGCCGGGGCCGCGGCGGCGGACGGCACCTTCGACGCGGAGATCGCGCCCGTCAGCATCCCGCAGCGCAAGGGCGACCCCATCGTCGTCAGCGTGGACGAGGGCGTGCGGCCGGATTCCACCCCGGAGACCCTCGCCCGACTCCGCCCGAGTTTCGCCCAGAACGGCACGCTCACCGCGGGCAACTCGTCACCGCTGAGCGACGGCGCTGCGGCGCTCGTGCTCACCAGCCGGGAGAACGCCGAGAGGCTGGGACTGCCATGGCTCGCCCTCGTCGGAGCAAGCGGGCAGGTCGCCGGACCGGACAACTCGCTGCACTCGCAGCCGTCGCGGGCCATCGAGGCGGCGCTGCGGCGTGGCGGGTGGAGCGTGTCCGAGCTCGACCTGATCGAGATCAACGAGGCGTTCGCGGCCGTCGCGCTTCAGTCCATGTCCGACCTCGGACTCGATCCGGCGAAGGTGAACATCCACGGCGGTGCGATCGCCCTGGGGCACCCCATCGGGGCCTCGGGCGCGCGCCTGGCTGGCCATGCAGCACACGAACTGGCGCGCCGCGGGTCGGGGCGCGCGGCCGTGGCGCTCTGCGGCGGTGGCGGACAGGGGGACGCGCTGCTGCTCTACCGCTGAGTCCGGGCAGCGCTCGCCCTACGGCCGCTCTAGCGGTCCAGGTGGCGCTCGTCCGGGCCGGTGTACTGCGAGAGAGGGCGGATCAGCGAGTTCGCCGCGTACTGCTCGAACACGTGCGCCGTCCAGCCCGCAACGCGAGCCGCTGCGAACAAAGGCGTGAACGTCTCCGTGTCGAAGCCCATCAGGTTGTAGGCCGGCCCCGACGGATAGTCGAGGTTCGGCTTGATGTTCTTCCGCTCCGCCATCGCGGTCTCGAGAGCGTCGTAGAGGTCGAGCAGGTCCTGGCGGTCGTAGTGCTCGACGAGCGTGACCAACGCCTCTCGCATGGTCGGAACGCGCGAGTCGCCGTTCTTGTAGACGCGGTGGCCGAAGCCCATGATCTTCCGCTTCTCGGCGAGCGCGGAGTCCAGCCATTCGGCGGCGCGGTCGGCACTGCCGATCTCGTCGAAGGCGTGCATGACGGCTTCATTGGCACCACCGTGCAGCGGCCCCTTCAGGGCGCCGATCGCACCGGTGACCGCCGAGTACACGTCCGACAGCGTCGAGGCGATCACGCGGGCGGTGAACGTGGAGGCATTGAACGAGTGCTCCGCGTAGAGGATGAGGGACACCCGGAAGGCGTCGACCACCACGTCGTCCGGAACCTCTCCGAAGGTGAGCCAGAGGAAGTTGCGCGAGTAGTCCAGGTCGTCCCGGGGTTCGATCGGCTCCAGCCCCCTCCGCCGGCGCTGAATGAAGGCGACGATCGTCGGCAGCTGGGCGAGCAGGTACAGAGCCCGGCTCTCGTTCAGCTCGGGGTCCAAGATGCCATCGGACTGCTGCAGCGTCGGGTCGAGACCGCCGAGCTGACTGACCGCCGTGCGGAGCGCATCCATCGGGTGCGCAGACGCCGGGATGTCCTCCAGAGCGCGTCGGGTGCGATCGTCCAGGCGACGCAACGAGCGCTCGAGCGACTCGAAGGCGACGAGCTGGTCGTCGCTCGGCAGCTCGCCGTGCCACAACAGGTACGCGACCTCCTCGAAGGAGCAGTGCCGCGCGAGCTCCTGGACCGGGTAACCCCGGTAGAGCAGGGAGTTGGTCTGGGGGTTCACGGACGAGATGGTCGTCGTGTCCACGACGACCCCGGCGAGTCCCTTGTGGATCTCGATGTCGTTCATGTGAGCTCCTTCGCTGCTGGTGGGAGGGACGGGCTCCGGTCGAACCGTGCCTGGCCGGCGCTAACGACGAACCTCGAAGTTGTATACCGAGGTGTCGAACGCGTTGTATCCCTCGTAGTCAATCAGGTCGTACAGATCGGCGCGATGCTGCATCTCGCCCAGCATCGGCTGCAGCGTTCCCGACCCCAGAAGCTGGTCGAGACCGCGCTCTGCGGCACCCATCGCGAGGCGGAGGAGAGAGACCGGCCAGATGACGATGTTGACTCCGACGTCGCGGAGCTGATCGACGGTGAAGAGCTCGCTCTTCCCGAATTCCGTCATGTTCGCCAGGACGGGGACGTCCACCGCCGAACGCACGGCCTCGAACTCGGACAGGTCGGCCATGGCCTCCGGGAACACGGCGTCGGCGCCCGCGTCGACCAGCGCCTTCGCCCGGTCGATCGCGGCGCCGAGGCCCTCCACTGCTCGGATGTCGGTGCGGGCCATGATCAGCAGGTTCTCGTCCCGGCGCGCATCGACGGCGGCGCGGATGCGCTTCAGAGCAGTGTCCTCGTCGACCACCTGCTTGCCGTCCAGGTGGCCGCAGCGCTTCGGATTCACCTGGTCCTCGATATGAAGACCGGCCACACCGGCGTCTTCGAGGGCCTGAACGGTCCGAGCGACGTTCATCGGCTCCCCGAAGCCGGTGTCCGCGTCGACGAGTGCAGGCAGGTCCGTCATCCGTGCGATCTGCGCGGAACGACCGGCGACCTCCGTCTGCGTGGTCAGACCGATGTCCGGGAGGCCGAGGTCGGCGGAGAGCACGGCGCCCGAGATGTAGACGCCCTCGAACCCCTTCCGCTCGATGAGCCGCGCGCTCAGAGGATTGAACGCTCCGGGCATGCGGACGAGTTCACCCGAAGCGAGACGGGCGCGGAACGCGGCGCGCTTCTGATGCGCCGGGATGGAGGAGTACAGCATTCAGAACAATCCCTTCGGCGCGGGGACGGCAGCAAGAAGGCCGGGACGCGCGGTGATGGTGAGGGCGCCGAGCTCAGCAGCGCTCAACTCGGGGAGGCGTTCGGCGAGCGTCAGGAAGCGCTCGATCTCGTCGGCCTCCAGTGCGTCGGCCGCCAGGGTGCGGAACTTGGCCACGTAGTCAGCCCGGACGAACGGCCGCGCACCCAGCGGGTGGGCGTCGGCGACCGCGATTTCATCCGCGATCACGCTGCCGTCCGCCAGCGTGATGACGACACGGCCGCCGAACGCCTTCTCGCCCGGGTGGGTGGAGTGGTACCGGCGCGTCCACTCGGGGTCTTCGGTGGTGGTCACCTTGCCCCACAGCTCCACCGTCTCCGGGCGCGCGGCACGCGACGGCAGATACGAGTCGACGTGATGCCAGCCGCCGTCCTGAAGCGCGACCGTGAAGATGTACGGGATGCTGTGGTCGAGCGTCTCGCGCGACGCGGTGGGGTCGTACTTCTGCGGGTCGTTCGCGCCGGAGCCGATGACGTAGTGCGTGTGATGCGACGTGTGGATGACGATGCTCTCCACGCGGCCCGGATGGGCCGCCTCCGGGTGCTCGCGGTGCAGCTTGCGAGCGAGGTCGATCCACGCCTGCGCCTGGTACTCGGCGGAATGCTCCTTCGTGTACGAGTCGAGGATCGCCCGTTTTGCCTCCCCGGGCTCCGGAAGAGGGACGTCATACGAGGCGTCCGGGCCATCGAGCATCCAGGCGATGACGCCGTCCTCGCCTTCGTAGATCGGAGTGGGGCTCGTCTCCCCGCGCAGCGCCCGATCGATCGCCTCAACGGCCATCTTGCCCGCGAACGCGGGAGCGTGCGCCTTCCAGCTCGAGATCTCGCCCTTCCGCGACTGCCGCGTGGCCGTCGTGGTGTGCAGCGCCTGTCCGACGGCCTGGAATATCGTCTCAGTGGAGAGGCCGAGCAGTGTGCCGATGCCGGCTGCGGCCGATGGGCCGAGGTGCGCGACGTGATCGATCTTGTGACGGTGGAGGCTGATCGCGCGGGCCAGGTCGATCTGGATCTCGTAGCCGGTGGCGATGCCGCGGATGAGGTCGCGACCGGTGAGGCCGTAGGCGCGCGCCGCATGCTGGGCGACCGCCGTGACGGGCGGGATGTTGTCACCAGGATGCGAGTACTCCGCCGCCAGGAAGGTGTCGTGGTAGTCCAGCTCGCGCACGGCGACGCCGTTCGCCCAGGCCGCCCACTCCGGCGAGACGCGCGTCGACGGCCATTCTCCGAAGACGGTCGAGCCGTCCTGCGGGTGGTCGGCCGAATCGGTCAGCTCCTGCAGCTGCCGAGACGGGATCGGGTGCGCCAGCGCCTGCGCGCGGGCCGAGACGACAGGGCGGCGCGTGAGGGATGCCGCAGCGACGGCGGCGTTGTCGATCACGCGATTGATCACCATGTCGGCGACCTCCGCATCGACCTCCACGGGATCGGTTGCGACCTCTGCGATCTTCCACGCCAGCTGATCCCGGCGGGCGAGGTTCTCCTCGCTGCTGTGCACACGAACGTTGTGGAGCTTCACGTAACGAACCTACCTCCCCTACGCTCGGCTCATGGTTCCTGGCCCCGCCCTGCTGGCGTTCACGCTCGCGTCGATCGCGCTGATCATCATCCCCGGTCCGAGCGTGCTGTTCGTCATCGGCCGATCCCTGGCGCTCGGCCGCGCCGGTGGACTTCTGAGCGTCCTCGGGAACGCGATGGGGATGCTCCCGCTGATCCTCGCGGTGTCTCTGGGCATCGGCGCGATCATCGCGCAATCCCTCGTGCTCTTCACGATGATCAAGTTCCTCGGCGCCGGCTACCTCGTCTACCTCGGCGTCCAGGCGATCCGGCACCGGCGGCACACGGCCGTGACGCACGAGGCGGCCCCGACCCGGCGATCGCCGTGGCGGATCCTCGGCGAAGGGTTCCTGGTCGGGCTGACCAACCCCAAGTCGCTCGTCTTCTTCGTCGCGGTCCTGCCCCAGTTCGTCGACGCCCGCGCGGGCGCGGCCCCCCTCCAGCTGTTCGAGCTGGGAGTGGTGTTCCTCGTGCTGGCACTCGTCTCCGACAGCGCCTGGGCGCTGGCAGCAGGGACCGCGCGGCAGTGGTTCGCGCGCTCGCCCAAGCGGGTGGAGCGACTGGGCGCGACTGGCGGGGTCCTGATGATCGGGCTCGGCGGCGTGCTGGCGCTCACCGGCAACAAGCACTGACGGCGGGAGGCCTCAGCTCTCTCCGGCAGTCGCCACGGGAGCGAGCACCGCGCGCGCCAGCGTGTGGAAGTGAGCAGTGAAGCCGAGGACGGCCGGTGTCGACTCCGGGTCGAGGTCGAGGCGTTCCACGTCCAAGGCGTGCACGACGATGTCGTAGCGGTGGGTGCCCGTGCCTGGGGGCGGGGCAGCGCCCGTGAAGCTCTTCGACCGCAACTCGTTGGAGAGCATGGCGGCGCCCTGAGGGAGGTTGCCGCCACCCTCGGCGCCCGCCTTCGCCGGGAGCTCGGTCACCGACACCGGGATGTTGTACACCGCCCAGTGCCAGAACCCCGAGCCCGTCGGCGCATCCGGATCGTGGATCGTCACCGCGAAGCTCTTCGTCTCGGCCGGGAAGCCGGACCACGACAACTGCGGTGAGACATCGTCGCCGCCGGCGTCGGCCGCCCAGTGCGCACGGGCGAGCGGTTCGCCGTCGGTGACGTCCGTGCTCGACACGGAGAAGGAGGGAACGGCGCCGAAGCGCTCCAGAGGATCGTCAGCCATGCCGCCAGGCTACGCCCGGCCGACCGGCTCCGCCGTTCGTGCGGGCGTCCGCTTCCGGAAACGCCGGGGAAGGCCGGTGATCCCCCACAGCGTCACACGCAGCATGGCCTCCGCGACGATCCCGCCGCCCATCTTGGACGCGCCCCGCTCACGCTCGACGAACGTGATCGGCACCTCGACGATCACGAGCCCCGCGTCATACGCACGCCGGGTCATGTCGATCTGGAAGCAGTAGCCCTGGCTCTCGGTGCGGTCAAAACGCAAGGTGCGCAGGGCCTCAGCGGTGAACGCGCGGTAACCACCGGTGACATCCCGGACGGGCAGCCCCAAAGCGATGCGCGAGTACGCGCTGCCGCCCCGCGAGATCAGCCGGCGGTGCGACGGCCAGTTGACCACGCCTCCACCCTCCACCCAGCGGGATCCGAGCACGACATCCGCTCCGGAGTCGCCACCGTCGCGCAGTGCGCCGAGAAGGCGCGGGAGCTGCTCCGGCTGGTGCGAGCCGTCCGCATCCATCTCGACGATGGCGTCGTAGCCGGCGTCCAGGCCCCAGGCCATTCCGGCGCGGTAGGCCGCCCCCAGCCCGTCCTTGCCCGAGCGGTGCAGCACATGGACGCTCGCGTCCGTCGCCGCCAGCGCGTCGGCGAGTTCGCCTGTTCCATCCGGCGAGCCATCATCGACGACGAGGACGTCGACCTCCGGAGCCGATGCGCGCACGCGTCCGACGATCGAGCCGATGTTCTCGCGCTCGTTGTAGGTCGGGATGATGACGAGGGTTCGCACAACCCGCCTTTCTGTCAGGGGCGCACCTCACGGCCCTCGCCCACCCTGTCCTACCAGTCTGAACGGCAGGCGAACGACCCTTCCGGCGCTCACAGGCTCCACGATCCTACGATCGGGGCGTCGCGGATAGCCTCGCCTACGATGAGGCGGTGCCTGTCCCGAAAGTGATCCTCTACTACGTGTTCGCTCCACTGCCCGATCCCGATGCCATCCGGCTGTGGCAGCGGACCCTGTGCGAGGCGCTGAACCTGCGGGGCCGCATTCTCATCTCCGACCAGGGAATCAACGCGACACTCGGCGGAGAGCTCGACGCGCTGAAGCGCTACCTCCGCGTGACGAAGGAGCACCTCCCGTTCCGGCAGCTCGACGCGAAGTGGAGCGAAGGATCCGGCCTGGATGCGGACAACGCGAGCCTCGACTTCCCCCGGCTGTCGGTGAAGGTGCGGGACGAGATCGTCTCCTTCGGTGCTCCCGGCGAGCTGCAGGTCGACGCGGACGGGGTCGTCGGCGGCGGGAGGCGGGTGACGCCGGAGGGACTGCATCGGCTCGCTGAGACGCGCGACGACCTGGTGTTCTTCGACGGACGCAACCGCTTCGAAGCGGGGATCGGCCGGTTCCGGGATGCCGTCGTGCCGGACGTCGCCCACACGCGGGAGTTCGTGGAGGCACTGGACAGCGGCGCGTACGACCATCTCAAGGACCGGCCGGTGGTGACCTACTGCACGGGAGGCATCCGGTGCGAGGTGCTCTCGTCGCTGATGGTGTCGCGCGGCTTCCAGGAGGTCTACCAGCTGGAGGGCGGCGTCGCCCGCTACGGCGAGGCGTACGGGGACGACGGGCTCTGGGAGGGCTCCCTCTACGTCTTCGACGGCCGGGGGTCGCTCGCCTTCAGCGACCACTCCGCGGTCATCGGGCGCTGCGCGATCTGCGGTGCCGCCACCAGCAGGATGCGGAACTGCGCCGACCCGAGCTGCCGCGAGCAGCTGGTCGTCTGCGAGACGTGCGACGTGGCGGCCTGCGCCATCCACGCCCGCTGACCGAGCGGGAATCGACTCCTCCACATCGCTGAGGGCGAACGGCTTCTCCACCGTTCGCGGGAAATCTTGGCGCGGTCCTCGCGTTGCCGCCATCATGAACAGCATGGATCCGGTCTCCACCATCGTCTGGATCGTGTCGTTCGTCCTCGTCACGGTCACCGTCACGGGCTTGTCCCGGCGGGTCGGCTGGTCCGCGCCCGTCGTGCTGGTCGTGGTGGGTGCGGCCGCGTCGTTCGTCCCCGGTGTGCCGCAGGTCGCTCTGGAGCCGGAGGTCGTCCTCTTCGGTCTGCTCCCGCCGCTGCTCTTCGCAGCGGCCATCCAGACGTCCATCGTCGACGTGCGGGCCAGGCGCGACGGCATCCTCCTGCTCTCGGTCGGCCTGGTCGCGTTCACCGTGTTCGTCGTCGGGATGGCCACCTATCTCGTCGTCCCGGCCATCACCCTGGCCGCGGCATTCGCCTTCGGCGCCGTCGTCGCGCCCACGGACACCGTCGCCGTCCAGGCCATCGCCGGTCGCGTGCGGCTCCCCCGGCGACTCGTCACAGTGCTCGAAGGCGAAAGCCTGCTCAACGACGCCACCGCGCTGGTCGCCCTGAACGCGAGCATCGCGGCGATCGTCAGCGTCGTGAACCCGGTGGCCGTCGGCGGCGACTTCGTCCTCGCCGTCGTGGTGGGAATCGGCGTGGGCATCGCGGTCGGTCTGCTGCTCGCACTGATCCGCAAGCAGTTGCGGTCGCCGGTGCTCGACACCTCCCTGGCGCTCGTCACTCCCTACCTGGCGTTCATCCCCTCGCAGTTCCTCCACGGGTCGGGCATCCTCTCCGTGGTGGTGGCCGGCCTGTACCTCGGCTACCGATCGCCGACCATCCAGACGGCCGAGGCCCGCATCGCCGAGACGATCAACTGGCGCACGATCAGCTTCCTTCTCGAGAACGCCGTCTTCCTCTTCATCGGTCTGGAGCTCCGCTCGATCCTGACGGGAGCTTTCACCTCGGGGATCACCGTGCCGCAGACGATCATCATCAGCATCGTGGTGCTCGTCGCGATCTTCGGCGCACGTTTCCTCTGGATGATCGGGACGACCACCCTCTACCGGTACGGTCCGCGGCGGCTCCGGGAGCGCGGCTGGTCGTGGCCGACGGGCATCGCCGTGTCCTTCGCCGGTATCCGTGGCGTGGTGACGTTGGCGGCCGTCTTCCTGCTTCCGGGCCAGACGCCGCATCGCGAGTTCCTGCAGTTCCTGGCATTCGTGGTGGTCGTTGCGACGCTGCTCGAAGGACTGGCACTGCCGTGGGTCATCCGCCGGCTCAAACTGCCGCCTCCCGACTTCGCTCAGGAGGCGAGCGAGATGCAGCGCCTGCTGGCCGAAGCCCAGTCGGCCGGGTTGGAGCATCTCGAGTCCCAGGTCACCGGCGACGAAGACGATCGGGTGATCGAGCGGCTGCGGATCAACGCGCTCTTCCTGTCGGACGCACTAGAGAACCCGTCGCCGGACGAATCGGCCGACCTGCCCCTCGAATACCGGCGGCTCCGGCGGACGATGATCGTCGCGGAGCGGCAGGCGGTCCTGGAGGCGCGCGCCGAAGGCCGGTACCAGGAGCCCGCGGTGCGATCTGTGCTCGCGTTCCTGGACGCGGAGGAGTCCGCCCTCAAAGCGGGCGGCGCCGACGGGAAGAAGTCGCTGATGTGACCGTCAGCGGCACGCCCTGTCAGCGCACGCCGTGTCAGCGGCACGCCGTGTCAGCGAACCGTCGTGTCGTCGCTCGGCGCGTCCACCGCGGCCAGAAGCGCCGCCGACGGCGCGAACCCCCCACGGCGACCGCGCTGCTCCCGGGGGCGGCGCGCCCACAACCGCGACCGCTTCGACGAGAGGGCGAGCACCACGAGGATGTCGAGAGCCAGCCCCAGGAGGTTGTTCTTCAGCGACACCTGCGGGCCGCCGTTGAAGAAGTCGATGGCCGAGAACACGATGATCAGGCTGCTGTACGACATCGCCGCGATCCGCGCCCAGTTGCTGCCGAAGAAGATCAGCAGGGCGAGCAGGAAGTACAGCACCAGCCCCGCGGCGAAGACACCCATGAAGACGCCGAGCGCCACACTCACGACGGCCTGCTGATCCGGTGGCACCGCCTCGGAGGCGAGCTCCGAGTCGACGAACCTATGCCAGTCCAACACGTTCAGCACGATGTAGCCGACGCCGGCCAGGATTCTGAGCACCATCAGCAGCACGCCGAGCGTGGTCGGCACCGGGCGGCGCTCCTGCAGCGCGAGCCGGCGTGCGTCCGCGTCAGCCGCCACCGTCGCGCCCCGGGCATCCACCACCACCGCGCTGAGATCGACGATCGGGAGGTCGCCGTCCGTCTCGATGCTGTCGCCTCCCCCGTTCCGCGAGTGGTAGCCCGTCGAGAAGTCCCTGATCACGCTCACCCCGACGCCGACGTCCGCCGCCAGGAGGGTCGAGACGATGTGGTCCCGCTCGATGTCCGTGTTCGCGTCGATCTTGTGCGTGATCTGCAGGGTGAACAGGGAGAAGCCCACCGAGCGGTCGAACGTCCCGGCGGCCAGCCAGTCCACGCGGTGCCCTCCCGGCAGCAGCCAGCCGTCCGGGCAGCGCCAGAACCGCACGTGGTGCCGCTTCGCGGGGTTGCCCTTCACCTCCTGCTGGTACGCCACATCCTGCTGGCGTCCGAACAAGAACAGCGGACTCACCGGCGCCTCGTCGTAGCTGCGCCGCACCAGGGTCGACGTGATGATGCGCCCGCTGGAGCGCAGCGTGACGTCGTCCGCGCGCGTCCAGCCGGCCTCCCGCATGGCGTCGTCGAGCTGCGCCTCCGAGCCGAGCAGCGCCAGGTTGATGGGGTCGCCCAGCAGTCCATCGCTCGTGCGCGCACGGCCGATGAAGTAGTCGGGGACGTAGATCTCGGTCAGGATGCGGTGCAGCCGCGGCAGTACCAGGTACGCGAGCACGATCCAGAAGACCACGAAGAACAGGATGAGGAACCATCCCCACTCGAAGCTCTCCGTCAGGACGAGCCAGGCCAGCCAGACGGCCGAGAGGCCACCGAACACGAAGAAGACGTAGTCGACGACCGTGCTGCGGGAGGCATGGCGGCGCGTCGCCGACCGGCTCTTCGGCACGTCCTGCGGCTCCCCCGTGCGGGCCATGGCGCCATCCTAGAGCCCATCGACTCCCGCACCGTAGGGTGGGCTCATGAACAGCATCCAGGCCCGCGGCGCCGAACTCCGCCGGCTGCACGAATCGCCAGAGCTCCTCCAGGTGGTCAACGTCTGGGATGCCGTCAGCGCACGCGTCATCGCCGACCTTCCCGACACCCGCGCACTCGCGACGGCCAGTCACTCCATCGCGGCGACGCTGGGCTACGAAGACGGCGAGAACATCCCGCTCGACCTCATGCTCGACATGGTGGGGCGCATCGTGCGGGTGACCGACCTCCCGGTCAGCGCCGACCTGGAGAGCGGGTACGGCGACGCCGGCGAGACGATCCGGCGCGCCATCGGCGTCGGCGTCGTCGGCGCGAACCTCGAGGACAGGATGCGCCCGTTCGACGAGGCGGTGGACCAGGTCCGGGCCGCCGTCGCAGCCGCCGAGGCCGAAGGCGTTCCCTTCGCGCTGAACGCGCGCACCGACGTCTTCGTCCGGAATGCCTACCCGACCGACAACGAGAAGATCGAGGAGGCCATCAGGCGCGGCCGGGCTTTCCTCGACGCCGGCGCGACCTGCGTCTTCGTCCCCGGCAGGTTCGACGAGCGCACGGTGCGCCGACTCGTCGGCGGCCTCGGCGAGCGCAAACTCAGCGTCATCGCCGTCCCGGGATCCGTGGCCCCCGGACGGCTGCAGGAGCTGGGCGTCGCCCGCGTCTCGTACGGACCGTGGTCGCAGCGGGTCGCGCTGACCGCCCTCCGGAACAGCGCGCTCGAGCTCTACGCGGGCGGCGAGCTGCCGCTGGGGACCCAACAGCTCAACTGAGCCGGCCGACGGAGGCGACTCGACGAAGCGGACCCGACTGGCGCCCGGCGTAGGGTGAGGCCATGAGCGACTTCCGCGCCATCGTGATCGAGCAGCGAACCGACGGCGGGCGGATCACCGCCCACGACGCCGAGCTGCGGAGGGTGACGGACGCGTTCCTGATGCCCGGCGACGTGACGATCGCGGTGGAGTTCTCGGACCTCAACTACAAGGACGGCCTGGCGATCGCCGGCCGGCCGGGGGTGGCGCGCACCTCGCCGCTCATTCCCGGCATCGACGTCGTCGGCACCGTTCAGCATTCTCTCGACCCGCGCTGGCAGCCGGGCGACCGCGTCGTGCTCAACGGCGCCGGTCTCGGCGAGTCGCACCATGGCGGGCTCGCAGAGAAGGCCCGGGTCGACGGGGACGCCCTGGTCCGCATCCCGGATCAGCTCACCTCGGAGCAGGCGGCGGCGGTCGGCACGGCCGGGTTCACCGCGATGCTGGCGGTGCTGGCTCTCGAGCGGAACGGCGTGGACCCTGTTGCGGTCGCCGAGAGCGGGAGCAGCATCCTCGTCACGGGAGCGGCCGGTGGCGTCGGTTCCGTCGCCGTGGCCCTGCTGGCGAAACTTGGATACCCGGTTACAGCCTCCACCGGTCGCGCAGACGATGTGCGCGACTACCTCACCGACCTCGGCGCCTCCACGATCATCGACCGGTCGGAGCTCGACTCCCCCGGAAAGCCGATGCAGTCCCAGCGCTGGGCCGGCGCGATCGACTCGGTCGGCAGCCAGACGCTCGCGAATGTGCTCGCGCAGACCCGGTACGGCGGTGTGGTCGCCGCCTGCGGGCTCGCGCAGGGTCCAGACCTCCCGGCGACCGTTCTCCCGTTCATCCTGCGCGCCGTCACCCTGGTCGGCATCAACTCGGTGGAGGCCCCTGCGGCGTTGCGCGAGACCGCCTGGCGCCGCCTCGCCACCGACCTCGACGAGGAGTCGCTCGCCGCCATGACGCGGTTCATCCCGCTGGCGGAGGCGATCCCGGCAGCCGACGACATCCTGGCCGGCCGGCTGCGCGGCCGCACGGTGGTCGACGTCCGCGCCTGAATCGCCGGCCGCGGGCAGACCCCTCGGTATGCTGACGCCATGATCGTGCTCGCCACCGTCGTGGTCACCCTCGCCGCCGCCCTCCACGTCGCCATCTTCTTCATGGAGAGCGTGGCCTGGACGCGCCCCGCGGTCTGGCGTCGTTTCAACGTCGAGAGCCAGCAGGCGGCGGACACCGTGCGTCCGATGGCCTACAACCAGGGCTTCTACAACCTGTTCCTGGCGATCGGCGCGGTCGTCGGCCTCATTCTCTATGGGGTGGGCCAGCACGCCGCAGGGCTGGCCCTCATCATCTTCGCGGCGGCCAGCATGATCGCGGCGGCCGTCGTGCTGACGACCACGGGCCGCGGGTACATCCGCCCGGCGATCATCCAGGGCATCCTGCCGCTCATCGGGCTGGTGCTGCTGCTCATCGGCTTCGCGAACGGCGAACGCTGAACGGTCAGCGCAGCTCCGGCGCCACCGACTCCGGCCGCAGCCCCCGCCCGATCAGCCGCGAACTCATCCACTGCATCCCCGGCGTGACCGCGGCGAGCGCCGCCCGCTGGGGAGCGGGCATCGGCTCCGGCAGCAGCCGGACACCCTCCGGCCGGGAGATGAACCGGTGCGCCGCGAGCTGGATGCGCTGCATGCCGGCCACCGCAGGCATCCGTCTGCGCTGGATCCCCTCGAGGAGCCGGAGGTCGACGTCACCGACCGGCCCCGTCCCACGTGCATCGACCGGGCCCAACTCGCGGAGCGTCTCCGTCAGAGCGTTGGCCGTCGCCACCGCATCCTGCACCGCGTAGTTCACGCCGACGCCGAAGGCCGGCGACATCGCGTGCGCCGCATCCCCGATCGCCAGGAAGCCGTGCCGGAACCATCTCGGCAGCCGGTCGATCTGCACGCTCAGCAGCTTGATCTCCTCCCAGTCGGTGATGCTCTCCAGGGCCGTCTTCAGGTGGGGCGCGGCGCCCGTCACCGCCTTCCGGAAGGCCTCAAGGCCCGCATCGTGCAGCTCGCCGAACCCGCCTTTGCGGATGATCAGCCCCACCTGCACGTAGTCCTGGCGTTCGATGGTGACCACCATCCCGCCTCCGCCCACGTAGGCGAGCGTGTGCGGAGGGAGGTCGCCCGGTTTCGGCAGGCGGAACCAGAGCACGTCGATCGGCACACCGAAGCTCCGCGGGCGCAGTCCCGCCTGCTGGCGGAGCGCCGAAGCGCGGCCGTCCGCCGCGACCACCAGCCGCCCCCGGATCTCGAGGTCGCCGTCCGGCCCGCGTGCGACGATCCCGCGCACGGCACCGGCCTCGTGGAGGAGGGCGGTGGCCTCCGTCTGCATCAGCAGCCGGAAGTTCGTGTGCTGCCGGGCCTCCTCCGCAAGGAAGGTGAGGAAGTCCCACTGCGGCGCCAGAACGAGGAAGTCGTTCGGCGCTCCGAGACGGCGGAAGTCGATCGGGTGGAGGCGGTTGCCGTTCACGACCACGTCGAGCGCCCGGATCCCCGTGTGCGGCAGGCCGAGGAACCGCTCGCGCAGCCCGAGTTCGCCGAGGACGCCCACGGTGGACGGGTGGATGGTGTCGCCGCGGAAGTCGCGGAAGAAGTCGGCGTGCTTCTCGACGACCACCACCTCCACACCGTTGCGCGCGAGGATCAGTCCGAGCATCATCCCGGCAGGTCCGCCCCCGGAGATGACGCACGTGCTGTTCAGCGTCTCCATGGTGTCGTCCTGTTCGTGATCGCCGCGACCTGTCAGTCGATGACGCCGCCCTCGGCGGCCAGCTCGCTTCCGTCGACGCGCAGCGCCTCCACCAGCCGAGCGGCGTGGGGCGTGGAGACGATGATGCGCGAATACTCCTCGCCGTCGAGGTCGATGACGACGGCGGCACGCTGCTTGCCCTTGATGAGCAGGAAGTCCTTTCCTCCGTGGAACTTCCAGGTGCCGAGCGACAGGGTGAGCGGCACTGCGGCACCGGGCGCCCGGATGCCGCGGATCCAGATCCACGGGTCCTCGGTGATGGCGACGGAGCGGATGCTGTCGCGGGGGACCACCAGGTCGTCGCGCTTCATGGCCAGCACCCTCTCGGCCCGCGTGAGGCGGATCTCCAAGCGGTCGGGGTGAACGTGCAGGTCGGCCATAGGTCTATCCTGCCAAGCCGACCGCCCCAACGGGTCATAGGAAGCTCACAAAGCCATCACATTCAGAAAGAGATGGGGTCCCTGCTCCGGCATGTATCCTTCTCGTCGTGGCAACGCAGCGACGAACTCCGGGTTCGCAGACTTCACTTCGTGAAGCCAACCGAGCCCGCATCGTCGACGCCATCAAGAAGCACGGGGGGCTGACGCAGGTCGAGCTCGCCGGTGCCACTGGGCTCTCCCCCGCAACGGTTTCCAACATCGTCAAGGAGCTCTCCACCTCCGGCGTCCTGCACACCGCGCAGAGCATCCGCTCCGGCCGCCGCGCCCAGCATGTGACCCTGGCGCACGCGCTCGGACTGGTGGTCGGCGTCCACTTCTCGACCCGGCACCTCCGGGTCGCCCTGGCGGATGTCGCGCACACCGTCGTCGCCGAGAACCACATGCCCCTGGCGCGCGACCACCGGGCGGACAACGAACTCGACAAAGTGTCCCTGCTGCTGAACGACATGCTGGAGTCGGTGGATGCCTCCCGCGACGACCTGCTCGCCGTCGGCATCGCCCTCCCCGCCCCGATCGACCGGGCGACGGGCACCATCGCGCGCAGCGGCATCATGCGCGGCTGGGACGGCGTGGTGGTCGCGGAGTCCATGGAGCGGCGCGTCAAACGACCGGTCTTCATCGACAACTCCGCCAATCTCGGCGCCCTCGGGGAGTCCCGGTTCGGCGCGGGCCGCGGCAAGCGGAACACGATCACGCTGGACATCGGCGACGGGATCGGAGCCGGTCTGCTGCTGAACGGCCAGATCTACCGGGGCAATCACGGCGTCGCCGGCGAGTTCGGCCACACCACGATCCGTGAGAACGGGCCGCTCTGCCGCTGCGGAAACCGGGGATGCCTGGAGGCGCTCGCCGGCGGCCCCGCCATCCTGGACGAGCTGCGCGACCACCTCGGAAGTCTCAAGCTCGGCGACGTGGTGCTGCAGGCGATGGCGGGCGACGCGCGCTGCATCCGGGCGATCGCGGACGCGGGCCGCCACATCGGCGTGGCCACCGCCAACCTGTGCAACCTGCTCGATCCGGAACGGGTCGTCGTCGGCGGCGAACTCGCACGTGCCGGGGAGTTGCTGCTCGGCCCGATGCGGCACGCTGTGGAGCGATCGATCATCGTCAATCCGGACCTCATGCCCGACATCGTCCAGGGCCAGCTCGGCACGCGCGCGGCCGCCCTGGGGGCCGTCGCATACGCCGTGGACTGCGTGTCGATCACCTCCGGCGGCGTCTCCTACTGATCGCGCTTGCACGGTGTCCCCCGAATCGGGCGCGAACCGTTACTCAATCGGTTGGCTTCAAGTCTTGACGCCAAAAGCCCCACCTGGCACACTCAACCCAGCCGCCAACGAAGGCGGTTCCGAATCGGAGGTTTTTCAATGAAGATCGCCACCAAGAGAGGGGTCATCGCGTCGGCCGCGATCCTGCTCACAGCCCTATCCCTCACAGCGTGTTCCAACGGTTCCGGCAACAGCTCCGGCTCGAGCACCAAGGATGCCTCGAGCGCATCGATCGGCCTCCTGCTGCCCGACTCCGTCACCGCCCGCTATGAGGCGGCGGACAAGCCGTACTTCGAGGCGAAGGTCAAGGACCTCTGCTCCGGCTGCAAGGTCCTCTACGCGAATGCGGACGGTGACGCCAGCAAGCAGCAGCAGCAGGCGGAATCCATGCTGACCCAGGGTGTCAAGGTCCTCGTCCTCGACCCGTTCGACGGTGAGGCCGCCGCCTCCATCGTCGGAGAGGCCAAGGCCAAGAACGTTCCCGTCATCTCCTACGACCGCCTGATCAACAGCCCCGACAGCAACTACTACATCTCGTTCGACAACGAGAAGGTCGGAAAGCTGCAGGGCCAGGCACTCGTCGACAAGCTGAAGAAGGACGGTGTCGCTTCCGGCGCCGGCATCCTGATGGTCAACGGCTCGCCGACCGACAACAACGCCACCCTGTTCAAGAAGGGCGCGCACAGCGTCATCGACTCCAGCGGCTACAAGGTGCTGGCCGAGTTCGACACCCCCGGATGGGACCCCGCCAAGGCCCAGGACTGGGTGTCCGGCCAGGTCTCGCAGTTCAAGGACCAGATCAAGGGCGTGTACGCGGCAAATGACGGTACCGGCGGCGGCGCCATCGCGGCCATGAAGGCGGCCAACCTGAGCCCGCTCCCCCCGGTCACCGGACAGGACGCCGAGCTCGCGGGCATCCAGCGGATCCTCGCCGGCGACCAGTACATGACCGTCTACAAGGCGCTGAAGCCGGAGGCCGAGAAGGCTGCTGAGCTGGCGGTCGACCTGACCAAGGGCGACAAGCCGAAGGGCGACACCACGGTCAACACCGCGGGGGGCGCGGCGATCCAGTCGTTCCTGCTCACGCCGGTCGCGGTCACGACGGACAACATCGAGAGCACGGTGGTGAAGGACGAGTTCTACGGTCCGAACTCCGCCTCTCAGATCTGCACCGCGGACTACAAGGCCGACTGCGACAAGTACGGCATCAAGTAACACCGATTCACACCGCCCGGCCCGGGATGCGCCCCTCACCCGAGAGGGTGCCTCCCGGGCCGGGCAGTTCAGAACACCCCATTCCGCTCTACCCTGAGAACAGGAAGCATGCTGCGCACAGCTCGAAGGAGAACGCCGTGACCATGGAATCCGCCATCGTGGACGAGCAGCGGTCGGACCGCCGCCCCGTCCTCTCGCTCCGCGGGGTCTCGAAAGGCTTCGGCGCCGTCCAAGCGCTCACCGACATCCACCTCGACGTCTACCCCGGCGAAGTCGTCGCCCTCGTCGGCGACAACGGCGCCGGCAAGTCGACGCTCGTCAAGATCCTCGCCGGAGTGCACCCGCAGGACGCGGGCACCATCGAGTTCGACGGTCAGGTGGTGAACATCCCCTCGCCGGCGGCCTCCCGCGAACTCGGCATCGCGACCGTCTTCCAGGACCTCGCCCTCTGCGACAACCTCGACGTCGTCTCGAACCTGTTCCTCGGGCGCGAGATCAGCAAGGGGACGCTCGACGAGGAGGAGATGGAGAAGCGCTCCTGGAGCCTGCTGCGGCAGCTCTCCGCGCGCATCCCCTCCGTCCGCATCGCCGTCGCGTCGCTCTCCGGCGGCCAGCGGCAGACCGTCGCGATCGCCCGCTCCCTGATCGGCGACCCCCGGGTCGTCATCCTCGACGAGCCGACCGCCGCACTCGGTGTCGCGCAGACCGCCGAGGTGCTGAACCTCATCGAGCGCCTCCGCGAGCGCGGGCTGGGCGTCATCCTGATCAGCCACAACATGGCGGACGTGCAGGCGGTCGCCGACCGGGTGGCCGTGCTGCGGCTCGGACGCAACAACGGCGACTTCCGCGTGCCGGACGTCAGCTACGAGGACATCATCTCCGCCATCACCGGCGCGACCGACAACGTCGTGGTGCGCCGCGCCGAGCGGTTGATGGAGGCCGAAGAATCCACCGAACGGAGCCCGGAAGCATGAGCAAGACAGCGCCCCAGGCGCCCGAGACCCCGGCCGAACTCGCGGCCGACCTCCAGGACGAGCGGCTCATCCGCGACGAAGGACTGGGCGGCGCGGTCCGCGCGTTCGGCCGCCGGGTACGCGGCGGAGACCTCGGATCGCTCCCGGTCGTCATCGGCCTGGTGGTGATCTGGGTCGTCTTCCAGATCCTCAATCCCAACTTCCTCAGCGCCAATAACCTGGTCAACCTGACCCTGCAGTGCGCGGCCATCGGAACGATCTCGATCGGAATCGTCCTGGTGCTGCTGCTCGGCCAGATCGACCTGTCCGTCGGCTCGGTCAGCGGTGTGGCGGCGGCCATCCTCGGCGTCGGCTTTACGCAGCTGCACTGGCCGCTCTGGCTCACGCTGATCGTCGCCATCCTGGCCGGATCGGCGATCGGCCTGCTCTACGGCTTCCTGTTCACCCGGTTCGGCGTGCCGAGCTTCGTGATCACGCTGGCCGGTCTGCTCGGCTTCCTCGGCCTCCAGCTGTGGATCCTCGGGCCGAACAGCTCGATCAACCTGCCATACGACTCGTGGATCGTGCAGTTCGCGCAGCAGTGGTTCCTCCCGCCCTGGGCGGCGTACGCGCTCGCGGTGATCGCGGCCGGCGCGATGTTCTTCTCGGACTGGCGCCGCAACGTCCGGCGACGCAGCGCAGGGCTCTCCGAGGGGTCGATGTCCATCGTCCTGATCAAGGCGGCCCTCCTGCTCGTGGGCCTCTGCATCAGCGTGTGGTATCTGTCCACCGACCGCGGCACCGGCGCGATGTTCCTCTTCTTCGTGGTGCTGGTGATCGTGATGAACTTCTTCCTCACGCGCACCCGCTGGGGACGTTCGGTGTTCGCCGTCGGCGGCTCGGTCGAGGCGGCCCGCCGCGCCGGCATCAAGGTGAATCGCGTGTTCATCAGCGTGTTCATCCTGACGTCGACCTTCGCCGCTGTCGGCGGGATCCTCGCCGCCGCCCGCCTCGCCTCGGTGAGCGCGTCGTCTGGAGGCACGGACACCAACCTGAACGCCATCGCGGCTGCGGTCATCGGCGGCACGAGCCTCTTCGGCGGACGTGGTTCGGCGTGGTCGGCGCTGCTCGGCATCCTGGTCATCCAGTCGATCTCGAACGGCCTGACGCTGATGAACCTGGACTCGTCGTACCGCTTCATGATCACCGGCGCGGTGCTGCTGCTCGCGGTCATCATCGACTCGCTGTCGCGCCGCTCGCGGGA
The DNA here is from genome assembly GCF_046534635.1 of Leifsonia sp. SIMBA_070. Lineage (NCBI taxonomy): Bacteria > Bacillati > Actinomycetota > Actinomycetes > Micrococcales > Microbacteriaceae > Leifsonia > Leifsonia sp. SIMBA_070. Next base: position 394,658 of record NZ_JAWRYK010000002.1, on the reverse strand, counting down.
GTCGCACGGCCAAGCCTAGGGACTCCGGTCCCGTCCTCCGGGCGGGCGTGGGAGAGTGGTGGGATGACCCGGACCACCACCTTCCGCGCCCGCCTTCTGCGTTCGGGGGCTGAGCCGCAGACGGTCACGGTGCGGTCGTCGTCGGACGCCCCGCCGCGCACGCTCCGCCGCGCAGCGGGCGGTGGAGGCACTCTGAACTTCGACGTGTACGCGCTGCTCGACGCCGACGGCTGGCCCGCCTCGGCGACGTACACCTACGTCGAGTCGCTGTCGCGCGAGCCGGCCGCCCCCGACGCGTAACCCGTCCCGTCCCGTCCCGTCCTTTCGTCGAAGTGCACGTCGTTGCGGGCAACACGCCGTGGAGGTGCGCAACAAGGTGCACTTCGACGAAAAAGGGACGGGACGGGTCAGGGAGCGGGAGGTGTGGCGGAGGCGGCGGCGCGCGCCGCGGCGGGGAGGGCGTCGAGGATGCGGGAGACGGCGGCGTCGTCGTGGGCGGCGGTGACGAACCACGCCTCGAAGACGCTCGGCGGGAGCGAGACGCCCTGGTCGAGCATGGCGTGGAAGAACGCGCGGTAGCGGAACGCCTCCTGACGCTGGACCTCGGCATAGGTGCGCGGGGCGCGGTCGAAGTCGCCGAAGACGAAGCTGAACAGGTTGCCCGCACGCTGCACGCGGTGCGCGACGCCTGCACCGCTCAGGGCCTCCGACACTCCGGCCGACAGCGTGGCCGCGACCTCGTCGAGCCGGGCGTACACCGCGGCATCCGCGTACTGCAGTGTCGTGAGACCCGCCGCGACGGCGACCGGGTTCCCGGAGAGCGTGCCCGCCTGGTAGACCGGACCGGCCGGCGCCAGGAAGTCCATGAGCTCCGCCCGTCCGCCGAGGGCCGCCAGCGGCATCCCGCCGCCGATGACCTTGCCGAAGGTGACCAGGTCGGGCGTATAGCCGCGGTCGAGCCCCCAGAATCCCGCCTCGCCGACGCGGAAGCCGGTCAGCACCTCGTCCAGGATGAGCAGCGCACCGAACTCATGCGCAAGGTCGGTGAGGGCGGCGTTGAAGCCCTCGTCCGGCGGGACGACGCCCATGTTGGCGGCAGCGGCCTCGGTGATGACGGCCGCGATATCGGGGCCCTGGGCCTCGAAGACCGCGCGGACCGCATCCAGGTCGTTGTAGGGCAGCACGATCGTCTGCGCCGCCGTCGCCTCGGTGACGCCGGCGGAGCCGGGCAGTGCGAGCGTCGCGAGGCCCGAACCGGCCTCGGCGAGGAGGCTGTCGGAGTGGCCGTGGTAATGGCCGGCGAACTTGATCAGAAGCGGCCGACCGGTGAAACCGCGAGCCAGGCGGATGGCGCTCATCGTCGCCTCGGTGCCCGTGGACACCAGGCGCAGTTTCTCGACGAACGGGACGCGCGCGATCACGGCCTCGGCGAGCTGCGTCTCGGCCGGGGTCGACGCGCCGAACGACAGGCCGCGCGCGGCGGCCTCCTGCACCGCCTGAACGACGGCGGGATGGGCGTGGCCCAGGATGGCCGGACCCCACGACGCGACGAGGTCGACGTACTCGCGACCCTCCGCATCCGTCACGTACGGACCGCGGGCCGACACGAGGAAGCGCGGCGTGCCGCCGACCGATCCGTAGGCCCGCACCGGCGAGTTGACGCCGCCCGGGATCACGCGCTGCGCGCGCTCGAACTGCTCAGTGTTGTCGAACTGTTTCGTATTCACGTCGGTCATCGCAGCCATCCCGCCACTTCGGTCGCCCAGTAGGTCATGATCGCGTCGGCTCCTGCGCGCTTCGCACCGACGAGGGTCTCCTCGATGATGCGGTTGCGGTCGATCCAGCCGTTGGCGGCGGCGGCCTCCACCATCGCGTACTCGCCGGAGACCTGGTACGCCCAGACCGGCACGTCGCTCAGCTCGGCGACATCGCTCAGCACGTCGAGGTAGCTGAGCGCGGGCTTCACCATGAGGATGTCCGCGCCCTCCTCCAGGTCGAGGCGCGCCTCGCGCAGCCCCTCGCGGCGGTTCGCCGGGTCCTGCTGGTAGGCGCGGCGGTCGCCGGAGAGCTGCGAGTCGACCGCTTCGCGGAAGGGACCGTAGAAACCGGAAGCATACTTGGCCGCGTAGGCCAGGATCACGACATCGGTGTGGCCGGCGTCGTCGAGCGCCTCACGCACGGCGGCGACCTGGCCGTCCATCATCCCGCTCAGACCGAGCAGCTGCGAGCCCGCTTCGGCTTGGGCGACGGCCATGTCGCGGTAGCGCAGGAGGGTGGCGTCGTTGTCGACGCGGCCGCGGGCATCCAGGACGCCGCAGTGTCCGTGGTCGGTGAACTCGTCCAGGCAGAGGTCGGTCTGCACCACGAGCGCGTCGCCCACCTCGTCGGCGAGCACGCGCGTCGCCACATTGAGGATGCCCTCCGGGTCGGTCGCCGCCGAGCCGACGGCGTCACGGGTCTCCGGCACGCCGAACAGCATCAGACCGCCGACGCCGGCCTCGGCCGCCTGGTTCGCGACGCGTTTGAGCGAGTCGAGGCTGTGCTGCGAGACGCCCGGCATCGAGCCGATCGGTACCGGCTCGGCGGCGCCCTCTCGCACGAACAGCGGGAGGATCAGCTCAGAAGGGTGGAGGCGGGTCTCCGCGGTCAGCCGGCGCATGGCCTGAGACTGCCGCAGCCGTCGGGGGCGGATGACGGGATGCAGTTCACTCACTCACATCAGCCTACGCCCGCGTGGCTGAAGGCCCGCCGCATGGCGGACGGAGGGGGTCAGTAGTCGTATTCGTCCGTGTCGACGGCGCGAGACTGCGCCACCTTCACGACGGCGTCGATGAGGGAGGCGGCGGTGCGCTCGGCGGCGATGACGTCGACCCGGAGACCGAACGAGCGCGCGTCGCGGGCCGTCTGCGGGCCGATCGCCGCGATGAGCGTCGACTCGGGAACCGGCCCGAGCTGCTGCTGCACCTGCTCGGCGACGGAACCGCTGGTGACCAGGATGGCCTGGAACAGCCCCTCGCGGACCTCGGCCACGACGCTCTCCGGGACGGACACGCCGACGGTGCGGTAGGCGACCACGGACTCCACGTCGTGCCCGATGCGGCGCAGCCCCTCGGTGAGGAGGGGCTTCGCGATCTCCGAGCGGAGGGTGAGGATGCGCAGCGGGAACGCGCCCTGGGTGGCCGCCTCCCACTCGGCGAGGAGGCCGCGCGCGGAGTTGTCCTCGGCCGGCACCAGGTCGACCCGGTAGCCTGCGGCGGCGAGAGCGGCGGCGGTGGTCTCGCCGACGGCCGCGACGCGGGTGGTCGGCGGCACGACGACGCGCTGCGCGCTGAGCACGTCGACGGTCGTCGCGCTGGTGACGGTCATCCAGTCGAACTCGCCGGCGGCGAGGCGAGCGAGCGCCGCCTCGAGGGCCGGGGCGTCGGCCGTCGGAGCGAAGTTGATCATCGCCGCGACGACGGGCGAAGCGCCCTTGGAGCGCAGGTCGGCCGCCACGGAGTCGCCCCAGGGGCCGCCGCGCGGCACGAGCACGCGCCAGCCGGCCAGCGGTTTCGGGGTGGGGGCCGTGTTCGTCATCGTGAGCTCCCCAGCGGGGCCAGGCCGGCGGCGCCCGCCTGCAGCAGCTCCGCCACCACGCGGGCGCCGACATCGCGTGCGGCCTCGTCGAGGTGGGCGGCGCCGAGCGAGTCGGGGGTCGCGGCGTGGGAGGCGGTGAGCTGCTCCGAGCCGTCGGGCCGGTAGACCGTCGCGGTGAGGAACAGGAGTCCGTCGTCGACGAGAGCGGTGGCGCCGATGGGAGCCGCGCATCCCGCTTCGAGGCCGGCGAGGACGACCCGCTCGGCCGTCACCGACGCATGGCTGGTCACGTGGTCGACCGCGGAGAGCGCGCGGGCGATCGGGCCGCGGCCCGTTTCGTCGCCGGCGCGCACCTCGAGGGCGAGCGCGCCCTGACCGGGTGCCGTCGGCATGAGGGACAGCGGGAAGAAGTCGGTCACCGCGTCGAGCCGGTCGATGCGGCCGAGGCCGGCGGCGGCGAGCACGACCGCGTCCAGGTCTCCGGAGGCGACGGTCCCGAGCCGGGTGTCGATGTTACCGCGGAGGTCGAGGATGTCGAGGTCCGGACGCTGGGCCTTCAGCTGCGCGACGCGTCGCGGGGAGCCGGTGCCGACCCGGGCGCCCTCTGGCAGCGTCTCGAGGGTGAGACCGTCGCGGGCGCAGAGGGTGTCGCGGGCGTCGGCACGCTTCGGGATGGCGCCGATCACGAGCCCGGGCGCCGGTGCGGTCGGCAGGTCTTTGAGCGAGTGCACCACCAGGTCGACCTCGCCGGAACGGAGCGCGTCGCGCAGGGCCGTGGCGAAGACACCGGTGCCGCCCAGCTGGGCGAGCGACTCGCGCGAGGTGTCGCCGTGGGTGGTCACCGTGACGATCTCGACATCGGCGCCGGTCGCGCGGGCGATCGAGTGGGCGACCGCCGTCGTCTGCGCGACCGCCAGGGCGCTGCCGCGCGTCCCGATGCGCAGCACGCCCTCGCGGCGCTCGGCGGCGCCGTCGACCCTCGTCACGGACCCGGTCACGGCGCCAGTCCCGCCGCGGCCGGCTTGAAGCCCAGCCTGACGTTCTCGCAGCATCCCGGGCGGCAGACGTCGTACCAGGGCCCGAGCGCGGTGACCGCGGGGCGCTGCTCGACGGGTACGCCGTCGCGGCGCTCCAGCACCAGGTCGACCAGCCCCTTCACGTAGGCCGCATGGGTTCCCGGTGTCGGCACGCGGACGGCCACCAGACCGTGCTCGTCGCTGGTCTCCATCGCCTCGTTGTCGAGGTCCCAGAGCACCTCCATGTGGTCGCTCACGAAACCCAGCGGCACGATGACGACGGCCTTGACGCCGAGCGCGGGGAGCTCCGCGATCCGGTCGTTGATGTCGGGCTCCAGCCACGGCATCGACGGCGGGCCGGACCGGGACTGGTAGACCAGATCCCACCCGACGGTGCCGCCCGTCGCGGCGTGCGTGACCACTTCAGCGACCGCCAAGTGCTGCGCGGCGTACGCGCCGCCCTCGCCGAAGGCGCGCTCGGCCGGCCCGGACTTCGCCGCATCGGACGACGGGATGGAGTGCGTCGAGTACAGGATGCGCACCTCGGTCGCCGGGTCGAGGCCCGGCAGCTTCACCTGCAGCTCGTCGATGGCGGTGCGGACGCCCTCGATGAACGGCTCGACGAAGCCGGGGTGGTCGAAGAACTGGCGCACCTTGTCGATCTGGATGCGTCCTTCGAGACCCGTGGCCTCCAGTGCGCCCGCGAAGTCCTCGCGGTACTGACGGCAGCTCGAGTAGGAGGAGTACGCGCTGGTCGTGATCGCGATCAGCTTCGTGAAGCCGCGCTCGTCGGCCTCGCGCAGCGCGTCGGCCAGGTACGGGTCCCAGTTGCGGTTGCCCCAGAGCACCGGCAGATCGATTCCGCGCTCGGCGAGCTCGGCCTCCAGCGCCGCCTTCAGCTCGCGGTTCTGGTCGTTGATCGGGCTGACGCCGCCGAAGTGGCGGTAGTGGTGGGCGACCTCCTCGAGGCGCTCCTCCGGGATGCCGCGGCCGCGCGTGACATTGCGCAGGAACGGGATGACGTCGTCCTGCCCCTCGGGGCCGCCGAAGCCCGCGAGCAGGATGGCGTCGTACGCGGTCGGCTCGGTGACGTGCTCGGGACCGGCGGCCGCGGCCGGGGTCGCACCCAGCACACGCCGGCTCGTCTGCGCACCCGTGGTCTGCGCACCGCTGGTCTGGGCATCCGTCACTGCAGGACCTCCACGACCTCGGCCGGCTGGACCCGACGGCCGGTGAAGAACGGGACCTCTTCGCGCACGTGGCGGCGCGCATCGGTGTAGCGCAGCTCGCGCATCAAGTCGACGAGGTCGGTCAGCTCGTCGGCCTCCAGCGGCAGGATCCACTCGTAGTCGCCGAGGGCGAACGAAGCCACCGTGTTGGCGAGGACCGAACGGAAGGCGGCGCCCTTGCGGCCGTGCTGGGCCAGCATCGCGGAGCGCTCCTCGTCGGGGAGCAGGTACCACTCGTAGCTGCGCACGAACGGGTAGACGCAGAGCCAGTTCCGCGCCTCCTTGCCGCGCAGGAAGCCGGGCACGTGCGACTTGTTGAACTCGGCGTCACGGTGGACGCCCATCGCGTTCCACGTGGGCAGGAGCGCCTTGAGCAGACGGGTCCGGCGCAGCTGACGGAGACCCCACTGCAGGCTCTCGGCCTCCGGGCCGTGCAGCCAGATCATGATGTCGGCGTCGGCGCGCAGACCCGACACGTCGTACAGGCCGCGGGTGGTGACCCCCTGCAGCTCGATGTCGGCGATCACGCCCTCCAGCTCCTCCACCGCGGCCGGCACATCGGTGCCGTCGAGGTCGTCGGGCCGCGCGGGATCGCGGCGCAGGACGGCCCACAGGGTGAAGCCGGTCGGGTTCTCTTCGGGGGTGTCGGGGGCGGACGACTCTGCCGGAACGGCAGCCGGGGTACTCATACCCACAGTCTCCCTCTGAAACCTGGGAAGGCCAAAAAAGGACGGCCGCTCACCGGCGGATGAGACGCACGATGCCCCAGACCGCACCGGCCGCCACGGCCGCGGCTCCCGCAACGAGCGCGGCGAGTGCTGCCGGGTTCTCCTTCCGGAGGCGCTGGATGCGCTCCCCGGTGCGCTTGGGCACGTTGAGCTTGTACTCGATCGCCGCCATGGTCGCGGCCAGATCGGCGCGGGCTCGTTCGACGTCGCTGCGGTCAGTTGTCATACTTGCCCAGTCCTTTCAGCGCGTCGGCGTCCTCTTTGATGCTGTCGATGGTCTGCGACGGTGCCACGCCGTCCATCTTCTTGAACGAGCGGATGCCGATCAGGGCGAGTACGACGGCGATCACGACGAGCGCGCCGAACACGATCAGGGCAGCGGCCCAGGCGGGAAGCGCGACCGCGATCCCGAGGATGGCGGCGGCGATCAGCGCACCGAGCCCGTAGAAGAGCAGCAGCGCGGCGACCGCGAGCAGCCCTATGCCGACACCGGCATACTTCGCCTTCCCGGCGAACTCGGCCTTCAGGTGGTTCAGCTCGGCCTTCAGCAGCCCGACGAACAGCGTGGGCAGGTCGGAGATCAGCTGCGCAAGGGACTTCGTCCGCGCACTGTCGGCCCGTTCACGGTCGGTCATCGCGTCTCCCCTCGTCGCTTCCCGTACAGTACTCCGGTCAGGAGCCGCCGGGGCGGGCACCGTCTCCGGCGAGCAGGGCGGCCTCCGCGGCGGGCGACGGATACGGGGCCCGCGACTCGCGACGCCGGCGGTTCGCCTGGACCACGAGCTTCTTGACGGTGATGTAGACGGTCTCGGGGAACTCGCCCACCTTCTCGGCCACGAAGTCCTCGACGGAGTGGACCTGCTTCTGCACTCCGGGGGATTCCCAGACCTTGGTCGCCGCGGCCTTGATCTGGTCGTAGCGCTCGCGTCCGGCCCGAGCGCCGAGCACGAAGCCCACCGCTGCTCCGGTGACGAAGAGGATCTTGCCGCGCATTCCGTCTCCCTGTCGGTCAGTCCGTCTGTCTGTCAGTCCTGGTGTCGTTTTGCGTGTCGGCCTGGAGGGCGTCGGTCAGGGCTCTCCACCGTAGACCTCGTACGCGCTCGGCCGCCCGGCGCGCATCCGGGATGACGGAGGCGAGGCCCGTGCCGGTCAGCCAGGACCCGGTGACTTCGAGACCCTCGACACCGTCGACCTCGGTGCGGACCCGCTCGATGCGTTCCCGCTGCCCCACTGTCGCATACGGGAGGGCGTTCGTCCAGGGGGTCCGGGCGAATGCCGTCACAGAGGATTCCGCGATCGGAATATTGAGCAGGAGGGACGCGTCGGCCACCGCCTGCGCGCGGAGCTGCGCGTCGGCGAGACCGCTGGTGGCGTCCGTCCGTCCGGCGCGGCCGTAGGAGAGGCGGACCACGTGACGGCCGCCCGCTGCCTCCGCGACCCAGGCCCACTTGGCGCTCGAGTGCGTCATCGCCTTGGCGCGCACGTCGGTCCCCGGCACGTCGGCGACGAGCACGCCGGTCCCGACCGGGGTCGTCGCCAGCCGGTCGTCGTCGATCACGAGGGTGACCAGCTCGACGCTGGACGCGGGCGGCCAGTCCAGGTCGCGCAGTGCGGCGAGCGCCGGATCGAGCGAAGCCAGCAGGTCGAGGGAGGCGTCGGCCGGGGAGGCGAGCACGACGGCGTCGGCGGTGAGCTCCTCCCCTTCTTCCGTGCGCACGAGCCAGTGGCCCGGTCGTTCGAGCTCGGCCACGTCCGGCGCATTCTCCGCACTGTTCGCGCGCCAAGACTCGACGGCGACGACCCGGACGCCGGTCAGGACCTTCCCACCCCGGCCCGCGATCTCGGCGGCGAGCGCCTCCGGCAGCCGCCACATGCCGCCGCGGATCCCGCCCACCGCACTTCCGGCCTTCGCTGCAGACCGCAGTTCGCCGACCGCGCCGGAGAGCGACCCCAGCCGCGTCAGCGCTGCGTTCAGGCCCGGCGCGACGACATCCACATCCAGATCGTCCGGCGCGGCCGAGTACACACCGGTCGCGACGGGAGCGACCAGCAGGTCGAGGACCTTTCGGCCCATCCGCTTGCGGACGAGGGCGCCCAGCTGACGCTCCTGACCGACCTTCAGGACGGGGATGATCCGGTCGAGGTAGGCGCGGAACGCTCCGGGCCAGCCGATCGCTGCCGCCACATCCTTCGCCAGGGGTGAGCTCGGGATGCCGAGCAGTCCCGCCTTCGGGAGGGGCACAGAGCGCGAACCGTGCCGCACCCATGCCCCGGACGGGTTCGGCTGGACGACGTCGTCATCGAGACCGAGGTCGTGCAGGAGCCCGGCGACGTGGCCGCCGCGGGTGGCGAAGCTCTCCGCCCCCGCATCCAGCGTCATCCCACCGAGCGGCAGCGGCGCGACGCTTCCGCCGACGCGCTGGGAGGCCTCAAGCAGCGTCACCTCGAAGCCGGGACGGGCGCACTCCCGCGCGACGACCAGACCGGCCATACCACCGCCGACCACGACGACGCGGGTGGCCGGCGCCTCCACGACGTGCCGGATCTCCTCGCCCAGCTCGTCGCTCATTCCGGGCGCCACCCGTGGACGAGCTCGACGAGGCGTGTGAGAACGGTCGGGTCGGTCTCCGGCGGAACGCCGTGGCCGAGGTTGAGGACGTGGGAGGGAGCCTCCCTGCCGCGGTCGAGGACGTCGAGGACATGCGCCTCGAGCACCGGCCACGGGGCGTCCAGCATGGCGGGATCGACGTTGCCCTGCACGGGGACGACGTGCCCCAGACGGCGGCTGGCCTCGTCGAGCGGGATCCGGTAGTCGACGCCGACGGTGTCCGCTCCCACCTCGTGCATCGCCTTGAGCAGCTCGCCCGTGCCGACACCGAAGTGCACGAGCGGCACGTTGCGCAGCTCGGCGACCGCGGCCGTGGCCTCCTCGCCGTCCACCGCCTCCGCGCCCGGCAGCACGTACGCCAGATCGCGCACGTGGGACAGCGCCCGCGCCGATGCCGGCGCCACATGCGTGACGTAGTCGTGCAACGAGAGCGAGCCGGCCCAGGAGTCGAAGAGCTGAGCGGCACTGGCGCCCGCCTGCACCTGGGCGCGCAGGAACGCGCCGGAGAGGTCCGCGGTCCAGGCCATGAGCCGCGACCAGGCGTCCGGGTCGGCGTGCATCAGGGTGCGAGCGCGGATGTGGTCCTTGGAGGGGCCACCCTCCACGAGGTACGCGGCGAGGGTGAACGGAGCGCCGGCGAAGCCGATGAGCGGGGTCTCCCCGAGCTCGGCGATGGTCAGCCGGACCGCCTCCTGGATAGGTGCGAACACGTCGTCGCCGAGAGAGGCGGGGTCGAGCGCGGTGAGCCGGTCCACGTCCTCCGCGGTCCGCACCGCCTGTGCGAACACGGGGCCCTTGCCTGCGACGATCTCCACATCCACGCCCGCCAGTTTGAGCGGCACGACGATGTCGCTGAAGAAGATGCCCGCGTCCACACCGTGCCGGCGGACGGGCTGCAGGGTGATCTCGCTGGCCGTCGCCGGGTCCAGGCACGCGTCCAGCATCCGCGTCCCCACCCGCAGTTCGCGGTACTCCGGCAGGGAGCGTCCAGCCTGGCGCATGAACCAGACCGGCGTCACCTCCGGCCGGTCGCCCTGGTAGGCCCGGACGAGCGGGCTGGACGCGGTGCGCCCGGAGGCGAGGGGATGCTCGGAAGAGAGGGAGGTCACCCCACGATTCTGCCAGTGCGCAGACTGGGCGGATGCTGGGCTGATCGCCCGCTGAGGGCCGATTCGAGGTTGGCCGGACGCGAGCGTAGGCTTTCTTCGTGCTTCTGTGCTTCTCGTCGAGTCACCGGACGGCGGACTTCGACCTCCTGGAACGGCTCGAGCGTCACGCTCCGGCCGTCACGGCCGCACTCGCGGAGCACAGCGACATCGTCTCGGGCGCGGTCGTACTGGCCACCTGCAACCGCTTCGAGGCCTACCTGGACATCGACGAGCCGCTTCCCGCCGCCCGCGCGGTGTCGGCCGAAGCTGTGCTGGATGCGGTGAGCAGCGCCGCGGGGATCGACCCCGAGACGCTGCGCAGCGCCAGCGCCGTCTACAGCGACCACGCGGTCGCCGAGCACTTGTTCGCCGTCACCAGCGGCCTGGAGTCCGTGGTGGTCGGCGAGGGCGAGATCGCCGGGCAGGTGCGCCGGGCGCTCGAATCCGCCCGGAGCGCCGGTTCGGTGACCAGCGAGCTGGAGCGCCTCTTCCAGCTGGCGTCGCGGACGTCGCGCGGCGTCAAGAACCGCACCGGCATCATGAGCGCCGGCCGTTCGATGGTCCGGCTCGCGCTGGACCTCGCCGAGAGCCGCGTCAGCGACTGGTCACAGACCCGCGTGCTGCTGGTGGGCACGGGCAAGTACGCCGGCGCCAGTCTGGCGGCCCTCCGCGACCGCGGCGTCAAGAACGTCCGCGTCTACTCGCCGTCCGGACGTGCACCGAAGTTCGCGCGGTCGCATGACATCGAGGCGGTGCCGGCCGACGGCCTCGTGGAGGCCCTCGCCGCGAGCGACCTGGTCGTGACGTGCTCCGCGGTCACGGACTACGTGCTCACCCGGCCCCTCGTCACCCAGGCTCTCGCCCTGCGCGGCGCACTGGAGCGCCGCCTCGTCATCGACCTCGGCCTCCCCCGCAACGTCGACCCGGCCGCCGCCGAACTGCTCGGCGTCGAACTGCTCGACCTCGAGACCATCAGCCTCCACGCCCCGCTGAAGGAGTTGCAGGCCGCCGACGACGCCCGCAGCATCGTCGACGCGGCCGCCGCCGAGTACCGCGCCCGGACGACCGAGCAGCAGGTCACCCCGGCCCTCGTCGCACTCCGCAAGCACGTGTTCGGCGTGCTGGACGCCGAGATCGAACGCGCGCGCAGCCGCGGCGACGACAGCGAGCAGACCGAGGCCGCCCTCCGCCACCTGGCCGGAGTGCTGCTCCACACGCCGTCCGTGCGCGCCCGCGAACTAGCCCGTCAAGGCGATGCGCAGGCGTTCATCGACGGCGCCGCCGCAGTCTTCGGAGTGGAGGCCGAGGTGGAGGCCGAGCCGATCCGCCCCCGTCTCGCCGCCGTGGACGACGAGTCCGCGGCGTCCTGACCCCGACCGCGCAGAACCCCGAGGAGCGACCGTGAGCGATGAAGCCACCAGCACCACCGTCCCGCCGCACGGCGCGACCAACCTTCCGTACTCCGCCGAGGCGCTGCGCACCGAGCGCCTGCTCCTGCGCCCGCTCAACACGGGCGATCTGGAGGATGTTCACGCGTACCAGAAGCTGAAGGACGTCGTCCGCTACCTCTACTGGGAGGTTCACGACCACGACGAGTCCGCGGAGCACCTGCGCAAGCGCATCGCGATGAACCGGCTGGCCGAGAACGGCGACGGGATCGTCTTCGCGGTCGAGCTCGCCGAGGAGGAGGGCGGACGGGGCCGGGTGATCGGCGACATCAGCCTGTTCCTCAAGAACGCCACCTGGGGCAAGTTCGAGATGGGCTGGGTGTTCCACCCGGCCGTCCACGGCCGGGGGTACGCCAGCGAAGCGGCGCAACGCGTTCTCGAGCTGTGCTTCGACACCCTCGGTGCGCACCGCGTCTTCGCCCAGCTGGACGCGCGCAACGACGCCTCGGCCCGCCTCTGCGAACGGCTCGGGATGCGCCAGGAGGCGCTGCTGCGCGAGACCGAGATCTTCAAGGGCGAGTGGACCGACACCGCTGTGTACGCGATCCTCGAGCAGGACTACCGCGCGGGCAGCTGAGCGGCCGGCGGCGTATCCCTGCTCCTGAATTCGGGAGATCGAGACCCGGCTCGAATCTCCGACGCTGCAGCCCGCATCTCCGACGGTGGGCGCCGGTACTCGAGCGGCCAGAACCGCCCCGGGGCGGCGGCGGTCGCATCCTCAGTAGGATGGTGGGGTCCCCACACACCCACCGCACAGGGAGCACCATGGCTGCACCGTCGAGACTGGATTCCGTCATCACGCTGGCTCAGCACCGCGGGTTCGTCTTCCCCTCCGGTGAGATCTACGGCGGTACCCGGTCCGCGTGGGACTACGGGCCCCTCGGCGTCGAGCTCAAAGAGAACATCAAGCGCGAATGGTGGAACGCCTTCGTGCGCGGCCGCGGCGACATGGTGGGCCTCGACTCGGCGATCATCCTGCCCACCCCGGTGTGGGAGGCCTCCGGACACGTCCAGGTGTTCAGCGACCCGCTCACCGAGTCGCTGATCACGCACAAGCGGTACCGCGCCGACCACCTCTTCGAGGCGTACGAGGCCGAGCACGGCCACCCGCCGGAGAACGGGCTCGACGATATCCCGGACCCGGACCACCCGGACAAGGTCGGCCAGTGGACGCCGATCCGCCAGTTCTCGGGCCTGATGAAGACCTTCCTCGGCGTCGTCGACGACGAGTCCGGCCTGCACTACATGCGGCCGGAGACGGCGCAGGGCATCTTCACCGACTTCGCGTCGGTGCTGCAGACCTCCCGCAAGAAGCCGCCGTTCGGCATCGGCCAGATCGGCAAGGCGTTCCGCAACGAGATCACGCCGGGCAACTTCATCTTCCGCACGCGCGAGTTCGAGCAGATGGAGATCGAGTACTTCGTCGAGCCCGGCACAGACGAGCAGTGGTTCGACACCTGGATCGACCTCGCCTGGGACTGGTTCACCGAGCTCGGCATCAAGCCGGAGAACATCCGCCGGTTCGAGCACCCGAAGGACGCGCTGGCCCACTACTCCAAGCGCACGATCGACATCGAGTACCGGTTCGACTTCGTCGGCAGCGAGTGGGGCGAGCTGATGGGTGTCGCGAACCGCACCGACTTCGATCTGAAGACCCACATCGAGCACTCGGGCAAAGACCTGAGCTACTTCGACCAGAACAAGAACGAGCGCTACGTGCCGTTCGTGATCGAGCCGTCGTTCGGTCTGACCCGCGCCCTGATGGCGTTCCTGGTCGACGCCTACGACGAGGAGCAGGTCCCCAACGCCAAGGGCGGAACCGACAAGCGCACCGTCCTGCGGCTCGACCCGCGCCTCGCGCCGGTCAAGGTCGCCGTGCTGCCCCTGTCCCGCAACGAGGCGCTCTCGCCGCTGGCCCGCGGCCTCGCGGACCGGCTCCGCAAGCGCCGCAATGTCGACTTCGACGACTCGGGCGCGATCGGCCGTCGCTACCGCCGCCAGGACGAGATCGGCACGCCGCTCGCGGTCACGGTCGACTTCGACTCGCTCGAGGACGACGCCGTGACGGTGCGCGACCGCGACTCGATGCAGCAGGAGCGCATTCCGCTGGAGGGCCTCGACCGGTACCTGGCGGAGCGCCTCAAGGAGATCTGAGGGGCTCCGACCCCGGGGAGGACGCCGCCGCGCCTGCCCGCTCGGCGGACAGGCGCGGCCGACGGCACTACTACACGTCGAAGCGCTTCACGCGGAACCGCTACACGTCGAAGCGCTCACCGGCGGGATTCGGCTTCCCCGTGAGCTGGACGATCAGGATGATCCAGCCGACCACCGGGATGAAGCCCCAGAACCAGTTCGCCCCCGACCGGTTCGTGTCGTGGAGCCGCCGCCACGTCACCGCGAGCATGGGGATGATGGTCGCCACGCTCCACAGCCCGGCCAGCCAGGTGAACGGCTGCACCGCGAGCGTTGCCCCCGAGAACGCCACAGAGGGCAGAGCGACGAAGAGGTACGCCCACCAGAACTCTGAGGCGCTTGCGCGACCGGTGAAGGTGCCGTACTTCGCCCAGAAGCGGAAGAACGCCTGTCCGATGGTCGCCCCACGTAGTGGCGCGGTCAGGGTGTTGTCGATGGTTGTCATGGTCCTGCTCATTTCTTATCGGTTGTATCCACCGATACCGACGAGCCGACCGCCGGGTTATGACGCGTGAGGGGCGATGGCCTCTTCGCGCCTGCGCCGGATGCGCCGCGAGATGAGCAGCCAGGCGAGTCCGCTGCAGAGGGCGAACAGCAGCTCGAACAGCAGCAGCGCTCCCCCGCGTGCGCCGTCCGGCCACGGCAGGGTCTGCGCGAGCCAGGTGGCGCCGTTGAACATGCCGTGGGCCGCGGCGACGGCGAGGTAGGCGAGCACCACGCTCACCGACAGCCGGAAGCGGCCGCCGCGCGCAGCGGCGAAGACGGCCGCGCCGAGGAGCGCCGAGAACACCGGGTGCAGGAACGGTCCCGTCAGCTCGCGTCCGATCACGGTCGCCAGGAAGACCCCGAAGCCCGCACCGTTCTCCTGCCCGCGGGCGAACGCCTCCTGGAGGTAGCCCAGGTTCTCGATGACGCTGAAACCGAGGCCGACGGCGCCTCCGACGAAGAGCCCGATGCGGGCGTCCTTCACCGGGAGCTTCAGTGCGAGAATCACAGCGGCGCTCACCTTGAGCAGCTCCTCCACGACTCCCGCGAGGACCAGCGCCAGTCCGCTCGGGTGCGCGGCCGTCCCCCCACCCAGTACGTCGATCAGTGTGTTGGCGGGCCCCGCGATCAGCGTGGCTGCCAGGCCCCCGACGCCCGCGATGACGACCAGCCGGGAGGCGGTCAAACCGTCCTCCGGCCGCAGCCGGTAGGCCATCGTGTACAGGATGGCGGCGGCCACGGTCGCCGCGCCGGTCACCAGCAGGTACGGGGAGAGCACCGCGGGTCCGTCGTCGCGGGCGTGAGGGGCGATGGCCCCGAGGAGCAGGCTGAACCCGAACAGCCAGAGCCAGATGAACGCACTCGCGCCGACGATGATCCAGCCGCCGAAGCGCCCGATCCACTTGCGCGGCGGGCGGGGCCGCCGCGCGGGCCGCGCCGGCTGCTGCAACGGGTACGTGTACGCCGTCCAGCCGGCGCCGCTCCACCAGCGCAGGAAGCGCCCGTCGTACGGGTCGCCGTACCAGCCGGCGGGCGGCAGCATCCCCTTCTGCGGCACCTGTCCGGAGGGGTTCTGTCCGGCGGAGGGGTTCTGCGAGGGGGCGACGGTCACCGGGCCAGCATACGAACTCCCCCTTTGCGCCGCCCCAGGCCGGGCCGGGGCTGCGCCGGGAGGGCGGCGAGCCTGCGGCGCCGCGCGGGGCGGGCCTGACATCCTGGGGGTCAGCACCAGAAGGATCACCATGCGTTTCACCACTCCGGGCCGGAAGGCCGCTGTCGTCGCGGTGCTCGTCGCGATCAGCGCCCTCCTGACCCTGCTGTTCGACGCGCTGCACTCGGAGGCCGGCTCCATCGTGCTGACGGTGTTGCAGGTGATCGCCTGGTACCTCGCGAGCAGGCTGTTCCGCGGGCCGGGCGAACCGGTGCAGCAGGCACGGCCCTGGTGGCGGATGACGAGCCGTCCCCTGCTCAGCGGGGCGTTCGCGGCGGTGTACGGGGTCCTCGCCGTGGTGAACATCGGGTTCTCGTTCGCCGGCTTCTGGAGTCTCTCCGGCACGGTGTCGATCCTGGCGGAGCTCGTGCTCGCCGCCCTCTTCGCGGTCTCCTACCGCCGCCTCGCGTCGCTGGCCCGCGCAACGGCCTGACCCGTAGGCTGGGCGCATGACGCTCGACTCCGGCAACCGCACCTCCGGCACCAGCAGCTCCGGGACCACCAGCTCCGGCATCAACACCGACGAACTCGACCAGGCGACCCGTCCGCAGGACGACCTGTTCCGGCATGTGAACGGCAAGTGGCTCGACCGCACGGAGATCCCGGCCGACAAGGCGCGCTGGGGCTCCTTCATGATCCTGGCCGAAGAGTCGGAGAAGGCGGTCCACGAGATCATCGAACGCGCACAGAGCGCCGACGAGGGCACAGAGGAGCGGAAATTCGGCGACCTCTACACGAGCTTCATGGACGAGGAGCGGGTGGACGCGCTCGGCGTCGAGGCGATCCGGGACGAGCTGACCTTCGCCGAGGGTGTGGACAGCATCCCGAGCCTGCTCGAGACCGTCGGAAAGCTGGAACGCCGTGGCCTCGGCGGCTTCTACCAGCTGTTCGTCGACAACGACCCGGGCGACCCGGAGCGCTACCTGGTGTTCCTGGAGCAGTCCGGCATCTCGCTGCCCGACGAGTCCTACTTCCGTGAGGAGCGGTTCGCACCGGTGCGCGAGGCGTTCGTCGCCCACATCCAGCGCATGTTCGAGCTGGCCGGTCTGGATGACGCCGCCGCCCGCGCCCAGCGCGTCTTCGACCTGGAGACGGCGATCGCCGCCCAGCACTGGGACAACGTCGCCTCCCGCGACTCCGAGAAGACGTACAACCTCTACAGTTGGGCCGACGCCACTGCGGTCTTCGACGGCGGCGCGGCGGCTGGTGAGGCGCCCGATCTCGACCTCTGGGCGAAGGCGCTCGGGGCGCCGCAGGACGCGCTCGCCGAGGTGGTGCTCCGGCAGCCGTCGTTCACGTCCGGACTCGCCGGCCTCCTCACCGAGGACCGCCTCGCGGCCTGGCGCGACTGGCTGGCCTGGCAGGTCATCCACGGTGCGGCGCCGTACCTCTCCGGCGACTTCGTCGACGCGAACTTCGACTTCTATGGCCGCACTCTGACCGGAACTCCGCAGATGAGGGCGCGCTGGAAGCGCGGCGTCTCCCTCGTCGAGGGCGCGATGGGCGAAGCGGTCGGCCGCGCGTACGTCGAGACGCACTTCCCGCCCGCGGCCAAGGAGCAGATGGATGCCCTGGTCGCCAACCTGATCGAGGCGTACCGGCAGAGCATCCGCACCCTCGACTGGATGGGCGAGCAGACCCGCGAGCGCGCCCTCGACAAGCTCGAGAAGTTCACGCCCAAGATCGGCTACCCGGCGAAGTGGCGCGACTACTCGAGCCTCGAGATCGACCCGACGAACCTGGTCGCCAACGTGCGCGCGGCAGCACTGTTCGAGTTCAATCGCGAGCTGGGCAAGATCGGCAAGCCGATCGACCGCGACGAATGGTTCATGACCCCGCAGACCATCAACGCGTACTACAACCCCGGCTTCAACGAGATCGTGTTCCCGGCGGCCATCCTGCAGTTCCCGTTCTTCGACGCCGACCGCGACTCCGCGGCCGACTACGGTGCGATCGGCGCGGTCATCGGACACGAGATCGGCCACGGGTTCGACGACCAGGGCTCCAAGTTCGACGGCGACGGGCGCCTCCAGGACTGGTGGACGGAAGCCGACCGGGCCGCGTTCGAGGAGAGGACGGCCAGCCTGATCGAGCAGTACAACGCCCTCGCGCCGGCGCAGGTGCCGGAGCACCACGTCAACGGAGCCCTCACCATCGGCGAGAACATCGGCGACCTGGGCGGACTCGGCATCGCCTGGAAGGCCTACCTGCTGTCGCTCGACGGCCAGGAGCCGCCTGTGATCGACGGCCTGACCGGTGCGGAGCGGTTCTTCCTCTCCTGGGCGCAGGCCTGGCAGCAGAAGGGCCGCGACGAGGAGGTCATCCGCCTGCTGGCGATCGACCCGCACGCTCCGAACGAGTTCCGCTGCAACCAGATCGTGCGCAACATCGAGGCGTTCTACGACACCTTCGGCGTGACCGAAGGGGACCGTCTCTGGCTGGCGCCGGAGGAGCGCGTGACCATCTGGTGATGAGTACCTTCTCAGGAGGATCGGTCGGGCCATGACCCCCGATCACGGGGTAACATCGTCCCTGTCGTCTCCGCGGGCACCCTCGCCGGACGCCGACGGGGCCGGGGTGGTGCTCCGCGATTCCGGAACAACCGACTCGGAAGACGCAACCTGTTCGGAAGAAAGGCCCAGCGACACCGTGACGATCCAGGCTCAAGAGTCCGCCCGCCGAGCACGGCAGGCCACGACCGGACGAGCCAGGCACCGCGCCCCGGGATCCGTCGAGACGTTCAGCCGCGGCTTCGACGCGCTGGGACGGCTCGCCGTCGCGGGAGTGCAGGTCTCGGCACGCGCGACCGACCTGGCCACCGGAGCAGTCCTGTTCTCCGTCGACGACCACATCGTCATGCCGACCGCGAGCATCGGGAAGGTCCTCCTCCTGGTGGAGGTGGCCGCGCGGCTGCAGTCCGGCGAGCTGAGCCCCCTGGCGCACCTCGACCGCGACCCGCGCGACATCGCGGGCGACTCCGGCATCTGGCAGCACCTGCATGTGCCGTCGCTGCCGGTCTCCGACCTCGCCGCGCTGGTCGGCGCCAGCAGCGACAACCTGGCGACCAACGTCCTGCTTCGGCGAGTCGGATTGGAGGCCGTGAGCGCCCGCACGGAGTCGCTCGGGCTGACCCGCACCGCCCTGCTCGACCTCGTCCGCGACCACCGCGGCCCCGACGACGCCCCGCAGCTGTCGGTCGGCAGCGCGAACGAGCTGACCTGGCTGTTCTCCGCGCTCGCCCGCGGCGAGATCGTGAACCCGGCCACCAGCCAGCGGGTCATCTCGTGGCTGTCGCTCAACAGCGACTTCTCGCTCGTCTCCAGCGCTTTCGGTTTGGACCCGCACTCGCACCGTCACCCGGAGCACGGCATCCTGCTCGTCAACAAGACCGGGACGGACGACGGCGTGCGCAGCGAGGTCGGCGTACTGCGCGGTCCGCGCGCCGGCGTGACCTATGCCGTCTCCACCTACTTCGACGACACGAGCCTTCCGGAGCGCCTGGCCGTCATCGACGGGATGCGCTCGGTCGGGCTCGACCTGCTCGAGTACGTCTTCTGAGAGCTGTCGGCCGGACCCGTCCGTCTGTTCTCAGCCGTTGCGGGTGGTGCGCACCTGCTCCCACTCCGCGATGATCTCCGGCAGCCGGCCCTGGATGAACCGGTAGAAGCCGGCCATGTCGCGCAGCCGCTCGGTCGCCGGTGAGGCGGGATCGCCGACAGCGGCGAGTCCGGCCTCCGCCTGGTCGGCCAGGACGCCGTAGATCGGGCTGTTCCGGACCATCAGCGCGTACCAGTCGCTCGGGATCTCGTAGCGGTCCCGTCGGCTCCCGGTCTGCGCGAGCCGGCGGATGATCCCCAGCGTCTGCAGGTAGCGGACGGCTCCGGAGATCGCGGCCGGGCTCACCTCCAGGCGCTGGGCGAGCTCCGCGGCCGTTAGCCCTGGCGCCTCCGTCACGGTCAGCGCCATCAGCACGCGCGCCGGCATCTTCGGGAAGCCGGCCGCCGTCAGCACCGCGGCGGAGTGCTCCATCACCTCGGCGAGCGCCGTCTCGTCTGTGGCCATGGAACCGTCCCGTCTCCCGTTCGTGCCGGCTACCCGAGCGCCAGGTCGCGGCGGCGGATCAGGACCGCAGCACCCGCGAGGGCGGCGACCGTGATGCCGAGCATCCAGTATCCCCCGGTCCAGTCGACGTCGCCCACCACGACAGGGGCATCGGCGAACGGGGACAGGTGGCGCAGCCATTCCGGAAGCTGCACGAGACCGCCGAAGATCCCGACGAAGGCGCCGACGCCCAGAGCGGCCCAGCCGACCGGCGCGGTCCAGCTCGGCAGCACCACGAACACCAGGGCCAGGACGCCCAGGTAGACCAGCGCGACAGGCGACTGCGCGAGCGCTGCGGAGAACGAGTCCCCGATGGTCGTGACCGATTCGCCGGCCGAGACCGCGGACAGGCCGGCCGCGACTGCCGCGGCCAGCAGGACCAGGACCACAGCGATCGCCCCGACGGCCAGGAACGACAACAGCCACCGCACCCGGGACAGCGGGGTGGCGAGCATCAGCTCCGCCGTGCCGGACGCCTCCTCCTGACGCAGCCGGATGACGGCCTGCACGGCCGCCGCAGCAGCCAGGACGCCCACGATGGACAGGATCGCCGAGATGAAGAGAGAGGTGAGCGGCCCGGACCCACCAGCGCCGATGCGGCGCATCGCCTCTCGGATCCCGGCCAGGTCGGGGTTCTGCGCGAGGGAACTGTTCACCACGCTCCCGAGCGCGCCTGCGAGCAGACCACCGAGCGCTCCTCCGATCGTCCAGCCCAGCACCGTCGGCGCCTGCAACCGCCAGGCGAGGCCGAAAGCCCCGCCCAGACGCCGGGAGGCGTCGGCTCGTCCGGCTCGGGACGCGATGAGACCTGCGCCCGAGTCACGGACCGCCTGCAGCGCGAACACCCCGGCGACGAGCACGGCCGCGAACGCCACCTGCAGGAGGACGGGGCGCAGGTCGTCGGCGGTGTATGCCCCGGTCTGCTCACCCCAGCCGATCGGACTGAGCCAGCTGGGCCAGGCCGGCCGCATCCGCAGGCCGTCCCCCACGGTCGTCGCCGTGGCGTCGCCGATGCCGCGCACCACGTAGGCGAGCACCACGACCGCCGCGGCGAATCCGTTCGAACCGCGTGACGTGCTGAAGACCTGGGCGAACAGCAGCCCGACGCCGAAGAACGCCAGTCCTGCACCGCCGGTCGCCGCTCCGGCGACGAAGGAGCCGCCGACGGGGAGACCGGCAGCGACGAAGCCGAGACCCGTGACGACCGCGAGCAGGATGTTCGCCACCGTGGCATGGACCACCGTGGCTGTCGTCGGCAGGAGCCGCCCGGCGGGCGTCGCGGCGACCAGCTCGGCCCGTCCCTGCTCCTCCTCCGCCCGGGAGTGGCGAACGGCCAGGAACGTGTTCATCAGCCCAGCCATCAGGGCGATGAAGGTGTAGATCTCGAAGAAGGTGAGGGCGGCGACACCTGCCCCCTGCGGAATGCCGCGCAGCACGAGGATCGTGGGGTTCGCGATCGCGAGCTGGATCAGTTGCGTCCGTGCCGCCGCGCTTCCGTAGGTCTGCTCGATGCTCTCGGCCGAGAATGCGGCAAGCGCTCCGATTGCGAGAACCCAGATGAGAAGCTGCCAGCGGTCCCGCCGGAGCCGTTGCCGGAGCAGCGCGCCGAGGGTGGAGGTGACACGGACCCGGGTCGCCGTGCTCCGGGCGCCCGCCGGGGTGAAGCCCGCTGTGGCCGTGCTCATCGGGACGCTCCGGCCGTAGTCGACCCGGCGTCGGCCATCGTGGTGCTCGGGTCGTCGCCGTAGTGGCGGAGGAACAGCTCCTCCAGCGACGGCGGGGCGACAGTCAGGCCGCGCACGTCCATTCGGGACAGCGCTTCGAGCACCGGGCCGAGCGCATCACTGTCCGCGGTGAACCGCACCCGGCCCTCTCGGACCTGCGCTTCATGCGCGCCCGGCAGCTGAGCCAGCGCCCCCTCTCGCATGCCGTCGGCGCGGAACGAGATTTCGGTGCGCGTGAGATGGCGGAGCTCGTCGAGCGTCCCGGTCTCGACGGTCCGGCCCGCGCGGATGATGCTGACGCGGTCGCAGAGCTGCTCCACCTCCGAGAGGATGTGGCTGGACAGCAGCACGGTCGCGCCTTCGCCGGCCACCCGATGGATCTCCGCGTCGAACACGGCCTCCATCAGCGGATCGAGGCCGCTGGTCGGCTCGTCGAGGATGTAGAGGTCGGCCGGTGTCGCGAAGGCGGCGACCAGCGCCACCTTCTGGCGGTTGCCCTTCGAATACGCCCGGCCCTTCTTCGTCGGGTCGAGCTCGAAGACCTCCAGCAGCCGCTTCTTGCGGGCGGCATAGGCCGCCTTATCCGTTGTGCCGCCCCGAAGCCGCCCGAGCAGGTCGATCGCCTCACCGCCAGAGAGGTTCGGCCACAGGCTCACGTCGCCGGGGACGTACGCGATCCGCCGGTGGAGCGTGACCGCATCCCGCCACGGGTCACGGCCGAACAGTGCGGCCCGGCCTCCATCGGCCCGGGCGAGACCGAGGAGGACCCGGATCGTCGTGGACTTGCCCGCACCGTTGGGCCCGAGGAAGCCGTGAACGGTGCCCTCCGACACCGTGAGGTCGAGCCCGTCGAGGGCGTGCACCCGTCCGAACCGCTTGACCAGCCCGGAGACATCGATGACTGCATCCATAGGCGGGATGCTACGCCAGTTTCAGTAATTTGTGAAAGTTGTGGATTGCTGGCGCATCAGGCTTGGCCGCAATCGACCGCGTCGATGCCGGCGTAATCGTGGGGGGAGGCCGAATCGGGGATGGTCACGGTGGCGGGGACCCCGGCCTCCAAGTCGAGCGTCGTGGTCCACTGGTCGACTTCGTCACCATCCGGAGTGTCCGAGAATCCGGCCGTTACGGTGGCGCCGGCGCACGTTCGGGCGGGAGTCAGCTCGAAGGTCCACCCGTCCACGTAGTGGACGTGGACGCCGTCGACGTCGTAGTCCTCCACGCTCGAACCCGAGTCGTCGGGCGCCGCGGAATCCGGGGCGGACGGGTCCGGAGCGGTCGGGTCGGCGTACGGAGCCGCGCTGGAGGAGCTGCGGGAATCGGCCAGGCGACCAGCGTCGTGCGCGATGGCCGCGATGCCGAACAGTGCGAACAGGAGGACGACCAACCCGGCCGCCATGCTCCCGAGCGTGATGCCGACGATCGCACCTGTCGACAGACCACGGCGCGGCGGAGCGGGCGGGTACCAGGGAGCGGGCGCCCACCCGGAGGCGGCGAGCAGCGCGTCCCGGGCGGCCGTGAGCTCGTCACGACGCCGCGGGTCGGATCCCGCCTCGACGAGTCGCGCCTGGTAGGCGCGCTGCACGTCGTCCGGGGTCGCCGTCGGCGCCACCCCCAGCAATCCGGCCGCCTCATACGGAGTCACCCGCGCCTCCCATCGTCACCTCGACGCGTCTGCGTCAACTCGTCTGCGTCAACTGGTCTGGGTCGATCGTATTGGGCCGTTCCCCGTCTGACCGTGTCTGCTCAGGCCGAGATGCCGCTGAGACCGTGGACCAGACCGCCCTCGCGACGGCCGGGCCGCTGCGCCGTGGCGATCTCCCCCAGCTCGCGGATGGTGCGGGCGTAGTACCCCGCCGCCACGCCGGAGCGGTAGGCGGCCGGCTGGAGGTCGGCCTCGTTGCGGAGGCGGATCTCGGCGCGCGCGGCCTCGATCGGGGCGATCGCCTTGACTCCTGCGCGGTACCGGATGAGCCGGTGCACCCACTGGTCCAGCGGCTCCGGCAGGCCCGCGGGGACGCGGTCGTGCTCGCTCGCGAGCGAGACACGCGACCGCCCGATGGGGCGGGCGTCGGCGACGGACCCGCTCGCGACGGCTTCGCGCTCCGCTCGACGACGCTCCGCGGCCATGACCGAGAGGAGGTCGTCGTGGCGGTTCGCCTGGCGCGACAACACCTCCAGCTCGTCGAGTGCTGCGGCGTACTCGTCTTCGTACCCGGAGTACTGCTCGGGATTCGCCGCCCGATCGTTGGCGAGGTCGGTTCGGGCGGTGGCCGCCTGCGCCTTGGTCAGCACCGTCCGCCCGTTGCGCACCCGCTCGAGCCGCCAGGTCCAGGTGGCGAGCGGTTCGGGCATCAGGTGACTCATGCGTCCACCGTACGGTCGGCCACCGACATCGGAGGGAGGGCGGTCCGCGCGTCGGTGGGCCGGGCTAGCGTTGATGGTCGTGAGCACCCTCCTGCGCCGTCCCGTCGATCGGGAGATCCTGCGCCTTGCCGTGCCCGCGCTGGGCGCGCTGGTGGCCGAGCCGATCTTCCTGCTCGCCGACTCGGCGATGGTCGGGCACCTCGGCGTCGATCCGCTGGCCGGACTCGGAATCGCGAGCGCGGTGCTCCAGACCGTCGTGGGGCTGATGGTGTTCCTGGCCTACAGCACCACTCCGGCGGTGGCCAGGAGGATCGGGGCGGGCGACCTGCGGGGCGCGGTCGCAGCGGGAGTCGACGGCTGCTGGCTGGCTCTGGTGCTGGGGGTGGTGCTGGCGGCGGCCGGCTGGGCGGCGTCTCCGTTCCTGGTCGGGCTGTTCGGCGCGTCGCCGGCGGTGACCGCCCAGGCCGAGCAGTACCTGTCCCTCTCGATGCTCGGGCTCCCCGCGATGCTCGTCGTGTACGCGGCGACCGGGCTGCTGCGCGGGCTGCAGGACACGCGGACGCCCCTCGCCGTCGCCGTCGCCGGCTTCGGCGTGAACATCCTGCTCAACTACCTCTTCATCTACGGGGCGGGGCTGGGCATCGCCGGGTCGGCCCTCGGCACCGTGACGGCCCAGTGGGGGATGGTGCTGGTGTACGCCGTCATCGTGGCACGGCATGCCCGGCGTGCCGGCGCCTCCCTCCTCCCGCATCACGCCGGGCTGGGACGCTCGGCGCGCGCCGGCGGGTGGCTGTTCGTACGCACGGCGAGCCTGCGGGCGGCCATGCTGCTCGCGGTGTTCGCGGCGACGCGCCTCGGACCGGATGAGCTTGCCGCGTTCCAGGTGACCATGACCGTGTTCGCGACGTTGGCCTTCGCCCTCGACGCGCTCGCGATCGCCGCGCAGGCCCTCATCGGCAAGGGGCTGGGCGGCGGCGACCTGGAGAACGTGCGGGCCGTCCTGCGCCGCTGCCTGCAATGGGGAGTCGGCGCAGGCGTCGTGCTCGGACTGGTGACGATCGCTCTCAGCCCGCTCGCCGGAGCAGTGTTCACCAGCGATCCCTCGGTCGCCGCACTGCTCCCGCCGTCGTTGGCGATCGTCGGCGTCGGCGCTCCACTCGGCGGGTACGTCTTCGTGCTCGACGGGGTCCTGATCGGGGCGGGTGACGCCCGCTATCTGGCGCTCACCGGCCTCCTGAACGTCGCCGTGTTCGTCCCGCTCGCCGTCGCGGCGGCGGCCTGGGGAGCCCCCGACGCGGGCGGGTTGGCCGCCCTGACCGCAGCGTTCGCGCTCGGCTACCTGGGGGCTCGGGCCGTCACCCTCGGGATCCGGGCCCGAGGGCGGACGTGGATGCGCGCGGGCGCCACCGTCTGACGCTTGCGGCGTCCGACGCGGCCCGGCCGGGACCCGCCCGGCGTCAGGCCAGCCACTCCCGCGCGGCGACGACCAGCGCCCGCACGCCGGTGTCGATCGTCGGCTGCGGGATGGGCGCGAAGAACGGCGAGTGGTTGCTCGGGATGTCCGTGTCGACGGTTCCCGCCGCCACGGCCCTGAGCACGGTCTCCGGGTCGCCGCCGCCGAGCATCCAGTAGACCAGCGGAGCTCCGGCCGCGGTCGCCAGGTTGCCGACGTCCTCGCTGCCCGAGAGCGCCCCAGGCGCCAGCACGCTCCCCTCGCCGAACTCCGCTGCGAAGGCTGCGTTCACCCGCTCGGTCGAATCGGGGTCGTTCACCGTGACCGGGTAGCGCTCGCCCCACTCGAAGTCGGGTCGCCGGGGCGCGCCCGACGCCTGCGACTCCGCCTCGATCACACGGTGGACGCCCTCGAGCACGTGCTCGCGGACCTCCTCGTTGAAGCTGCGAACGCTGATGCCGAGGGTCGCTTCGGCCGCGATGATGTTGTTCTTGGTGCCCGCGTGGAGGCTGCCGACTGTCACCACGGCCGTGTCCTTCGGCGAGATCTCGCGAGAGACGACGGTCTGCAGGCGCATCACGGCGGCCGCCGCCATGACGACGGGATCGACCGTGGTCTCAGGACGGGAGCCGTGACCACCGCGCCCGTGGAGGGTCACCTCCATGGTGTCGACGGCGGCCATCGCTGCGCCGGGGTGCGCACCGACCATGCCGGCCGGGGAGGGCAGCACGTGCTGGCCGAGCACCACATCCGGCACCGGGATCTTCTCGTACAGGCCGTCGTCGACCATCACCTGGGCTCCGCCGCCGTGCTCCTCGGCGGGCTGGAACAGGGCGATCAGCGTGCCCGACCACTCCTCGCGGGAACCGCTCATCGCCTCGACCGCGCCGAGCAGGCAGGTGATGTGGATGTCGTGGCCGCAGGCATGCATCAGCGGGATGGTGTTCCCGGCCTCGTCGGTGGTGGTCTCGGTGGACGCCCACGGCAGCCCGGTCTGCTCGCGCACCGGCAGCGCATCCATGTCGGCCCGGAGCAGGACGGTCGGACCGTCGCCGTTGCGCAGCACACCGACCACGCCCGTGGTCGCGATGCCGGTGTGCACCTCCAGACCCAGTTCCGTCAGCCGGTCGGCGACGATGCCGGCGGTGCGGTGCTCGGTGAAGGCGAGCTCGGGGTGGGCGTGGAGGTCACGGTAGAGGGCTTCGAGATCCATACCGCCACCCTACGACCGTGCCGGTGGGTGCCAGGGCGTGCGGCGCGGCCAGGCCGCGTCAGGCGCGGGGCTCCGCCGTGGTGTTGCCCCGGTGGAAGACGCTGGTGAACGTGGAGGGGCGCGGCTCGCCGCCCTCGAGCATTTCGACTACGGCACGGCCGGCAGCGCGTCCCTTGTCGACCGCCGGCTGCACCAGCGTGGTCAGGTCGTACGGCCAGAGGCCGTCGACGCGGACGCCGTCGAAGCCGACGACGCTGACGTCGGCCGGCACCTCCAGCCCGAGTTCCTCAGCCGCCCTGATCACACCGGCGGCCAGCAGATCGCTCTGCGCGATGATCGCGGTCGGGCGCGTCGCCGCGTCGGCGAGCAGCGCCCGGCCGGCGAGGCGGCCCTCCTCGACGAAGGATCCCCGGGTCACCCAGCCGCCCGCCTCCGGGAACACGTCGTGGGCGCCGGCCAGCCGCTGCATCGCGGTGGTCGAGCTCGCCGCCGCGAGGCGGTCGCGTGTCAGTGCGCCGCGGGCGCGGTCGCGCGTCAGCGAGAGGGTCACGACCGCGACGTCGCGGTGACCGAGGTCGTGCAGGTGCTGCGCTGCGGTGCGGGTGGCCTCGCGGTTGTCCTGACCGATGGTCGGCACGCCGTCGGCCGGGTCGCCCTCGATGGCCACGAGCGGGATGCCGCGCTGGCGGAGGGTGGCGACCGACTCGTCCAGGCGGGGGCTGCAGCCGATCAGGACCACCGCATCCATCGGGGCGTCCTCGATGCGCTGGGCGGCCTCCCCGGCGTCGGTGAGGATGAGCAGGCCCGCGTCGATCGCACCGATCTCCTCGGTGATGCCGTCGAGGAGGGCGATCTTGATCGGGTCCCGGAACGCATCCCGCACCCGCTCCTCCATGACGACGCCGACGATCCCGGACCGTCCGCGGCGCAGCGAGCGGGCACGAGGGTCGGGTCCGGCGTAGTTGAGCTGCTTCGCGGCGGAGAGCACCCGCTCCCTGGTCGCCTCCGACACGGGACCGGTTCCCGAGAAGGCGAGAGAGGCGGTGGAGTTGGAGACACCCGCCAGTCGCGCCACCGCCGCCAATGTGGGCCGGACGGTAGCCTGAGCAGTGCGCGGTTCGTTCACGTGTGATAGCTTAGTCGAATCGTTTCGATCGAAACGATTCGATGAGCCGAACCCACAGGAACTCGCACGATGTCACAGCCGACCTCCCTCCCGACGCGCAACCGCCGAGAACTGAAGGCGTGGCGCAATGCGGTCTTCGTCATCTTCATCCTGAGCGGGCTCGCGGTCGCCAGCTGGGTGGCACGGATCCCCGGCGTCCGCGACGACCTGGGGCTCGGCAAGGACCCGTCGGCGGTCGGCCTCCTCATCCTCGGGATGTCGGTCGGCGCGATCCTCGGCCTCACCGTGTCGTCGCCCCTGCTGGTGCGCTTCGGGCCGCACCGCGGGATGGTCGGCGGCCTCACGATCGTCGCCGTCGGAACCGTCTTCATCGGCCTCGGCTCGACCGTCTTCCAGAGCGTCCCGCTGGTCGCGGTGGGCCTCGTGCTGCTCGGATTCGGCAACGGCATGGTCGACGTGATGATGAACGTGGAGGCGACGGCCGTCGAACGGGAGATCGGCAAGACGCTGCTCCCCCTCATGCACGCCTGCTTCAGCCTCGGAACGGTGCTCGGCGCGGGGATCGGCGCCCTCGCCGCCTGGCTCGCCGTTCCGGTCGCCTGGCACCTGCTCGGGATCGCGGTGGCGATCGTGGTCATCGCGGTCGTGGCGATCCGTTTCATCCCGCGGGAGGCGGACCTCGGCGACGAGGTGGCGGAGAAGCCGCGCATCCCGTTCGGCGAGCGCCTGCGCACGTCACTGGCGGTCTGGGCGGACTGGCGACTCATCCTGATCGGCATCGTCATGCTCGGCATGGCGTTCGGCGAGGGGTCCGCCAACGATTGGATCTCGCTCGCCGTCGTCGATGGTCATGGTCAGACCAACTCCATCGGCGCGGTCGTCTTCGGGTTCTTCGTGGCGGCCATGACGATCGGGCGCGTGGCCGGCGGTCCGATCGTCGACAGGATCGGCCGTGTCGCGGCGATCCGGATCACGGCCGGGATGGGTGCGGTGGGACTCGTGCTGTTCATCGTGGGCGGCCCGATGTGGCTGGTCGTGATCGGCACGGTGCTGTGGGGCTTCGGCGTCTCGCTGGGCTTCCCGCTCGGGATGTCGGCGGCGGCCGACGGAGCGGAGAATCCCGCCGCGCGGGTGTCCGCGGTGGCGATCATCGGCTACTGCGCCTTCCTCGCAGGGCCGCCGCTGATCGGCTTCCTCGGTCAGCACTTCGGCCTCCTGAACGCGCTGTTCCTCGTGCTTGCGCTGCTGGTGGCGTCGTTCCTCGCCGCCGGCTCGGTCCGTCCGATCGCGACTCCGGCCGACGCGCCGCGCGAGAACGCCCCCGAGGCCGCCTGACCGCAGGTCAGACGAACGCGAGGCGGACCGGCGTTGGCACGGGGGATGCCCCGAGCAGGCGGAGGCTGCGCGCCGCCTCGTCGAAGGCGAAGACGGTGACTTCGTCGCTGTCCTGACAGGCTGCCAGCACGCGGTCGCCCTCCGGCGCGATCACCAGGTCGCGGGGAGAGCGTCCGCCCACGGGCACGACCGAGACCAGCGAAAGCCGCGACGCCGACGGGTCGAAGGCGAACACCGCGATCGTGTCGTCCCCGCGGTTGCTCGCGAGTACCGTGGTTCCGGACTCGGTGATGCAGACTGCGGCGGGGCCGTTGTCGCCGGTCGCGTCGTCGGCGCGCGTCCTCGTGCTCTGCACCCGGACGAACCGCTCGCCCTCCCGCCGGAGCACGTCGATGCTGGAGTCGAGCTCGTTGACGAGGACCGCGTGCGCGCCGTCGGGGTGGAACGCCAGGTGGCGCGGGCCGGCCGAGCCGAGGACGACCGTCGCCTCCGGCCGCAGTGTCAGCCCACCCTCCTCGGACAGCGCGTACCACTGCACCTCGCCGAGCCCGAGGTCGACCACGACGACGTCACCGGTGACCGGGTCGATGCTCAGCTGGTGGACGTGCGGCGCATCCTGTCGCCGCGGCTCCGGCCCGCGGCCTTCGTGCTGCACGAAGGCGGTCCGCTCCCCGAGGGCTCCGTCCGCGCCGAGGGCGTAGACGGACACCGTCCCGCTGCCGTAGGTCCCCGTTACCAGCAGGGGGCGGCTGGGATGCACGACCAGGTGCGCGGGCGATGCCCCGCCGCTGGAGGCGGAGCCGAGCTCGGTGAGTGTCCCGTCGGAGGCGCGCGCGAAGGCCACGACCCCTCCGTCCGGTTCTGTCTCGCTCACCGCGTAGACCGCGCGGCCATCACGGACGACCGACACCCAGGACGGGTTGGTCACGCGCGCGGCCACGGTCACGTCGGTCACCGCCGAGCCGTCGAACCGGGCAGACAGCACCCCCTCCGCGTGACCGTCGACATGCGGGAGGGTCTGTGTGTACGTGCCGATGAGCAGTTCGCGGGCCATGCGCCCATCCAACCACTGCCGGAGGTCCCGGCCGGGCGGCCTGCACGTAGGATGTTCCGGTGCGTCTCGTCATTGCCAACTGCTCCGTCGACTATGCGGGGCGCCTGAGCGCGCACCTGCCGCTGGCCACGCGGCTGCTGATGCTGAAGGCCGACGGCAGCCTCCTTGTCCACTCCGACGGCGGATCGTACAAGCCCCTCAACTGGATGAGCCCGCCCTGCACGCTCACCGTCGATGAGCCCGACGAGCTGCAGGTCGCGGCCGGGATCCGTGAGGTGTGGCGGGTCACCCAGGCCAAGACCGCGGAC
Organism: Leifsonia sp. SIMBA_070; assembly: GCF_046534635.1. Taxonomy (NCBI): domain Bacteria; kingdom Bacillati; phylum Actinomycetota; class Actinomycetes; order Micrococcales; family Microbacteriaceae; genus Leifsonia; species Leifsonia sp. SIMBA_070. Next base: position 364,335 of record NZ_JAWRYK010000002.1, on the reverse strand, counting down.
ATGCTCGTGGTGTCCATTCACGAGATCCTCAGTGACACGTCGCACGAGCTCGGTATCGACCCCGGGCTGCAGAAGGACGGTGTGGAGGCGCACCTGCAGAAGCTCCTCGCCGAGCAGATCCACCTCCTCGGCGACGGCCACGTGCTGGTGCGCCGCGAGTACATGACCGCAATCGGACCGGTGGACATCCTGGCCCGCGACTCGGCGGGCGCGGCGGTGGCGGTCGAGCTGAAGCGCCGCGGCGACATCGACGGCGTCGAGCAGCTCACCCGCTACCTCGAGCTGATGAACCGCGACCCGCACCTGGCCCCCGTCACCGGCGTATTCGCCGCGCAGGAGATCAAGCCGCAGGCGCGCACGCTCGCCGAGGACCGCGGCATCCGCTGCCTGGTGCTCGACTACGACGCGATGCGGGGTCTCGACGACAGCGAGAGCAGGCTGTTCTGATGGCCGCCCTGAAGCCGAGGTTCCCTCAGACCTACGAGAACGCGGCCGTCCGCACGGCGCTCACCACGATCGCCGCCGAGCCGACGCTCGAGAACCTGGATGCCCTCCTCGCCGCGGCGACGAAGGGCGGCCTCGTCGTCGATGTGACCGGCTCGACGCCGCAGGACACCCGGCTGCGCACGATCAGCTCCACCACCGGGGAGGCCGTCCTCCCGCTCTTCACATCGATGAAGGCCCTCCGTGCCGCGGTGGCGCAGACCGCCGACGGCGAGGGCGCTCGGGTGCAGGCGGTCATCGTTCCGGCACGGGAGGCGCTCGGTTTCATCGGCACCGCCGACTTCGTGGCCGTGCAGTTCGACCCCGGCGCCGAGCACACGATGGTCGTGGCACGCTCCCACATCGAATCCGCTCTCGGCGAGCACTGATCCGTCGCCCAGATACCTGACATACGCTAGGACGGCTATGACCAACCCGACCACCACCGTCACCCGGACGTGGACCTGCATCCTGTTCGACCTCGACGGCACGCTCACCGACTCCGCACCCGGCATCACCTCCTCCCTGGCCCGCATGTTCGCGACCCTGGGACAGCCGGTGCCCTCCCCCGCTCAGCTGCTCGAGTACGTCGGCCCTCCGCTGCTCGACTCCCTCCAGGAGTTCGGCGGGATGACGGAGCCGGCCGCGCGCGACGCGCTCGCCGTGTACCGCGCCGACTACGCCGAGCACGGCGCGCTCGACTCGGCCGTGTTCCCCGGCATCCGCGGCCTGCTCGAGCGGATCCACGCCGCCGGCATCCCGCTGGCGCTCGCGACGAGCAAGCCGGAGCTGCAGGCCACGCGCATCCTGGAGCACTTCGGCCTCGCCCAGTACTTCGAGGTCATCACCGGCGCGACGGAGGACGAGAGCCGCAGCGCCAAGGCGGATGTCGTGGCCGAGGCGCTCCGCCGCCTCCAGGAGCGCGGCATCGACCTCGCCCACACCGTGATGGTGGGCGACCGCCAGTACGACGTCGAAGGCGCAGCGGCGCACGGCCTGCCGACCATCATGGTCGAGTGGGGCTATGGCTCCCCCGCCGAGGCGGCCGGAGCGATCGCCGTCGTGCACTCGGCGGACCAGCTCCGCTCGCTGCTGCTCGGCTGACGGGACTAGGCCCCGGCGCGGGGTGACGACTAGGCTGATGTGTTGCGAAACCGCAATTAATACAGCACTAGGAATCATTATGCGCACACGTAATCCGTTCATTCCGGCCGCCATCGTCGCGGCCCTGACCATCGGTTCCCTCGCCGCCTGCAGCAGCACCGGGAACACGAACTACGTCTCCTCGCACACGCCGGCTTCGTCGTCGAGCGCGGGGTCGGAGTCCGGCTCGTCCGACGCTCCGAAGTCGGAGCAGCTGCCATCCGACTTCCCGAAGGACGCCGTTCCGCTGGTGGACGGCACCATCGTCGTCGCCCGCGGCGACAAGGACAACGGCTGGTCGATCACCGTCCAGCCTTCTGGCAAGAACGGCTTCGCCGACGCCCAGTCCGCGCTGAAGGCGAAGGGCTACACCGAGCAGCCCGGCGCCACCGACAGCGCCGCCGTCTACACGAACGACATGTACACCGTCGCCGTCAAGACTCCCGGCGTCTCGGTCACCTACGCCGTGACCGCCAACCAGTAGCGCCTCTCGCGCACCCTCCCGCCCACCGTCGAGTACACACTTCTTGCACGCCCGCCCGGCGTGTCGCGTGCAGAAATCGTGTACTCGACGGTGGGCGGTTGCGTGAGGGAGGGGGTCAGGCGTCGATGATGCGGACGAGCTCGTCGATGAAGGCGGTGAAGGTGTCGGAGCGCCGGATCAACGCGAGCACGGTCTCCCGGTCGCTGAAGACCTCCACGAACTGGTCGAAGACGGTCTGGAAGGACGAGCGACCGGCGGCCGAGAACGCGATGAACGCGATCACGTTGACCCGCGCATCCCCCCAGTCGATCGCGGTGTCGTTGATGACGATCGCGATCGCCGTCCGCTTCGCGCTCATCGTCATGGCGTGCGGGACGGCCAGCGAGTCGGTGAATGCGGTGGACGACATCTGCTCCCGCTCCACCGTCTGGTCGACGTAGTCCTGGTCGATCGCGCCGGTGGCGATCATCCGGTCGCCCAGCGCGCGGATGAGAGTGATCGGGTCGCGCGCGTAGAAGTTGCGCAGGAACAGGCTCTCGTCGAAGTACTCGAGCAGCTCGCTCTTGATGCGCGTCCGGTGGCGCTGGCGGCGGATCCGGGAGGCGGCCTGCCGGACGTGCTCCACATCCGTCTCGGTCAGGAACGGCTGCACGATGACCGTGTTCTCGCGCCTCCCCCGCGGGTCGATCGTGGTGAGCACCAGATCGGCGTCGATCGCGCCCCAGTCCGCGTCCGTCGAGGTGATGACGCTGGTGATGTCGAGTTCGTCGCCGAGCACGCTCTCCAGCCGGTCCCGCAGCAGGATGTGCATGTCGTAGTAGTTGGGGCAGACCACCGCGCAGGTGACCGCGTCCCGGCGTCGCGACTGCTGCTCCAGGTAGGCGCCGACGTGCATGGCGATGTAGGCGATCTCGTCGTCGTTGACCGCGATCCCCTCCGCCGCCTGCAACCGGCTCGCGATGTAGACCGCGAGCTCGTAGATCATCGGGTACGAGCTCTTGATGGAGCGGGTGAGCGGGTTGCGCGAGTACGTGTTCTCGTGTGCGCGCGCGACCAGGTTCTGCACGTGCAGCGTCAGCCGGACGATGAAGTCCTCGTCGTGCAGGTCGACCAGGTATTCGGTGGAGGCGCGGTCGATGATGCCCCGCACGACGTCGAGGTCGGCGGCGCTCACGAACTCCTCGACCGTGTCGCGGCCGGCGCCCGGCGCGATCACCCTGGTGCGCATCAGGATGGCCAGATAGCGCAGTTCCGTCGGGTCGAGCACCGTGCCGAAGTGCCGCTGGATCAGCTCGCCCAGGTCGCGGGCGAGCGCGCGGATGGTCTCGCTCGCCTCGGGCTCCTCGACCGTCGGGAGCACCCTGTCCTTGGCGACCCGGTCGAGGGCGACCGCCATGTGCAGCAGCACGTCGTTGATCCCGTACTCGTTCACGAAGAAGCCGCGGGCGTCGAGCATCGCGACCAGATCGGACTTGAATTCGGCGAGCCCCTGCGAGCCGAAGGCCTCCTGGATGCGCGCGACGTCGACGACGCTCTGACGCATCTCGTCGCGGAACAGCCGACTGAGCAGCTTCCGCCGGGCGATCTCCGGCCCGAGCAGCTGCACCGTGCCGCCGCGCCGCTCCAGCGTCAGCTCCGTGCCCGACAGGAGGCCGCGCATCCTGGTGAGGTCGGACTCGATGGTGGAGTCGGAGACGAACAGGCTCTCGGCGGTCTCGTACACGTCGATGCCGTCCGGCTCGTCGAGCAGGCGCCGCGCCAGGAACACCAGCCGCTCCTGCGGCGAACCCGCGGTCCCCGCATCCGAACTGCCGTCGCCGGCGAGGTAGGCCGCGTAGGCGTCGGGCTTCACCCGGTATCCGCTGGGGCCGGACTCGACGACCTCCCCGAGCGCCGCCGCGTACGAGCGGATGCTGCGGGTGGTCACCCCGATGTCGTGGGCGAGTTCTCCGGCCGTCACCCAGGCAGCACGACGCGCCAGGATGTCGAGCATCCTCGTCTGCTTCGCCGAGAGCGCCACCGGGACCACCTTCCGCCACGAGTCAACCACCCCGGACGCCCGCGGGCCGGGAGTTCCGGCGAGGTTTCCGCACCCCCGGAAGAAACGCTGCTGGAACCGTCCCACCCCGCGGAGTGACCATGACTGTCGTCCCATGAGCACCACCCAGCAAGCCCCAGCAAGCCCCCGCACCCCGTGTGCGGCTCCTGCGTCACCCGGAAAGGCAAGATCGATGAAGATCGTGGTCGTCTGCGGCGCCGGTGCGTCCAGCACCTTCGTGGCGGTGAAGCTGCGGAGCGCGGCACGCAGCCGCGGGACCGCCGTCGAGGTCGAGCCGGGCAGCGCCAGCCAGCTGGAGTCCCTCGCCGGTATCGATGTCGTCCTGGTCGGCGCCCACCTGGAGTACGCCGTCCCGGGTCTGCGCGAACGCGCGGCCGCCACCGGCACCGCCGTCGCGGTGCTGCCCCCCGTCTCGCCTGCCGCCCTCGACGGCGACAGCGCGCTGGACCTGGCCCTGAGCGCCCGGGCGACGACACTATGAGAGGCGGCGGCCGACCCCGGCCCGCACGGAGTGAAGGAGATCGAAACCATGGCTGAACGGATCATCACCGTCGGATCGGCGCACGGGCTGCACGCCCGCCCGGCAAAGCTCTTCGTCGAGGCGGTCAACGGCTCGGGTGCGAAGGTGTCGCTGACGAAGGAGGGCGGCAAGACCGTCGACGCCGGCAGCATCCTCGGCGTGATCTCGCTGGGTATCGACCACGGCGACAAGATCGTGCTCACCACCGACGCGGCGGGCGGCGAGGGCATCCTCGACGACCTGGCCGAGATCCTCGCCACGGACCACGACGCCTGATCATGAGCATCCAGACGAACGACGAGAACACCGTCCTTCGCGGAGCCGGCATCGGCCAGGGCGTCGCGGTCGGAACCGTGCTGCGCATGTCGGCCCCGCTTCCGGAGCCGTCCGACCAGCCCAGCTCGCGTACCCCCCACGAGGAGAAGGCCCGCGTTCGGGAGGCGGTGGCCGCGGTCGCCGCCGACCTGCGCGAGCGCGCCTCCACGGTCGAGGGGACGGCAGCGGACGTGCTGGAGGCCCAGTCGATGATGGCGGAGGACTCCACCCTCGCCGACGACGTCGCCTCGCGCATCGACTCCGGCCGGACGGCCGAGCGCGCCGTCTTCGAGGGCTTCGCGGTCTTCCGCGACATGCTGAAGGATCTGGGCGGCTACATGGGCGAGCGCGCCGGTGACCTCGACGACGTGTCGCAGAGGGTCGTCGCCGCGCTCCAGGGCCAGCCGGCCCCCGGTGTGCCGCAGTCCGACCAGCCGTTCGTCCTGGTAGCGCACGACCTGGCACCGGCCGACACCGCCCTGCTCGACCTCACCAAGGTGCTGGGCCTCGTCACGACGGAGGGCGGCCCGACCTCGCACACCGCCATCCTGGCGCGCGAGAAGTCGATCGTCGCGATCGTCGGCGCCGCGGGCGCCGAGCGCCTCTCCGACGGCGACGAGGTCATCGTCGACGCGGCGGCGGGCACGGTCACCATCTCTCCCACCGAGGACCAGCGCTCCGCCGCGCTCCGCCGCATCGAGGAGCGCGCGGCTGCGCTTTCGGGCGGCGTCGAGCCCGGCGCATTGGCCGACGGCACCGCGATCCCGCTGCTCGCCAACCTGGGCTCGGCAGAGGGCGCAGAGGCAGCGCTGGCGGCCGGAGCAGAGGGCGTCGGGCTGTTCCGCACCGAGTTCCTCTTCCTGGACCAGCGGATGGCCCCCACCGTCGAACAGCAGCGCGAGCAGTACGTGAAGCTCCTGAGCGCGTTCGGCGGCGGCAGGAAGGTCGTCGTGCGGGTGCTCGACGCGGGCGCGGACAAGCCGCTCGAGTTCCTCAACGACGCCCACGAGGACAACCCGGCACTCGGCCTCCGCGGCCTGCGGTCGCTGCGCGCCAACGAGGACATCCTCCGCGAGCAGCTCACCGCCCTCGCCGAGGCGGACGCCCGCACCGACGCGGACCTGTGGGTCATGGCGCCGATGGTCTCCACCATCGAAGAGACCCGCTACTTCACCGAGCTGGGGCGCGAGTACGGCCTGAAGACCGTCGGCGTGATGGTCGAGGTCCCCTCGGCCGCCCTGCTCGCCGATCGCATCCTGCAGGTGGCCGACTTCGCCTCCATCGGGACCAACGACCTCACCCAGTACACCCTCGCGGCCGACCGCCTCCTCGGCTCGGTCGCCGGCTTCCAGGACCCGTGGCATCCCGCCGTCCTCCGCCTGATCGGCGAGGTCGGCGCGGCCGGTGCGGCGAGCGGGAAGCCGGTCGGGATCTGCGGTGAGGCGGCGGCGGACCCCCTGCTCGCCGTCGTCCTGGTCGGCCTCGGCGCGACCACCCTCTCGATGTCGCCCGCGGCTCTGGCCGACGTGCGGCTCTCCCTGAAGCGCTACACCCTCGGCGAGGCCCGTTCTCTGGCCGAAACCGCACTGGCCGCCGATGGCGCGGCCGAAGCCCGGGAGGCGGTCCGCGCGGCCGCCGACCGGTTCACCACCTCACCAGCCCCCGATAGAAACGAGACAGCACAATGACATCGGCGACACAGACGTCGGCGACGGCGTCGGCCCCCAAGAAGCCCAACAGCACACGCGTCCACGTGCAGCGGTTCGGCACGTTCCTCTCCAACATGGTGATGCCCAACATCCCGGCGTTCATCGCCTGGGGATTCATCACCGCGCTCTTCATCGCGACCGGATGGCTGCAGAACACCGGATGGGCCATCAGCCCGATCCTCGGTGGCTTCGGCGACCAGGCGAAGGTCGGCTGGTCGGGCGCGGCCACCGTGCTCGCGCAGGACCCGGGCGGCCACACCTTCTCGCAGTACGTGGGCCTCGTCAGCCCGATGATCACGTACCTGCTGCCCCTCCTCATCGCGAACACCGGCGGCCGGATGGTCTACGGCGTCCGCGGCGGCGTGGTCGGCAGCATCGCGACCATGGGCGTCATCGTGGGGTCCACCATCCCGATGTTCATCGGCGCCATGATCCTCGGCCCGCTGAGCGCCTGGATCATGAAGAAGATCGACCAGCTCTGGGACGGCAAGATCAAGGCCGGCTTCGAGATGCTGGTGAACAACTTCTCGGCGGGCATCGTCGGCATGCTGCTCTCCATCGGCGCGTTCTTCGGCATCGCACCCCTCGTGGAGTGGCTGAGCTCGGTGCTCGGTGGCGCGGTCAACTGGCTGGTCTCCGCCCACCTGCTGCCGTTCGCGAGCATCCTGATCGAGCCGGGCAAGGTCCTCTTCCTCAACAACGCGATCAACCACGGCGTGCTCACCCCGCTCGGTGTCGAGCAGGCGCAGCAGACCGGCAAGTCGATCCTGTTCCTGCTGGAGGCGAACCCCGGCCCCGGCTTCGGCATCCTGATCGCCTACTCGATCTTCGGTCTCGGCATCGCCCGCGCCAGCGCCCCCGGCGCGGCCCTGATCCAGTTCGTCGGCGGCATCCACGAGATCTACTTCCCGTACGTGCTGATGAAGCCGATGATCATCATCGCCGCGATCCTCGGCGGCATGACCGGCATCGCCGTCAACGTCACCTTCGGTTCCGGCCTGCGCGCTCCGGCCTCGCCGGGGTCCATCATCGCCGTGCTGCTGCAGACCCCCGCTGACAGTTTCGTCGGTGTGACGCTCTCCGTCGTCCTCGCGGCGGCCGTCTCCTTCATCGTCGCGTCGATCATCCTGCGAGCCAGCCGCAGGCGCGACCTCGCCGCGGGCAACGCGGGCGACCTGTCCGCCGCCGTCGCTCAGACGGAGGCCAACAAGGGCAAGCAGTCGTCGGTTCTCGGCGGCCTCGTCCAGGAGGGCGAGCACGACACCGGCGACGCCCAGGGCGACGCGACCAAGCGGCTCGTGCAGAACATCGTGTTCGCGTGCGACGCCGGAATGGGCTCGAGCGCGATGGGCGCATCCGTCCTGCGCAACAAGTTCAAGAAGGCGGGCGTCGAGGGCGTGACGGTCACCAACCAGGCGATCAGCAACCTCGACGGCACGGCCGACCTCGTGATCACCCAGCGCGAGCTGACCGACCGCGCGAAGGGCCAGTCTCCGGACTCGGTGCACGTCTCGGTCGACAACTTCATGAACAGCCCCCGCTACGACGAGGTCGTCGACCTCGTCGCCAGCCAGCAGAAGACCACGGAGGACGCCACCAAATGACCGACACCATTCTCGACCGGGCGAACGTGGTGGCCGCGGGTTCCGCGACGACCCGGGAGGACGCGATCCGGGAGGCGGGTGAGCTGCTCGTCGCGGCCGGCGCCGTCGAACCGGGCTACGTCTACTCGATGCGCGACCGCGAGAACACCGTCTCCACCTTCATGGGGAACGGCCTCGCCATCCCGCACGGCACCAACGAGTCCAAGGACGAGATCAAGCGGTCCGCCCTCTCGTTCATCCGCTACTCCTCGCCGCTCGACTGGGGCGGCGAGGAGGTGCGGTTCGTGGTCGGCATCGCCGGGCAGAACAACGAGCACCTCGAGATCCTCTCGAAGATCGCCATCCTCTTCTCGGAGGAGGACGATGTGCAGAAGCTGATCGACGCCCCGGACGCGGATGCCCTGTTCACCCTCCTCGGCGACGTCAACGAGTAGGGAGCGCAGCGTGAAGGCCGTCCATTTCGGAGCGGGCAACATCGGACGCGGCTTCGTGGGGCTCCTGCTCCGCGAAGCCGGGTACGAGGTGGTGTTCGCGGATGTCAATGCGGAGCTGATCGACGCTCTCGCCGCCGCGGACTCCTACGACGTCCACCTGGTGGGCGAAGACTCCGTCACGAAGACGGTGACCGGCTTCCGCGCGATCAACAGCGGCACCGACGAGGAGGCGCTGGTCGCCGAGATCGCGACCGCCGACGTCGTCACGACTGCGGTCGGCCCGCGCATCCTCCGGTTCGTCGCCCCGGTGATCGCCCGCGGGCTGGCCGCACGCGCCGATGACGCACCGCGGCTCGCGGTCATGGCGTGCGAGAACGCGATCGGCGCGACGGACCTGCTCGCGGCCGAGCTGATGGACGGCCTCCCGGACGACGACACGCGGGAGGAGTTCGCGGCGCGCGCCGTCTTCGCCAATACCGCGGTCGACCGGATCGTGCCCGCCCAGGCGGCCGACGCCGGCATCGACGTGACCGTGGAGACGTTCTACGAGTGGGTGGTCGACCGCACGCCGTTCGGCGGCCACGAGCCGGCCATCCCCGGCGCTCACTTCGTCGACTCGCTCGGCCCGTACATCGAGCGCAAGCTCTTCACGGTCAACACCGGCCACGCGACGGTCGCGTACACCGGCTTCCTCCGGGGGGCGACGACCATCAGTGAGGCGATCGGCATCCCGGAGGTGCGTGCGGCCGCCGAGGCTGCGCTCCGCGAGACGTCTGCCGCCCTGTCCGCGAAGCACGGACTGCCGGAGGAGGAGCTGGCGGCGTACCGCGAGAAGATCCTCGGCCGCTTCGCCAACCGGTACCTGGTCGATGAGGTCAGCCGGGTGGGCCGGGAGCCGATCCGCAAGCTGGGCCGGAACGACCGGTTCGTCGGCCCGGCCGCCGATTACGCCGAGTACGTCGGCGGTGTCCCGGAGGCCCTGGTCGCCGCGATCGGCTCGGCACTGCGGTTCGACGTTCCGGAGGACAGCCAGAGCGTCGAGCTGCAGCGCCTGCTGGACGAGGCCGACGCCGCAGCCATCGTGGAAGAGGTGATGGGCATCGAGCCCGGCCACCCCCTCCACGAGCCGCTGACGGACGTCGTCGCGCTGGCGCAGCAGGACCGGCTGGACGACGCTCTCTAGCCGATCCTCACCGCTCGGCTGGGTATCCGCCCACCGCTGGTGTCGCCAGTGGGGCCCGGTGGTACGTTTCGCTTGTGAGCCGAATCGTGTCGGTGGCTCCCGTGCTTCCCGCCCGGAGCTACAGCCAAGGGGAGATCACCGCGGCGCTGCTCGCGATGATCACGTCCGACCCCGCCCGGCAGCAGGTGATGCGCCGCATCCACGCCTCCTCCGGCGTGCAGACGCGCAGCCTCGTGATGCCGTTGGAGCGCTACAGCTCGCTGGCGTCGTTCCAGGAATCGAACGACTACTTCATCGCGGAGGGGACCTCGCTCGCCGAGCGCGCCCTCACCGCCGCCCTCAGCTCGGCGGGACTCGCGCCCGCCGACGTCGACTTCCTCCTGTTCACCTCCGTGACCGGCATCGCTGCGCCCTCCATCGACGCGCAGCTCGTTTCCCGCCTCGGGTTGCGATCTGATGTCAAAAGGCTGCCGAGCTTCGGACTGGGCTGCGTCGCCGGCGCCGCCGGGATCGCCCGGGTCAACGACTACCTCGCCGGGCATCCGGACGAGGTGGCGGTGCTGCTGTCGGTCGAGCTGTGCTCGCTCACCGTCCAGGCGAGCGACGACTCGATGGCGAACATCGTGGCGAGCGGCCTGTTCGGCGACGGCGCGGCGGCCGTGGTGATGGTGGGCGACGCCCGCGCAGAAGTGCTGGGCCTCGCCGGACCGGAGGTCGTCGACACCCGCAGTCACATCTACCCGGACACCGCGGACGTGATCGGCTGGGACATCGGCGGGACCGGCTTCCGGATCGTGCTGAGCGCCGGAGTGCCCGAGGTCATCGAGCGGAACTTCGCCGACGACGCGCGCGGAATCCTCGCTGCCCACGGCCTCGAGGTGGAGGATGTGGGCGCCTGGGCGGCGCATCCCGGCGGTCCCAAAGTGCTGGAGGCGTTCTCCCAGGCCCTCGACCTGCCGGAGGGCGCCCTGGACGCCAGTTGGCGTTCCCTGGCGAATGTGGGCAACCTGTCGTCGGCCGCGGTGCTCCACGTGCTCGCCGAGCAGTTGGATGTCCACCCCGTCGGCACCATCGGGCTGCTGTTCGCGCTCGGTCCGGGCGTGACGAGCGAGCTCGTGCTGCTCCGCTGGGCGGACGGTGCGAAGCGCGCCGCACCGGCCGTCGCGGCTGCCCCGGTGATGGTCGAGCCGTGATCGGCTGCGGTGACGTGATCTGGGCGGTGACATGATCTGGGCGGTGACATGATCTGGTATGGCGTCCTCGTGCTCGCCACGGGCGCCGAGCGGATCGCGGAGCTGATCGTCTCCACCAGGAACGCGAAGTGGTCCTTCGCGCGCGGTGGCGTGGAGTTCGGGCGCGGCCACTACCCGGCCATGGTCGCGCTGCACACCGGGCTGCTGCTCGCCTGCCTCGCCGAGGTGTGGATCGGCGGACGCCCGTTCATCCCGTGGCTCGGCTGGCCGATGCTGGTCCTCGTGCTGGCGAGTCAGGCACTCCGCTGGTGGTGCATCGCGACGCTGGGCCCGCGCTGGAACACCCGGGTCATCGTGGTGCGCGATCTGCCACTCGTGACCGGCGGCCCCTATCGCTGGTTCACCCATCCCAACTACGTGGCCGTCGTCGTCGAGGGCTTCGCACTCCCGCTGGTGCACACAGCGTGGATCACCGCGGTCGCGTTCACCGTGCTGAACGCCTGGCTGCTGGTGGTCCGGATCCGCTGCGAGAACCGGGCGCTCGCCTCCGTAGTCCCGTCCGCCGCGCCCGCCGCACGCGCATGAAATCGCAGCTCGTCGTCGTCGGCGGGGGCCCGATCGGTTTGGCGTGCGCCATCGAGGCCCGCATCGACGGGATGGATGTTGTGCTGGTGGAGCCGCGCGTCGGCCCGATCGACAAGGCGTGCGGCGAGGGGCTGATGCCCGGCGCCCTGGCGGCGCTGCACCGGATCGGGGTCGATCCGCCCGGTTGGCGTCTCGACGGAATCGCGTACGTGGATGCCGCCTCGCGCGTCGAGCACCGCTTCGCCGAGCGCCCGGGCCGCGGAGTGCGGCGGACCGCCCTCCACCAGGCGCTGGCCGAGCGCGCCGTGGAGCTCGGAGCACAGCGCGTCCAGGCCAAGGTCACCGCGGTGACGCAACGGGCGGACGGCGTCGCGCTGACCCTGAGCGACGGTGCGATTCTCGATGCTCCGTGGGTGATCGCGGCCGACGGCCTCCACTCCCCCGTGCGTCGGATGGTGGGCCTCGACGGCCGGGGACAGCCGGGCGGACGTCACCGTTTCGGCGTGCGGAGGCATTTCGCCCTGGAGCCGTGGACGTCTCTGGTGGAGGTGCACTGGTCGGAGGGCGCCGAAGCGTACGTCACCCCGGTCGACGAGCGCACCGTGGGCGTGGCCGTGCTGGGCGCACGGCCGCTCGACCTCCCTGCGATCATCGCGGGCATCCCCGAGCTGGCTGAGCGGCTGCACGGTGTCCCCGCGGCGAGCGATCCGCGAGGCGCCGGACCCCTGTTGCAGCGCGCACGCTCGCGCTCGATGGGACGCGTGCTGCTGGCCGGGGATGCCTCCGGCTACGTCGACGCGTTGACCGGCGAGGGGATGCGCGTCGGCTTCGCGCAGGCCCGTGCAGCGGTCGCGGCTGTCCGGGCGGGGAACACCGAGCAGTACGAGCGCGCCTGGCGGGCGACGACCCGCGACTTCCGGATGCTCACGGCCGCACTCGTCGTGGCTGCGCGGTCGCGCTTCCGCCCCCGGATCGTGTCGACGGCGGCCCGCCGTCCGGAGCTGTTCGGCAGCATCGTGGAGCGCCTCTCGCACTGAGCCATCCGACTCGCCCGATCTGCAATGCATGCATTTTCAGGTCTAAAACGCATGCGTAGGGCTGTGGATAACTGGCCCGCACCAGTCATGGACGGATAGCATGTGAGACCGGACATGAAAATCCGATATGCAGGAGGGTGAGGCATGGACCACGCAGCAGACAGCCACGAAGACGACGCGGCGGCCCCTGTGGGCGACGCCGAGCCGGAGGTGGCGCGCGCTGCGCCGGCCGAGCCGGCCAAACCGGTGAAGAAGCGGACGACGGTCACGTTCTACCTGACCGACGCCATGCGCAATCGCGCCAGAGCCGCCTATCGCCAGACCTCCTGGGATGAACGGGACACCAGCTGGTCCGAGATGCTGAACAAGGCACTGCTGGCCGAGGTCCAGCGCCGGGAGCGGGCCTACAACGGCGGCCGGGTGTTCGTCGGCAACGACAAGCCGCTCACGCCCGGCAGGCCGATCGGCTTCTAGCAGGCGGCATCTCGGGCCGCCGGCCGCCCGTGCGATCTCCGGACACGGCGAGTTCCCGGCACGCCGGCGGCTGGGGAACCGGCGTGCCGGGAAGACATGACCCGCCTCCGCGGGTGAGTGGGCTCAGCGCACGTGGTGGCGACGACGGCCGTGGTTGCTCGCCGTGAAGGCGAGCATCACTCCGAGGAGCGCCAGCAGCGCACCCAATGCACCGAGACCGAGGTCGTCGGAGCCGGTGGAGGCGAGGGCCGTGGTGCCGGACATCCCACTCGACGCGAGAGCCATGCCGCCTCCGGCCGACGCGGTCACCGACACGGGCGCCGACGCAGTCACCGTCGCAGCGCCCGGGGCACCGGCATCCGGCGTTCCCGTGACGACCGGAGTCGTCGGGGTGGTCGGGGTCGTCGGCGTGGTGGGGGTCGTCGGGGTCGTCGGAGTGGTGGTCGAGCCGGTGGTCGTGCTGTCTCCGATGACGCTGACCGCGCCACCGCCGAGCGTCACGGGCACATCGACGCCGATCGGTAGGTCGATGCCGCCGAGCAGGCCGCCGCCGGTACTACCCCCGGTGGTGCCACCCGTGCTGCCGCCGGGCGTGCCGCCACCCGCCGTCGCCCCGCCGGTCGTCGGCGCGGTCGTGGTGGCACCGGTGGAGGTGGAGTCGCCGATCACCGAGATCGCCGTCCCACCGACCGTGACAGGAACTGCAGCGGCGATCGGCGTCTGGATGCCGGAGAGGATCCTGCCGTCCGAACCCGTGCCGCCGGTGGCAGTGCTACCGCTTCCGGCCACCGGAGCGGCCGTCCTGGCACCGGAGGTGGTCGAGTCACCGAGGACCGAGACCGCGTTGCCGCCGGCTGTCACCGGGACGGCCACGGCGACAGGCGCCTGGATGCCCGAGGCGACCCCCTCCGAGCCGGTGGACGTCGCGCTGGCGCCCCCCGTTCCGGAGCCTGTCGCCGGAGTGGAGGCCGTCGAACCGGACGATGTCGCGTCGCCCACCGCACTGACGGCGTTTCCGGAGAGGCCCACGGGGACGCTGACGCTCACCGCGGCCTGGTCGCCGCTCAGCACGCCGCCGACCGCGTCGGGGGAGATCGAGACGGACGGCGCAGCAGGCGTCGAGGGGGCCGCGGCGGTGGAGCCGGTGGAGGACGAGTCGCCGAGGACGGAGATGGCGTTCCCCGAGATCGAGACGGGGACGGTGATGCCGACGACCGCCTGGTCGCCGGTGGCGACGCCGTCGCTGCCGGAGGTCTCGACCGCGTTGGCCGCGGCCGTTCCGGCGAGCCACAGGCCGCCGACGCAGAGGGTGAACCACAGCCCTCTGGATACGTACTTGTTCATGGGTCATGCCTTTCGACTGAGTATGTGGTGCCCGGGCACACACGTGCCGGGGCGTTGGTCGTGTGCTGCCTCGGAAGGGCAGCCGCGACCCACTCAGTCGGGGCTGATGTCGTGGTCGGCGACGGGTCCGGCGGGGACGTGGTCGTCCGCCGCGCCGCCGGTGAGCCCGGTCCGTGCGGACCCGGGCAGGAAGAAGTCGTCGGAGGTAGCGATGAGGGTGGGCGCAGCTGCGCCAGGACCGCTCCCGCCGCCTGTCATGCCCCCGTTTCCGCCGGGCACAGTCCCGCCGGGCACAGTCCCGCCGGGCGCACCGCCGCTGGGCCCGCCGGGCGCGCCGGGAGCAGCCGGATCGCCGAGCGGAACACTGCCCGCGCCGGACGTGAATGCACCCGGGACCACGTCGACGCCGCCGGAGGAGGCGCTGTAGTCACAGACCGGGAGGGTCGCACGACCGACCACCGAGGCGACAGGGAGCAGACCCGCGATCGCGGCGCCGAGCACCGTGGAACCGCCATCCGCTCCGGTCTCCCCCGGCTGCGGCACGGCCTGCACGCCGCCCGGAGTCGTGATCGGGGCGACGGCCGTGTCGACCGCACCCACTGCCTCCGACACGGTCTGGTCGACCGTGCTTGTCACCGGCTGCGTCACCGACGTGACCGGCGCAGCAGGCAGGACGCCCCGCAGCACCGGAACCGCCGCCACCACCTGGTCGACTGCAGCGGCAACGGGCTGGACGACGGCGCCGACCGGCGCCTGCTCCACCACGTGGTCGACCGCGCTGGTGACCGGCGTCACGACCGCCGAGACCGCAGACTGGACGTGGTGCGGAAGGGCCGGGGCCACGGTCTGAGTGACCGACCCGACCACGTCTCCCACGCCGCCGGTCACGTTCGAGACGAGAGCGGTGACGGGACTGGGCGGTGGCGCCGGCTCTGCGGCCGATGCGGCGGGCCCGCCTGCGAGGAAGCCCAGAACGGTCAGTCCTGCACCTGCGATCAGCGATCCGACCAGCACGCGGGCAGGCGTGAGGATGCTGCGGCGCGGCTCCAAAGCCACTTCCGGCATGCGATCACCCCCGACCGTTCGAGACGTGGCTGAGCGTACACCCCGGTCTACGGGACAGGAAGAGCAGCTTCTTCTGCCGCCTCGGCAGGACGTCCGGCTCGTGATCGCCGGCGGCCGTCGGTAACGGCCGCGACCGCCACGACGATGACCGCCCCGACCGTCATCGCCGCGCCCACCCAGAGCGGGGAGGTGTACCCCAGACCGGCCGCGATGGTCAGGCCGCCGATCCAGGCGCCGAGGGCGTTGCCGAGGTTGAAGGCGGCGATGTTCGCTCCGGAGGCGAGCGTCGGGGCGTGGGACGCCGAGGACAGCACGCGCAACTGCAGGGCCGGCACGGTCGCGAAGCCGAAGGCCCCCATGAGGACGAGCCCGATGACCGCACCCACCGGAAGACCCGCGACGAGAGCGAAGGCCGCGAGCACCACGGCGAGCGCTGCCAGCAGCCAGAGGAGTGTGCGGTCGATCGACCGGTCGGCGAGTCGGCCGCCCACCCAGTTGCCCGCGAACAGCCCGAGGCCGAACAGGATGAGGAGCCACGGGACCGCCCCAGAGGCGAAGCCGGAGACGCCGGTCAGGGTGTAGGCGATGTACGTGAATGCGCCGAACATCCCGCCGAAGCCGAGCACGGTCGCGGCGAGCGAGAGCCACACCTGCCCCGACCGGAACGCGGAGAGCTCCCCGCGCAGACCGCCCTGCGACCGCTCCCCGACGCCCGACGGCACCAGGACCGCGACGCCGATCAGGGCGACGACGCCGATGGCTGTGATGGCCCAGAAGGTCGAACGCCAGCCCAGCGCCTGGCCGAGCAGCGTGCCGAAGGGCACACCCAGCACGTTGGCGGCCGTCAGCCCGGTGAACATGAGCGCGATCGCGCGGGCCTGCTTCTCTGGGGCGACGAGGCCGGCGGCGACGACGGATCCGATGCCGAAGAAGGCGCCGTGGCAGAGGGCCGCCACAACGCGGCCTGCGAGCATGATCCCGTAGTCGGGCGCCAGTGCCGAGAGCAGGTTGCCTGCGATGAACAGCACCATCAGCCCGAGCAGCGCCGCCTTGCGCGGCACCCGGGTCGCCGCCGCGGTGAGCACGAGCGCCCCGACGACGACCGCCAGAGCGTACCCGGAGATCAGCCAGCCGGCTGCGGCCTCGTCGACATGGAAGTCGGCCGCCACCTCCGGCAGGAGTCCGGCGATGACGAACTCGGTCAAGCCGATGCCGAATCCTCCGAGGGCGAGGGCTATCAGGCCAGCGGGCATGGGGTCTCCTTCTGGATGGCGGGATGCGCTACTCTGTTAGTTGCAGACGCGTCATAAATAGTTGCACGTGCAACCAGTTCGCGCAAGTCCGTCATGACCTGACTCCGACGCGTCGCACGTCCGAAGGGAGCGAGCATGGGCATCGCCGATGACGCCGTGGAGGTGCGCGCCCACGGCTGGCGCACCCTGGCCGCGCTGCACGGGTACATCGAGACCGAGCTGGAGCGCGACCTCAGCCGCGGCGTCCAGCTCTCCGTCGTCGAATACACCGTGCTCGACGCCCTCGCCCGGCAGGACGGGTGGCACATGCGGATGCAGCAGCTCGCCCGGGCCAGCGCGCTCAGCCCCAGTGCCACCACCCGGCTGGTCAACCGCTTGGAGGAGCGCGGCCTCCTCACGAGGATCCTGTGCGACGACGATCGCCGCGGCATCTACACGGAGCTGACCGCTCCGGGCCACGAGCTCCTCGACACCGCCCGGCCGCTCCACGACGCAGCATTGGCGCGCGCGCTGGACGGCGCTCGCGAGGTGCCAGAGCTCGCGCCGCTGGTCGACGCGCTCCCCGAGCTCAGCGCGCAGCCCGCCTGAGCCGTCTCACGGAGCGTCGCCCTAGCGAAGCACCTCCACCAGCGCGACCCACGAGAACGCCACCGTCCCGATGATCGCGAGGATGGTCGCCGCCGCAACGAGCACCAGGCCGATCACCGACCCGGGAAGAGCCACGAGCAGGATCCCTGCGACGGCGTAGACGAGTGTCGGAACCGCGAAGAGCGAGACCCGCTCGACCGTGTAGCGGCCGAATCCCGCGCTCGCCGCATCCCTGGCCACCGTCAGCCCCGACCGCACGTCGATCGCTGCGCACAGCGCGGTCCCGATCAGGACCTGCACGCCGAAGCCGACGGGACTCTGCCCGGGGATCAGCGCCGCGCACGACAGCGCGACGCCGAGGATCAGGGCGGCGATGGACGCGCCCGCACGCGCTGCAAGCCCGCGCGACCGGGCGATCGTCGCGATGTTGACGGACAGAGCGACGATCAGGAGGCCGCCGAGCGCGGCACCGGCGCCCGCGACGGCAACGTTGAACTCCGACCACGAGGCGAACGGCTCCTGCATGCGGCCAGCGTAGCGGCGCGTCACCGGCAAGGCGTATAACGGGGGCATGGCGGACGCGATCACCCACTGGATCGAGCTCTACCGACGCGCATGGGAGACCAACGATCCCGACGACATCCGTGCGCTCTTCACCGAGGACGCGAGCTACCGCACCGAGCCGTTCGCGGAGCCGTGGGACGGCCACCTCGAGATCGTCGAGGGGTGGCTGGACGCCCAGGACGACCCGGGAGCGGCGAGCTTCGAGTGGCGGCTGCTGGGCCAGGACGGCCCCGTGCATTTCGTCGAGGGCGTGACCGACTACCGCGACGGTCCTGTCTACAGCAACCTGTGGATCGTCCGCCTCGCCGAGGACGGCCGCGCTGCCGAGTTCACCGAGTGGTGGATGGAGCGGGAGCCCGGGCAGGCCTGACCAGCGCAGGGGTCATGCCAGCTCGCCCAGCCACAGGCCCAGGCCGGCCGCGGCGACGGCGAGGACGAGCATCCCGAGGCCGTTGACCAGGGCGGCACGGTAGCGGCGCTGCTGTGCCAGCCGGACCGTCTCGTAGCTGGCGGTGCTGAACGTCGTGTAGCCGCCGAGGAGGCCCGTGCCGAGCACGGCACGCCACTCCGCCGGCAGACCGTGCGCGAGCGCGAGGCCGGTCACGAGCCCCAGGAGGAACGACCCGGACACGTTGATGATGGTGGTGCCGATCGGGTATCCGACCCGCAACACCGACCGGAGCGCTCCGTCGACGACGAACCGCAGCACAGCGCCCACTCCCCCGGCGACGGCGACGGCGAGGACCAGCAGCGTCGTCATCCGCGCCCCCCGCCGGCCCGGCGGCGCGCGATCCCCGAGGCGACCACGATCCCTGCGACGGAGGCAGCGGCCCCGAGCACGACCGTGCCGAGCGCGTACAGCACGCTCGGACCGACGCTGTGCGCGGCGATCAGTCCGTCGGTGTCCACCGCGAGCGAACTGTAGGTCGTGTACCCGCCCAGGATGCCGGTCCCCGCGAACAGGCGCCAGTCGCGACGGCCGCCCTCGTCCGCGCCCCGAAGGGCGAGCGCATGGAGGAGCCAGCCGAGCACGAACGCACCCGTCACGTTGATGACGAAGGTGATCAGTGGCACCCCCGCCACCGGCAGGACGGAGAGGGTCAGGAGGTAGCGCACGGCCGTTCCCGCCGCGCCGCCCAGGAACACGAGCAGCAACGAGCGCGGCCGCAGGTGCAGAGGCGCTCGGGGACGAACTGCGGCCACTAGACCGGCGGGTCTTCCCACGGGAACGTCTGCGCCCCCGGCATCGGGTTGAGCGGCACGACGATCACCGGACGGTGCTGCCGGTGCGCGAGGTGGACGGCGATCGAGCCGTTGAAGAACTCGCGCACGCTGCCGCGCAGCCCGGCCTCCCGCGTGCCCACGACGATGTAGCGGGCATCCATGTCGTCCGCCAGGCGGGCGAGGCACCAGGCGGGGTCACCGGCCAGCTGCTGCAGCGAATACGGGATGCCGCGGCCGTCGAGCACCGCGCGGATCCGCGCCTCCAGGTCCGGGTCGAAGCGCTTCTCCTCCGTCTCCGGCAGGTCCGGATCGTACGGGAGCGCGACCACCGTGCCGTCCACATAACTGGAGACGACGTAGCGGTCGGGATCCACGTTGGCGCACACCAGGGGCACGTCCAGGTCGTCGGCGAGACGGGCCGCCGCCTCCAGCACAGCGATGGGCTGGCCGGGGACCACGGCCGCGAGGATGCCGCCCCTCCCGGCCCTGTCGATGCCGCTCATGCCCCTAGTGTGCACCATCACGGGTTCACGCGCGCCGAGCGGTGGGGTACGTTCGCCCTACCAGCACCCGAGAGGAGCCCGACCGATGGCAGACAAGCCGCCGCTGCCGCGGGAGCGCCGGCGCACCACCCGCGGACTCCGCCCACTGCCGGAACTCACCAAAGACCTCGTCGCCCAGCTGCGCCGCCTGGTCGCGACCGAGCTCGCCCTGTTCAAGGCCGAGATGACAGCGAAGGCGAAGGCGGCCGGGATCGGCGCCGGCCTCCTCGTCGGCGCGATGCTCTTCCTCTTCTTCGCCCTCGCGGTGCTCATCACGGCCGCCGTGCTGGGCTTCGCACTGATCCTGCCGGCGTGGCTGTCCGCGATCATCGTCGGCGTCATCCTCCTCATCATCGCCGTCGTGGTGGGCCTCATCGGGCTGCGCAGCCTCAACAAGGGCGTACCGCCCGTGCCCGAGGATCTGGGCAGCGAACTGAGCGCCGACGTGCAGGCGCTGAAGGGACAGCAGCCGTGACCTCCGAGACGACCCCCTCGATCAGCCGCCAGGGACAGCGCCCGGCGGGCCGGCCGCCGCTGCCCCCCGGGGCCGGGATCAACCAGATGAAGCTCGACCTCGAGGTGACGCGCGACGAACTCGCGAGCACCCTCGACGACCTGTTCGCCACGTTCAACCTCCGCGTCCAGATCCGGTCGCATCCCGCGCTCTTCGCCGGGGTGTTCCTCGGTCTCGCCGGCGCCGCGGCGGGCATCGCGACCCTGCTCCTGCGGAGACGCGGGCGTGCCGGCTGACCAGGGCGGCGTCGGCAGCGACCGCGCCAAGGCGGTCAGGCGGATCGAGGACCGCCGCAGCGAGCCGTGGTACCGCCTGCCGTGGGGCTTCATCCTCAAGCGCACCATGCGCAGCTTCTCGACCGACCAGTGCACCGACCTGGCCGCTGGGCTGACCTACTTCGCCGTGCTGTCGCTGTTCCCGGCCCTGCTGGCGCTGGTCAGCCTCCTCGGCATCGTCGGCCAGAGCACGGCGGGGATCGACGCGCTGTTCGGGATGGTCGACGAACTGGCGCCGGGGATGACCGACGTCCTGAAAGGCCCGATCGAGAACCTCGCGTCCTCCCCCGCGACCGGATGGGCACTGGCGATCGGCATCGTCGGCGCGGTCTGGTCGGCCTCCGGGTACGTCGGCGCGTTCGGCCGGTCGCTGAATCGCGTGTACGGGGTGCAGGAGGGCCGGACGTTCATCGCCCTCCGGCCGGTGCAGCTCGGCGTGACCCTGCTGGCGCTCGTGCTGCTGTCGCTGCTCGCGCTGCTGCTGGTGATCTCCGGGCCGGTGGCCGAATTCCTGGGCGGACTGATCGGGCTCAGCGACGCCTTCCAGGTGGCCTGGTCCATCATCCGCTGGCCCATCGTGGTCGTCGTCATCATCCTGCTCGTCGCGGTGCTCTACGCGGCTACACCGAACATCAAGCATCCCCGGGTGCGCTGGCTGACCCCCGGGTCCATCGCGGCGATCATCGTGCTCGGCATCGCGTCGGCACTGTTCGCGTTCTACGTCGGCAACTTCGGCAACTACGACAAGACCTACGGCACCCTCGCCGGCATCATCGTGTTCCTGCTGTGGATCTGGATCGCCAACAACGCGCTGCTGTTCGGCGCCGAGCTGGACTCCGAGGTCGAGCGGGCGCGGGAGCTGGTCGCCGGGATCGAGGCGGACGACGTGCTCCGCCTGCCGCTCAAGTCGGACAAGGCGCTGGCCAAGGCGCGCGAGGCGCACGCGGGAGACGTCCTGGCCGCCCGGGAGATCCGCCGGCGCTACCGCGAGCCGCAATCGCCCCGCTGAGCACCGTCGAGGCTGGCTAGGCTCGCCCTATGAGCGACGAGCGACCCGGCCACGACCGCCCCGACAGCCGTGGCCGCACCGGCCTCCATGAGACCGGGCGCGACCTCAGCGGCAATCCGGACGTCCGCATCCGGGAGGTCGAAGTCACCTCAGACGGCTGGCACGTGCTGCGCCGCACCACCTACGACTACCGCGGCCGGCACGGCGAGTGGACGACGCAGGCGCGCGAGACGTACGACCGCGGAAACGGCGCGACGGTGCTGCTGTACGACCCGGTCGGCCGGACCCTGCTGCTCTCCCGCCAATTCCGTTTTCCGGCATACGTGAACGGCCACCCGGACGGAATGCTCATCGAGTCGGCCGCGGGCCTCCTCGACGGCGACAGCCCGGAGGAGGCGATCCGCCGCGAGGCCGCTGAGGAGCTCGGCGTGCGCATCGGCGAGCTGACGCACCTGTTCGACCTGTACATGAGCCCCGGTTCGGTGACCGAACGGGTCCACTTCTATGCGGCGCGGTACACGCCGGCTGAGATCGCGGGCGGCGGCGGGGTCGAGGAGGAGGGCGAGGAGATCGAAGCTGTGGTCGTCCCCTACGAAGAAGCCCTCGGGATGGTGTCCGACGGCCGCATCGCCGACGGCAAGACGGTCATCCTTCTGCAGTGGGCCGCGCTCAACCTCTACGGCTGAGAGGGTCGGCTCGGTGGCATCTCCGGCGGATCAGCCGTAGCGGAGGGTGGCGCCGTCCGACTTCAGGAAGTCGATGTGCAGGTGGTTGCACGTGTCGTCGAACGGCTTGAAGTTCGTCAGGTCCATCGACGAACGGCACTCGATCTGCCCCAGCCCGGTACCGTCAGGGACCAGCGGGTCGAGGATGCGGATGAGCTGCATCGACTTGGCGTCGCCACCGGTGAGGGGCGAGCCGTTGAGCAGGTAGAAGTCGACCGCGTGGCCGCCGCCGTCGGCGTAATGGGCGGAGTCGGTGCCCGCGCCCTCGATCTGCCCGGTGCAGCGCCGGTTGATGTCGCTGACGCCGACCTGGTTGAAGTTGTCGAGCGCGACCGAGATGGCCTGCAGCACCCGGTAGTCGACACCGCAGCCGGCGACCGCGTGGCCCTCGGCGAGATCGGCGATCTCGGGGATGTGGTTCGGCGTCGAGCCGACGAGCCGGCCCGAGGCGACGGCGCCCATGATCTGCACGGCGAGCGCCTGCACGGTCGGGGAGACCGTCGAGTTCGTGGTCGAGTCGAGCGCCTGCGGGCTCTCCTGGATGTCGAGGCCGTCGCGGGCGACGACCTGCGTAACACCGCCGCCCCCGGTCAGGGTCTGCACCGCGAGCGCGGTGCGGGCGGCGCCGACGGTCGACCCTTCTCCGGTCGTCGCGTAGGCGGGCAGCGCTGCGGTGCCGAAGAAGGCGGCGAGCGCCAGCATGACGACGGCGTGGACGCCCCAGCGCCGGCGCTCCGGGCGTACCGACCGGGCCTGCGTCGTCCGCGGCGCCGTAGCGGTACGGACCGGGCGCTCCGCCTTCGGCGGTCGCTCGGCGCGGGCCGGCTTGACGACGACGCGCTCGCGTTTGCGGGGGCGGCTGCGCTCGGCCTCCAGCCGCTCACGGCGACTGGTGAACGGCTGCGCGGCCGTCAGCTCATCGGGCGTCGTGAACGCCGTCACCGGGTCATCGGAGAGCTCGGGCTGCTGGTCCACATCCACCACGACGGGTGCCCGGAGGGTGCGGCGAGGCCGCACGGAGGGAGTGGACTGGGGCACGCTGCTGAGTACTTCCTGGGACGAGTCGGTCGGGCGACGCACCGGCTGGCGCGAATCGGGTACCCGTCTTTTCTATCGGATTTCGGCTGGATGTTCCATCAATGCAGACGAATAGATCCCGGCAGGGGCGCATCCCGCGCGTTCGGGTCACGCAGGCGCCCCCGTCCGGGACCGCGGGCGGCTCGCACTGCCGTCCCCCGGAATCTAGGCCTCAGCAGGCCATTGGCAGCACGGCGGTACGGCTGATACGACGGTTCTCCCAGCGGGCGGTCAGGGGATGGCGACGGCGAGTTCGACACGCCCGGCGACCTCGCGCAGACCGACCGTTCCGCGCTCGGCGAGCTGCCGGAGCCCGATGCCGGCGCTGGCCGCGCCGAGCGTCCCTCCCGACTCGATCACGACCTCGATGCCGTCCGCTCCGGCTGGCCGGAGGGCGACGCCGACCACGGAACCGTCGCCGTGGCGCACGGCGTTCGCCAGACCCTCGGAGGCGGCATCCACCACGGCGGAGGCCCGGGCGGGGTCGGCGAGGCGCTCCCATACCGAGTCGTCCACGTGAGCGCGCAGGTCGATCGCCGACGACCAGCTCTCGAGCAGCGCGCGAACCTCCTCCGGGCCGGCCTCCTGCTCGTCCTGCCCTCGGCCGAGCGCCTCGCGCGCCCGGCCGACGATCTCGGCGACACGGCGGGCAGCCGCCTCCCGATCGGCTTTCGGCGCGGAGGCCAGCATCAGCGCCCCCGCGATGAGCTCCGACTGCACCCCGGCGTGCAGGACCCGGGCGAGCGAGGCGCGCTCCCTCTCGACGTGCGCGCGGACGCGTGCGGCAGCGGCGACGTTCGCCTGCAGCGCAGACTCCAAGCGCTCCTGGTCCTGCTGCACCCGCGTCGTCAGCGACGCGACGAAGGCGACCGCCATCGCGATCACAGGGAAGGTGACCGCCTCGAACCAGGCGGGTGACGGGTCGGCGCCCGCGAGGGTCAGCTGGATGGCGCCCACCGACGCGAGGAGCACCCCGACGAGGATGTACAGCGCCAGCAGGGCCGTCAGTCGGCGGGCGGCGCGGTCCGGGAGCGGTACGGCGGACACTGCGACGCCGGCGATGAGCAGCACGACCAGCCCGGTGAGCACAGGGAGCAGCGCAGGCGGCCCGGACAGCAGGAGGGCGAAAGGCACGACCAGCACCGTGAACAGCACCGCCGTGGAGACGACCGGCGCCGCCCGCATCGCCCCGATGACGGAGGCTCCCCACTCGCCGGAGGAGAGCGCCTCCGGCTCCGGGGCGCCGGCCCCCGCATCGTCGTCGTAGACGCGGTGACTGGCCGGGCGGACCACATCCTCCGCGAGTGCTCGCAGGAGCCGTGCGGCTTCGGCCGGTTCCGGCGGTTCCACGGCGGCGGCCGACGCCGCCTCCTCCAGGGCCGCCATCACCTCGTCGACCGCCCGGCCGCGCAAGCGGGCGAGCCGCTCGGTCGCGCACTCGATGTCCCGCTCCGACGCCCGCTGCGCGGTGCGCAGACGCCGGAACACGCCCCGATGCTCGTGGATCAGGTCGACCGCCACCGCGATCAGCGAGAACACGGAAACCACGACCACCACGTTGATGGCGATGCGCCCCACGAGGTCGCCCGCCGCCACCGGGATGCCGAGGAGGCCGCCCGCCTCGAGGAAGAGCAGCGGGCGCGCCGCCCCGATCGCGGCGAAGATCGCGAACACGGCGAATGGACGCGCACTCCGGCGCACCACCCGCAGCATGGCGGCTCCGAGCATCAGGAGGCCGCCGAGGATGAGGTGCTGCAGACCGGCGACAGCTGCGACCGCGCCAGGCCCTCCTGTCACGTACTGGAGTCCCGACATCACGGTCAGAGCGAACGGCAGGGTGGCGAGCCAGGTCCACCAGGTGATCGCGAACGGGCCGCACGCCCGCGCGACCGACTGGCGGAGCGGCGTCACCGGTTCAGATCCCGGACTCGGGGTCGCCGAAGGTCGACGTGTAGAGGGTCGCAGCGGCGACGCGCGGGGTCGTGCGCTCGCCGCCCGCGAGGCCCAGTGCCTGGAACACCCGCTCGACGCTCTTCTCCACCGCCCGCACCGTCACGTCCCTCCGCCGGGCGATCTCGGCGTTTGAGAGCCCGGCCGCCAGCAGCCGCGTGGTCTCGAGCTGCCCGGCGGTGAGACGCAGCAGCCGCGACCGGGCGTCGGTTCCGGTCCGCTCCTGCACGACAGGCCGGTCGGCGAGCACTGCCTCGGCGGCATCCACCAGGTCCTCGACCGACTCGACCGCCGCCTTGTTCACGAAGGAGGCGCCCTCCACCGTGCTGCGCGCCTGAGTGGCTGCGGCGTCGCGGGACAGGTTGCTGAGGAACAGCACGGCGAGATACGGCGCCCGCCGACGCAGGATGGTGGCGAGCTCGACCCCGTTCGGCCGGCTGCCGAGGTCGATGTCGGTGACGAGGAGGTCGGGGTCTGCGGTCTCGGCGAGCTCCAACGCGTCCACCGCCGATGCCGCCGCCGCCGCGTCGAAGCCGCGCTGACCGAACGCGTCGACCACGAGCGATCGCATGAGGGCGTGGTCCTCCACGACCAGCACCCTCCGCCGCCACGTGTCCACCGCCACCCCCGAAGGATAACCCGGTGCGGCCGCTGCTCAGGGCGGGTCGCCCACCCCCGTTGTGGGCCGCTTTCCGGTGCCTGCAGCCATCCGTTCCGTAGACTGGCTGCGAACACCCGACGACCGGAGGGACTGCAGATGGCATCGAGGTGGGCACGCGTCGCACGCGGCATGCTCGCCTCCGGCGTCGCCATCTTCGTCGCCGCGCTGTTCCACGTGGCGGGCGGGGGTGAAGCGCCAGGGCTCGTTTCCGTCGCGCTCAGCCTGGCCTTCGCCACTCTGGCCTCCATCGCACTGACGGGCCGGCGGCTGTCGCTCTGGAGGCTCGCCGCCGCCGTCGGGCTGAGCCAGTTCCTCTTCCACGCTCTGTTCTCGCTCGGCGTCGGGAGCGCGCACTTCAGCTCGCCGGATGGGATGGCACACCTGCACGCCGGGTCGCATCTGACTATGACGACCGAGGCGATGTCGACGTCGGCCATGACGACCGGCGCCATGCACGCGGCGCACGCTTCCGACCTCAGCCCCTCCATGTGGCTGACGCACGCCACTGCCGTCCTCGTCACCGTCGTCGCGCTTCGCTTCGGCGAGCGCGCGTTCTGGGACCTGTTCGAGACGGCGCGGGTGCGCATCGCGCGCACGGCGGAGCGGCTCGTCGTCGTTCCGGTGCCGGTCCGGCCCTCGGCTGTGCCCACCGCGACCGCCGAGCCGGCGCGACTGCGCGACCTCGGCCTCCCTCTCGCACGTCTGCGTCATCGCGGGCCGCCGGCTGCCGCCTGCGCGTTCTGACGCCGACCGGGAGTCCGGGGTCGGCGCTGAGACGCGCGCACGCGCTCACCGACGATCCGATCAAGAGGACCCCATGAAGAAGACCACGTTCGCCGCGTCCATCGCGGCCGCATCCACCGCCCTGCTCCTGCTGGGCGCACCACTCGCCGCCGACGCCCACGTCCGCGTCGACCCCGACGAGGCGGCACCCGGCAGCTACGCCACCCTCACCTTCAAGGTGCCCACCGAATCCGCGACGGCAGGGACGGTCAAGCTGGTCGTGGACCTGCCGACGACGACGCCGTTCACCTCGGTCAGCTACCTCCCGCTGGCGGGCTGGACGACCACGGTGGACACAGAGAAGCTCGTCAAGCCGGTGAAGACCGACGACGGGACCATCACCGAGGCGCCGATCCGCGTCACCTGGACCGCGGACAGCGGCGTCCAGATCGCCCCCGGACAGTTCCAGGAGTTCACCGTGTCGGCCGGCGCCGTCCCCGACACGGGGTCGGTCGCGCTCCCGGCGCACCAGTACTACTCGGACGGCACGGTCGTGGACTGGAACCAGCCGACCCCGGCCTCCGGCGCCGAGCCGGAGCATCCGGCTCCCACCCTCTACGTGAAGGACAGTGCGCCCTCCGAGGGCGGTGCGACGAACCTCGTCGCCACCGCGACGCCCGCGCCGAGCGCAGCGTCGGCGGGCACGACGGCGACGGTCGTCTCGATCGCGCTGGGCATCGGGGGCCTCGCCCTGGGAGCCATAGCGCTGGTCATCGCGGTCTTCGCGCTGACCCGGGTGGCTCGTCGGGCCGAGCGTAAGGTGCAGGGATGAGGAACAGGCTGCTCGCTGCGACCGCTGGGCTCGCGGCCGCCGTCGCGCTCGCCCTCGCTCCGGTCGCTGCGGCGGAGGCGCACGACTACCTCGTCGGGAGCGACCCCACGGCCGACTCCACGGTGACCTCCGCCCTCGACACCGTGACACTCACCTTCAACGATCGCGTGCTCGATCTTTCCGGGAAAGGGTCGACCAACCTCCTCACCGTGACGGGGCCCGGTTCGGGGACCCGCCACTTCGAGACGGGATGCGCGACCGTGGCCGACACCAAGCTGAGCGCGCCCGTCGCGCTCGGCGGAGCGGGGAAGTATACGGTCACGTATCAGATCGTCTCCGCGGACGGTCACACGGTGTCGTCGTCGTACGGCTTCAGTTATCAACCGCCTGCGGGCGCGACAGCCGCCGCAGGGGCCGACGCCACGCCCTGCGGGACGGGTGGCTCGGGCGGTTCGGGCGGTTCCGGGAGCGACGCATCGCCGGGCCCGACCGGCTCGGGGGCCGGCGCGACCCCGGCGGCGACGGCCGCCGCCTCCACGCCGCAGCCCACCGCCGCGTCCAGCGGCACCGACCTGGGGCTGGTGATCGGCATCGGGATCGCGATCGTGGTGCTCGCGGTCATCGGCGTGGTGATCGTGCTCGTGACGGCGCGGAGGAAGCCGGCAGCAGCCGACGACCCGGCCGACGACCCGTCCCGCCGGGACTGATCGGAGGCGGGGAGGGGCTTTCGGCGCCCGGGTCGCAGGCGTAGCGTTCGCGCATGGCCAGAGAGACCAGCGAACAAGCGACCGCCGACGAGTTCCCGGACGTGATGCCCGAGGATCAGATGGATCCGGACATCGTCCCCTCCCCGCAACCGGTCCCCGATTCCGTCGACGACGGCGACGAGGAGGACGGCCGCCTCTAGGCGCGTTCTTCTTCGACCGGTTCTTCTTCGACCGGTGACTAGGTGCGCCTATTCTCAACGAATTGCGGCATCTACTCACCACTCGACGACTGGTCCCCCGGCTCGGAGATCTGCCCGTCCTCGGGGTCGTGCGCGGTCAGATCGGCGCTCGTGTACTGCCGCTCGCCCGGTTCGAGGTCCTCGCGCTCGTCATCGCCATTGGCCCGCGGGTCCGACATGGTTGCTCCTTCGTCGTGGATGCTGTGCAGCCTCGGACGATAGCCCCGACCTCCGCAGAGCGATAGGGGCGGACGGCCAGGCGACACCCACCCCGGGTTGAGCAGTCGTCCAGTCTGGTGGGGCAGGGTAAGCCCCGTGGAGATCGTGGTGGACGTCGTGCTCATCGTGCTCGGCGTCCTCGCGATCGCGGCCGGCTGGAGCAAGGGCGCCATCCGTGCCGCCGGCACTCTCGTCGGGCTCGGCCTCGGCCTCTGGCTGGGGCTCACTCTCGCGCCCGTCGTCGTCTCCTGGTTC
This sequence comes from Leifsonia sp. SIMBA_070, assembly GCF_046534635.1. Taxonomy (NCBI): domain Bacteria; kingdom Bacillati; phylum Actinomycetota; class Actinomycetes; order Micrococcales; family Microbacteriaceae; genus Leifsonia; species Leifsonia sp. SIMBA_070. The sequence continues at coordinate 335,346 of NZ_JAWRYK010000002.1, read as the reverse complement.
GCGTCCGCCGGTTTCGGGGGCGTCACCCAGCGATCGGTCGTGGCCGCCGTCGTCATCCTGGTCTCGGCGGGAGTGATCTACGCCATCGCCGGAGCCCTGGCGAGCATCATCGGCAAGGTCCTGCGTCACGGACCGATCCGCTGGCTCGACTCCCTCGTCGGCGCCGTGCTCGGTCTGCTGACCTGGGCCCTGGTGGTCTGGCTGCTCGCCGGGTTCGCTCTGGCCACCAGCCTGGCCACCGTCGTGCAGGCCGCGAACTCCTCCACCGTGGTCGCCACGCTCAACCGGATGGCGCCGCTGCCCTCCTCGACCGTGCTCGGCGCGGTCGACGACGCGCTCGCCGGCGCCGGTCTCCCCAAGGTCTTCGAAGACGGCGAGGCGATCCGCCCCGTGCCGGAACCCGACGCTTCCGTGCCGTCGGCCGTTTCCGACGCGCAGCAGTCCGTGGTCACCGTCCTGGCGTCCAAGCCGGCCTGCGGCGTCGACTCCGAGGGCAGCGGCTGGGTGGTGCAGCGCGGCCGCGTCGTGACGAACGCGCACGTCGTCGCCGGCGCCTCCTCTGTGGTGGTCCGGGAGTCCGGGAGCACCGGTGTGGAGCGTGCGACCCTCGTCGCCTTCGACCCCTCCCGCGACCTCGCGGTGCTCGATGTGACCGACCTGGGCGCCCCCGCGCTCGACATCGGCCCCGACCTCACAGCGGGCGCGCCCGCCTACGCCGCAGGGTACCCGGGCGACGGACCGTTCACGATCTCACCGCAGCGGGTGCGCGACCGCGTCACCGCGCGCGGCACGGACATCTATCAGAGCGGCAGCGTCGACCGCGACATCTACTCCCTCCGCGGCTCGGTGCGCCCGGGCAACTCGGGAGGGCCGCTGCTCGACGCGAACGGCGACGTGGCCGGGGTCGTCTTCGCCCGCAGCGCCACGGACCCTGACACCGGATACGCCCTCACCCTGACCGAACTGCGGCCGGTCCTGTCGTCGGTCGGCTCCGCTCCGATCAGCTCGGGAGCCTGCTCAGCGGGGTGACCCGTGCGGCCTCGCACCGCGGACGTGGTCATGGTTTGCTGGTGCCATGAAGGCTGTGACCTATACCGCCACCGGCGACTCGGACGTCCTGACCCTCGGCGAGCGCGACGAGCCGCACGCCGGCCCCGGAGAGGTGCGCGTGCGCATCCAGGTGTCGGGCGTGAACCCGACCGACTGGAAGGCACGTAAGGGCAGCGGAGCGACCCGGCTGCCCCGCCCGCAAGTGCCGAACCAGGACGGCGCCGGGGTCGTGGACGAGGTCGGCGACGGCGTTACCGGTTTCTCGGTGGGAGACCGTGTATGGGTGTGGGATGCGGCCTACCAGCGGCCCGATGGCACGGCCCAGGAGCTCACGGTCGTGCCTGCACGCCAGGCCGTGCCACTCCCCGACGACGTGAGCTTCGACGAGGGCGCTTCGTTCGGCATCCCGGCGCTGACCGCCTGCCGCGCGCTGACGGCGTACGAGCACGCCCCGGCGCAGCTGGCCCCCGGCTCGCTCGAAGGCCGCACCGTGCTCGTCGCCGGCGGGGCGGGCGCTGTCGGCCACGCGGCCATCCAGCTGGCGGTGTGGGCGGGCGCGACGGTCATCGCGACCGTCAGCAGCCATGAGAAGGCCGAGCTCGCGCGGGCCGCGGGCGCCCACCACGTCGTTGACTACACCGACCCGGACACGGCCCAGGCGATCGGCGCTCTGGCCCCGCGCGGAGTGGACATCGTCGTCGAGGTGAACGTGAGCGCCAATGCCGAGCTCGACGTGAAGGTGGCCGGCGCGAACGCGACGATCGCCAGCTACGCCGACGCGCCGGGCTCCGACTCCGTGACCATCCCGGTGCGCCCCAGCATGTCCAAGAACCTGCGCTGGCAATTCATCCTCACCTACACGGTGGCTCCCGAGACGAAGGACGCTGCGGTGCGGGCGGTCGCCGCGGCTGCGGCCGGCGGAGCGCTGCGCGTGGGCGCCGAGCACGGCCTCCCGATCACCCGCTTCCCGCTCGAGCAGACGGCCGCCGCCCACGACGCCGTCGAGAACGGCGTCGTGGGCAAGGTCCTCATCGACGTGGCTTGAGCGCCTGCACGACGAGGGCGACGATCGCGGCCGCGGCGATGGCGACCGAGTAGCCGAGCGCCGTGGGCAGCAGCCCGACGAGGCTGATCAGCTCTCCGGCGACCAGTGCGGGCAGGCCGTAGGCGAGGTAGCTCACCAGGAAGATTCCAGCGAACAGCTCGGCACGCTGGTCGTTGGGCGCCAGCGGCGCCAGGATGCGGAGCATCCCGGAGAACCCGGCACCGAAGCCGCCGCCCGCCACCGTGGCGCCCACGAACAGCAGCGGGAGGATGGCACCGCCGATTCCGACTCCGGCGACGACGACGCCCACCAGGATGGCCGCCATCGACCAGACCACCGTCCGGCGCGCAGGAGCACGGGTGAGCAGCAGACCGGCCGTTGCGCCCACCGCGGGCGGGAGGGCGACGATCGCGCCGTTGAGCAGCCCGCTGTCGAGGTGGAAGACTCCGTGGAGGATGGACGGCGACAGGCCGATGAACAAGCCGGCGAGCATCCAGGTGGCGAGGAAGAGCGGGATCGCGCCCAGGAACTCCTTCCGGGCCGCCGCCGGGATGAGCAGGCGCGGGATGAGGGACCGCACGGCGCCCGGCCGGCGCTCGACGGTCTCGGGTGAGGCGATGATGACCAGGATGCCCGCGGCGAACAGCAGCGCGAGCACGACGAACACCAGCGTGGTCGGCTGCGGGACGAACTGCACCGCGAGACCGGTCAGGAAGGCGCCGATCGCGATCCCGCCGACGGGTGCGGTGCTGCCGATGGTCGCGCCGAGCTTTTTGCGCGATTCGGGTGCCAGCTCCACGAGCGCAGCCGTGAAGGTGCTCATCGCTGCGCCCGTCGCCACGCCCTGCACGGAGCGCGCGCCGATGATCCACCCGATGTCAGGCGCGAACAGGAAGACGAGCATCGCCACCACCTGCAGGGCGAGCGCGCCGATCAGCACCGGCCGGCGGCCGATGTGGTCGGAGAGCGAACCCGCGATCAGGAGGGTGATCAGCAGCGTCACCGCGTAGATCGCGAACGCGACCGTGAGCAGCCAGGGCTGGAAGCCCCACTCCTGCTGATACAGCACGAATAAGGGGCTCGGGGCGCCGACCGCGAGGGCGACGGCCACGAAGGCGAGGGCGGCGCCGGTGAACGCCGCCGCCGGACGAAGGCGCAAGCGGGAGGCTCGGCGGACCCGGACAGCGGGCCGCAGAGCGAGCACTGCTCCGGTGGGACTGGGCTCCTGGGCTGTGGTCATGTCTGCTCCTTAAAGCAAAAGCGTTTGCTTTTGGCGACTATACGACCCAGCCGCACCAAAAGCAACAAGATTTGCTTTAAGCTATTCCCATGGACACCACCACGACACCGTCGAAGCGGACGGGCGGACGCAGCGCAGCGGTCATCCACAACGTGCGGACCGCGGTGGAGGAGCTTGTCGAAGAGAAGGGCCAGGACCGGGTCACGGTGCCGATGATCGCGGAGCGGGCGGGCGTCAATCCCACCAGCATCTACCGCCGCTGGGGCGACCTCCCGACCCTCATCAACGACATCGCCACGTACCAGCTCAGCCCCGAACGCCCGCTCCCGGACCGCGGCGACCTGCGCAGCGATCTCACCGCCTGGGCGGCCGAACTCGTCGAGCACTACAGCAACCCCGTGAATGCGGCGCTGCTCCGCGGGGGCGCATCGGCGGCCGGCGAGCGGCAGTCGAACTGCCTCCGCAACCGGCGGATCGAGGCGAACGTGTTGCTCGAGCGTGACCCCGACACGGGCATCACCGCTGACGACATCCTCGACATCGTCGTCGCGCCGATCGTCTACCGGGTCATCTTCGTCCCCTGGACGCTGGAGAGCGGTACCGCCGAACGCTTGGTCGACCGCCTGTTCCGGTAAGCCTCCCGGCAGGCGGTAGTCTCGGGAGGCGATGCGCCAGGAACGGACCAGCGAGGAACGCGCCGCGGCCCGCTCCGGCTGGGCCGTCGGCATCGCGACGGCACTGTACGGGATCTCGTTCGGCGCCCTGGCCACGGCCTCCGGTCTCGACGTCTGGCAGGCCTGCGTGCTCAGCCTCGTCATGTTCAGCGGCGGCTCGCAGTTCGCCCTCATCGGCGTGCTCGCCTCGGGAGGCGTGGCGGCCGGGGGCACGGCGATCGCCGGCGCCGCGCTCCTCGGCGTGCGCAACTCCTTCTACGCGCTCCGGCTGTCGCGGATCATCGGCCCCGGCTTCTGGCGCCGCTCCGCCGCCACCCAGCTGACGATCGACGAGTCGACCGCCGTCGCCACGGCCCAGACGGAGCCGCGGGCCCAGCGCATCGGCTTCTGGGTGACCGGGCTGGTGGTCTACATCGGCTGGAACATCATGACCCTCGCCGGGGCCCTGCTCGGGAACCTGATCGGCGACGTCAAAGCGTACGGACTGGACGCGGCGGCAGCCGCCGCCTTCCTCGGCCTTCTGTGGCCCCGGTTGAAAGCCCGCCAGACGCAGGCGGTGGCCGTCGCGGGCGGTTTCGTCGCGACGCTGCTGACTCCGTTCCTCATGCCCGGCCTGCCTGTACTCGCGGCAGCGGTGGTCGCCATCGTGCTCGGCGTGTTCAACGTGTTCGGCCGTCGGGACGATCCGCCGCATCCCGAGGCCATCCCGATGGAGCGGGAGGTGGAGCCGTGACCACCTGGCACGTCATCCTGCTCGCATCGATCGCCGTCCTGGCGCTGAAAGCGGTCGGCTGGCTGGTGCCGCCCAAGACACTGGACCATCCCACCGTCGCGCGGGTGAGCGACCTGCTGACGGCCGCCCTGCTCGCTGCGCTGATCTGCGTCCAGACGCTCGGCGCAGGCCAGTCCCTCCAGCTCGACGCCCGCCTGCCGGCCGTCGCCATCGCAGCCGGCCTCTACGCCCTCCGCGTGCCGTTCATCGTCGTCGTCCCCGCCGCCGCGGTCGTGGCTGCACTCATCCGCCTGCTGACCTGAGCGTGGGGACCGAGCATCGATCGACTGGTGAGAAGATGCGCCAATTCATGCCGAGTGGCGACATCTTCTCTCCATTCGATGGATGGCCTCAGAGCTCAGTCGTAACCGAGGATGACGACGCCGTCGTCGATGCGGGTGCCCGCGATGAGGCCAGGCGCAATCCACTCGTCGACGTCGACTGCAGCGCTGGGTGCCATGCTGGGATGCTATGCGAGGCTGAAGGCCGTGCGGCATGTACAGCGCGTCCACCGATGGCGGCTCCGCCGACGACGTGTACAACGACGCGCGTGCGGCCGGGACGGTGTCGGCGGCTCCGCATACCGTGACGCCGTGAGCGCATCCTGGCACCCGGCGGTGAATGCGCAGCCCACCGAGTGGCTGCTCCGCCAGGGGGCCGCCGGAACGCCCTACGGCGTCATCCGCCGGTTCGCGTTCGGGGACCCGAACCGGCCGGAGGTGTGGTTCCGGGCCGTCACCTGGGCGCCGACGTCGGAAGGACGCGAGCTGATCGGTTGGTGCCGGACGTTGGAGGCTGCCGCCGCGGCCGCGTGGGACCACCGCTGCGCCGCCGAGTCGTGGCGCCACCACCTGGCCGCGCGCAGGACCGATGCAGGGGCGATGGCGGCCCAGCGGCCGCCCGCCGCCGAGCTGGTGCGCTTCTACCGGGCCGCGATGCGCCGACGGGCGGGAGCGCGCACGGAGGCTGAATCAGTGCTGGCCCGGATGCCGCAACCGGCGCACCGCCCCTAGCCTGATGGTTGTCTCGGCCAGGGGGAACCGATCCCGTCGGGGGACGGATCGGGAAAGGGGCCGGAGCGTTGAACGCTCCGGCCCCTTTCATGTGCACAGGGTGTGTGCGGTGCCGACTTACTTGGTCAGCGGCTCCAGGGTCGGGTCGTTGGCGTACGCCTCCGCCGCGTTCTCCTTGGTGACGATGACCGGCTTCAGCAGGTAGGCCGGGACGACCTTCGTGCCGTTGTTGTACGACTTGTCGTCGTTCGTGGCCGGCTTCTTGCCCGCCTGCAGGTCCTTGACCATGTCGATGGCCTGCTTGACCAGGTTGCGGGTGTCCTTGTTGATGGTCGAGTACTGCTCGCCCGCCATGATGGACTTGACCGACTCGGCCTCCGAGTCCTGACCGGTGACGGTCGGGACCGGCTTGCCTGCACCCTTCACCGAGGTGATGATGGCGCGGGCCAGGGTGTCGTTCGGCGACAGGACGCCGTCGAGCTCGGTGGAGGCGTAGTTTCCGGCGAGCAGGTTGTCCATGCGGGTCTGCGCGTTGGCCGGCAGCCAGCCCTGGGTGGCCGTCTGCTTGATGTCGGTCTGGCCGGAGACGACCTTCAGGGTGCCGTCCTTGATCTTCGGCTCGAGCACCTTCATGGCGCCGTTGAAGAAGACCGCGGAGTTGGCGTCGTCCGGCGAACCGGAGAACAGCTCGATGTTGAAGTTCTTCTTGTCCGGGAACTTCGCCTTCATGCCGTCGAGCAGGGCCTGACCCTGCAGCTCGCCGACCTTCTCGTTGTCGTACGCGACGTAGTAGTCGACATCCTTGGTGTTGAGGATGAGGCGGTCGTACGCGATGACGGTCGCGCCGGCATCGTGCGCGGCCTTGGCCTGCGCAGCCAGCTGGCCACCGTCGACGGCGCCGATGATGACGACCTTGGCGCCGTTGGTGATCATCGACTGGATCTGCGACTGCTGGTCCGCGACGGCGCCCGAGGCACCGGCGTACTGGACGTCGCTCTTGAAGCCGGCCGACTTGAGACCGTCGGTGAACAGGCCACCGGCGAGAACCCAGTTCTCCGACGTCTTGGTCGGGAGGGCGACGCCGATGGTGGAGTCCTTGGCGAACCCGGACGCGGAGCTGCTGTCCGAACCCGAGCGGCTCGACGAGCAGCCGGTCAGGGCGAGCGCGGCGGCAGCTGCGACAGCCACTGTCGCGAGTGCGATTTTGCGCATTGCGTTTCTCTTTCTCTGTGTGTGGATGGTGCAGGGGGAAGGAAAGCTGAAGGGACTCAGGAGGTCAGCGAGCGGGAGCTGTCCTCGGCCGAGTCGCCGGAGGGGATGACCGCGGGCTGGTCGGCGCCGGCGGCGTCCGCCTGCTGGGCCTTGTCGCGGTTGAACATCCTGCCGATCAACGAGGGGCCGCCGCGGCGCTTCGAGTACACGTCGATGCCGACTGCGATCAGCAGGACGAGCCCCTTGATGATCTGCACCTTGTCGCTGGTGACGCCGAGGAGCTGCAGGCCGTTGTTGAGGACGGCGATGACCAGACCACCGATGATGGAGCCGGCCACGGTTCCGATACCGCCGGAGACCGCTGCGCCACCGATGAAGACGGCGGCGATCGCGTCGAGCTCCCAACCGAGGCCGTCCTGCGGACCGGAGGAGACGGAGCGTGCCACGGCGATCATGCCGGCCAGCGCCGCGAGCACGGACATGTTCATCATCACGAAGAAGTTGATGCGCTTGATCTTGACGCCCGACAGCTCCGCGGCGTGCCAGTTGCCGCCGACCGCGTAGATGTGGCGGCCGAAGATGGTGCTCCGGGTGATGAATGCGTACAGGATGATGAGCACGCCGAGGATGACGCCGGCGACCGGGAACGAGGTGCCGACACGGCCGCTGCCGAACAGGACCGCGGCGTAGATGACGACCGCGTCGAGGATGACGACCTTGAAGACGCTGACCCACAGGGGCGCCTTCTCGGAGCCCATCTTGGTCTGCTTGCGGCGCGTGCGGACCTCCATGAGCGCGATCACGACGGCGATGATGAGGCCGAGCAGCAGGGTGGAGTTGTTGAAGCCGGTGTTCGGGCCCCACTCCGGGAGGAAGCCGCCGCCGATGAAGGTGTAGCCGTCCGGGACCGGGATGGTGTTCGCGTTTCCGATCAGCTGGTTCAGGCCGCGGAAGATGAGCATGCCGGCCAGGGTGACGATGAACGCGGGGACGCCGACGTAGGCGACCCACCAGCCCTGCCAGGCTCCGATGACGACACCGACGAGCAGGCCGAGGACGATCGCCAGCGGCCACGGCACGTTCCAGTTGGTCATCGCCTCGGCGACGACGATGCCGACGAGGGCCGCCACCGAGCCGACCGACAGGTCGATGTGGCCGGCGATGATGACCATGACCATGCCGATGGCCAGGATCAGGACGTAGACGTTCTGGTTGACCAGGTTGATCAGGTTCACCGGATCGAGCGTCTTGCCGCCGGTCAGGATCTCGAACAGCAGGATGATGACGACGAGGGCGCCGAGGATGCCGAACTGGCGGCCGGTGGACTGGCCGCCTCCGAACATCTTGCCGAGGTCGCGGAGACCGCCGGACTTCTTCTTCTCGGGAATCTGTGTGGTCATGGCTATCGGGCAATCCTCTTCTTGGCGGATGTCATGCTTTTCAGGAGGGTTTCGGGCGTCGCTTCGGCGATGGGCAGCTCGTCGGTGATCTGGCCCTCGAAGATCGTGTAGATGCGGTCGGAGATGCCGAGCAGCTCGGGCAGCTCCGAGGAGATGACGATGACGCCCTTGCCCTGCGCGGCGAGCTGCTGGATGATCCCGTAGATCTCGAACTTGGCGCCGACGTCGATGCCACGCGTGGGCTCGTCGAGGATGAGGATGTCCGGGTCGGTGAACATCCACTTCGCCAGCACGACCTTCTGCTGGTTTCCGCCGGAGAGGGTCGAGACGCCGCGGTCGACGTCGGGCGTCCGGATGCGGAGCAGCTTGCGGTACTCGTCCGCGACCGCGTACTCCTGCAGGTCGTCGACGACGCCGCGCTTCGCGATCTTCTTAAGCTTGGCGGCGACGACCGACTGCTTGATGTCGTCGAGGAGGTTGAGGCCGAGCACCTTGCGGTCCTCGCTCACGTAGGCCATTCCGTTGTCGATGGCCTCGGAGACGTTGCGGACCTGGATCTCTTTGCCGTCCTTGTAGATCTCACCGGAGACCCAGTTGCCGTAGGAGTGGCCGAAGACGCTCATCGCGAGCTCGGTGCGGCCGGCTCCCATGAGGCCGGCGAAGCCCACGATCTCGCCGCGGCGGACGTAGAAGCTGGAGTTCTTGACGACCAGGCGGTCGGCGACCTGGGGGTGCTGGACGACCCAGTCGCGCACCTCGAAGAACTTCTCGCCGATGTTCGGCGTGCGCTCCGGGAAGCGGCTCTCGAGCGTGCGGCCGACCATCCCGCGGATGATGCGGTCCTCGTCGACGCCGTCCGCCTTGACGTCGAGCGTCTCGATGGCGCGGCCGTCGCGGATGATGGTGATCTGGTCGGCCACCTGCTCGATCTCGTTGAGCTTGTGGCTGATGATGATCGAGCTGACGCCCTTGCTCTTCAGGCCGACGATGAGGTCGAGCAGATGCGCGGACTCGGCTTCGTTGAGCGCCGCGGTCGGCTCGTCGAGGATGAGGAGCTTCACCTCTTTGTTGAGCGCCTTGGCGATCTCGACGAGCTGCTGCTTGCCGACGCCGATGTTCTTGATCTGGGTGTCCGGGTCGTCGTCGAGGCCGACGCGGGCGAGCAGCTCGTAGGCGCGGCTCTTGGCCTCGCCCCAGTTGATGACGCCGCCCCGGCCGGGCTCGTTGCCGAGGAAGATGTTCTCGGTGATCGACAGCTCGGGGATGAGCGCGAGCTCCTGGTGGATGATCACGATGCCCTGCTGCTCGCTGGACTTGATGTCCTTGAAGCGCATCACCTCACCCTGGTAGACGATGTCGCCGGAGTAGGTGCCGTACGGGTAGACGCCGGACAGGACCTTCATCAGGGTGGACTTCCCCGCACCGTTCTCGCCGCAGATCGCGTGGATCTCGTCAGCGTGCACGGTGAGGGAGACATCCTCCAGCGCTTTGACCCCAGGGAACTCCTTGGTGATCGCGCGCATCTCGAGGATGACTGCGTTCGACGGCATCGTCGCTCCTTGCGGGCTCGGGAATGGATGTGCCTAAGTAGTAAACGCTACGTTCGGGGTTGTCGTCAAATAGTGAAGACAACGATGCGATAACGGTCAATCGTTACCGGCGAGTGCTCCCTGGATGACGATGGCCGCCGCGCCCAGCGATTCGGCCCGATCCCCGAGGGAGGACACGCGGACCGTCGTGGTCCCGGCGATGATGGGCAGCGCATTGTGCTGGATGCCGTGGCGGATCGGGGCGAGCAGCGCATCCCCCAGCCCCACCAGCGGGCCGCCGATGAGCACGAGCTCGGGGTTGATGACGTTCGCGATGTTGCCGATCGCCTGACCGATGGCCGTGCCGGCGTCGCTCACCACACGGAGCACCGCCGGGTCCTTCGCAAGCCCGCGACGCAGGATGTCCGCCGTCGTCACTCCCCCGCCGGTGCCGCGTCCGAGTGACTCCAGCATCACGCTCGTCGATGCGATCGTCTCCAGGCAGCCACGATTGCCGCAGCGGCAGATGACGCCGTGCTCGGCGACCGGCGTGTGACCCAGTTCGCCCGTGATGCCGAGGAACCCGTAGTAGGGCTGACCGTTCAGGATGAGGCCGGCCCCGATCCCGGTGCCGATCTTGACGAAGATGATGTTGCGCTCACCGCGGTTGGCGCCCCAGGTGACCTCTGCGAGCGCGCCGAGGTTGGCGTCGTTGTCGACGACGACGGGGAAGCCGAACACGTCCTCCAGCTCTCGCCGGGTGATGCCCACCCACTCCGGCAGGATCGCGCCCTGCAGCACGGTCCCCGTGCGGCGGTCGATGGGTCCGGGGACGCCGACGCCGACGGCCAGCACCGACTCGCGGTCGTGTCCGCCCTCCACCAGCATCCTGTCGAGCAGCCCGGAGGCCTCCTTCACAGCCCCGAGCACGTCGTACCCGGGCTCCAGCGCGGACTGCTGCTCTGCGATGACGTCGTAGCCGAGCGTGGAGAGCACGATGCGCACGTGCCGCCTGCCGAAGTCGACCCCGACCGCGACATCGCCGGTGTCGGTGAGCTGCACCAGCAGGGCACGCCGGCCGCTGGAGGTCACCGGACTGGTCGCGACGACGCCCTTCACCGCCATGTCGCGAACGATGTTCGACACGGTGGCGGTGGACAGGCCGGTCCCGCGCGCAAGCTCAGCCTGGGTGGACGGTCCGTGGCCCAGGAGGAACTCGACGAGTCGTTCCTGGTTGAGATGCCTCAGAGCGCCCTGCGACCCGGGATTGCGAGCGCCGCGAGGAATCAGCCCCGGAGTGGCGGTCATGACGATAAGAGTGAATGATCCCGCGGTTGGAGTCAAGCTGTGAACGCAACCGTCCACCCCGCTCACGGGTGACACGCAGGGGTGCGGTACTTCACGGCACTCGTACGGCCGGCTTTGGGGACCGACCCGCGTTCGCCCATTCGGCAACAGACCTACATCCGCGCCCTACGGACCGACCCGCGGATAACAGTCCACGAGGGGCAGTTCCGGAACGATGCCCGGGCTATGCCGGCCATCCCAATCTCGTTCGACGAGTCCGGCAAGATCATCACCGTCAAAGTGCGCAAGACCGAGGAGAAGGGCTCGGATGTCAACCTCGCCTCCTACATGGTGTTCGATGCCTGTCGCGACGATGCCGACCTCTACGTGCTGGTGTCGAACGATTCTGACTTCGTTGCAACGCTGACGATTCTGTCCGAGGAGCTGGACAAGAAGTGGGCGCTGCTCAGCCCCGTCGAGCGCCCGAACAACCGGCTCCTCGGGTTGAACCCGGTCTTCATCAAACCAATTCGCCGCGGGGCAATGCTTGCGAGCCAGCTTCCGGAGGAGATCAGGTCGCCGGAACACGGAATTCTCCGACGGCCGGATACCTGGTCGCTCAACGAAACAGGGGCCCCGTAGGGCCCCGTACCCGGTAGCCGAAGCATCCGGGGGTGTGACTCCAGCATAGTGGATCGACGGCTGCGATGATGGAGGCATGCCCATCCTGAACAAGGACATGCAGGTCTGCATCTCCCTCGCCGGCCGACCGAGCAACATCGGGACGCGGTTCCACAACTTCCTCTACGACGAGCTCGGGCTGAACTTCGTCTACAAGGCGTTCACCACCGACGACCTGGAGGGGGCGGTGCGCGGCATCCGGGCGCTCGGCATCCGCGGCTGCTCGGTCTCCATGCCGTTCAAGGAGGCCATCATCCCGCTGGTCGACAATCTCGAGTCGTCGGCGGTGGCGATCGAGTCGGTCAACACCGTCGTGAACGAGGATGGCCTCCTCACCGCCTCCAACACCGACTACGAAGCGGTGGCGCAGCTCCTCGCCGAGCACGAGGTCGACCCGGCGCAGCGGGTGCTCGTCCGCGGATCGGGAGGAATGGCGAAGGCCGTCGTCGCGGCCTTCCGCGGCGCCGGCTTCGACGAGCTCACCGTCCTCGCCCGCAACACCGACGCGGGGCCCGCCCTCGCCGAGCGCTACGGCTACGAGTGGGTCGCCGAGGACCCGGCGGCCGAGTTCGACGTGATCGTCAACGTGACGCCTCTGGGCATGCGCGGCGAATCGGAGTCCGAGCTGGCCTTCGGCGAACCATTCGTCGAGCGCGCGTCGACTGTCTTCGACGTGGTCGCCTTCCCGTCCGAGACGCCGCTGATCAGAGCGGCCCGCGCCTCCGGCACCGCCGTCATCACGGGCGCCGAGGTGATCGCCCTGCAGGCCGCCCGGCAGTTCGAGCGCTACACCGGGGTCGCCCTGACTCCCGAGCAGGTGGCGCGCGCGTCCGAATTCTCGCGCGCCGAGTAGGCCGATCGACTCGGCTGCCGCTGCGACCGGGCCCGCCTACTGTGGTGCGCACCACCACCTCCGGGGAGTAGCTTGAGCCCCAACCGTGAAGGAGCGTGGGCGCATGGGCATCGGGAGCGGCATCTTCATCTTCGTCGTCGGGCTCATCCTGGCCTTCGCGCTGCAGGTCCAGGTGAGCTGGATCGACCTCAAAGTCACCGGCTACATCCTGATGGGAGCCGGTCTCGTCGTCTTCGTGATCTCCCTGGCGTTCGCCCTGCGTCGCCGGCCGCGCACGACGGTGCAGCGCGAGACGATCGATCCGGCCACCGGGCAGCCCGTCGAGCGCAGGACCGATGAGTACTGAGGCCCCGCCCTACACTGGTCGGGTGTCAGACGACGTCCTCGCGCTCGAGAACCAGGTGTGCTTCGGCCTGGCCGTCGCCGCGCGCAGCGTCATCGCGCTCTACCGGCCCATCCTGGAGCCCATGTCGCTGACCCATCCGCAGTACCTGGTGATGCTGGCGCTGTGGGAGCAGGAGCCGCGCTCGGTGAAGAACCTGAGCGACACGCTCGCGCTGGAGCCGGCCACCCTGTCCCCCCTCCTGAAACGCCTCGAGGCCACCGGCTACATCGAGCGCCGGCGGAGCCCGTCGGACGAGCGTGCCCTGGAGGTGCGGCTCACCGAGACCGGGAGGGCGCTCCGCGCAGAGGCGGAGACGATCCCGCACCGCATCGTCGAGCGGCTCGGCCTGCCCGTCTCGGAGCTCGTCAACCTGCGCGAGACCCTTCATACGATCATCGGCGCGGCCGCGCGGACACCGTAGCGCGACGGTGGACCCTGACCCACGGGTCAGGGTCTACGCTGACCCCGGAGGGCGATATGCGCATCAGCGAACTGGCCGAACGGGCCGGGGTGACAGTCAAGGCTGTCCGCTATTACGAACGGCTGGGCCTGGTGGCGCCGGCTCGGCTCGGCAATGGATACCGCGAGTACGGCGACGAGCACCTGCGGGTGGTGCGCGAGATCCGGGAGCTGGCCTCGACGGGCATCCCCCCGGGCAAGGCGCGCCCGTTCATCGACTGCCTCGGCTCCGGCCACGCGCGCAGCGACGAGTGCCCGGCGTCGCGCGCCGCCTACCGCGCGGGCCTCGCCGAGCTCGACGCTGCGATCGGTCAGCTGGAGCGCCGCCGCGAACTGCTGGCGAGCCGGCTCGAGGGAGCGGAGCACCGCATCCCGGAGGCCGCGTACGGCTGCGGCTGCACCGTCGCCCAGCCGTGACGACGGTCCCGGGTCATCCCGTGGGATGACCCTTCCCCGACCTCCGGTCGATGCCCGGAGGGTGCCGGGAACGGTTGACTCGACGTGTCGGCCCGAGCAGAGAGCTCGGAGCCTCGACACGGAGGGGGACACCGATGACGACGCTGGGCCACGGATTGCGAACCGCACCGACGCTCGTGACGCCGTCGGAACCGGTACGGCGGCGAGCGCGGGGGCTGCTCGCCGCCGTGACCGGGAACGCGTACCTGCAGCTGGCTGTCGCGCTCGTCCTCGTCGCCGTCGGACTGGGCCTCCTCACCATCGGGATCGGCCTCGTGCTCGACGTCGCCGTACCGTGGGTCTTCTCCGATGAACTGCATGCATTGAAGGCGCTGCTCCCCCAGCTCGGCTGAGCCCGGCGCTCACTGGCCCAGCGGGGCCGGAGGGTCGTAGAGTCCGGTCCATGGGACGACTGATCTACTCCGCCATCGCCTCGGTCGACGGATACACGACCGACACCACGGGATCGTTCGAATGGGCCGCGCCGGATGCGGAGGTCCACGCATTCGTCAACGACCTGGAGCGTGACATCGGCACCTACCTCTACGGCCGCCGGATGTACGAGACGATGCGGGTCTGGGAGGACCTGCCCGGCCCGGGCGACGGCCCGGTGGTCGCCGACTACGCGGCCGTGTGGTCGGCAGCCGAGAAGATCGTGTACTCGTCGACGCTGGCATCCGTCGACACCCCGCGCACGCGCCTCGAACGGCGGTTCGATGTGCCGGAGGTGCGCGCCCTCCTGAGTGGTGCCGACGGCGATGTCTCCATCGGCGGTCCCACCTTGGCGGCGGAGGCGTTCGCCGCCGGTCTGATCGACGAGGTGCGGCTGATCCTGGTGCCGGTAGCAGTCGGCGGAGGGACACCGGCCCTTCCCGCCGGGCAGCGCGTCGGCCTCCGGCTGCGCGACGCACGCCGCTTCGGCAACGGGACGGTCGCCGTCCACTACTCCGTGTCCGACTGAGGAGAACTCAGCTTCTACTTTCCCGCGGACGCATCCGGAGCTACCCTGTGCCCGAAGGCCCGCGCCAGAACGGGCCGGGGAGCGCCCGCGATGGCCAAGCACAGAATCCTCGCGACTGCCGGACTGGCCGCCGCAATCGCCCTGCTGACGCTCGGCACCCCGCAGGCCGTGCAAGGGGTCGCGCCGGGGGCGGCCAGTGTCCACTTCACCGCCGCAGGCGACTACACCTCCTCCGCCGCTGCCACCAGCGTGCTGCAAGGGGTGAAGACCATCGCTCCGGACCTCAACCTCGCCCTCGGCGACATGTCGTACGCGGCGACCGGGCAGGAGCAGACCTGGTGCGACTACGTCACCCAGATCGTCGGTGCCGGCTTCCCGTTCGAACTCGTTTCGGGAAACCACGAGAGCAACGGCCAGAACGGCAACATCAACGACTTCTCCGCCTGCCTGCCGAACCAGCTGCCCGGCATCGTGGGAACCTACGGTCGGCAGTACTACGCCGACGTGCCGCAAGGGACCCCGCTCGTGCGGTTCATCATGATCTCGCCGGGACTCCCCTTCGCCGACGGGACCTGGACCTACGCGGCCGGCACGTCGCACTACACCTGGGCGAAGGCCGCGATCGACGGCGCCCATGCCGCGGGCATCCCCTGGGTGGTCGTCGGCATGCACAAGCCGTGCCTGTCGCTCGGGCAGTACGCCTGCGACCCGGGAGCGGACCTGCTCAACCTGCTCGTCTCGGAGCGCGTCGACCTCGTGCTTACCGGGCACGAGCACCTCTACCAGCGCACCAAGCAGCTGGCCACCGGAGCGAACTGCTCATCCATCACACCCGGCGTCTACTCGCCCGGCTGCGTGGCCGACGGCGACAACACCCTCGTCAAAGGAGCTGGGACGGTCTTCGCCACCGTGGGGACCGGCGGCAACAACAACTACGACATCCAGCCCGGCGACAGCGAGGCAGGCTACTTCGCCGCGTCGTACGGTAACTCCGCGGCGCCGCTCTACGGCTTGCTCGACGTGACGGCCTCGGCGACCCAGCTCAACGCCACCTTCACGCGCACCTCCGGGGCGAACTTCTCCGACGGCTTCGTCATCGGCCCGCCCATCGCCGGCAACCAGCCGCCCAACGCGGCCTTCACGCCCACGTGCACCGACCTGTCCTGCTCGTTCGATGGGACTGCGTCCAGCGACCCCGATGGAACCATCGCGGGCTACGCCTGGGACTTCGGTGACAGCGCGACCGGCACGGGAGCGACCACGACCCACGCCTACGCGGCCGCCGGGACGTACTCCGCCCGCCTCACCGTGACCGACGACGGTGGCGCCACCGCCACGACGACCCGGACGGTCACCGTGACGGCTCCTCCCCCGCCGGACACGCTCGCCGCGGACAACTTCGAACGCTCGGTGACCAGCGGCTGGGGCACCGCGCCCACGGGCGGGCCGTGGTCGGTCACCGGATCGCCGCCGCCATATTCGGTTTCGGGCGGGATGGGACGCATCCAATTGCTCACGGGAAGCGGCGCAACAGCCCGGCTTCTTGGAGTCAATTCCACCGGAATCGACCTGCGCATGGCTGTCGCCCTCGACAAAGTGCCGTCGAGCGGCAACGTCTACATCACCGTTCAGGGCCGCAGAATCGCCACGTCCGGTGCGTATGCTTCCAAGGTGATCGTCTCGTCGACGGGGAAGGTGACGATTCAGATCGTCCGGGTCGACCAGAACGGCAACAATGAAGTCGTCGTGCAGTCTTCGGTGGCGGCTCCCTTCACATATGCGGCAGGTGCCCGGCTCGACATCCGAGTGCGCACGACCGGCGCCTCCCCGACGCTCGTCGAGACCAAGACCTGGCTCGACGGCACGGCGGAACCATCAGCGTGGCAGAGGTCGGCGAGCGACGGGACCGCGGCCCTGCAGGGGGCGGGAGGGATCGCGCTCACACACTACCTGTCCGGCGGCGTTGCGAATTCCCCTCTGATCATGTCCGTCGACGACCTTTCTGCCGTCAAGCCGTGATCCTCGACGGCCGATCGGTCAGGCGGCGTCCCACCAGCGCAGCACGCGGAGTGCTCGCAGGGTGATCCAGCGGCTGGGGAAGCCCTCCATCTCGAACTCCACGAGCACCGAGCCCTCGTGCATGTTCTCCAGGACCCAGCGGCTCTCCGCGTCGGCTTTCGAGCGCACGAGTTCCACTGCCTCCGCCAACCGGGGATCGCGCCGGTCCTGCAGCCGGAAGTGCTCGAGACCGCGCAGCATGTCGTGGTACCAGCGCACCGGGTACGAGAGCATCGTCATCCGGGGATCGGCGACGGACCCGTCGGAGCGGCGGCGGAACAGACCGCGTTGCAGAAGGTACTCGTCCCCCGCCGACGCGACCTCCTCGACCTGCGGGTCGGAGCCGCCGGCGCGCTGCCACGCCCGCAGACCCTCCACAGCGCAGATGGTGGAGTGGAAGGAGGACACCCTCGCGCCGTAGTCGCTCCAGCAGTTCCAGCCGCCGTCCTCCAGGCGTGAATCGACGAGCGACCGGGCGATCTTCTCACCGCCCTCCCCGAAGTAGGCGGCGATGGTGAGCGTCACCCCGTTGATGCACGGTTCCGTCTCGCCCTCGAAATACGGCTCGCCGGCGTGCTCCCAACGAACATTCTCGCGGACGCGGTCGATCGCCCGCCGGGCCTCCGGGCTCTGCGGGTCGAGTCCGAAATCGACCAGCTGCTGGAGGCTGAAGTGGGTGCCGCTCCACGCGTCGAACCCGTCCCGCTCCGGCGGGATCCAGCCGGGCCGGTAGGTCCCGCCGTCCCAGAGCCCGTCCTCCGCCTGTTCCGCGAGGAACGTGGCCCCCCAGCCCTCGGTCGCGACGCGGGCGCGCTCGGCGGCGACCTCCGCAGGCGGAGTGTCGGTCAGTGCGTCGAGCACCTGCCAGCGGATGGCCGGATCGGAATCGAGAAGCCAGTCGACGACGTCCATGCGCGCCACGGTAGCCCACCCTCCCCGGGGCGCGCACCTCTGCGCACACGTACGCCCCGTATCGGGCCGCTGTCAATCGCTGGACCCGCCTCCACCGAGTGTCTCCAATGGGGGCCACAACCCAACCGGACACATCCACCGAAAGGAAACGTCAGTCATGACCATGTCAGACGACCAGTCCGCGGACACACCGATCTTCGACAGCAGGCGCGACTCGCTGGAGCCGGAGGCGGGCCTCCCCGAGTCGGTGCTACCGGGCGGCGCCGGCGGTGTCGGCGGGACCGCCGGCGGCACGACGACCGGCAGCGAATCCACCGGAGGAAGCGAGGGAGGCGTCCGCGACGAAGCGGGACGCGTCGCCGGTTCCGCCGCACAGGCCGGCAAGGACGTCGCCGGGACCGCAGCCGAGCAGGCCAGGAACGTGGCAGGCGAAGCGAAGTCCCAGGCGAAGGACCTCTTCCGCCAGACCCAGAACGAGCTCCGGGAGCAGGCCGCGCAGCAGCAGGAGCGGGTCGCCAGCGGCCTCCACTCGGTCGGTGACGAACTCGACCAGATGGCGTCGTCGTCGGAGCAGGGTGGCGTCGCCAGTGACCTGGTGCGCCAGGCCGCGCAGCGGACCCACGCCATCGCCGGCTGGCTGGACCAGCGCGATCCTGGCTCGCTCCTCAACGAGGTGAAGTCGTACGCACGGCGCAACCCGGGTACCTTCATCGCGGCCGCGGCCATCGCCGGAGCACTGGCCGGCCGGCTGACCCGCGCGCTGGCCAGCGGCGGTGACGACTCGGGTTCGAGCGGCGGCAGGGCCGCGGGCGCATCCGGCACCTCCACCGGCACCGGCGCCTCCGTCACCGGCTACAGCGGCATCGACGACACCCCGACGTACACGGCCGCCGCGGGCACCACCGGGCTCAGTGCGACGGGCGTGAACGGCTCCGGCGGGCTCGCCGACGCCGACGTCTACGACGACACCAACGACCTGCCCGAACTTCCGGGCGGCAGTTACACCGGGGGCCGGGCATGACCGACCAGCCCAGTCCCGCAGAGGAGCGCGCAGCGAACAACTCGCTGGGCGAACTCCTCGGGGAGGTCAGCCGCGACCTCTCCACGCTGATCCGCCAGGAGATGGAGCTCGCCAAAGCCGAGATCCGGCAGACCGCCACACGCGCCGGCAAGGGCGCGGGTCTGCTCGGCGGCGCCGGCTACGCCGGACTGATGGCGGTCTTCTTCCTGTCGATCGCCCTGTGGTGGGCCCTCGGCTACCTGGTGGGCAACGCCTGGTCCGGCGTGATCGTCGCCGTCATCTGGGCCATCGTCGCGCTCGTCCTCTACCTGGTCGGGCGCAAGCAACTGGAGACCGTGAAGGGCGCCCCGCAGACCGTCGAGACGGTCAAGGAGATCCCGCAGACCATGAAACCGAACGGAGAGAACCGATGAGCGACGACCCCGACGCGATCCGCGCCGACATCGAGGCCACGCGCCGCAACCTGAGCGGCGACGTGGACGCACTGGCCGACAAGGTCACACCCAGCAAGATCGCGCAGCGCCAGACGCGAAAAGTGAAGGGCGCCTGGCGCTCCGTGAGCGACAGGGTCATGGGATCCGCCGACGACATCGCAGGCAGTGCCCGCGGGACCGTTTCCGACGCCGGAGACGCGGTCGCCGACGCCGGACGGACCGTCGTCGACAAGGCCCAGGGCAATCCGCTCGCGGTGGGGCTCATCGCCTTCGGCGTCGGTGCCCTGGTGGCCTCCCTGATCCCGGCCAGCAGCAAGGAGCAGCAGCTCGCGTCGTCCGCCAAGGAGGCCGCGCAGCCGCTCCTTCAGGAGGCCGCGGACGTCGGCAAGCAGATGGCCGGCGACCTGAAAGAGCCTGCGCAGCAGGCGGTCCAGTCTGTGAAGGAGACCGCACAGGAAGGGGTGTCCACCGTCAAGGAGGAGGCCACCGACCGTGCGGGCGACGTCGCCGACGACGCGAAGCAGTCGCAGCAGCGACTGCAGTCGGACCAGTAGCCCCATTCGCAGTACGGCGCGGCGGACGGCCTTCCCCCGGGGCGTCCGCCGCGCTTCTTCCGACCAGCGCGCCGGACGTCAGGGCCCTACGAGCGCTCGCCGCCCGCGCTACAAAAATGCAGACGGAGGTCAGCCGACGGTCGTGCCGACCACACGGTTGCCGCCCGCGTTCTTCGCCGAGTACATCGCGTGGTCCGCCTCGCGGATGAGGCGGTCCGGGTTCCAGTCCGGGTCCTCTGTGCGGGCGACCGACATGCCGATGCTCGCGCTGATCGGGAAGCCCTGTGGGAGGCCGGGGAACGGAAGGCCGATGGCGAGCCGGATGCGGTCGGCGACGTCCTCTGCCGCGGCGAGGTCCGGCACCTCGCAGACGACGACGAACTCATCTCCGCCGTAGCGCGCCACCAGGTCCTCACCGCGGACGACCTCCTGCAGCCGGCGACCGACCTCACGCAGGAGAATGTCCCCGACGTGGTGGCCGAGGTTGTCGTTGACGCGCTTGAAGCCGTCGAGGTCGATGAAGAGCGTCGCCACAAGCGCGGGAATCGAGCGCGCGTACTCGAGAAGCTGCGTCTCGAGTCTGCGCCGGTTCGGCAGCCCGGTGGTCTCGTCGTGCATGGCCGCATGCTCGAGCTGACGTTGCAGGCGGAGGGTGGTGATCGTCTGCGCCGCCTGGCCGGCGAGCGCGTCGGCCAGAGGCGCCGCCTCGGAGTCGAACTGCCGCGGGTGCAGGAAGAAGGCCACGAACACGCCGAAGAGCACGTCGTCGTGCTGGATGGGCGCGACCAGCACGGCGTCGACGTTCGCCGCGCGCATCGCTCGGCCGAGCACCGGCGACACCTCGTCCGCCTGGGCGAAACCGCTGACGGTCATCACCCTCCGGAGGCCGGACGCGCGGTCGACGAGCGCAGCCGTGTCCGGAAGCGCATGCAGCGGGTTGCTGCCGGCCGCATGCAGGAACGCGCCGAGGTCGTCCAACAGGAACACCGCAGCCTGCTCCGCCTGGTACGCCTTCGCCACGGTGCTTGCGAGGATGTCGACCAGCTCCTGCTCGGTGGTGGCCGCGGAGAAGGCGATCGACGACTCGATGATGAGCTCGAGCCGGTTCCGGGTGCGCTCCTGGAGCGCCTGTGACCGCATCAGCTCCTGCTCGCGCTCCGCACGGTCCGTGGCATCCACGAGGACGAGCGACTCGCCGTCGTCCCTCTCGCGGCGGTCGAC
The DNA here is from genome assembly GCF_046534635.1 of Leifsonia sp. SIMBA_070. Lineage (NCBI taxonomy): Bacteria > Bacillati > Actinomycetota > Actinomycetes > Micrococcales > Microbacteriaceae > Leifsonia > Leifsonia sp. SIMBA_070. Next base: position 314,129 of record NZ_JAWRYK010000002.1, on the reverse strand, counting down.
GATGACGGGCCGCGAGGTACCGTCCGCATTCGTGAGTCGTATGAGGCCGTTCGAGCGTCCTCCGATTCCCGAGAAGCGCTGCCGGAACGAGGTGAAGCGCTGCCCGAGGAGCTCCTCGCGGCTGAGCCCGGTCCAGTCGGCGAAGACAGCGTTCACGTCAGCGATCCGGCCCTCCGCATCCAGCTCGACGAGGGCACAGGGCAGGTCGTCCGCAGCAATGGGGCGCACCGCTCGTCTCCTTCGATTGGCCGGACCGCCCTGCGGCGGCTCACTGGACAAATTTAGCGCAGGAATGATTGCAGCCAGTCTGTGAAGGCGTCCGGATCACTGGGTCGCGCGATGAAGTAGCCCTGCCCGCGGTCGCAGCCGGCGGCGCGCACCTGCTCCAGCTGCTCGCGGGTCTCGATGCCCTCAGCGACGACGCGCATGCCGCCCTCCTGGGCGAGCGCTACAGCGTCTCCGACGGCCTCCCAGTCGGCGCCCGCGATCAGGCTCCGGTCCAGCTTCAGCTCCTGCGCGTGGACGGCCAGGGCGCGCTCGATCGACGAGTGGCCCGAGCCGAAGTCGTCGATGGAGACAGTCACCCCCCACTCCTGGATGACGTCGAGGCGACCGGCGACGACCCCGTAGTCGGCGATCCGCTCGGCCTCGGTGACCTCGACGATGAGGTCCGCGGGAGCGAGCCCGGAGTCGGACAGCTGCCGCTCCAGTTCGTCGAAGAAGCGGTCGGTCTGCAGTTGAAGGGGCGACACGTTGACCGCGACGGCGAGATCCAGTCCGCGCTCCCGCCAGGTGCGGCCGATCCGGCAGCACTCGCGGAGGGCGAACAGGCCAAGGTCGTGGATGAGCCCGGTCGCTTCGGCGAGGGCCACGAAGTCGGTCGGGGGGATCGGACCGCGAGTGGGATGCGTCCAGCGGCTCAGTCCCTCGACGGCGACGACCTCGCCGCTCTGGAGGTCGATCTGCGGTTGGACGTGGATCTGGAGCTCGTGAGTGTCGATCGCATGGGAGAGTTCCTGCGCATCCAACTCGCCGATCGCCACCCGCACCTCTCTTTCCACTGCTCCCGCGATAGTGCCCGCCCGGAGCGCGCGTGTCAACGGGTTGAAGGCCGGTCGCCGGTCGGGTCTTCCTGCCGGAGGGTGTCCGCGATGCTCGGTCCTGCGCCGACGGGCGAGAACGCGACCCGCCCGCTGCGGGTGCTCGACTGGTACGTCTTCATGCCTCCGGGGACCGGGAGATCCATCTCGGCCGGCGGCCGGCCGTCGGCGAACGGGACAGCGCGCTGCGTCGTCGTCCCGTCCTCCTCCACGAACTCCGCCAGGCGGAACGTGAGGCCGCCGCGGTCGAATGAGACGCGCACGAGCAGGTAGGTGCGGAGTTCGTCGTCGCTCACACCGTCCAGCTCTGCCACGAGCCCCGCCAAACCGGGTGTCGTGCCCAGCCGCGGCCCGGCGTCGCGGAGTTCATCCGACCAGGCGCGGACGTGTCCGACGAGGTCGTCGACGGCGGCTTCGTACGACGACGGAGACGATCCCTGGATGCCGAACTCGCCCCACTCGGCGACGTACCGGTCGTTCTCGTCGTCGTGCTCGACGCTGACGACGACCGGGAACGCGGACCTGCGGGCGGCCTCCCAGGCGGCGAACTCGTCCGCGGTGAAGAGCTCCCGCAGGCTGCGCACCGCGTCCTCGTCCTCCGGCCCAGCGGCGTGCGCGAGGATCGCCCGCTCGAAGAACGCGTTGTCGTCCACTGGCGTCTCCTTCCGACCTCCCCAGCATCGCAGCAGCGGCGGCCGTGGTGAAGGGCACCCGCCGGGCTGGAACGAAGCCGTCAGGGCAAGCCCATAACGCTCCCCCAGCGTCCGCACAGCTGACGTAAGAATCCCGAAAGAATGCGGCGGCATTCTGGAAGCATGAATGAGACGTTGAGCGCTACCGCGCCACTGCCGCAGACGCACCTGCGGCCCCGCGTCCGCGGCGGCGCCTCCCGAGCCGGGGCGAGAACCGTCCGCGCGGCTCTGGTCCTCGGCGTCATCGTCGTCCTCGGGATGTGGTGGTTCACCGTCCCGAACGGCTTCGCCGCGACGCCTGCCGACGCGCTGACCTCGATCGGCGAACTGAGCGGGATGGTCGGCGGCTTCCTCGTCTGCGCGCAGGTGCTGCTGATCGCGCGGGTGCCGTGGTTCGAGAGGGCGGTCGGACTCGACAAACTCGTCTCCTGGCACCGCTCGCTGGGCGCGTCCGTCCTGTTCCTCATCGTCGTCCACGTGCTGTTCCTCGTCTTCGGCGGAGAACTGCTGGACAAGAACCCGCCGTGGACCGAGTTCGTCTCCATCCTGCAGTCGTACCCCGACATGATCACCGCCCTCGTCGGCACCATCGCCTTCCTCGTCGTCGGCCTGAGCAGCGCCCGGCTGATCCGGGCCAAGCTCTCCTACGAGGTCTGGTACTGGCTGCACCTGACCACGTACGTCTCGATCTTCCTGACCTTCTTCCACCAGCTGAGCGGCGGGGCGCACTTCGTGTCGCAGCCGTGGAATCGCGTCCTCTGGATCGCGCTCTACCTCGGGACCGCGTCGGCCGTGCTGACCTGGCGATTCATCCTGCCCACGCTGGATGCGTGGCGCGGGAGGATGCGGGTCGCGGCCGTCGTCCCCGAGGGCGAAGGCGTGAACAGCGTCTGGCTGACCGGCCCCCGCGTGGAGTCGCTGGGTGTACGCGCCGGCAACTTCCTCCTGTTCCGCTTCCTCAGCTGGGGCCATCTGGGCACGGCGCACCCGTACTCCGTCTCGGCCGTTCCGGCGGACGGGTACCTGCGCATCACCGTCGGCGAGATCGGCGACCACTCCAGCCGCCTCCCCGCCCTGAAGCCGGGCTCGCTGGTCTTCGCCGAGGGGCCGTTCGGCCGGTTCACCGCCGATCGGGCCAGCCGCCCCCGCATCCTCCTCATCGCGGGCGGCGCCGGCATCGGGCCCATCCGAGCCCTCGCCGAAGACCTCGTCCGCCGGGGAGCGCGACCCGTTGTTCTGTATCGAGCCCGCTCGCCCCGTCACCTCGCGCTGCTCGGCGAGCTCCAGGCCATGCCCGGCGTCACGGTCGTCCCACTGGTGGGCCGCCGCTCCGAACTGGGCTACGACCCGCTCGATGTCGAGCCGCTGCGCCGTCTCATCCCCGACGTCCACGACTGGGAGGCCTTCATCTGCGGGCCGGAGGGGATGGGCGAACGCGCCGAGACCTCCCTCCGTGCGCTCCGGATGCCGAAGCGCTTCATCCACCGAGAAGAACTGAGCATGTCATGAGCAACTCGTCCTGGCGGGGCACCGTCCTCTTCACCGTCATCCTCGTCGTCATGGGGGCGACCGTCGGCCTCAAACTGTACGGAGTGGGCGAGGACGTCGCTGCTCCCGCCGCCGCGACCTCCTCCTCCGCGACCACCACGACCGGGACCGGCGCCACCAACGGCAGCTCGCCGTCGGCCACACCGTCGCCCTCGGCTTCAGCCTCGGCGTCGCCGTCTGCCACGCCCAGCCCGACCCAGTCGTCCGCCACCAGAGTGATCACCGGCTCCGCCGTCGACACCCGCTACGGCGCTGTGCAGGTCAAGGTCACCTTCTCCGGCACCACCATCACCGCTGTCGACACCGTTCAGTCGCCGAACGGGAGCGGGCGCGATATCGAGATCAATGACCAGGCGCTGCCCATCCTCCAGCAGGAGGTGCTGTCCGCCCAGTCGGCGAACATCGACACCGTCTCGGGGGCGACGTACACGTCGGAGGGCTACATCCAGTCGGTCCAGTCGGCGATCGACCAGCGATGAGGTTTCTGGAGACCGTGATGGGCATCCCCATGTCGCTCGATGTGCGGGATGACCGGGACGCGCGGCCGGCCGCCGAACGCGCCTTCGCCGTCCTGCGCGAGGCCGACCGGCGGTTCAGCGCCTACCGGCCGGACAGTGAGGTGAGCCGGGCGAACGCCGCGGGGGGTGCGGACCTGCCGCACAGTGACGACTTCCGGGAGGCCGTCGCGATCGGCGACGCGGCCTCGCGCGCCTCGGGCGGCGCCTTCCGCATCCGCCGCGCCGACGGCAGCTGGGACCTGGACGGGGTGGTGAAGGGGTGGGCGGCGGCACGCGCCGCCCGCGAGCTCGACATCGACGGGTTCCGCGACTACTGCCTCAACGCCGGCGGCGACGTCGTCGTCTCCGGCAGCCCCGGCGAGGGACGGCCGTGGAGCGTGGGCATCCGATCGCCGCACGACCCCGCCGCCATGCTTGCCGTGCTCGCTGTGACCGATTGCGCGGTCGCGACGTCCGGCGCCTACGAACGCGGCCCGCACATCGAGGACGGGCGCGACCGATCCACGCCGAGCGAGCTGCTGAGCGCGACCGTGATCGCCGACGACCTGACCACCGCGGACGTGCTGGCGACCGCCGTGTTCGCACTGGGGAGGGACGGTGTCCGGTGGGCCCTCGGCCACGGCGCGCGCGGTGTGCTGGCCGTCGACGTGGACGACCGCCTGCTCGGCGTCGGCGACCTCTCGTTCGCGCAGCCCGCATCCGCCGGATGAGCGGCACGACGCCCCTGGGGGCCTCCTCTTATACTGCGGAGATGAGCGAGAAGCCGCGCGTGCTGATCGCCGAGGACGACAGCCGCCTCGCGGGGATGCTCGACACGCTCCTCCGCTCGGAGGGCTTCGTCGTCGAATTGGCGGGGGACGGCCAGCGCGCCCTCCACCTCGGCCTCACCGCCGCCTTCGCCGTCATCGTGCTCGACCGCGGACTTCCTGCCGTCGAGGGGCTGGATGTTCTGCGGCGGCTCCGCGACAACGGCGTCACGACCCCGATCCTGGTGCTCTCCGCCCTCGGCACGGCACCCGATCGCGTCGACGGCCTCAACGCGGGCGCAGAGGACTACCTGGCGAAGCCGTTCGACATCGATGAGCTCGTCGCCCGGGTGCGCGCCCTGACCCGGCGTGCCTCGTCCGTCGTGCCGACCGTGCGGTTCCCGGGTGGGCGGCTGGACACCGACAGCAGGACCGTGACCATCGACGACGGCGACCGCACGGTGCTCTCGGAGCGCGAGTCCGCCCTCCTGGAACGCCTCGCGCGCCGCCCCGACCAGGTGTTCTCGCGCGCGGTGCTCCTGGACGAGGTGTTCGCCGACGCGGACGACCCCGGCGTCGTCGACACCTACGTCCACCACCTCCGCCGCAAGTTCGGACGCACCCTCGTCGAGACGGTGCGCGGCGTCGGCTACCGGATGGGTTCGCTGTGAGGTCCGTCGACGAGCAGGAGCTGCGGGCCGCCTCCCTCCGTCTCGCGCTGCAGTTCGCGCTGATCATCCTGGGTCTCTTCATCGCGCTCGGTGTCGTCGTCTACACGGTCGTCTCGGCGGGTCAGGCGGAATCCGCGCGCAAAGTGCTGTCGGACGCCTCCATGGTCGATTCCGTCCACGACGCGCCGCGCAACCTGCTCGTCACGGTGGTCATGCCCGACGGGCGCGACAGCTCCCCCGACCTGCCGGAGGGACTGCCAGACGAGTCGGCTCTCGACCGGGTGATCGCCCACGGCGGCTCCGTGTCGTCGGTCGTTGCGGCGGACGGCCAGCGCTACCTGACCGAGACGGATGTGCGTCACGGCAAGGTGGTCCAGGTCTCGTACGGGCTGGCCGAGCAGGAGGAGGAGCTCAGCCGGCTCGTCGTCGCGCTCGTCATCTCCGGTCTGATCGCGACCGTCGCCGCCGGGTTGATCGGCTGGGTTCTCGCGCGCCGTTCGATCCGGCCGCTGTCGGACGCATTGGCGCTGCAGCGCCGGTTCGTCGCGGACGCCGGGCACGAACTCCGCACGCCGTTGACGCTGCTGAGCACGCGAGCGCAGCTGCTGCGGCGCCACGTGGCGGCTGGGTCGGCGGACGCCGACGACGACGAAGTCCGCTCCGGGCTGGACGAGATCGTGGACGACAGCCGCGCCCTCACGGAGATCGTCCAGGATCTCTTGACCGCCGCCGACCCCCGGCAGGAGACGGAGAAGGAGGGTGTCGACCTGGGGCCGCTCGCCGCGGCGGTCGCCCGCTCGGCGGAGGGGCGCGCGGCCGACCGCGACCTCTCGATCACGGTCAACGCCGAACCGGACGCCGTCGTCACCGGCGCCCCCGTCTCCCTGCGGCGGATGATCGTGGCGCTGGTGGACAATGCTCTCGACCACGCCGCCGCCAGCGTCGTACTGACGGTGTCCGCGGGCCGGGACCGGGTCGTCCTCACGGTGGAAGACGACGGCCCCGGCTTCTCGGCGGGCGTCGAGGATCGCGCGTTCGAGCGGTTCGCGAGCGCCCGGGACGCGCAGCCCGGCGACGCCCGCGCCCGTCACTACGGGCTCGGCCTGGCCCTGGTCGCCGAGGTGGTGAGCCGTCACCGCGGAACGGTGGAGGCCTCCAACCGCGCGGCGGGCGGCGCGATCGTCACGGTGCGGCTCCCCCGACGGAGTTGACCGTCAGCCGAGGTCCCGGTCGAGAGCCTGCTGCACGAGTGCGGTCATGTCGATCGGGCGGGTGGGCGGCAGCTCCACGGCTGCGGGATCGATGGCGTTCATCGTCTCTCCTTCTGTTCGTCTGTCGATCTGTTCATCGGTCGTTCTCTGGGCCAGGGTCGTCCGGTGCCCGCCGCCGCCTTCCCCCAGGCGTTGTCGCGGCGGGCACCGTCCGTCATCCCGCACGTGGTGGAGCACCCCTTCTCATCACTCGCGCGGGATCGTGAGGCCGAGACGCGAGCACAGCTCGCTCAGGGCCTGGTCGGAGGGGAAGACCGCGAGCCGCCCATCCGGCAGCTGACAGGTCTCCAGGTGGGGCACCGGCTCGTCCGCGGTGCTCGATGAGCCCTCGGGCGAGAAGGTGCCGATTCGCCAGGTCGCCGCGCACATCTCTTCGGCGAGCGCGACCCGCTCGCTCAACGGCGTCGGCGTTTTCTCGCCAAGGTCGGCGGTTCCCAGCACGGATGTGCCGTGGCGCGATCCCAGGTCGGCGGCCGCGTAGCAGTCGGCCGTGTAGTTGATCTGTCCCTGGGCGGCTCGGGCGATCGCGATCGCGCCGGCCGTCGTGCCGGCGACGATCGCCCCCGCCACTCCCACGGCGATGAGGCGGTGCCGACGGGTCCTGCGGCGGTCGTCGGAGGCGATGGCGTCGAGAAGCTGCCCCTTGATCTGTTCGAAGCGGGCGTCGGTGGGGAGCAGGTCGTGGTGGGTCATGGCGTCCCCCTGAGGGTGCGGAGTTCGTTCCGGAGCCGCCCGCGCAGGCGCGAGAGCCGGTTGCGCACCGCGCCCGGGCTGAGGCCCACCTGCAGGGCAGCCTCCTCGTAGCTGTGGTCACCGCGGATGCACAGCTCGAACACCGTGCGGTCGGGCTCCGGGAGAGCGCGGACGGCGGCCTCCACATAGGCGAGGAGCTGGCCGCTTTCCGCGAGCTCCTCCGGCCCCGGGCGCGCGTCGGCCAGTGAGCCGTCGACCGGGCTGTCGCTGCGGCGCTTCTGCACGACCTGGAGGGCGCGGCGGCGGTTGGCGATGAGGTTGCGGCTGGTGACGAGCAGCCACGGGAGGGCGGACTCGCCCGCCAGCGCAATGGTCGAACGTCGCCGCCACAGGGTGACGAAGACGTCCTGACTGATCTCCTCGACGTCCTCGCGCGGCTCCAGCCGGGCAGCCGTGTACGCGTAGACGACACGGCTGTACCGGTCGTAGAGCGTCGCGAGCGCGGCCTTGCTGCCGGAGGCGAGCCGGTGCAGCAGTTCGGAGTCCGTCGGGACGGACTCCTCCCCCGCGTCGGCCGCGGGCCGCGGCTCAGCCAACTCGCTCATATCCAGGAAATGTGTCCCCCCGTCGAATCCTCTCAACGGATTCCCGGATCGTCTCCTTGCGACGCTCACCGGCGCCCGACAGAATGAGCGTGCCCGGCAGGGGACCGGGCGCATTCACGCTTTCGGGGGAGAAATCATGACCGTCATCACCCGCGCTCGCGCGCGCCGTTCATCCATGTCCGCTGCCGCCGTGGTCGCGCTATCGGTGGTCGCGCTGTCCGTGGTCGCCCTGTCCGTCGCCGACCCTGACGCCGCGTCCGCCGCCGAGGCGCCCCCTGCTCAGTCGTGCTCCTACGACCTCGGCACCCGGGCGCTGGTCTGCGTCGACGCCGGCGACGATCTCGACAGGGCAGTGCTCGAACAGACCGGTGTCGTGGTGGTGGCGAACCCCGACCGCGCTGCCGTCACCCGTGCGCTGGCCGCCGGCGTTCAGACGACCTTCGTCCAGGCGCAGCTCTACGACGACGCCGGCTACGGCGGCGCCTTCTTCCAGATCACCAATTCGAGCTCCTGCACAGGAAGCACGACCTGGTACTTCGGGCCGCTGAGGAACGTCGGCTGGTCCGGGCGCGTCAGCTCCTTCAAGAGCTTCTCCGGGTGCAGCACCAAGCTGTGGGAGGGCGACGCCTACACCGGAGCCTCGTACGGCTACGCGGTCGACGCCTCCTCTCTCGGGGGAATGAACGACCGCGCCGGCTCAGTCACCCTCCGGTAGCCCGCCGCCCCCGCCTGAGTTCAGGAGCCCCTCCGCGTTCCCTCGACCTCGTCGCTGAGCACCCGCACCGGCGCCACGATCGTGCCTTCCAACCGGTTCACCACGTCCAGGTAGTCGGCCGTCCACATGATCCGGACACCGGTGGTGGTGTCGTTCGCATCCCCGCCGAGAAGTGCACCCGCCAGACGCCTCACCCGTGACGGGTCCGCCGGGATCGGCTCCGGGAGAGTGCCGCGGTCGAGCAGTCGCGTGGCGAGTCCGCGATACCAGTCCGCCAGCTCCTCGGCTGCCTCGGCCAGCGCCCTCCGGGCGGCGACGGTGTGCTGATCCGGCGGGGGCTGTCCGTGCCAGAGCTCGACGATCGCGTCGCCCGCCAGCCGAAGTCCGGCGACGCCGGTCACGGACGCCGACACCTCGGCGAGCGGCCGTCGCTTGCTCCCGCGCTCGGCCAGGTACGTCCGGAACGCGTCGTCGAGCCTCCGAGACGCTGCCGCCGCGCGCACCCCCTGCGCCCGCGGCTCTCCTCCGGTCGCCGCGTCCCGGTCGCCCACGCCGAAGCCCACGGAGGCGCCCAGGTAGCCGACCGCTTCCACGTAGGCCTCCGACAGGGCCCTCCGGAGGGAGGCCGCAGCGCCGCGCGGCCAGAACAGCGCCCCGACGACGAGGCTCACAGCGCAGCCGAGCGCGATGTCTTCGATACGGATGAGGCCGACGCTCCACCCGGTCGGCGCGATGATGTTGAACAGCAGCACCAGGACGACGGTGAATGCGGCCTGTCCCGCCGCGAACGAGATCGCGGCGGGCGCGATGCCGGCCACCAGGATCGCCAACGGCAGCACGATCCACAGGACAACCGGGTTCTCGCCGATCACGAACAGCGCGGCCGCTCCGAGGAGGACGCCCACGACCGTCCCCAACACGCCGCGGAGCACCGTCTGGCCCGTGCTCAGCGCGTTGGATCGGAGGACGGAAAGCGTCCCGAGCACCACCCAGAAGGAGTGCTCCACGCCGGTCAGCTTGGCCAGCAGGACGGCGAGCGCCAAGCCGATCGCCCCGCGGATGCTGTTCCGCAGCCACACCGAGTTCCAGCCGGCGTAACCGCTCGCCCGTTCGGCTGCCGCCGCGACCGGGCCGCTCACGCCGGTCGGCTGACGACCGAGCAGCCGCTGCCACCAGCTGCGGCGCTCCGCGCGCGCAGTCAAGACGATGTTCGTGCCGACCGTCGTCACCGCGTAGGCCAATTCTTGTGCGCGAAAGCCGGGGTCCAGCATGGTGACCGTCTGGTCCGCCGATCCGCCGCCGACGCCCGCCATCGCACGCTCCGTCGCCGGCTGCTCGGTCAGCATCACGGTCTCGATGTTGGCGCGCGCCTCCGCGAGCCGCCCGAGGGACGCCTCCAGCGCCGACGGATCTCCCCCGTGCTGTGCCAGCACGACGGCCCCGTTCTCGAGCACCTCGGCCGCCGCGCTCTTCACGGCGACCGCGGCCGTATGCGCCGTCTCGCTGAGGAGGGAGGCCACCCGCCCGCTGCGATCGAACTGCCCGATGACCGTATCCAGCCAGACCAGTTCGTCGACCAGCCGGACGACCGTCCTGGCAGGCGTGCTCAGTCCCGTCGGCCGGTACGGCGTCGCGAGGAATGCGGAGTGCACGGCGGCGACCGCCGCATCCCCCTCCTCGATGAGTCGCTCGCGTTCGGCCTCCGGGACAGCGTCGGCGCCCCCGAAGGCTGCCGCGGCGAGCCGCAGTCGGACCGCGAGTGCGCGGCACGCCTCCATCACCGGCCCCCGCAACGGCTCCCGCGTCGGCGCGGGCCACAGGACGGTCACCGCGGCGATGCACACCACCGAGGCGATCCCCCAGCCGAGCAGCCGTGGCCCGATCGTCTCCGGCCCCCCGGTCAGCGTCACGGGAAGGATGAAGGCGAGCAGCAGTGCCGTGCTGGCCGACGCCGTCACCGAGCTGACCGATCCTGAGAACAGGACAGCGAACGCGACGACCGCCATCGCGACCGCCGACAGCCACACCGGGTCGGAGGCCAGCGTCCCCAGCACCACGAGCACCGCGCCCGCCACAGCGAGGGAGGCCAGCGCCTGCGCACGGTCCCGCAGCGGCCCGCCGAAGTCGACGAACAGCAGAAGCGCGAACGACCCGAACGCGGAGAAGATCGCGACGTCGGCGCTCCCGATCACCCGGCCGCCGAGCGCGAACAGCAGCGGCATCACGATGGCGGCGCGCCCGGCCCGCCGCAGGGCGCCGAACCCGGGATCGTGCCGGCTGAGCCACCTCATGACACGCAGACTAGCGGCGGCCGGTCGCGGGCATCACCCCGGACGGCGCCCGCACACACGAATGCCGACCGAAGGCGTAGCCTCACACCGTGAAAACGATGTGGCTGCTCCTCGTGCTCGGCGTCATCCTGGTCGCCATCGGACTGATCTGGACGCTGCAGGGCCTCAACGTCCTGGCCGGTTCCGCGATGAGCGGCTCCCCGGTCTGGGGCACCATCGGGCCCATCGTGCTGATCGTCGGCGTCGTGCTCATCATCGTCGCCGTGGTCCGGCGGCGCAGGAACTCAGGTGCCCGGCAGCAATGAAGACATGGGCAGGGATAAGCCAAAAGGGCCGGCCCGACTTTTCAGTCGGACCGGCCCTTTCACATCCGTGGGTGGTTTTCGGATTCCAGCAACCCAGGCCAGTCAAGGGACGGACAGAGACATACCGCGTATTATCCCAACCTTACAGTCGATTGATTCCATGAAAACCGTCGAGCATACAGTCGGCGGGTTCTGGGACCCGAGCGCACGTTGCGTTTGAGGGGTCCTATTCTGGTCGGCGGACGCGGCGCCTGAGCAGCCACCGACTCAGGGGTACTGCGTTCCTAGCACTATTGGTGATAGGATTGCAGCATGAAAGCGCTAGAGGCGCAGCGCCGGCTCGCTGACATCACTGCCTCCCAGTGGGGCATGGTGACCGCCCGCCAGGCAGAAGCCGTCGGCGTCGGCCACCTGGAACTGTCACGTCTGGCCCGCGGCGGACACCTCGAGCGGCTCGAACACGGCATCTACCGTGACAGCGGGGCACCCGCCGACCACCTCGAATACCTCCGCGCAGCGTGGCTAAGCACCGAACCGGACCATCTCGCCGGGGACCGGCTCCGCGACCGCGAAAACGGGGTCGTCATCTCCGGCCGATCCGCCGCGACCGTCCACCGCATCGGCGACCTCCGCGAAGGAGCGCACGAGTTCACGTCACCCGACCGCCGCCAAACCCGGCGCCCCGACATCCGTTACCGCAAACGGATACTCCCCCACGACGCCGTCGTCGTCCGCGACGGGCTCCCGGTTGTCACCCCCGAGCAGACCATCCTCGACCTGATCAACGATGGTGAAGACCTCACTCTCATTGCCCAGGCCGTCCGCGACGCCACCAACGACCGCCTGGACCAGGACGCCATCGCAAGCAGGCTCACCGCCACGGACGCGCGACGCTATGGCATCAAGAGTGCAGCCGACCTGTGGGAGAACATCCTGCAGAACGCGCACCTCGACGACCGGTCCCTCGCCGACGAAGTCGCAGCAGGACCCATCGGGTCGCTCGTCGCCGAAATCTACCTCCGCCAGCTCCAACAGACGATCGCGAAGTACCCAGCCGAAGAGGTCCGAAAGCTCACCGAGAACATCCTCCCCGACTCCGCGAAGACCGCGATTCAAAGCGTCCTCGCCGAGGCGGCGAGCCCACGACTACCCGCCCTCCCGGCGCTGGAGATCGTGCGCGCCAAGCTCGCCGCCTCGGCGCACGCGGACAACACCGCCGTCAGTCGAAACATCGCACGAGCGATCGGTGCCGGCCGGATCGGCGGATCACCCACCGCCGCTCGCAAGGCGGACGACGCCGATGAGTCCTGACCAGCGCCCACTCACCGCGGAGAGAGTGCGCGCGCTCATCAGCGCCCGCGCCCGGGCCACGAGCCGCCAAGTCGGCGTCAGCACCCAGGAGCTCGTCGCGCTCGCTTACCGTGACCGGTTCCTCTCCCGTGTTTTCACCGACACCGAATGGGTGCTCAAAGGCGGAACCGGGATGCTCGCCCGCGTCCCAACAGCCAGAGCAACCGTCGACATAGACCTGGCCCGCAACGGCTACACGATCGACCAGTCGATCGCCCGGCTCAGGGAGCTCGCCAGCCTCGACCTCGGCGACTTCTTCCAGTTCGAGTACCGCAACCACGAGAGCATCGGCGCCGGAGAGAACCAGCCATACGTCGACGGCGTCCGCGTCGTCTTCGACGTCTACATCGGAGCGAACAGCGCCGGAGTGATCAAGATCGACCTCGTCGCCGGCGTCGGAATCACCACCCCACCCGTCACCGCCGCACCCGCCTACCGCCTCGACGTACCCGGCCTCCCCACCACGGACTACCGGCTGTACTCGCTCACCGACCAGATCGCCGACAAGGTCTGTGCCACCGCCGACACCTACTGGGACGGCGCATCCTCCCGCGCGAAAGACGGCGTCGACCTCGTCATCATCGCCCGCACCCAGCACGGCATCACTGCCACCGAACTCACCCGCGCCATTCACCACGAGAGACGACTCCGACGACTCGACGAGTTCGAAACGCTGGAACTGCCGGCGACATGGGAAGGCCCATTCGCGCGACTCGCACGCGACATCCCCGCCTGCGCCGACCACCTCACCCTCCACGACGCCCAGCGCCTCATCACCGCCTTCGTCGACCCCGCCCTCGACGGGAGCGCCGCCGGCGCCTGGGACCCTCATACCACGGGCTGGGTGACCGAGCCCGCATAACCCCCATCGGTCAGCACCCGCTGCCACCAATGCCCCGGGACGGTCATCGGCACCTACCAAATCAACCCCGACCACAACTACTGGCCCAAGCAAACAGAAGAGCCCGGCCAAAGGCCGGGCTCTTCCTAACTATCAACGATGACTCGACACATCTATCAACGATGTCCCGACATCCGTGCGCGAGGGGGGACTTGAACCCCCACGCCCTTGCGGGCACTGGCACCTGAAGCCAGCGCGTCTGCCAATTCCGCCACTCGCGCGAACCCAGGAACTCTAACACGATGCTCCGATCCATCACGAATCGGGGGGTCCTCCCGTCGGCTGATCTTCACCGGATAGCCAGTCGGTTTCCCAGGGTTCCGACTAACATGCATGTAGTCATCCAGCCGGAAGCGGGAGAGTGTGGGCATTCTGGACAACTTCGAGCGGGGGCTCGAGCGCGCCGTCAACGGCGCGTTCGCGAAGACCTTCCGCTCCGGGCTGCAGCCGGTCGAGCTCACCAGCGCGCTCCGCAAGGAGCTCGACACCAAGGCCGCCGTCGTCTCGCGCGACCGCGTTCTCGCGCCCAACAGCTTCGTCCTGCGCATGGCGGAGCCCGACTACAAGCGCATGCGCTCGATGGGCGCAGCCCTCACTGATGAGCTGATCGACTTCGTCCAGAAGCACGCCGGCGCTCAGCACTACCAGTTCGCCGGCGGCATCTCCATCGACCTGGAGCAGGACCCGGACCTGACCGAGGGCATGCTGCAGGTCGACTCCGAGAACGTGAAGGGCGACGTCGCCTGGACCCCTGTCCTCGACATCGACGGCGTCCACCACCCGCTCACCCACTCCCGCACGGTCGTCGGCCGTGGCGCGGACGCGGACATCACGGTGGACGACACCGGAATCTCCCGCAAGCACGTCATGATCACCTGGGACGGCCACCGCGCGCAGGTCGAAGACCTCGGCTCCACCAACGGGACCAAGCTCGACGGCCAGCCGCTGCGTAAGGCGATCCTCGAGCCGGAGTCGGTGATCACCCTCGGCCGGACCCGGATCGTCTTCCGTGTCCTCCCGCAGGCGGCGCCCGGTCGTCCGCAGCGCGCGGACGACGCGACCCGGCGCCACGATGTCGGCAACTTCTGGGGTCCCTCGTGAACCCGAGCGAGCTGACGCTGCTGGTTCTGCGCTTCGGCTTCCTCCTGCTGCTCTGGCTGTTCGTGTTCGGTATCGTCTACGCGCTGCGCACCGACCTGTTCGGTCAGCGCGTCCGCAAGCTCCCCGAGCAGGCCCGTTCGGCGGCGCCCGCGTCGCCGTTCGCCTCCGCCCCCGCGGCGAGCGCGCCGGCAGCAGGAGCAGCAGCCGCTGCGGCCGGACCCACCGAACCGGTCATGAAGGCGCCCCCCGTCTCCACCCTCCCTTCCGGCGCGAACCGGGCAGGGGGGCCAACCAACGCCAGCCTGCAGACCACGCGCCGACTGGTCATCACCTCTGGACCGCGGGCCGGGACGGAGCTTCCGCTCGGCCGCGACCCGATCACGATCGGTCGCTCCAGCGACTCCAACCTCGTCATCCGCGACGACTACACCTCCACCCACCACGCCCGCCTGCTCCTCTGGAACGACGAGTGGATGATCCAGGATCTCGACTCCACCAACGGCACGTTCCTCGACGGCCGCCGCGTCACGGTCCCGACCCAGGTCCCGCTCGACACGCCGATCAAGATCGGTACGACCACGTTCGAGTTGCGGCGGTAACCCGTGGCGGCGAACAAGGCGGCGGCGATCTCCCACGTCGGGAAGATCCGCTCGAACAACCAGGACTCCGGCTACGCCGGTCGTGAGCTCTTCGTCGTCGCCGACGGCATGGGCGGCCATGCAGGAGGCGACGTCGCCTCTGCGATCGCCGTCACCCGGATCCGGGAGGCCGACCGCGAGTACGAGACGCCGGCCGAGGCGGAGTTCGCCCTGCAGTCTGCGCTCATCGCCGCCAACTCCCTGCTCGCCGAGACCGTATTCGAGCATCCCGAGCTCACCGGCATGGGCACGACCGTCAGCGCGATGGTGCGGGTCGGCGACCAGGTCGCCTTCGCCCACATCGGCGACTCGCGCATCTACCTGTTCCGCGACGGAGAGCTGAAGCAGGTCTCCACCGACCACACCTTCGTCCAGCGCCTCGTCGACAGCGGCCGCATCACCGAGGAGGAGGCGATGGTCCACCCACGCCGCTCGGTGCTGATGCGGGTGCTGGGCGACGTCGACGCCTCCCCCGAGATCGATACCTGGACGCTCGACACGCGCCCCGGCGACCGCTGGCTGATCTGCTCCGACGGCCTCAGCGGCGTCGTGAAGCACGACGACATGCTGGCGGCGCTCGCCTCCAAGGACGGCCCCAAGCAGGTCGCGGAGCGGCTCCTGAAGCAGAGCCTGGATGCGGGCGCCCCGGACAACGTCACCGCCGTCGTGCTCGACATCGCGGACACGGCTCGCGGCGACATCGTGAAGGAGCCCATCACCGTCGGGTCTGCGGCGTCCCCGCTCGAGTTCGGCGCAGAGCCCAAGCCGACCACGCGTGCGGCGCGGCTCCCCGGCCTGCGCCTGCACCCCATCCGCCCGGCGACCGGCCCCACTCACTTCGAGCCGCAGTCGGAGGACTACCTCGACGAGCTCATCGAAGAGGATGCGCGCCGCGTGCGCCGCCGCCGCATCACGTGGATGGTCGGCCTGATCGTGCTGGTGGTGGTCATCGTGCTCGCCATCTTCTTCGGCTACCAGTGGACGCAGTCCCGCTATTACGTCGGAAAGGCGCCAGACGGCAAGGTGGCGATCTACCAGGGCGTGCAGCAGGGGATCGGGCCGATCAGCCTGTCGCACCTCTACGAGGAGTCGAACGTCACCGTCGACGACCTCCCCGCCTACGACAAGCAGCAGGTCGAGCAGACCATCAACGCCGACGACCTGCGCGCGGCCCAGACGATCGTGGAGCAGCTGAGCGATGCCGGCAGACAGTAGGACCGCCGCGCCCGCGCAGGCGAAGCCGCCCCGGAACGCCACCGGGCCGGTGAAGCGCCTGCGCCTGCCCGCGAAGCTGCGCAACCGCGAGCTGTTCCTCCTGGTCATCGCGTGCGCGATCAACGCTGCGGCTGTCGTCCTCGTCCAGCTCGGGGCGCTCGGCCACGTCGACCTGACGCTCGTCTACCTGGGAGCGGGCCTCTCGGCGCTCGTCATCGGCATGCACATCGCGCTCCGCTTCGTGGCACCGCAGGCAGATCCGTTCCTGCTGCCGATCGCGACCCTCCTCACCGGGATCGGGATCGCGGAGATCTATCGCATCGACATCCACTACAAGGACGCCGGGTGGGACAGCGCAGGGGTCAAGCAGATCGTCTGGAGCGCCATCGCGATCATCTGCGCGATCCTCGTCGTGGTGCTCATCCGCAACCACCGCATCCTGCAGCGCTACACGTACCTGTTCGGATTCGCCGCCCTCGTCCTGCTGCTGCTGCCGATGCTCCCGGGCATCGGCAAGGAGATCTACGGAGCGCGGGTGTGGATCGGGATCGGGCCGTTCAGCTTCCAGCCGGGCGAGATCGCGAAGCTCTGCCTCGCCGTCTTCTTCGCGGGATACCTGGTGCAGGCTCGCGACTCGCTCTCCGCTGTCGGTAAGAAGTTCCTCGGCATCCGCTTCCCCCGCGCCCGCGACTTGGGACCGTTGCTCGTCGTCTGGCTCATGGCCATGGCCGTCATCGTTTTCCAGCGCGACCTCGGCACCGGTCTGCTGATCTTCGGCCTGTTCCTCGTGATGCTGTACGTGGCGACCTCCCGGATCAGCTGGGTCATCCTCGGACTGCTGCTCATCGTCGGCGGCGCCGTCGCGGCCAGTCAGCTGCTGCCGTACGTGCACGATCGGTTCGCCAACTGGCTCTCCCCTTTCTCGCAGCACGTCTACGACGCGCAGGGCGGCAGCTTCCAGCTCGTCCAGGGCCTCTTCGGGCTGGCGCACGGCGGTTTGATCGGCACCGGCCTCGGTCAGGGTCAGCCGTGGGTGACCCCCGTCTCCCAGAGCGACTACATCATCGCCAGCCTCGGCGAGGAGCTCGGACTGGCCGGCCTGTTCGCGCTGTTCGCGCTCTACCTCGTGTTCGTCGCGCGCGGGCTGCGCATCGGCTTCGCCGGCCAGGACGACTTCGGCAAGCTGCTGGCGGTCGGCCTGTCGTTCACGGTGGCCCTGCAGTGCTTCATCGTCATCGGAGGCGTCACCCGCGTCATCCCGCTGACCGGACTGACCACGCCCTTCCTGGCCGCCGGCGGGTCGTCCCTGGTGGCCAACTGGATCATCGTGGCGCTCCTGCTGCGACTGTCCGACACCGTCCGCAATCAACCCCGGCTGGTGGTGAGCTGACATGAACCGTGAGATCAAGCGCGTGAGCACGATCGTGCTGGGGATGTTCCTCGCACTCCTCGTGTCCACCTCCATCCTCCAGGTCTTCCAGGCCGACTCCCTGAACACCGACGCCCGGAACACGCGCGCTCTGAACGACAGCTATTCGGCGCAGCGCGGCGCCATCCTGGTGAGCGGACAGCCGATCGCGCAGTCGGTCCCGTCCAACGACGTCTACAAATGGCAGCGCGTCTACAGCAACGGACCGCTGTACTCGGCCGTCACCGGCTTCTTCCCGATCAACGGCGAGCCGACCGGGCTGGAGGGCGCCCTCAACGGCAAGCTCAGCGGCTCGGCCAACTCGCAGTTCTTCGACCGGGTCAACGCCATCCTGACCGGAAAGAACCCGCAGGGCGCAACGGTGGAGACGACGATCGACCCGGTCGCGCAGCAGGCGGCGTGGGATGCGCTCGGCGACAAGCAGGGCGCGGTGGTGCTGCTGCAGCCCAAGACGGGCAAGATCCTGGCGATGGTCTCCAAGCCGACCTACGACCCGAACGTCCTCGCGTCGCACGACGGCAAGGCGGTCGACGCCGCGTACCAGCAGCTCCTCGCCGCCCCCGGCGACCCGCTGATCAACCGCTCCATCGGCGGCAACCTCAACCCGCCCGGATCCACCTTCAAGCCGGTGATGAGCGCCGCCGCCTTCGGCACAGGCCAGTACACGAAGGACAGCCAGCTCCCGAACCCGGCGTCGCTGCCCCTTCCGGGATCGGGAACCGTCGTGAAGAACGACTCCCTCACCACCTGCGGCCCGGGCGCGACCGTCTCCATCGCGACCGCGCAGATCCTGTCGTGCAACATCCCGTTCGCCGAGCTCGGCATGGAGCTCAAGCCGCAGGTCATCACCGACCAGGCGGACAAGTTCGGGTTCAACCAGTCGCTCAGCATCCCGATCCCCGTCGAGAAGAGCGTGTACCCGGGCTACAACGATGCTGCGGAGCGCGCACTCGGCTCGTTCGGCCAGATGGACGACCGTGCGACGCCGCTGCAGATGGCGATGGTCTCGGCGGCGATCGCGAACGGCGGCACGCTGATGACACCCAACCTGGTCGACTCGATCCGGTCCGCCGATCTGCAGACCGAGGAGAGCTTCCAGGCGAAGGAGTTCTCGCACCCGCTGACCCAGCAGAACGCGGACACCATCAAGCAGATGATGGTCGACGGCGTCGATCACGGTGTTGCGAGCAATGCAAGAATAGACGGGGTCCAGGTCGGCGGTAAGACGGGCACGGCGCAGAACGGGGAGAACGACCCCTACACGCTGTGGTTCACCGGTTTCGCGCCGGCGAACGACCCCGAGTTCGCTGTGGCGGTAGTTGTCGAAAATGGCGGTGGACAGGGTCAGAACGGCACGGGCAACTCGCTCGCCGCTCCGATCGCGAGGAAAGTACTAGAGGCGGTGCTGAATAAATGAGACCCACAGCAGGGCTCACCTTCGGGGGACGTTACGAGCTGCAGTCGCGGATCGCAATCGGCGGCATGGGCGAGGTGTGGCAGGCCACCGACCTCGTCATCGGCCGCACCGTCGCCATCAAGATCCTGAAGGACGAGTACCTCGGCGACCCCGGCTTCCTCGAGCGCTTCCGCGCCGAGGCCCGCCACGCCGCCCTGGTCAACCACGAGGGCATCGCCAACGTCTACGACTACGGCGAGGAGGACGGCAGCGCCTACCTCGTGATGGAGCTGGTCCCCGGAGAGGCCCTGTCCAGCATCCTCGAGCGGGAGCACGTCCTCAGCACCGACCGGACGCTCGACATCGTCGCCCAGACCGCTGCAGCGCTGCACGCCGCGCACGCCGCCGGTCTCGTCCACCGCGACATCAAGCCGGGCAACCTGCTGATCACGCCGGACGGCCGCGTCAAGATCACCGACTTCGGCATCGCCCGCATCGCCGACCAGGTGCCTCTCACGGCCACCGGTCAGGTGATGGGCACGGTCCAGTACCTCTCCCCCGAGCAGGCCTCCGGCCACCCGGCCTCTCCCACCACGGACATCTACTCGCTCGGCATCGTCGCGTACGAGTGCCTCGCCGGCCGCCGCCCGTTCACCGGCGAGTCGCAGGTCGCCATCGCCATGGCGCAGATCAACGAGGCGCCGCCGGAGCTGCCGGCGACCGTCGCCGAGCCGGTGCGCAACCTCGTGTTCGCGTGCATCGCCAAGAACCCGGCCGACCGGCCGTCGTCCGCCGCCCACCTGGCCCGGGCCGCGCAGGCCCTGCGACGCGGCGATGTCCGAGCTGCGGCTGCGGCTGTGCCCGCCATCCTCGGTGCGGCCGCCGCAACCGATGCGGCGACCGTCCTCATGCAGTCGCCGGCCCCTGTGCCGACGCAGGCCACCACGGTGCTTCCCGCGACCGCCGTCGCCCCCGTCGTCGACGAGGAGGCTGCAGCTCCTGTGGAGGAGCGCAAGCGCAGCCGCTGGACGTGGCCGCTGATCGCGCTCATCGCCCTCCTCGCGCTGGTGCTGATCGGGACGATCATCACTCTGGTCGCTCAGCCGAAGGCGGCGCCCACGGCGTCACCGCCGGCCACCACGCCGACGGCTCAGCCGTCGTCCCCGTCGCCAAAGCCGACGCCGACCAGCAACACCGTGCAGATCACCGAGAGCGACTTCCTCGGCCTCACCGCGGACCAGGCCCGCGACAAGCTGCAGCAGCTCGGGATGGTCGCCGACGTCTCGCAGGGCAACGCCGCGACGACGCAGGACCAGGCGAACAAGGTCTACTCGGTCAACCCCACCGGCCCCGTTCCGAAGGGCTCGACCATCGCGGTCAAGGTCTACGGCGCCGTCGCTCCCGTTCCGACCCCGACCGACACCGTCTCCGCCACCCCTCCGTCGGGTCAGGGCCTCCCGAACACCCAGATCTCGGTGAGCTTCGGCTCGGCCACGTGCCCGGCCGGGCAGAACCTGATCGGGCGTCGCCTGTACGTCAATGGTCAGCCGCAGACCCCGGTGAACGACACCAAGATGGTCTGGTCGCCGAGCTCGATCGGCGACTACCAGCTCACGTACACGATCTTCTGCGGCGAGTCCGTGGAGTCCGCCCAGTCCCCTGCCCTTCCCTACACGGTCGTGACGTCGATTCCGACTCCGGGGGCGGGCGGTGCCGGGGGCGGTACCGGAGGTACTGGCGGCAACTCGGGCAAGTGACCCGGGCCGAAGCCCTCGGGGAGACTTCCAGCCGAGCCCCGCTACACTAACCGGAGTCAGCACCAGAAGGAGTCCGCATTGAGCCCAGATAGCCGCCTGCTCGCAGGCCGATATCAGGTGGGCGAACTCATCGGCCGGGGCGGCATGTCCGACGTGCACCGTGGCACCGACACCCGGCTGGGGCGCACGGTCGCGATCAAGCTGCTGAAGCCCTCCCTGGCGACCGACCCCGCGTTCCGCACCCGCTTCCGGCAGGAGGCCCAGGCGGCCGCCCGGATGACGCATCCCACGATCGTCCGCGTGTTCGACGCCGGAGAAGAGACCGTCCGTGAGCCGAACGGGCATGAGGCGCAGCTGCCCTTCATCGTCATGGAGCACGTCGACGGCGTCCTCCTGAAAGACCTCATCAAGAAGGGGCCGCTCGAGCTCGCGGAGGCCGTCCGCATCGCCGAGGGCATTCTCACCGCGCTCGAGTACTCGCACCGCGCGGGCGTCGTCCACCGCGACATCAAGCCGGGCAACGTCATGATCACCAAGGCCGGTCAGGTCAAGGTGATGGACTTCGGCATCGCCCGCGCGATCAGCGACTCCTCTGCGACGGTGGCGCAGACGACCGCCGTGCTCGGAACGGCGAGCTACTTCTCGCCAGAGCAGGCGAAGGGCGAGTCCGTCGACGCGCGGACCGACCTCTATTCGACCGGTGTCGTCCTCTTCGAGATGCTGACCGGCCGGCCGCCGTTCCGCGGCGACACCCCGGTCGCGATCGCCTACCAGCACGTCAGCGAGACGGCCGTCGCTCCGAGCACGATCAACCCCAAGATCTCGCCGGCGATGGATGTCGTCGTCGCCCGCGCCCTCACCAAGGACCGTTTCGAGCGCTACCAGACCGTCGCGGAGTTCCGCGCCGACCTGGAGGAGGCTGCGGCGGGACGGGTGCCGAAGCGCAAGCACGAGGACGAGCTCGCAGAGACCCTGTTCGGCGCTCCTCCCAGCACCGTGTCCGGTCCTGAGGCCGCGTTCCGTCAGCTCGCAGAAGATCAGACGATGACGCGCACGCAGCGCCGCCCACCCGTCATCTGGATCTGGGCCGGAATCGCGATCATGGCCGTGGTCATCGTTGCCGTCCTCGCCTGGGTCCTGCGGCTCGCCCCCACCACGACGATGCCCGACTCGTCCCGCAAGGTGCCGAACCTCTCCGGTCAGACGTACGAGAAGGCCACCGCTCAGCTGGACGACATGAAGCTCAAGTGGGTCAAGACCACCGAGTCGAGCCCCACGTACGCCTCGGACCAGGTCATCCGCACCGACCCGGGCGCCGGCATCGTCGTCGCCACCGGAGACACCATCACTGTCTACGTGTCCACAGGCAAGAAGACCGTGTCCGTCCCCGACGTGCACAACATGACGGTGGATGCCGCCACCCAGGCGCTCCAGCAAGCGGGGCTGACGGTGGGACCGACGACGTCGGAGAACTCCCCGAGCATCCCGGCCAACGTCGTCATCACCACCGACCCTGCCGCGAACGCGTCGGCGCACGAAGGCGATGCCATCGGGTTGCACGTGTCCAGCGGCAAAGTGACCCTGACCGACCTGACCGGTCAGACCATCCAGGCGGCCACGGGCATCCTGTCGCAGCTCGGCCTCACGGCGAACCCCAAACCGGATCCGACCTGTCCACAGGACAAGGGCGCCACGATGGTGCACACGCAATCGGTCGTGCCGGGTGACGTGCCACAGGGAACGACCGTCGACCTGACCTACTGCTCGGGCTGAACCGGCTCCCCCATGGCGACTCGCCCACTGCAGGGCGAGCGACGTCAGCCCAGCTTCACCAGCGGGTTGAGCGACCGGGAGGCTTCGGCGGCACCCGCGAGACCCGCGACCTCGAGCCAGTTGCCGAGCATCCGGTAGCCGCCCTCGGTGAGCACCGACTCCGGGTGGAACTGCACGCCGTAGATCGGCGCCTGACGGTGCTGCAGCGCCATGATGACACCGCCCGGGGTACGTGCTGTGACGTGGAGGTCGTCGGGCAGCGTCCCGTCGACCACGGCGAGCGAGTGGTACCGCGTTGCTGTGAACGGCTGAGGAACCCCGTCGAACAGAGGACTGTCGTCGTGACCGACCTGCGACGTCTTGCCGTGCATCAACTCCTCCGCGTTGGTCACCACGCCGCCGAAAGCTTCGGCGATGGCCTGGTGACCGAGGCAGACACCGAGCAGCGGCTGTCCACTGGCGAGCGCCTGCTCCACGACGGGGATGGAGACGCCCGCGTCGGAGGGCTTCCCGGGCCCCGGGGAGAGCAGAACTGCGTCGTACTCGGCGAGCGTCGCCGGGAGCGCGTCGGTCGCGATGTCGTCGTTGCGGACTACGTCGGTCTCGGCGCCGAGCTCACGCAGGTAGCCGTTCAGCGTATAGACGAAGCTGTCGTAGTTGTCGATGACGAGTACGCGAGTCACGGGCCCACGGTACCTTCCTGGGGGCCGAGGAGCGAATCCACCCAGGGGAACGCCCAGGTCACGAGCACGAAGAGCACGACGGCGACCAGCACCAGCACGATCAGCAGCCGCACCCACCACGGCCCGGGCAGCACCCTCCATAGGGCTCCGTACATCGTCAGCCTCCCTGCCCGACCGCCGCGGCGATCTCACTCGGAACCTCCGCGGGCGGCGCGAACGACTGGAACATGCTGTAGGCGATGAGTCGCTCTCCCGCATGGAACGGAGGGTTGCAGGTCGTGATCGTCATCAGGCGGTCTGTCGGTGTGGCGGACGGCTGCCGTGGCACGGGAAGCAGGACGCCGACCGCGGACGGCTGCACGTACTCGAAGTTGCGGAACGTGTAGGTGTACCAGCCGTCCTGCGTCTGCACATAGATCCGGTCACCGATCCGCAGCTTCGAGAGGTCGATGAACGTGTTCCCCCAGCCGGAGTCGTGACCCGCGACCGCGAAGTTGCCGACCTGCCCGGGCATCTGCGTGTCGACGTAGTGCCCCACACCGGCCGTGTAGCTGTTCAGCACGCGCTCGGTGTCGACGGTCTCGCGAATGACGCGCTTCCAATCCGGGCCGAGCCGCGGAACGTACAGCACAGCGAACGGCTGATAGGGAGCGGGCTTCGCCATCACGGGCGGATCGACCTGCGCCGTCTGGGTGTCCGGAGCCGGCTTCGGCGCCTTGAGGGCGTCGTCCACCCACTTCTGGCTCTGCTGCGCGGCGGCGGTCGTCTGCTGTCCGGCGAGCACAAGGTTGTTCCACCACACCTGCCAGCCCAGGAAGAGCAGGACCAGGACACCCGCGGTGATCAGGAGCTCGCCGATCACGCCCACCACGGTCGGACGCCGGTGCGGCCGGCGTGGCCGGCGCTCTCGGGTCGTGCTCGTGGTCATGCCTCGAATTCTAGAGAGGGTCTCTGTGAATCGGCACGGCGCTGGTTCGGGCGACCCCCGTTCGGGGGCTCAAGAAAGCTCCCTGTCTTCACCGCTACACTGTGGTGCTATGGCCCGCAGCAAGTCGAAGACGAAACCCGAGCGACCCGTCCGCGCCGAGCGCGCTGCAGCGGCGTCCGGAGAAGATGCGCCGAACCCGGTGTGGTTCAAGCCGCTGATGTTCGGCTTCATGCTCCTCGGGCTGATCTGGATCATCGTCTTCTACGTGAGCCAGAACCAGTACCCGATCCCGGCGCTCGGCGCCTGGAACATCCTGGTCGGTTTCGGCATCGCCTTCATCGGCTTCCTCATGACCACGCGCTGGCGGTAGCGCTTCCCTATTACGACAAGCCCGGATCGGCGACCAGCCGGTCCGGGCTTCGTCTTTCCACAGTTCTCCACAGGGGCCCTGTGAGTAGTCGCCGCCGGTTCGCCGCGCCTTTCCCCAGTGTTAATAAGCCTGTGGAGAGTTACATGCATGTAATTACCCACAGTGTTAATAAGCCTGTGGATAACTTATCCACGCATTGTGCAGAGTTACACGAAGAAGTGGATGAGGCTCAGCGCCACGAAGATGACGCACAGGAGCACGAGGAGCGGCAGCTGCCACCGGCGGCGCTGAGGCTGGCGCGTCTCCACGTAGATCAACCCGACGAGGAATCCGCCGATCAGCCCACCGACGTGGGCCTGCCAGGCGATGTTGAACCCGGGCAGGAAGCCGATCGCGAGGTTCAGCGCCACCAGCACGAGGATCTGCGTGGCGTTGCCGCCGAGTCGGCGCTGGATGATGAAGAAGGCGCCGAACATCCCGAAGATGGCGCCGGACGCCCCCAGCACGGGCTGGACGGGTGAGGCCAGCAAGAGGACACCGAGCGACCCGGCGAAGCCGCTGATCAGGAAGAGCGCGAGGTAGCGGGCGCGACCCAGAAGAGGCTCGAGCGCCATCCCGAACACCCACAGCGTGTACATGTTCAGCGCGATGTGGATGATGTTGGCGTGCGCGAAGACGCTCGTCAGCATCCGCCAGGGCTCGAACGCTCCGGAGACGGAGGCCGGATACGAGTACGCCCCCGCGTACACCAAGGACGGAGTGACCTGGATGCCGAGCAGCGGGCCGAGGTTCTGGACGACGAAGACCACCGCGCAGATGGCGATGATCGCGTACGTCACGACCGGAGCGCCCGAACCCGTGAGCCTCGTCTGCCAGGCGGGCTTGGTCCGGGGATGGGCAGCGCGCTGCTGGCCCATGCATTCGGGGCAGATCACCCCCACGGCTGCAGGGGTCTGGCACTCACCGCAGATGGTCCGCCCGCACCGCTGACACAGGACGAAGCTCTGTCGATCGGGGTGGCGGTAGCAGTAGTTCGCGCGCGCGTCGACGGGCTGAGTCATCTGTCGTGCTCGCCCGCCCTCTCTCAGACCTGTGCGATGTCGATGGACTCGATGACCACGTCGTCGAGTGGCCGGTCGCGTGCATCGGTCGGGACCTCGGCGAGCTTGTCGACGATCTTGCGCGACGCATCGTCGGCGACCTCGCCGAAGATGGTGTGCTTGCCCTGCAGCCAGGTGGTCGGGCCCACCGTGATGAAGAACTGCGAGCCGTTGGTGCCGCGACCGCCCTGGATGCCCGCGTTCGCCATCGCGAGCATGTACGGCTGGGTGAAGTCGAGCTCCGGGTTGATCTCGTCGTCGAACTGGTAGCCGGGGCCGCCGACGCCCTGCCCGAGCGGGTCTCCGCCCTGGATCATGAAGCCCGGGATGATGCGGTGGAAGATGACACCGTTGTAGAGAGGAGCGCTCGTCTTCTCGCCCGTACCGGGGTGCGTCCACTCGATCTCGCCCGTCGCCAGCCCGACGAAGTTGCGGACCGTCTTCGGCGAGTGGTTGCCGAAGAGGTTGACCTTGATGTCTCCGTAGTTAGTGTGGAGCGTGGCGACAGCGGTGTGCTTAGACATGGCACCAATTCTTGCACAGGGCGTACAGACCACTTGGGCGGTCTCGAGACCTCTCGGGCCATCCCCAGCCCTTTCGGTGGCAAGATGGAGTGAGTCGCCACCCCGAATCGACGGAGGAACAGATGAGCCTGACACGGAAGCGCACGAAGGAGCTCAAGCGACTGCGCAGCGGAGCCGAGGACCTGTGGACCCAGCAGCAGGAGGTCTTGGCCAACGCCAACGCCCTCGCCGCCGAGGCGCGCAAGCAGGCGGCCTACTACACGCGCGAAGAGATCGCGCCGCGCGTCCGTGAGGGGTACGACCAGTACGTGCGCCCCGCGACCGAGACCGCGAAGGCCACCGCCGGCCGCTACGCCGGCCAGGCACGCCAGCGCGTGGTGACCGATGTGATCCCCGCCGTAGGCACCGCCGTCGGCACGGCGCTCTCCGTCGTCGACCACGCTCGTGCCGCCCGCTCCGCCGCCTTTGCGGGCGAGTTCGCGAAGGCCGGCAAAGAGATCACGAAGAAGACGAAAGCGGTCAGCAAGAAGTCAGGTCCTGGGGCCGGCAGCGTCATTGCCATCGGCCTAGGCATCATCGCGGCCGTCGGTGTCCTGTATGCGGTGTGGCAGACATTCCGTGCCGACGACGAGCTCTGGGTCGCCGACGAGGAGCCGACGCCGACGGCGACCGATACGCAGCAGTAGAGAACTCCGGTCTCCGTGGGGGAATTGCCCCATGGTGGGGATGCGGCCGAACTGCGAGGCTGAGGGCATGAACACTCTCTTCCGCCCACGGGACGACCGCATCCTGGCCGGTGTCTGCTCGGGTCTTGGCCATCGCTTCGGTGTGGAGCCCAGGACCGTTCGACTGCTCTTCCTTCTGTCGTGCCTGATTCCGGGGCCGCAGGCCTTCCTCTACCTGCTGCTGTGGATCATCATCCCTGGCGAGCGTCGGACCACCATCTAACCGGCTGCGGTCAAGCCGGCCATTCCCAGCGCGATGTCGACCAGCTCGACGTGGCGCTTCGGGATGCTGTTCAGCTGGAACCACGCCGCCTCGTCGGTGCTGCCGTCCCGCTCGTTGCGGAGGGCGCCTCCCACCACGCTCGCACGGTAGACGATCCGCAGTGCATGCAGCGGGCCCGCTTCGGGGATGAAGCGGTGTTCGGCGGGGATGACCTTCGAATCGATGCCCAGCAGGTCCCCCGCCTCGGCGAGGTACCCCGTCTCCTCCGCGATCTCGCGAACGACGGCGTCCACCGGGTCCTCGCCCGGGTCGATGCCGCCGCCCGGCAGCGTCCAGCCGGACCGGCCGCTCTCGTTCCAGTGGGCCAGGAGGATGCGGTCGCCGTCGGTGATCACCCCGTAGGCGGCGACTCTGATATCCATCTCGACACCCTATCCGGCGAAGTCGGTGGTCGGGGGCAGACTAGAGGTGATGCCCGAACTACCGGAAGTCACCGCTCTCGCCGCCGATCTCAACGGTCGGTTGTCGGGTCGCGCCATCGACCGCCTGTCGGTGGTCGCGTTCTCGGCGCTCAAGACGTTCGACCCCCCGGTCGACGCGGTGCGCGGCTCGACCATACGGGGCGTCGGTCGCCACGGCAAGTTCCTCGATATCGCTCTGGATGCTGCCGATGGTGAGCTCCATGTCGTCATCCACCTCGCCCGGGCGGGCTGGATCCGCTGGCGGGATGCTCCTCCACCGCCGCCCAACGGGCGACTCGGCAAGGGACCACTCGCCGCGCGACTGGTGCTCGACGATGGCAGCGGGCTGGACATCACCGAGGCGGGGACGAAGAAGAGTCTGGCGATCTACGTCGTGCGCGCACCCTCAGAGGTCCCCGGCATCGCCCGTCTGGGACCGGATCCGCTCGATGCGTCGTTCACGGAGGCTGTGTTCGCCGACATCCTGAAGGCGCAGGGACGGGCCCAGATCAAGGGCGTCCTGCGCAACCAGGCAGTGATCGCAGGAATCGGGAACGCCTACTCCGACGAGATCCTCCACGTCGCCAAGATGTCGCCCTACAAGCCGGCATCGATGGCCGCGGAAGACGTCACGCGCCTGTACGACGCGATGCAGTCCACTCTGCGTGAAGCTCTCGCACGCTCGGAAGGCCTCGCAGCATCCGAACTCAAGAGCGAGAAGAAGTCGAACCTGAGGGTGCACGGCCGGACCGGCCAGCCCTGCCCGGTGTGTGGCGACACCATCCGCCAGGTGATCTTCCACGACTCGACGTTCCAGTACTGCCCCACCTGCCAGACCGGCGGCAAGCCCCTCGCCGACCGCGTGCTGAGCCGCCTCCTCAAGTAGGCGCTTCGAGGCCTCCTTCCGCCCAC
Organism: Leifsonia sp. SIMBA_070; assembly: GCF_046534635.1. Taxonomy (NCBI): domain Bacteria; kingdom Bacillati; phylum Actinomycetota; class Actinomycetes; order Micrococcales; family Microbacteriaceae; genus Leifsonia; species Leifsonia sp. SIMBA_070. The sequence goes on along the minus strand of NZ_JAWRYK010000002.1, from coordinate 285,488 downwards.
GATTCGTGACGAATGTGGCGTCTGGCGCGGCCAGAGCACCGATTCGTCACGAATCTGCCAACGTCAGCAGGCGCAGTCGATCGCACCGAGAGGCGCCGTCAGCGCATCCACTGCTCGCAGCACCGGACCCGCGTCGTCCACCACCGGGAGTCCCTCCCGCGCCCAGTACTCGAAGCCGCCGATCATCTCGCGGACCTCGTAGCCCAGCAGGCTGAAGGCCAGGGCCGCGCGCGTCGAGCCGTTGCAGCCGGGGCCCCAGCAGTAGACGACGACCGGCGCATCGACCGGCACGACGCCGACGGCCCGCTCTGCGATGTCGGCAGTCGGAAGGTGGATTGCGCCGTCCAGCCTCCCCTGGCGCCATGCCGCCTCGCCGCGGGTGTCCACCAGCGTGAAGCGGTCGCCCGCATCCAGTGCCGCCTTCACATCGGACGGGTCGGTCTCGAACCGCAGCTTCGCTGCGAAATGGCGTGCGGCTTCCTCGGTCGTTTTCGTCATGCGTCGAGCGTACGAAGAAGGGGCAGACGCGTGAAGAGACGATCCCCGGCGTTCGCCGCGCTTCGCCGTCGATCTCGTGGAAGAATCACCGAATGGCCGTCACTTCCCCATTCGTCGCCGATGCGGTCGATCGCGCGCTCCTCGCCGAGCTGCAGCGGGACGGCCGGCAGTCGATCGCGGAGCTCGCCCGCACCGTCCACATGTCGAACAGCGCGGTCGCGGAGAGGATCCGACGCCTCGAACAGGCGGGCGTCGTCTCGGGGTACCGCGCCGTCGTCGATCCGGAGCGGCTCGGCTACGGCATCCTGGCATTCCTCCGGCTCCGCTACCCGAGCAGCCAGTACAAGCCGCTGCACGACCTGCTCGCCGACATCCCGGAGGTGATCGAGGCCCACCACGTCACGGGCGACGACTGCTTCATCCTGAAGGTCGTGGCGACGTCGATGCGGCACCTGGAGCAGGTGAGCGGCCGGGTGGGAACCCTCGGCAGCGTGACGACCAGCGTCTCGTACTCGAGTCCGGTCCCTGCCCGCGGGATCGTCCCGCCGACGGAGTGATGTGGAGCCTAGGAGATTCGAACTCCTGACATCCTGCTTGCAAAGCAGGCGCTCTACCAACTGAGCTAAGGCCCCGTGCGAGGTGATGGTGGGGATACGAGGACTTGAACCTCGGACCTCTTCGTTATCAGCGAAGCGCTCTAACCGCCTGAGCTATATCCCCGAATGGGCAGATACGAGACTACCCGATCCGCCCGACCATTGCGAAATCGGTCAGTTGTTGGTGAAGCCCACCAGCAGGCCGCCCGTGATCTTCACCGAGAGGTTGTACAGGAGGGCGAAAACCGCCCCAAGAGCGGTGACAACAACGATGTCGAGGATGGCGACGATGAGCGAGAAGCCCATCACCTGGCCGAGACCGAGGATCGAACGGAGGTCGCTGCCACCGGCACCGGAGATGTCCTTGAACAGGCTGTTGATCTGGTCGAAGATGCCCGTCCGGTCGAGGACCGTCCACACCAGGAAGGTGCCGACGACCGCGATGATCGCCAGGCAGATGCCGGCGAGGAACGACAGCTTCACGGTGGACCAGAAGTCGATGTAGACCAGCTTGAGACGCACCTGCTTGGCGGAGGCGGGTCGACGGGTCGACTTCTTGGCGAGCTTGTCGGCGACGCTACTGCTCATCTACGGTTTCATCCTTCCCGACCGCCTCGCCGTCCTCCGCGAGAGGAGAGGAGACGAGGTCGCGTTCGGTGTTCTTCGCCAGAGCGATGATCTTGTCGGACTCGGCGAAACGTGCAAAGACGACACCCATGGTGTCGCGGCCCTTGGCGGGTACCTCGGCCACGGCAGAGCGTACCACCTTGCCGCTGGCAAGAACCACAAGGACCTCGTCGTCTTCACCGACGATGAGAGCGCCCACGAGGTCGCCTCGGTCGTCGTTCAGCTTGGCCACCTTGATACCCAGGCCGCCGCGGTTCTGAAGGCGGTACTGGTCTGCGGCCGTGCGCTTCGCGTACCCGCCCTCGGTGACGACGAAGACGTAGCCCTCATCGGACACGACCGAGGCATCGAGGAGGGTGTCCTCTCCGCGGAAGTGCATTCCGATGACACCGGACGTCGACCTGCCCATCGGCCGCAGCGCCTCGTCGGAGGCGGTGAACCGGATGGACATGCCCTTGCGGGAGACGAGCAGCAGGTCGCTGTCCTCTTCGACGAGCAGCGCGGAGACCAGTTCGTCGCCCTCGCGCAGCTTGATCGCGATGATCCCGCCGGTGCGGTTCGTGTCGTACTCCGAGAGCGCCGTCTTCTTGATGAGACCCTCACGGGTGGCGAGCACGAGGTACTTCGCGGCCTCGTAGTCACGGATGTCGAGGATCTCGGCGATCTTCTCGTCCGGCTGCATCGCGAGCAGGTTGGCGACGTGCTGACCCTTCGCGTCGCGGCCGGCCTCCTGCACCTCGTACGCCTTGGCTCGGTAGACCCGGCCCTGGTTGGTGAAGAAGAGCAGCCAGTGGTGCGTCGTGGTGACGAAGAAGTGGTCGACCACGTCCTCGCCGCGCAGCTGCGCGCCCTTCACGCCCTTGCCGCCGCGGTGCTGGCTGCGGTAGTTGTCGCTGCGGGTGCGCTTGATGTAGCCGCCGCGGGTGACGGTGACGACCATCTCCTCTTCGGGGATCAGGTCTTCGACGCTCATGTCGCCGTCGTAGCCGAACATGATCTCGGTGCGGCGGTCGTCGCCGAACCGGTCGACGATCTCGGTGAGCTCCTCGCTGACGATGGACCGCTGACGCGCCGGGTCGTCGAGGATGGCGTGGTACTCCGCGATCTGCTTCTCGATCGCCTCCGCCTCTTCGATGATCTTCTGGCGCTCGAGCGCGGCGAGCCGGCGGAGCTGCATGGCGAGGATCGCGTCGGCCTGCACCTCGTCGACATCGAGGAGGCCCTTCAGGCCCTCGCGCGCGTCGTCCACCGTGGGCGACCGCCGGATGAGGGCGATGACCTCGTCGAGCGCATCCAGCGCCTTGAGATAGCCGCGGAGGATGTGCGCCCGCTCCTCGGCCTTGCGCAGCCGGTAGCGGGTGCGGCGGACGATGACCTCGATCTGGTGGTCCACCCACGCCGTGATGAAACCGTCGAGCGACAGCGTGCGCGGCACGTTGTCGACGATGGCGAGCATGTTGGCCCCGAAGTTCTCCTGCAGCTGCGTGTGCTTGTACAGGTTGTTCAGCACGACCTTGGCGACGGCATCGCGCTTGAGCACGATGACCAGGCGCTGCCCGGTGCGGCCGGAGGTCTCGTCGCGGATGTCCGCGATGCCGCCGATCCGCCCCTCCTTGACCAGGTCGGCGATCTTGATCGCGAGGTTGTCGGGGTTGACCTGGTACGGCAGCTCGGTCACGACGAGGCAGACCCGGCCCTGGATCTCCTCGATGGTGACGACGGCGCGCATGGTGATCGAGCCGCGACCCGTGCGGTACGCATCGTGGATTCCCTTGACGCCCAGGATCTGCGCGCCGGTCGGGAAGTCCGGTCCCTTGATGCGCTTGATGAGCTCCTCGAGGAGCTCTTCGCGGGACGCGTCCGGGTTCTCGAGATGCCAGAGCGCGCCGGCCGCGACCTCGCGGAGGTTGTGCGGCGGGATGTTGGTCGCCATGCCGACCGCGATACCGACGGAGCCGTTGACCAGCAGGTTCGGGAAGCGGCTGGGCAGCACGGCCGGCTCCTGAGTGCGGCCGTCGTAGTTGTCCTGGAAGTCGACGGTCTCCTCGTCGATGTCCCGGACCATCTCCAGCGCCAGCGGAGCCATCTTGGTCTCGGTGTATCGCGGCGCGGCGGCGCCGTCGTTGCCCGGCGACCCGAAGTTGCCCTGGCCGAGAGCCAGCGGGTAGCGGAGGCTCCACGGCTGGACGAGGCGCACCAGCGCGTCGTAGATGGCGGAGTCGCCGTGCGGGTGGAACTGGCCCATCACATCGCCGACGACGCGGGCGCACTTCGAGAACGCCTTGTCCGGCCGGTAGCCGCCGTCGAACATCGCGTAGATGACGCGGCGGTGCACCGGCTTCAGTCCGTCGCGCACCTCGGGCAGTGCGCGCCCGATGATGACCGACATCGCGTAGTCGAGGTACGACCGCTGCATCTCCGACTGGAGGTCGACCTGGTCGATCCTCCCGTGGATGCCGAAGCCGGCTCCGTCGCCCGACACGTTCTCTTCGTCCGTCACAGTCTTCTCTTCCTCGTAGTTCCCCTGCAGTTCATCGGCGCCGAAGCGTCAGATGTCGAGGAACCGCACGTCCTTGGCGTTCTTCTGGATGAAGGAGCGGCGCGACTCGACGTCCTCGCCCATCAGGGTGGCGAAGATCTCGTCGGCGGCGGCCGCGTCGTCGAGCGTCACCTGGAGGAGCGTCCTCGTCTCCGGGTTCATGGTGGTCTCCCACAGCTCCGAGTAGTCCATCTCACCGAGACCCTTGTAGCGCTGCACCCCGTTGTCCTTCGGGATGCGCTTGCCGGCGGCGAGTCCCTCGGCCATCAACGCGTCGCGCTCGCGATCGGAGTACACGTACTCGTGCTCGGCGTTCGACCACTTGAGGCGATACAGCGGCGGCTGAGCGAGGTATACGTAGCCGAGCTCGATCATCGGACGCATGTAGCGGAATAGCAGGGTCAGGAGCAGCGTCGTGATGTGCTGGCCGTCGACGTCGGCATCGGCCATGAGCACGATCTTGTGGTAACGCGCCTTATCCGGGTTGAAATCCTCCCCGATGCCGGCGCCGAACGCCGTGATCATCGCCTGGACCTCGTTGTTGCCGAGGGCGCGGTCGAGCCGGGCCTTCTCGACGTTCAGGATCTTGCCGCGCAACGGCAGGATCGCCTGGGTCTCGGGGTTGCGGCCCTGAACTGCGGAGCCACCGGCCGAGTCGCCCTCGACGATGAAGATCTCGGAGACCGTCGGGTCCTTCGACTGGCAGTCCTTGAGCTTGCCGGGCATCCCCCCGCTCTCGAGCAGTCCCTTGCGCCGTGCGGTCTCGCGCGCCTTGCGCGCGGCGAGCCGAGCCGTCGCCGCCTGGAGCGACTTGCGGATGATGTCCTTCGCCTGGTTCGGGTTGCGGTCGAACCAGTCGCCGAGCTGGTCGCCGACGACTTTCTGCACGAAGGCCTTGGCCTCGGTGTTGCCCAGCTTGGTCTTCGTCTGGCCCTCGAACTGCGGCTCGGAGAGCTTCACCGAGATGACAGCGGTGAGGCCTTCCCGCACATCCTCGCCCGAGAGGTTGTCGTCCTTCTCCTTCAGGATGCCCTTCTCGCGGGCGTACCGGTTGACCAGTGTCGTGAGCGCTGCACGGAAGCCTTCCTCGTGCGTTCCGCCCTCGTGCGTGTTGATCGTATTGGCGTAGGTGAACACGCTCTCGTTGTAGCTGGTCGTCCACTGCATGGCGACCTCGAGCGCGATCTTGCGATCGGTGTCCTCCGACTCGAACGAGATGATCTCGTCGTGCACGACCTCGGCCTTCTTCGCCGAGTTGAGGTACTGGACGTAGTCCATCAGACCGCGCTCGTAGAGGAAGACCTCGTGACGCGGAGTGTGCTCTTCGTCGACCTCGCCTTCGACCGGCTCGACCTCCGGCGGACGCTCGTCGGTGATCGCGATGCGGAGGCCCTTATTGAGGAACGCCATCTGCTGGAAGCGGGTGCGGAGCGTCTCGTAGTCGAAGACGATCGTCTCGAAGGTGTCCGAGCTCGGCCAGAACGTGATGATCGTTCCTGTGCGGTCCGATACCTCGCCCTGCTCGAGCGGCGCCTGGGGAACGCCGTTGCGGTAGCTCTGGCGCCAGACGTGACCCTGGCGGTGCACCTCGACGTCGAGCCGGCTGGACAGGGCGTTCACGACCGAGCTGCCGACTCCGTGGAGTCCGCCCGAGACCGCATATCCGCCGCCGCCGAACTTTCCGCCCGCGTGCAGGATGGTCAGCACGACCTCGACCGTCGACTTCTTCTCCACCGGGTGCACGTCGACGGGAATGCCGCGACCGTTGTCGTCGACCCGGACGGCACCGTCGGGGAGGATCGTCACTTCGATGTTGTCGGCGTGACCGGCGAGCGCCTCGTCGACGGAGTTGTCCACGATCTCGTACACCAGGTGATGGAGGCCGCGAGGACCGGTCGAACCGATGTACATTCCGGGTCGCTTGCGGACGGCTTCGAGACCCTCGAGGACCTGGATCTCATTAGCGCCGTACTCGTGTTCCGTACCGGCCGTGTTCGGTTCCATCGTCATATGAAATTAGGCTCCTGACCGCACTCAACAGTGACTCCCCATTCTACCAAGAATGGGGAGTGCAAATGCCGGAAAACGGCCGTCTGACGCATTTTCTTCGCGCAGGCGACCTCTTTTGTGCACTCAGCCGTAAGTATCGCGCGGACCGCGCCCTGGAATCGACCTGGGGCCCCTTTTCCAGGAGGGGGCGTCCGGCCCTTGAAAACGGATCGACTCGATCCCGGCCTCAGGGAACCTCTCGGCGATAGCTGCGAGGAGCTCCGAGCGCATCATCCGAAGCTGCGTCGCCCAGGCCGTCGACTCGCAGCGGACGACCAGCACGCCGTCGGTGATCTGGTCGGGGACAGCGTGCTTGGCGGTCTCCTCACCGGCCAGTTCACGCCACCGCTCGAGGAGGTCGGACTGCGCCAGCGCCGAAGTCCAGCCGAGCTGTGCGGCGAGGGCATCGACGACGTCCCCGACACCGTGCGGGTCGCGGCCCGTGCCGAAGGGCCTGCTGAGCGAGTCGTTCTGCTCACTTCTGTCGGCGCGCTTGCGCCGCACCGACGTCCCCGTGAACAGAGCTTTCAGCCGGAGGTACACCGCCGACGCCTCGCTCAGCGGCTCAGGCATCGGTCGGCTCCACGATCGATCCCGCTTCGATGCGCACTGTGTGCGCCGTCAGCTCGTCCGGCACGTCGTCGTACACGGCAGCGGTGATGAGCACCTGCTCGTAACCTGCCACGGCGGTTGCGAGCATCCGCCGCCGATTCTGATCGAGCTCGGCGAAGACATCGTCGAGGATGAGAACGGGATCGCCGGTCGTCGACTCCTGCCGGAGCAACTCGGCGGACGCCAGCTTGAGGGCGAGCGCGAACGACCAGGACTCCCCATGGCTGGCATATCCCTTGGCGGGCAGCCCGTTCAACTCGAACAGGACGTCGTCGCGGTGCGGGCCCACCAGCGTCAGTCCGCGTTCGAGCTCCTTACGGCGGACGCCGGTGAGCGCCCGGCGGAACGACTCGGGGGTGCTGATACCCGTTGACCCGGTTACGTCGTCGTCGCCCGCACCCTCGTCGTCGTCCTCGACGTGCGCCCCATGGATGGTGAGCTGCGAATCAAGTCGGGGGTGATGGTCGTCCCCCGCCACCGAGCGGTACGCGGCGACGAGCGGGTCGCTGAGCCGGGCCACCAGGTCGAGGCGCGCATCCATCAGCTCGGAGCCGAGTTGGACGAGCCGGTCGTCCCAGATGTCGAGGGTGCCCAGCTGATCCTCCCTGACCCGGGAGGCACGAGCCGACTTGAGGAGCGTGTTGCGCTGCTTCAGCACCCGCTCGTAGTCGGCGATCACGCCTGAATACCGCGGGTTCCGCTGGATCAGGAGCTGGTCGAGGAACCGCCGGCGGATGCCGGGCTCTCCCCGGACCAGTGCCAGATCCTCCGGAGCGAACAGCACGCTGGCGAAGTAGCGCGGCAGTTCCCGCGGCTTGATGGCCGCCCGGTTCACCTGCGCGCGATTCGCCGCACCGCGATTGAGTTGCACCTCGACCAGCAGCTCACGGCCGTCATGCTGGATGCGGGCCCTCACGATGGCCGCGTCCGCATCCTTCCGGATCATCGCCTGGTCACTCGACACCCGGTGGGAACCGAGCGTGCTCAGGTAGCCGAGCGACTCGACGAGGTTGGTCTTCCCCTGGCCGTTGCGGCCGACGAACAGATTCGCGCCGGCCGCGAACGGCACCTCCGCCGTGCGGTAGTTGCGGAAGTCGGTCAGGGAGAGATGAGTGACACGCACTGAGTTCTTCGGTCGACCCGTCTCAGTCCACGGCCTTGACGGCGTGGCCGCCGAACTGGTTCCGCAGAGCCGCGACGGCCTTCATGGCCGGGGAGTCCTCCTGGCGCGAGACGAACCGGGCGAAGATCGAGGCGCTGATCGTCGGGACCGGCACGGCGTTGTTCAGCGCCTCCTCGACGGTCCATCGACCCTCTCCGGAGTCCTGCACGTAGCCTTCGATGTGCTCGAAATCCGGGTCCTGCTCCAGGGCGCGCACCAGCAGGTCGAGCAGCCAGGACCGCACCACGGTTCCGCGCTGCCATGCCTTGAAGGTGCCCGTGACGTCCTTGATGATGTCTTTGCGGGTGTCGAGGAGCTCGTAGCCCTCGGCATAGGCCTGCATCAGTGCGTATTCGATGCCGTTGTGCACCATCTTCGCGTAGTGGCCGGCGCCGACCTCGCCCACGTGGACGAAGCCCTCATCGCGCGGACCCTCCGGACGCAGTGCGTCGAAGACCGGCAGCACGCGCTCGACCTGCGCGGCCGAGCCTCCGACCATCAGGCCGTACCCGTTCTCGAGACCCCAAATGCCGCCCGAGACGCCGACATCCATGAAGTCGACCCCGCGCGGAGCGAGCAGCTCGGCGTGCGCGAAGTCCTCGGTGAACTTGGAGTTGCCACCGTCGATGACGAGATCGCCCTTCTCGAGCAGCGGTTCGAGCTCGCGGATGACCGAATCGGTGATCTGGCCGGCAGGGACCATCACCCACACCGTTCGCGGCGCCGGCAGTGCAGCGACGAGATCGGCGACCGTAGCGACGTCCGAGACCTCGGGGTTCGTGTCGTAGCCGGTGACGTCGATGCCGTTCTTCTCCAGCCGGGCGCGCATGTTGTTGCCCATGCGTCCGAGACCGATGAGGCCGATGTGCATGATTGTCCTTCTCTTCTCTTGCTTCGTCAGGCGCCGGGCCTAGCGGAGGAGCAGGTTGGGCTGGAGCAGATACTTGTAGGAATCCGCGCCCGCCTGATCCTTGGACGTCTGGCTCGTGATGAGCACAGGGCCCGGCTTGTTGGGGTTCTCGGTCTTGGTGAACGAGATGCGCACGAATTCCGAGTGCACCGCACCGAGACCATCGAGCAGGAACTGCGGCTTCAATGAAACCACCGTCTCCTGGCCAGTGAGAAGAGCGTCGATGCTCTCGGATGCCTGCGCCTGCTCGGATCCGATCGCTTCCAGCGTCAGCCCGTCGGCGGAGAAGGTGTAGCGGAGCGCGGCCTCGCGCTCGAGGACGAGGGCGACACGGCGGGTCGCCTCGATGAGCTCGGCGGTGTTGATCACCGCGTAGTTGTCCACCTGCTCCGGGAACAGCCGGCGCACAGGCGGGAAATTGCCCTTGATCAGCAGGGAGGTGACAGTCTTCCGGTCGGCCGTGAAGGCGATCAGCTCGCGGTCGTCGCGGTTGGTGATCGAGATGGAGACGTTCCCGCTGTGGCCGAACGTCTTGCCGATCTCGGTCAGGGTGCGAGCCGGGACCAGCGCCGTGACGGGCTCGCCCGACGTCGTGCCGTTGTCCCAGTCGATCTCCCGGACCGCCACGCGATAGCGGTCGGTCGCGACGAGGCCCAGGGTGTTGTCCCCGACCTCCAGCTGGACGCCGGTGATCACCGGGGTGACGTCGTCACGCGAGGCGGCGACGCCGACCTGGGCGACGGCCTGCGCGAACTCCTCGGCGGGAACGAGGCCGGCTTCGCCGTTGACCTCGGGGATGCTCGGGTATTCCTCCACAGGCATGGACAGCAGGGTGAAGTTGGCGGACCCGGCTCGGACCACGATCTTCGACTCTTCTGTCGAGAAGCGCACAGGGGCGTTGGGAAGCTTCGAGGCGATCTCCGCCAGGAGCCGGCCGGAGACGAGCACACGACCCGGCTCCTCCACCTCGGCCGCGATCTCGGTCTGGGCGGAGACTTCGTAGTCGAAGGACGAGAGCTGGAGTCCGTTCTCCGTCGTCTCGATGAGCACACCGCTCAGGATGGGCAGGGTCGTCCGCTGCGGAAGGAGCTTCACCGCGAAGGAGACGGCCTCGCTGAACACATCCCGATTGGCTTGGAACTTCACGAAGTCACCTCTGTCGGCTCACGGATAACGGACGTGACAAATCCTAGCGCCTGGCCTCTGACGCGGAAGCGGGCGGCGTTCTGCGGTGGAGGTTGTCGTCCGTCCTCTGAAGAGAAGAGTTAAGAAGTAATCGTGTTAACCGCTGTGGAAACTGTGGATAACTCTGTTGACGCCAGATGACGACTGGGAACTACACGGTGGTGACTTGTTGATGGGCTGCGGAATCCGCCTGTTCACAAGGAGCGCGGGTGCTCGGCGTCGTCGACCGCTTTTCACAGGGCGGCGACGACAGTCCACGTTAAACGTGTAGTTCTCCGGAACCTTTCCACAAGTTATCCACAAGTGTTAATAACGCACTGTCCCCACTCTGGGGATGGATATGTGGATAACTGGTGCGCTACAGGGTCGGCATTACTTGCCGTAGCGGTGGTTCTGCTTGATCCGGCTCGTCAGCTCGGTGACCTGGTTGTAGATCGAGCGCCGCTCCTTCATGAGCTCGCTGATCTTCTTGTTCGCGTACATCACCGTCGTGTGGTCCCGGCCCCCGAAGAGCTGTCCGATCTTGGGCAGGGACAGATTCGTCAGCTCGCGGCACAGGTACATGGCGATCTGGCGGGCGGTAGCGACCGCCTGCGAACGGCTGGAACCGTAGAGATCGTCGACGGTGAGCTTGAAGTACTCCGCCGTGTTGGTGATGATGTCGGTCGGCGCGATGACATTGTCGTCGTCGAGGGTGATCAGGTCCTTGAGGACCGTCTGAACCAGCGGCATGTCCACCGGGGTGCGGTTCAGGCTGGCGAAGGCCGTGACGCGGATGAGCGTTCCCTCGAGCTCGCGGATGTTGCTCGAGACCTTTGTCGCCATGAACTCGAGGATGTCGTCGGGCACCTGGATCTTCTCGCTCTGCGCCTTCTTGCGCAGGATCGCGATCCGCGTCTCCAGGTCGGGGACCTGCACGTCGGTGATCAGGCCCCACTCGAACCGTGACCGCATCCTGTCCTCGAACCCGGTCAGGTGCTTCGGCGGCAGATCGGAGGTGATGACCACCTGCTTGTTGTGGTCGTGGAGGGTGTTGAACGTGTGGAAGAACGCCTCCTGAGTCTCGACCGCACGCTGCAGGAACTGGATGTCGTCGATCAGCAGGATGTCGATGTTGCGATAGCGCGCCTGGAAGGAGGACCCTCGGTTGTTCGCGATCGAGTTGATGAAGTCGTTGGTGAACTCCTCCGACGACACGTACCGGACACGGATGCCGGGATAGAGGCTCATCGCGTAGTGGCCGATGGCGTGGAGGAGGTGCGTCTTTCCGAGCCCGGAATCCCCGTAGATGAAGAGGGGGTTGTACGCCTTCGCCGGCGCTTCCGCCACGGCGACCGCGGCCGCGTGGGCGAAGCGGTTGGACTGCCCGATGACGAAATTATCGAAGCTGTATTTGGCGTTGAGGCGGGTGTCGCCACCGCGCGGCGGTGCGGTGATCTCCGTCGGCTGGCTGACCATCGGCGGCGCGAGCTGCTCGACGTAGGCGGGCGCCACCTCCGGCTCGGACCCAGGACCGGCCATCGACTCCTGCTGGATCTCGGGATTGACGACGATCGCGAACGTGTTGACCGCGAGGTCCTCGTCCAGGCCGCCGATCGCGTTCAGGAGGGGGAGCCGGCTGCGCTGCTCGATCATCCCCCGGGTGAACTCGTTCGGCACCTCCAGGTAGAAGGTCCCGGCCATGATGCCCTTCGGCTCCACCAGGCTGAGGAATCCGTACAGCTGAGGGGTGATCCGGTCGTCGGTCTCGAGCTTGCCGAGCACGTTCTGCCACGCCGCAGCTATGGACTCTTCGCCGCCTGCCATCGTTCCCCGTCTTCGTCTATGTTGCGGATGCCGTCAGCCCGACGAGGGGACGAGTCGACCCCCGGTGACTCTCATCGGGTTGGCGGCTCGGATGCCGCCGGTGGGTATTCACAGGGTTATCCACCGCTGTGTGAGAAATACCGTAGCGATCTCCGGCCAGAATTGGCATGGCCTGGGGATAACTTTCGACCTCACGGTAACTTGTCCACAGAAGCTCGATCAAATCCGATCCGCGGCATATGGCGGCGCGTCGCACCTCTGCTGCCTGCCAATACCGTGCATAATCAGTGGATTTGAGTCGATCGGTTTGACCTGGTCCACACCGAGGCCGTAGTTTTAATCAGTTGACTTGCGGCCCTTCGGGCTGCCCTGAAACTTTCCTGGCCTCCTCGTGCTGGCCGTTCCGCTCAGCACCGGCCTGTGAAGAGACCACCCACGGAGATTGATATGAGCAAGAGAACGTTCCAGCCGAACAACCGCAAGCGCGCCAAGACCCACGGCTTCCGCCTCCGCATGCGCACCCGTGCCGGTCGCGCCATCCTGTCGGCTCGGCGCCGCAAGGGTCGCGAGAAGCTCTCGGCCTGATCCTCCTCGGCAGAGGGCCGGCCGGTGCTCGCCAAAGCCAATCGCATCACGCGAGGGGCGGACTATCGGGCGACAGTACGACGCGGAGTCCGCTTCACCGGCGCGACGACCGTGACGTATCTCCGTCCGAATCCCGACTCCGACGTGGTGCGATTCGGCTTCATCGTGAGCAAAGCGGTCGGTAACGCGGTTCACCGCAATCTCGTCCGTCGTCGGCTGAAGGCCGTCGCCTACGACCTCCTCCCCCTGTTCTCATCCGTGCCGCAGACCGGGAGCGGACTGGATGTGGTGGTGCGCGCATTGCCAGCGTCCGTCCAAGCGCCGTGGGCTAGCCTGCACGGGGAACTACTTCAGGCTTCCACCCGATTCACCAGCCGTAGTCACTCAGGCAGTCACACCAGTAAGGGCAGCGTCCGTCCATGAACACCGCGATCGCAGCAGTGCTCCTCGCACCGCGGAATGCGGCGGTTCTGGTGCTGCGTGCCTACCGCGCGGTGATCTCTCCGCTCTACGGCGATGTGTGCCGCTACTACCCGTCGTGCTCGGCCTATGCATTGCAGGCGATCCAGCAGCACGGCGTGATCATCGGATCCGTTCTCGGCGTCCGACGCATCGCCCGCTGCCACCCGTGGGCGGCCGGAGGGGTCGACGACGTCCCACCGGCGCGGACGCCGCGGTATCGGGTCACCCCGTTCGGATTCGTCGTGGCCACCCACGACAGTGTCATCAGCCAGCGAAGGGCTTAGCCACAACACATGGACATCATCTCCATCATCCTCTGGCCCATCAAATGGGTCGTTGAGCTGATTCTGGTCGCCTTCCACTGGCTGTTCTCCGCCATGGGCCTCCCGCCGGAGGCAGGCATCACGTGGGTTCTCGCCATTGTCGGCCTCACTGTCGTCGTACGTGCGGCTCTGATCCCGATCTTCGTGCGTCAGATCAAGAACCAGCGACGAATGCTGGAGATCGCGCCGCAGCTCAAAAAGATCCAGGACAAGTACAAGGGCAAGAAGGATCAGTTCTCGCGTGAGGCGATGTCCCGCGAGACGATGGAGCTCTACAAGAAGACGGGCACCAACCCGTTGAGCTCGTGCCTGCCGTTGCTGCTGCAGATGCCGGTGTTCTTCTCCCTGTTCCAGGTGCTGAACGGCGCCCAGAGCGGCAAGGCCGGCGTGGGTCCGCTGAACGAGGTGCTCGCTCAGCAGTTCGGCAACGCCACGCTCTTCGGGGTCGCTCCGCTGCACCAGAGCTTCCAGGGTGCGATGAATGCGCACCCGCCGCAGGTTGCCGTCATGGTGATCGCGGCCGTTATGGTTATTTTGATGACGGGTTCGCAGTTCCTCACTCAGCTGCAGATCGTCTCGAAGAACATGTCGCCGGAGACCAAGGCGAGCCCGCAGTTCAAGCAGCAGCGCATCCTGCTCTACCTGCTCCCCTTCGTCTTCCTGTTCTCCGGGTTCGCGTTCCCGCTCGGCGTGATGTTCTACTGGCTGACCTCGAACCTGTGGACCATGGGTCAGCAGTTCCTCGTCATCCGCAACATGCCCACGCCGGGGTCGGATGCGGCTAAGGCCCGCGAGGCGCGTCTGGCGAAGAAGGGCAAGCTGGTGCAGGCGGACGGCGCCACGGTTCTCACCGTTGAGGAGCAGCCGGTCAAGCAAGTGACCCAGCGCGTCCAGCCGGTGAGCAAGACCCGTGCCAAGAAGCAAGCAGGAAAGTAGTAGAGGACCTCGAACCGATGACCGACGTGCAGACCTCCTCCCCCGAACCGACCGACGTGCCTGAAGACGAGGCGCTCGAGCACAGCTCCGACTCCCCCGCTGACGGTGCGGAAGCCGCCGTTGCGACGCCGGCAGACCTGGACCGTGAGGGTGACATCGCCGCCGACTACATCGAGGAGTTGCTCGATATCGCCGACATCGACGGCGACATCGACATCGACACGCGTAACGGTCGTGCATATATCTCCGTCAACGCGGATGAGGAATCGAACCTCACCCTGCTGGCCAAGTCCGACACCGTCGCCGCTCTCCAGGAGCTGACCCGGCTGGCCGTTCAGAATCAGACAGGCGGTTACTCGCGGCTGATCCTCGACATCGCCGGCTCGCGCGATGCGCGCCAGGCCGAGCTCGGCCGACTGGTCGAACGTGCCATCGCCCGCTTGGACGAGGGGGCGGCTGAAGCCGCACTGCCTCCGATGTCGTCGTATGAGCGCAAGCTGGTTCACGACATCGTGTCGGAACGTGGCTACGTCTCGACCTCCCACGGCGAGGGACGCGACCGCCACACGGTCATCACCGCCGCGTAGTTTCACGTGAAACTGTGACCGACGTCGAAGTAGAGCCTTCCGCAGCCGCCGAGCTTTTCGGCGATCGGGTGGACCTGGCCCGTCGCTTCACCCAGAATCTTGTCGATCAGGGTGAGGAGCGCGGCCTGATCGGTCCGCTTGAGTTGCCTCGTCTGTGGTCTCGCCATGTTCTCAACTGTGCCATCGTCGCTCCCCTGCTTCGTCCCGGAACCGTCGGTGATGTTGGCAGCGGAGCCGGCCTACCGGGACTGGTGCTGGCGATCGCACGAGCGGATGCCGAGTTCGTCCTGATCGAACCGATGGAGCGGCGGGTCGCCTGGCTCAACGAACAGGTCGAGGAACTCGGCCTGGACAACGTGACCGTTGTGCGTGCGCGAGCCGAGGACGTCAAACTCCCCCGGCCGTTGGACCAGGTGACAGCGCGCGCCGTCAGCGCATTCCGGAAGCTGCTCCCGCTGACCGCTCCCCTGCTTCGCGATGGTGGCGAGCTCGTCCTCATGAAGGGCGCCGGCGCCCCTGCCGAGGTCGAGGCGGCCACCAAAGAAGTCCGCACGTTCAAGGTGCACGATGTCGAGGTGCTGACCCTCGGAGAGGGCGTTCTGACGGAGGTCACTCGCGTAATTCGAGCGACTGTCCGCTGATCGGGCGCCGCGATCACGCGCTCAGAATCGCTCTGAGCCAATCGAAGTACGTGCTCCAGTTGTCTCAGCGCCATTGTGAGCTCAGGTAAGACTTGATCGTCGGCCGCAGTTTGACGGGATCGTGCACGGCTCGGCTCCGAATCTGCGATGTTTGGTTGCGGGGTGAACGCGGAACGCCGGGATCCGTGCACCTGAAAGAGCGACACTGGTCGGGGTCACGGTGATCGAAACGAACAGGACATCGAATGTAGGTCGGATCGGGAGCAGGCATCGCATCTCCACACATCGAATAGCGCAGGTGCGCTGCGGGGCTCAGCCCTCGGCGCTCGTTGCTTGGCCGCCGAAGAGGACGGCCGTCGTACCTGCGCCCGCTTACCGTTTCACGTGAAACGTGGCTCTCCACCGCATCGAAGGCGAGCAGCATCACCGGCCGCCCGGCACCTCTGCTTTGCATCACTCCATGCCTTCGGGATTCGCCGGTCGGCTGCGCTGTCGCCTGGCAACTCCCCTGCCGAACAGGACATCGTCTTCGCGGTGGGTAGCGAGCGGCGAGCGGGCAGTGATGCCCGTGTAGATCGCTGATTCCCTCTTCTCGTCGCGATGTCGCGCGGGCGATGCGGGTCCACACGCACGGCGTGAAGGAGTTCGAGGGGCTCGCCCGGGCGGAATACGCGTGAGAATGGGAGGGCACCGGTCGCTGTGTGGCGATCCGTTGGGCAGCTGTCGCTGTTTCGACCGATGGCTGGCAGGCGCGGTGCCGAGCTGTGGAGGAGTCGATGCCAGAGCGCATTCAGCTGAGTCGGCGCGCGGGCTGGCGGAAGCCGTCGAATACGGTGGTCGTTGCGCGGCCTACCAAGTGGGGCAATCCATTCCCGGTCGCCGAACATGGTCGTGAACGCGCCGTTGCCATGTTCCGCGAGATGATTGCTGACCCGCAGGCACGCGAGGCACGGAACTACCCCGCTCCGAACGCCGTACGCGCGGAGCTGACGGGCAAGGATCTGGCGTGCTGGTGCCCGCTGGACCAGCAGTGTCACGCTGATGTGTTGCTCGACCTCGCGAACGATTCGGTGAACGACGAGGAGAAGCGGTGACGGTACAAGTGCTCTCGGCGACGTCGACCCGCCGTCTCGCGCGTCTCCTCGGCGAACCGACGATCACTCGTGCCTGGGTCGACAACGAACGCGACCACCATGTCATTCTGTTCGCCACGTGGGCTCACGAGCATGGCCGGTTCGATCGCCGAACCGGAGCCTCCACCTACGAGAAGGGTGATGATGTCACACACGCGGCATCCTGCTTCGCCCACGACGGGTCGCTGCTTCTGGACCTGGAGCCATTCGACGACGACGGTCGATGGCCGACACTGAGGGATTGAGAGGCGCATTCCTCTCGATGGCTCAGTCGCTGCGTCGAATCAGTCGAGCGCGCAGAACTGCAATGTCGGCGGACGCGCTCCCCTGTTTCACGTGAAACGGCGGTCTCTGTGTCGCCGTCCAGGTTCGGCGATATCGCACCGGCGACGTGTGATGAAGACTAGGCAGCTCCCTGAGGGCGCCTGCTCGAGCCTTCAAACGTTCCCACTCTCGACCACGACCCAACGCTCAGGCGTCATGCTGCAGGTCTAGTCGGTTGCGCGAAGAGACGCACCTGGGTAGAGGTGGAGTCCCGCTGTGTCCGTGCGTTTCACGTGAAACGTCGCGACCGCGCACCAGCCGGCGTGATCGCGGAATCCTCGCCGCGAGCCACGACCTGACCCGTGATCCGCCCCGTCGAAGTCGACAGACGTCGTGGCCGCCACCCACCTCGATGTCCTGAGACTGATGGATTCCGCGCACCGGCTGCCGATCTGAAGCGGCTGCCGATCTGAACCGACTGCCGATCTGAACCGGCGGCCGATCTGAACCGGCGGACGATCTGAACCGGCGGACAATCTGCTCGGGGATGACCAGCAGTGGGACGCGACCCTGGATTCAGGCCACGAGTTCACCACTGCGCTGTCGTCGCTCCCAGAACAGCCGCTCGCCCACCCACACCGCGCGCGGCGCGACGAAAAGCGTCGGACATCCGAGTTAGAGTTGAGCGACGGGTGCGCTGCGGGTGTGCCGAACGACCGACCAAGAGCCGGTGCGAAGCACCAAGGAGCGACGAGGTTTCACGTGAAACAACCCCACGACGACGAGCGAGGCAGAGTAGGTGAGATCGACGGCGATATGGAGCCGATGACAGAAGACGCGACGTTCGACGTCACGACCCCGCTCGCCCAGGAAATCGCCGATCTTGCGCGTCGTCGACAGGTGATTGCGGCGACAACCCTCCCCCTCCCCTCGAAGACGCGGATCTTCACCATCTCGAACCAGAAGGGTGGAGTCGGCAAGACCACTACGGTGGTCAATCTCAGCGCCGCTCTGGCCAAATCGGGAGCTCGGGTCCTGGTGATCGACCTTGATCCCCAGGGAAATGCCTCCACCGCCCTGAGCGTGGAGCACCGTGAAGGCACTCCGAGCGTCTACGATGTCGTCGTCAACGACCGCGAGCTCGAAGACGTCATTCAGAAGAGTCCGGAGTTCGACGGGCTGTTCGTCATCCCTGCTACGATCGACCTCGCCGGCGCAGAGATCGAGCTCGTCTCCATGGTGGCCCGGGAGCAGCGACTGTCCCGGGCACTCGACCGCTTCCTCGACGAGTACGACATCGACTACGTCCTCATCGACTGCCCGCCGTCCCTGGGACTCCTCACCATCAATGCCTTCGTGGCGGCGACAGAGGTCCTCATCCCGATCCAGTGCGAGTACTACGCGCTCGAGGGACTGAGCCAGCTGCTCAAGAACATCCAGCTCATCGAGCGTCACCTCAATCCGAAGCTGCGCGTCTCCACCATCCTGCTGACGATGTACGACTCGCGCACCAACCTGGCGCATCAGGTCGCAGCGGATGTGCGCGAACACTTCCCGAACGAAGTGCTGGACACGATCATTCCCCGCTCCGTCAGGATCTCCGAGGCGCCCAGCTACGGACAGAGCGTCATCAGCTACGACACCAACTCCAGCGGATCCCTCTCCTACATGGAGGCGGCCGCGGAAATCGCACGCAGAGGAGTACCCCGCTAATGGCAGCGAAGCGCACCGGACTGGGCCGAGGCATCGGCGCCCTGATCCCCACCAGCGACCAGACCAGCCGACCGGTCGACGTCTTCTTCCCGGACAGCTCCGCCGGCCGACTCGGTTCCGCGGTCGCTGTCGCCGAACGCGGCGGTCAGGAGGACCTCATCGAGGTGCCGGGAGCTCGGCTCGCCAGCCTCTCCCCCGACGACATCGTCCCCAACCGTGTCCAGCCGCGCAGCGACTTCGACCGCGAGGCACTCGATGAGCTCGTCGCGAGCATCCGCGAGGTCGGAGTGCTGCAGCCGGTCGTCGTCCGGCCGCTCCCGGACGAGCCGGGCCGCTACGAGCTCATCATGGGCGAGCGCCGGCTGCGTGCGACGAAGGAGCTCGGGCTCGAAACCATCCCCGCGGTGGTCAAGGACACCGCCGACGAGAACATGCTGCGGGATGCGCTCCTCGAGAACCTGCATCGCAGCCAACTGAACCCTTTGGAGGAGGCGTCCGCCTACCAGCAGCTTCTCGCCGACTTCGGCATCACGCAGGAGGAGCTCGCGACCCGCATCGGTCGGTCGCGTCCCCAGATCACGAACACCATCCGGCTCCTCAAGCTGCCCGCCGCGGTCCAAGCGCGAGTGGCGGCCGGGGTCCTCAGCGCGGGCCACGCGCGTGCCATCCTCTCGCTCGGTGATGACCAGGAGGCGATGATCCGCCTCGCGGACAAGATCGTCAACGAGGATCTGTCGGTGCGTCAGGCGGAGGCTGCAGCCAGCAAGACGCCGAAGCCGGCCAGGACGAAGGCGACAGCCGGACGGCACCGCGGCCACCTCGACGAGATCGCCGGGACTCTCGGCGACCGCCTCAACACGCGGGTCAAGATCACCCTCGGAGCAAGAAAAGGCCAGATCGTGGTGGATTTCGCAACGATCCAGGATCTCAACAGGATCCTCGACGAGATCGGGCAGCCCAGCTACAGCTGATCGATCGCTAAGCGCGCGAGAACCGCCTCGAGAGCCACTCAGGCGTCAGCGATGGCGGCCACGGCCAGCGCTGCGTAGACGTCGCCGGGTTCACGTCCGGCGGCTGCGATCGCCTGCGGCATGATCGAGGTCTCGGTGAGCCCGGGAAGCACGTTCGCCTCCAGGAACCACGGCGCACCCGCCGCATCCACGATCAGGTCGATCCGGGACAGATGCCGTAGGCCCAGCGCCTTGTGAGCCGTTGCAGCCGCTTCGGCGACCCCGGTGGTGACCGCCTCGTCCAACCGGGCGGGCACGTAGAACCGGGTCTCCCCCGCGTTGTACCGAGCGTCGAAGGTGTAGGCGCCATCGATCGGCTCGATCTCGACCGCGGGCAGCGCCTCGGGGCCGTCACCGGTGTCGATGACCGCGACGGAGACCTCCACACCGTTCACCTTCTCTTCGATCAGGGCGACATCGGCGTAGGTGTAGGCGTCGACCATCGCCCGCGGCAGCTCCTCGGCGGTGGCGACGATGGTCACACCCTGGGCCGACCCGCCCTGTGCCGGCTTGACCACGAGCGGTAGGGAGAACCCCGCGAGGACTGTCTCGAGCACACTCCCCGCCCCCAGCTCACGGAACGTCTCCTGCGGGAGGGTGACCGACCGCGGGGTCGCCACGCCCGCACGCTCGACGATCGTCTTGGCGGTCGGCTTCGACCAGGCGAGCCGGGAGGCATCTGCCTTCGACCCGACGAACGGCACTCCGGTCAGCTCGAGCAGACCACGGAGGGCGCCGTCCTCGCCGCTCGCACCGTGCAGTGCCGGCCACACGACCGCCGGCAGGGACTCGTTGAGGAACGCCAGGAGCGACGCATCGGGATCGCGCAGCGCGACCCGGTGGCCGAGCCGGTTGAGGCCGTCGGCGACGCGGCGTCCGCTCCGCAACGAGACATCGCGCTCGTGGGAGATCCCACCGGCGAGGACGACGATGTCGAGTGCTTCATTCTGGGCCATGATCAGGCCTTTCTCATCTCAGACGCAAGGAAGGACGGACAGGTTGGCGGGCGGCTCGGCTAGCGGAGATCGGTCGGAGGGTTGGCGCTCGTGCGCCCGCGCCGCGCGGACGGGTCGAGCAGCCCGGTCCCCGCGAAGGTGTCGAGCAGATCCTGCTCCCCGCCGATGACCGTGGCCAGCCGGCGCACGCCGACGCGGATGTTCTCCGGTGTCGGGTAACAGAACGAGAGCCGGATGTTCTGCGCTCCGGAGCCGTCCGCGTAGAAGGCCGTCCCCGGTGTGTACGCGACCAGCTCCGTGACGGCGCGCGGCAGCATGGCTTTCGAGTCGAGGTGAGGCGGAAGCGTCACCCACACGTAGAACCCGCCGTTCGGGTCCGTCCAGCTCAGCTCGGGCAGGTGCTCCTTCAGAGCGGAGATCATCGCCTCCTTGCGCTCGCGGTACACGCCTCGGAAGGTGTCGATCTGTCCCTTCCAGTCGGCGTCGCGCAGGTACTCGGAGATGACGAGCTGGCTGAACGAGCTCGGGCTGAGCACGGCGGCCTCATTGGCGAGGATGAGCTTCTCGCGGATCGCGTGCGGAGCCAGCGCCCATCCCACCCGGAAGCCGGGCGCGAGCGTCTTGGAGAAGGTTCCGAGGTAGACGACCCCGTCCTTCTCGACCGAGCGCATGGCCGCCGGGGGCTTCTGATCGAAGTAGAGCAGCCCGTACGGGTTGTCTTCCAGCACGAGGATGTCGTTCTGGCGCGCGATCTCGAGGATCTCGAGCCGCCGATCCCAGCTCAGGGTGACGCCGGCGGGGTTGTGGAAGGTCGGAACCGTGTAGAGGAACTTGACCCGCCGCCCCGCTGCCTTGAGCCGCGCGATGTGCTCGCGCAGAGCTTCGGGGATCAGCCCGTGCTCGTCCATCGGGACGTGGTCGACCTCCGCCTGGTACGACTTGAAGATCACCATCGCCGTGACGTAGCTGGGTCCCTCGGCGAGGACGACGTCGCCCGGGTCGATGAAGAGCTTGCTGAACAGCTCCAGCGCATGCTGGGATCCGGTGGTGACCACGATGTCGTCGGCACTGCCGCTGATCCCCTCGAGCGCCATCACGTCGAGGATCTGCTCCCGCAGGGCGGGGACGCCCTGACCGGAACCGTATTGGAGCGCGACCGCGCCCTGCTCGCGCATCACCCGGTCCATCGCGCCGACGACCAGGTCTTGCGGGAGGGCTGAGACGTACGGCATGCCGCCGGCCAGGGAGACCACCTCGGGCCTGCTGGCGACGGCGAACAGGGCTCGGACCTCACTGGCGGCGAGGCCGCTCGTGCGCTGCGCGTAGTGGTGATACCACGGGTCCAGATTGTTGCCCCGCTGCTGCGGGGAGCCCTGTTCGATCACGTGAGGATTCCGTTCGTCTGCCGTTCAGCAATGCTATGGGGGCGGCGCACCGTGGAGAAAATCCACACGGCGGCCGGGTACGAAAAAGACCCGCCCGGCGGGTGAGCGCCGGACGGGTCTGAAGAGGACGGGTCGCGCTACGCCAGGTAGGCGGCCAGGTCGGCTTCGAGGGCGGGCTTCGGCTTGGCGCCGATGACGGTCTTGACGACCTCTCCACCCTGGTACACCTTCATCGCCGGGATGGAGGTGATCTGGTACTTCGCAGCGGTCTGCGGGTTCTCGTCGACGTTGAGCTTGACGATCTCGATCTTGTCGGCGTGCTCGGAGGCGATCTGGTCGAGGATCGGACCGACGGCGCGACACGGGCCGCACCACTCAGCCCAGAAGTCCACCAGGATGGTCTTCTCGCTGTTGAGGACGTCCTGCTCGAAGCTGGAGTCCGTGACCGAACGTGCTGCTGACATTGTGTTGTATCTCCTTATGCGGTGGTCGTGAGTTCGAGGTCACCCGACGCGCCATCCGCTGCGCTGTCGAGTAAGTTCTGCGGGAGGGTGGTCAGGTAGTGCTCCGCGTCGAGGGCGGCGACCGTTCCGGACGCGGCAGCGGTGACAGCCTGACGGTAGGTCGGGTCGACGACGTCGCCCGCGGCGAAGACGCCGGGCAGGTTGGTCTTCGAGCTGCGGCCGTCGACCGCGATCGTCCCCTCCGCGGTCAGGTCGAGCTGGCCGTGCACCAGGTGGACGCGCGGGTCGTTGCCGATCGCGATGAAGAGCCCCTGCAGCTGCAGTTCGCTCTCTTCGCCGCTGACGAGGTTGCGGAGCGTGACGTTCTGGACCTGCTCGTCGCCGCCGATGCCGACGACCTCGGAGTTCCAGATGAACTCGATCTTGTCGTTGGCGTGGGCGCGCTCCTGCATGATCTTGGAGGCGCGGAGGCTGTCGCGACGGTGGATGACGTACACCTTGTCGGCGAAGCGGGTGAGGAAGGTGGCCTCCTCCATCGCCGAGTCGCCGCCGCCGACGACGGCGATCGTGCGCTGGCGGAAGAAGAACCCGTCACAGGTGGCGCACCAGGAGACGCCGTGGCCGGAGAGGCGCTCCTCGTCGGCGAGGCCGAGCTTGCGGTAGGCGGAACCGGTCGCGAAGATCACCGCGAGGGCCTCGTGCACGGCGCCAGAGCCGAGGGTGACCCGCTTGACGTCGCCGGTCAGCTCCACGGAGACGACGTCGTCGAGGACGATCTCCGTGCCGAACTTCTCGGCCTGCGCCTGCATCTTGAACATGAGGTCGGGGCCCATGACGGCCTCCGGGAAACCGGGGAAGTTCTCGACCTCCGTCGTGTTCATCAACTCGCCGCCGGCCTCCACGGAGGAGGCGATCAGCAGCGGCTTCAGGTTGGCGCGGGCAGCGTAGATGGCCGCGGTGTAACCGGCAGGGCCGGAACCGATGATGATGATCTGCCGCACGGCGGAACTCCTTGACCTGTCACGACACCTTCGTCTGGAGGCGTCGACCTGTAGAACACATCCTAGGCGGATGCTATTCCTGTCGCCTGGGTGCCGTGGAACGCCGTCCGGCGCGGTTCAGGATGGGCGCCAGCCCCTCCTCCAGGTCGGCGGATCCGAGGATCACCAGGAAGCCGACGTAGACGATCAGCATGACGATCCCGACCAGCGCCGTGGCGATGATGGCGGCGATCGGACCGCTCACCGGGAAGGCTCCGGCGCTCACGCCGCCGAGGATCACCAGGAACCCTCCGCCGGCGGCCATCGAGGCCAGCCCGGCGACGACGAACCGCCACAGCGAGCCGAGGATGCGACCGCCGTCCACTCCTCCGGTGCGGCGGCGCAGCAGGGCGAAGGCGAGCACCGCCTGCACGAAGCTGGCCAGCGACACCACGAGCGCGACGGAGGCCGCACGCGTCCCCGGCGGAACCAGGAAGCAGACGAGCACGCCGACGATGATGACGGCGACCTGTGCGAGCGTGAAGAAGAACGGCGTGCGGGTGTCGCCGAGCGAGTAGAAGGCGCGCTGGGCCATGAACACCAGGGAGAACGGCACCAGGCCGACCAGGTACGCGACGAGGACCAGGCCCATCGCGGAGTAGTCCGTGGTGAACACGCGCGCGATCGGGTACGCGGTGACGATCAGCGCCGCCGACGAGAACACGATGAGCAGCATGATCGATCGCGCCGCCGAGGAGAAGTCGAGGCGGAAATCGGCGACCGATCCGCGGTGGGCGTGCTCCGCCATCCGGGTGTAGTACGCGGTGACGATCGAAACGGCGATGATGCCGTGCGGCAGCATGAAGATCAGCCAGGCGTTCTGCATGGCGAACGATCCGGCGAACCCCTGGCCGGCCGAGTTCGAGACGTTGGTCTCGATGAGTCCGGCGACCTGCGTGGCGATCAGCATGGCGAAGGTCCACCCGGCCGCCTTGCCCGCCGAGCCGAGGTCGACCCCGCGCCAACCGAAGTCGAAGCGGAACCGCAGCCCCACCCGTCGCCAGAACACGAAGAGGATGAGCGCCTGGACCGCGATGCCTAGCGTCGCCCCGCCGGCGAGCAGCGCGATCATCCAGAACGACCAGTCGCTGCCGTGATTGCCGGAAGCCGCCGTGCCGAAGGCGAGGATGAATGCGCCCAGCAGCACGATCGCGACGATGTTGTTGACGACCGGGGCCCAGGTGAACGGACCGAACGACTTGCGTGCGTTCAGCACCTCACCGAGCAGCGTGTACAGGCCGAGGAAGAAGATCTGCGGCAGCGACCAGTAGGCGAACGCCGTGGCCAGCGCGCGCTGCTGTTCGGAGAGGCCGAAGAACGACACCAGCACCGGCGCCAGGACGGTGGCGACCACCGCGAGGGCGGCGAAGACCACCATCCCGAGCGTGACCAGCTTGTTGATGTATGCCCGGCCACCGTCGGCGTTGATGGAGGCGCGCACGATCTGCGGGACGAGGATCGCGTTCAGGATGCCCTGCGCGATGATCGCGTACAGGCTGTTCGGGATGATCGTCGCCGTGCCGTACGCGTTCGCCGCGAAGGTCACGACCCCGATGGCCTGCACAAGCAGCCACGCCTTCGCGAAGCCGAGGAGGCGCGACACCAGCGTGCCGGAGGCGAGCATCGCGCTGGCGCGCCCGACGCTAGCCACGGGGATGTTCCTCGGGAGGGGCGGAGCCGTCAGTGGAACCTTCTGACGCGGTTACCGTTGGGGCGGCTTCGGGATCGGCCTCCGCGGATTCTTCGGTCCCGTCCTCCGCCGCCTTCGACCGGCGTCGCAGGATGTTGCGCACGATCCCGAACCCGAACAGCAGCACCAGCAGGATGCCGAAGATCAGCGCTCCGATGCCCTCCCAGTCGGCGTGGACATCGACGGTCACCGACGTGGGGTCGCCGATCGGCACACCCGTGGGGCTGTAGAGGTGCAGCGAGAGGGCGACCTGGCCGTTTCCGACCTTCGCCTTCACCGGGATGAGGACTGTCGCGCGCGAGTCCTGGGGGATGCGCTTCGTCGTGGACTGGTCGACTTCGAGCCGGCTGTTCGACGGCGACGCGGCCAGCACGACCGTAACCGCGTCACCCGGTAGCTCGTTGCTCACCGTGAAGGGGATCGACCCCTGCGCGCTCACCAGGTTCACGTTCTCGGTCGGGAGGATGTGGATGGAGTGCAGCGTGTCGACGGTCGCCTTGCGCTCCGTCGCGACTGCGGCGCCCCAATCGGTGCGGGGATTCAGCCACGAGACGGCGAGCAGCGTGAGCAGGTCCGCACGGGTACGGCCCGTCAGCCGGGTGGGGTCGTCCAGGACTGTGGCGAACTGGCCGAGGGCGCCTTCGTCCTGCACGAGCGACTGGATGGCGGCGACCCGTTCGGCGGATTCGGGCGCGTCGACCAGGTCGAGGCCCGCACTCGGCGCAGCGTTCTTGACGCTTGCGAAGGACGCCGGCGCGGACCATGGAGACGAGAAGAGCGCGTTGAGCGTGCGTTCCAACTGCGTCCCGCTCGACGGCCAGGAGCGATCGAGCGCCACGAGAAGATGCCGCGCGTCGCCCGACTCCTGGTTGATCAGCTCCAGCTGCGCGTTGACCTTCGACATGGCCGCGTTCCAGGCGATGTCGCTCGGGGCCGACACGGCCTGCCGGAGTGCTTCGCTCAGACGCTGGTCGGAGGACACCATGCCGCCCGAGGCGATCGGGGCGTCGGGCGTCGCGTCGAGGGTGTCGGCGTTCGTGTTGCTGCCGGAGACGATCACCGTCTTCAGCCCGGCTGCAGCGAGCGGGGCCAGATCCGCTCGTCGCACCGTCTTGTCGCCGGGCCAGCTGATCCCGGTCAATGTGTAGTCCCAGGCCAGGAGCGCGTTCAGATCCGGGATGACCGGGCCGGGGGTCGCCGTCGGCGTCGGGCTCGGGGTGGTCGGCTTCGGTGTCGGCACCTTCGGTGTCGGCGTCGGGGTGGCGCTCGACGGCTCCCCCACCGGGGTCGGCTCCGGCGTGAAGTTCTTCGCGTCGATCGCGTAGGCCAGCGACGTCGGCGTCAGAGGGGCGGGAAGGCCCGACTGCAGCTGGCCGACGGGGTCGGCGTCGCCGTAACCGAGAGAGAAGGTGTCGTTCGGCAGCTCGGACAGTCGCGTCAACCAGTCCACGGCGCTCGCCGGAGCGGCGTTCCCGAGCACACGGATCGATGCGATGATCATCGGATCGATGCCCACTGTCACAGTGGTGTGGCCGGTGAGACCGTCGAGCTCCCGCGTCAGGATGCCGTTCGGCGAGGTGTACGTCGCCAGTGCGTCGGACGAGATCAGACCGCCCGAGCCCGATGGCGTCACCATCGGCAGCACGACGTTGAGGGCGGCCTGCTTCGTCGTGCCGCCCGGATACCAGACGACCGATCCGCGGCTCTCCGCATCGGCCGATCCGGCGTGCACCGAGGCGCCGAGACCGAAGACCGCGGACGACGTGCGAGCGGCGAACGGCAGCGACGCCGCAGGCGCCGCGACTCGCACGACCGAGCTCGACCCCGGCTCGAGAGTGTTCAGCTGTGCCTGCCCGATCGTGACGGCGTCCGCGGGTTCGTCCGTGCCGGCCAGCCAGGAGGCGAGGGCCTTCCGGCCGTTCTGCGCTGACGGGTCCACCCACAGCGTCACGGTTCCGGACGAGTATGCCGTGTCCGTCGGGTTGGACACCGTCACCGACACCGTCAGGTCTTTGGCCGGGACGACGACTCCCGCATCGTCGGCCGTCATCGTGGCGGTCAACCCGGAACCGGTCGCGGACGCGGTGGGCGTGGGCGTCGGCGTCGCGGCCGGTGCCGGCGCTGCTCCCCCTGCGACCGCTGCAA
Organism: Leifsonia sp. SIMBA_070; assembly: GCF_046534635.1. Classification (NCBI taxonomy): domain Bacteria; kingdom Bacillati; phylum Actinomycetota; class Actinomycetes; order Micrococcales; family Microbacteriaceae; genus Leifsonia; species Leifsonia sp. SIMBA_070. Next base: position 258,170 of record NZ_JAWRYK010000002.1, on the reverse strand, counting down.
GCGCTCCGACAGTCACCGCTGCCGCCAGCATCCGGACGCGGACGCGGAACGACGCACCCCGGCGGAGGGTGGGGGAGGCTGCGCTCATGCGTCGACGCGCGATCCCGACTCGGCCTCCATGACCTCGATTGTAGAGGTCAGGCCCTGAGAGCCCGGCGCGCGGACCAATAAACTGGGTGACCATGCAGAGCGTCGCCGAATCCCTCGAACGCCTCGGCGACCTGGCCCGCACCCCCTCGGTCGCCCGCCTCGCCGACGCGTTCCAGGCCGCGGGCCATGAGCTCGCCCTCGTCGGCGGTCCTGTGCGCGACGCCCTGCTGGGCCGTTCCGTGCACGATCTCGACTTCACCACAGACGCGCGGCCGGACGACATCCTCCGCATCGTGGGCCCCATCGCGGATGCGGTGTGGGACATCGGCCGCAAGTTCGGCACCATCGGTGCTCGCTTCGGGGACGACACGGTGGAGATCACCACGTACCGCAGCGACAGCTACGACGGCACGACGCGCAAGCCCGAGGTCGAGTTCGGCGACACGCTCGAGGGCGACCTGCTCCGCCGGGACTTCACGGTGAATGCGCTCGCCCTCCGGCTGCCCGAGGTCAAGCTGGTCGATCCCTCGGGCGGTGTGGAGGATCTGCTGGCCGGCGTGCTGCGGACGCCGAGCACACCGCAGATCTCGTTCGGCGACGACCCGCTGCGGATGATGCGCGCGGCCCGGTTCACCGCCCAGCTCGGCTTCATGGTCGACGAGGAGACCCGGGACGCGATGAGCACCATGGCGGACCGCATCGAGATCGTCAGTGCAGAACGCGTGCGCGACGAGCTCAGCAAGCTGCTGCTGGCCGACGAGCCGCGGCCGGGCCTGGAGCTGCTGGTCGACACGGGTCTTGCCGACCTGGTGGTCCCCGAGATCCCGGCGCTCCGGCTGGAGGCCGATGAGCACCACCACCACAAGGACGTCTACCAGCACAGCCTCACCGTGCTGGACCAGGCCATCGGGTACGAGAAGGAGCGGCATCCCGGCGACGCCCCGGACCTCGTGCTGAGGCTGGCCGCCATCCTCCACGACATCGGCAAGCCGTCGACGCGGCGGTTCGAGCCGGGAGGCGCGGTCAGCTTCTACCACCACGACGTCGTCGGAGCGAAGCTGGCGAAGAAGCGGCTCACCGCCCTCCGATTCGACAAGGCCACCATCGACGCCGTCGCCCGGCTCATCGAGCTCCACCTGCGCTTCTTCGGCTACGCGGACGCGCAGTGGACCGACTCGGCCGTGCGGCGCTACATCCGCGACGCCGGGCCGGAGCTGGAGCGCCTCCACATGCTCACCCGTGCCGACGTCACCACGCGCAACAGGCGGAAGGCCGACCGCCTGGGGTTCGCGTACGACGACCTCGAGGCCCGCATCCGCGAGCTGCAGGAGCGGGAGGAGCTGGAGGCCGTCCGGCCCGACCTCGACGGCGAGCAGGTGATGGCCATCCTGGGTATCCGCCCGGGGCGCGAGGTGGGGCAGGCGATGAAGTTCCTGCTCGAACTGCGGCTCGACGAGGGTCCGCTCGGCGAGGAGGAGGCGACACGGCGTCTGCTCGCATGGTGGGAGGAGCGCTGACCCGGCGATCCCCCGGCACTCGACGCTCGGGTGCGGTCCGGCGCCGGGAGGCCATGACCGGGTACGCGCTGCTGGCGCCGAGCCTGTTCGGTGTCGCCTGCTTCCTGGTGCTGCCGGTGCTCATCGTCGTCTGGCTGAGCTTCCAGAGCTGGGACCTCATCCATCCGCTCCGCTTCGCCGGGCTCGCCAACTACGCGTCGGTGCTCTCCGACCCCGTCTTCGGCAACGCGCTGCTGGTCACCCTGGTCTTCGTGGTGATCGTCATCCCGGTGCAGACCGCGCTCGGACTGTTCGCAGCCTCCCTGCTGACCCGCGGCCTCCCCGGGTCGGCGCTGCTGAGGACCCTGTACGCACTGCCGTGGATCTGCGTTCCGCTCGCGCTCGGTGTCGTCTGGAAGTGGATCTTCGCCCCGACCGGAGGGGTGCTCACCGCGATCCTCGGCGTGCGGGTCGAGTGGCTGACCGATCCGGTGCTCGCCCTCCCCGCGGCCGCCGCGGTCGTCGTCTGGACGAACGTCGGCTACGTGACGCTGTTCTTCATGGCCGGGCTGCTGAACATCCCGCAGCAGGTCGTCGAGGCGGCTCGGATCGACGGCGCCGGCCCTGTCGCGCTGTTCTGGCGGATCACGCTGCCGCTCCTTCGGCCGACGATGTTCTTCGTGCTGGTGACGAGCGTCATCTCCACGTTCCAGCTCTTCGACCAGATCTACGCGCTGACCGGCGGAGGGCCGGAGCACCGGACCGACGTGGTCGCGAACCGCATCTACACGGAGGCGTTCCAGAGCTTCGACCTCGGACGCGCCTCGGTCATGGCCGTCGTGCTCCTGGCGATCCTCGTGGTGATCACGGTCGCGCAGCAGCTCTACTTCCGCAGGAGGACGACGTATGACCTCGGCTAGCCGTGTGCTGAAGGTCGCGGGGATCTACGTGCTCCTCGTAGTCGGCGCCGTCGTCACGCTGGCGCCCTTCCTCCTCAGCGCGATGACGGCCTTCAAGACGCCGGCCCAGTTCGCGAGGACGCCGGCGCTGACGCCGCCGGACCCGTGGAGCCTGGACAACATCGTCTCGCTGTTCACCGGGCCGGCCGGCTTCGGGAGGGCGCTGCTGGTCACGGCGCTCGTGACGGTGTTCATCCTCGTGTTCCAGCTCGTGTTCTCGATCATGGCCGCGTACGCCTTCGCGCGTGTGGACTTCCCCGGCCGCGACGTGCTGTTCTGGGTCTACCTCGCGACGCTCATGGTTCCGGCGGTCGTGCTGGTCGTCCCGCTGTACCTGATGATGGCGCAGCTGGGGCTGCGCGACACCTTTTGGGGCCTGGTGCTGCCGTTCTCGTTCGGGAGCCCGTACGCGATCTTCCTGCTGCGCGAGTACTTCCGCGGCATCCCGCAGGAGCTGGTGGATGCCGCCCGACTGGATGGCGCCTCCACGCTCGACATCCTCATCGAGATCGTGGTGCCGCTCTCCCGGCCGATCATCGCGACGCTCGTGCTGATCACCGTCGTGAGCCAGTGGAACAACTTCCTCTGGCCCCTCGTCATCACGAGCGGTAACACGTGGCGGGTGGCGACCGTGGCCACTGCTAGCCTCCAATCCCAGTACAACGGCAACTGGACAGTTGTCATGGCAGCGACGACGCTGGCGATCGTGCCGCTCGTCGTGCTCTTCCTGCTCTTCCAGAAGCGCTTCGTGCGGTCCATCAGGATCACCGGCTTCCGGTAGGAGGAACAGAGATGGCCAAGCGCTCGACCCTCATCACGGCATCGGTGGCGGGACTCGTCGTCCTGGTCGCAGCGGTCGGCATCGGCGTCGGCGTCGCGGGATCGGCGCAGCCGCAGAAGGAGACCGTGACGGTCCGGCTGTGGGACGACCAGGTGCAGAAGGCGTACCGGACGTCGTTCGCCGAGTTCGAGAAGCAGAACCCCTCCATCGACGTGAAGACCACGCTGGTGCCGTGGGCCGACTACTTCACCAAGCTCCGCACCGACCTGGCCGCAGGGAACGCGGACGACGTGTTCTGGGTCAACGCCGGCAACTTCGAGGACTACGCGACCGGCGGCGACCTGGTCGATATTGGAAAGACCTTGGGCTCCTCGTCCCTGAAGCAGTGGCAGCCGAACATCGTGAAGCAGTACACGCTGAAGGGCTCGCTGTGGGGAGTGCCGCAGCTGGCGGACCCCGGCATCGGGCTCTTCTACAACGCCGACCTCCTGAAGAAAGCGGGTCTCTCCCCCGCGTCGCTCGCCGGCCTCCACTGGTCGCCGGACCGGTCGAAGGACACTCTCCTCCCGGTGCTGCAGAAGCTCACCGTGGATGCCTCCGGACGGAACGCGGCCGACCCGGCCTTCGACCCGCAGCACATCGTGCAGTACGGCTACAACGCCGCCAACGACCTGAACGCGATCTACATCAACTACCTCGGTTCCAACGGAGCTGCCCTGCAGAAGGGGAACCGCTTCGTCTTCGACTCGTCCCAGGGCGTGCAGGCGTTCCAGTACGTCGTCGACCTCATCGAGAAGTACCACGTCGCCCCCTCCGCGGCCGACACGAACACCAACGGCGACTTCAGCCGCGACCAGTTCACGCAGGGCAGGCTCGCGCTCTTCCAGACCGGGTCGTACAACCTCGCCAACGTGGAGCAGGGCGCTGGGTTCCCGTGGGGTGTCGCACCGCTCCCCGCAGGGCCGGCCGGAGCGATCAGCGTCACCAACGGCGTGATCGCCGCCGGCAATGCGCACTCGAAGCATCCGGAGGCTGTGAAGAAGGTGCTGCAGTGGCTCGGAAGTGCGAAGGGGTCCGCGGCGATCGGCCAGGGCGGGTCCGCCTCCCCCGCCGTCCTCGGCGCTCAGCAGGGCTTCGTCGACTACTGGAAGAAGAAGGGCATCGACGTCTCGCCGCTGTACGACGTGCTGAAGAACGGCGGCGTGCAGGCTCCGCAGGGCGCGAACTGGGCGAAGGCGCAGGATGCGTTCGGCCCGGTCTTCGAGGAGATGTTCCTGGGCCGGACGCCCGTGCCGGAAGCGCTGAAGCGGGCGCAGTCGGCGGCGAATGCCGCGATGGGCGCCGGGTGACGCGTTCTCTCCACAGGAGGCGGGAGACCGCGAACTTTCCACAGATTCTTGGGAGGCCCGGTTCGCGGCGGCCCCGCTCGCCAGGCTGGGGGACATGACCGAGATCACCGCCGGCTGGCGTCCTGCACCCGCTTCCGTTACGCTAGATAAGTTGTCCGGGCGGATTCCTGCCCTGGGCACGTCTATGACACCCTCCTGCTGCAGAACGTCTGCAGCCGCTGAGACCAGAGGAGGTGGGTTAGTCATGCATCAGTACGAGTTGATGGTCATCCTCGATCCAGAGATCGATGAGCGCACCGTGGCTCCGAGCCTTGACAAGTTCCTCAACGTCGTCCGGAACGACGGTGGAACGATCGACAACGTCGACATCTGGGGTCGTCGTCGTCTGGCTTACGAGATCAACAAGAAGTCCGAGGGCATCTACGCCGTCGTCCAGCTCACCGCCGAGGGCGACACGACCAAGGAGCTCGACCGCCAGCTGAAGCTCAGCGAGGCCGTCATGCGCACCAAGGTCCTCCGCGCCGAGGAGGCGATCGCTCAGGTCGCCGCCGCTCAGAAGCGTGCCGACGAGAAGGCTGCCCGCAAGGCCGCCACCTCCGAGAAGGCCGGCGCCTAGTCCCATGGCCGGCGAGACCGTCATCACCGTGGTGGGAAACCTCACCGCCGACCCCGAGCTGCGGTACACGCAGAACGGGCTGGCTGTCGCCAACTTCACCATCGCGTCCACCCCCCGCACGTTCGACCGTCAGGCGAACGAGTGGAAGGACGGCGAGGCTCTGTTCCTCCGCGCCAGCGTCTGGCGCGAGTTCGCGGAGCACGTCGCGGGTTCGCTGACCAAGGGGTCGCGCGTCATCGCGCAGGGCCGCCTGAAGCAGCGCTCCTACGAGACCAAGGAAGGCGAGAAGCGCACCAGCATCGAGCTCGAGATCGACGAGATCGGGCCGTCGCTGCGCTACGCCACCGCACAGGTGACTCGCGCACAGTCGTCGTCGCCGCGTGGAGCAGCGGGCGGCTTCGGTGGCGGAGCACCCGCCGTCGAGGAGCCGTGGGCCGCATCGGCTCCGGCGGACCCGTCCGCCGGTGCGGATGTCTGGAACACTCCGGGCTCCTACAACGACGAGACCCCCTTCTAACGAGACTCGCCTCTCGACAGAGGGGCACACATCATCAGCCCGCCGGCCGGAGGCCGGACGGGCGGAAAGCAAAGGAAACCATGGCTGGAAAGTCGAGCGGCGACCGCCGCAAGCCGATCCGCAAGGGCAAGGACGGCAAGAACGCCGCCCCCGCGAAGTCCGTTCGCGTCGGCGTCATCGATTACAAGGACGTCGCAACCCTGCGCAAGTTCATCTCGGAGCGTGGAAAGATCCGCGCTCGCCGGATCACCGGTGTCTCCGTCCAGGAGCAGCGCCTCATCGCCCGCGCGGTCAAGAACGCGCGCGAGATGGCGCTCCTCCCCTACGCCGGCTCCGGCCGTTAAGGAGCAACGACATGTCGAAGGTTATTCTCACCCACGAGGTCACCGGCCTCGGTTCGGCCGGTGACGTCATCGAGGTCAAGAACGGCTACGCCCGTAACTACCTCGTCCCGCAGGGCTTCGCGATCGCGTGGAGCCGTGGCGGCGAGAAGCAGGTCGAGCAGATCAAGGCGGCCCGTGCCGCTCGCGAGCTGCACACCGTCGAGCAGGCCCAGGATCTCAAGGCCAAGCTCGAGGCGACCAAGGTCAAGCTGACCGTGAAGGCGGGCCGCGAGGGCCGTCTGTTCGGTTCGGTCAAGACCGGCGATGTCGCGGACGCCGTCAAGGCGGCCGGCATCGGCGAGCTCGACAAGCGCAAGATCGAGCTCCCCAACCCCATCAAGGTGGTCGGCGACCACGAGGCGACCGTGCGTCTGCACGACGACCTCTCGGCCGTGATCTCCCTTCAGGTGGTCGCTGCCAAGTAGGCAAATACGCGAAAGTGTAGCGGCGGGCGTATGCCCGCCGCTACCTCTCGTTAAGGGTGTTTTCCCCCGCCTTGTACACAGGCGCTCCCGCGGCGCCCCCAACGTTGAACACAGGGTTCAAGGAACTTTCTACACACAGGCTGGGGAAAGATAATTCCCTGGTCAGCCGGGTTTAATCCGCATAAGCTCATTTGTTGTCCACAGACTTCCACACACCTTCTACACACACTCCACGGCGTTTCGCGCAGATTCTCCCCAGTTTTATCCACAGGCTGAGTTGTGATGAGGGGACGAGGTTCATAGTGTTGAGCGACGTCGACGGACGACAGCCGCGAATCAGTGGCGATGTCGGAGGTCGTCCCGACAATCGAGTCGAGGGAACCGTCCGCGCGACGAGCGCGGCCGGCCTCCCGACGACGGCCTCGTCGTGCCCGCCGGACTCGAACGCATGCGAACAGTGGAGGAGTGAACGTGTCGATCGCCCATATCGGTCTCGCAGATGGTCGTGACCAGGGTGACACCCGCTCCCCGGAGCGCACGCCGCCGCACGACCTCCTCGCCGAACAGAGCGCCCTCGGCGGCATGCTGCTCAGCAAGGACGCTGTGGCGGACGTGGTCGAGGTCATCCGCGGAACAGACTTCTACATCCCCAAGCACGAGATCATCTACGACGCCATCCTGTCGCTCTACTCGCACGGCGAGCCGACGGACGTCATCACCGTCACGGACGAGCTGACGAAGATCGGCGAACTCTCCCGCGCAGGCGGCGCCGAGTACCTGCACACACTCACCAGCCTGGTGCCGACTGCGGCGAACGCGGGCTATTACGCCAACATCGTCGGTGAGAAGGCGCTCCTCCGTCGCCTGGTCGAGGCCGGGACACGCATCACGCAGATGGGCTACAAGGCCGAGGGCGAGGTGCTCGACCTGGTCAACAACGCACAGGCCGAGATCTACTCCGTCACCGGCACGCAGGAGACCGAGGACTACGTCCCGCTCACGGAGGCCGTGACCGTCGCGATCGACGAGATCGAGGCCGCCAAGCACAAGGACGGCTCCATGACCGGCGTGCCCACGGGCTTCGCCGAGCTCGACGAGCTCACCAACGGCCTCCACCCCGGCCAGATGGTCATCGTGGCGGCCCGACCGGCGCTCGGAAAGTCGACCCTGGCGCTCGACTTCGCCCGGGCCGCGGCCATCAAGCACGACATGCCGACCATCTTCTTCTCGCTCGAGATGGGCCGGAGCGAGATCGCCATGCGTCTGCTCTCGGCCGAGGCGACCGTGCCGCTGCAGAACATGCGCAAGGGAACGGTCGACAACCGCGACTGGACGACCATCGCCGCCACCCGCGGCCGCATCAACGACGCGCCGCTCTACATCGACGACAGCCCCAACATGACGCTGGTCGAGATCCGGGCCAAGTGCCGTCGTCTCAAGCAGCGCGTCGGCCTCAAGATGGTGATCATCGACTACCTGCAGCTGATGACCAGCGGCAAGCGCGTCGAGAGCCGCCAGCAGGAGGTCAGCGAGTTCTCCCGCGCCCTGAAGCTGCTCGCGAAGGAACTCCAGGTGCCGGTCATCGCCCTCTCCCAGCTGAACCGTGGCCCTGAGCAGCGCGCCGACAAGCTCCCCGCCCTGAGCGACCTCCGCGAGTCCGGCTCGATCGAGCAGGACGCCGACGTCGTCGTCCTCCTCCACCGCGAGTCCGCCTACGAGAAGGACAACCCGCGCGCCGGCGAGGCCGACCTCATCGTCGCCAAGCACCGTAACGGCCCCACCCGCACGGTCACCGTCGCGTTCCAGGGCATGTACTCGCGCTTCGCGGACATGGCGCCGATCTAGGGGGCGTGTCGACCGTCGCCTTAGATTGTCTTTCCGCCACGAAAGATTGTCCTTCTGAGAGGTCTGGACAATCTAATTGGCGTCTTCAGTCCGTCGTGCGGCCGAGCCGCAGCGAGCGTGTAGCGTTTGGCGCCCCTTCGCCGGGCTTTTTTGCGGGACAGGTATACGGGACACCCACGCTCAATTAGCGGCTGACATCGCGCCCTCGCTTTGCGGTTCGGGGGCGGTCCGCTGATGGACCGGCTTACGGGCTCACGGCTTAGCGATACGGCTTGTGGGGGCAACGGTAGGCGTCATTGTCAACTGGAGCGGCTGGCGATGCGGTCAACCGCGTGCGGATCGTCGATCACGCTGATGCCAGCGATCACCGGGGTTGGAACACGAACAGGGCGGCAACACCGGCAATCACCAGCCCAATGACGCCGGCGACGACCGGACGATGCCAGCCGGGAGTCCAGGGTGGCAGCACGACGGCGAGGAATGTGATGACGGCGATCCCGCAGAGAAACGAAATGCTAAGGGTCGGGTCGCCTGGCTGATACAGGCAGGTGTTGAACCCACACCAAGTGAACCGGGCGAGCCCCCCGAAAATTACGTCGAGGAGCACAGCAAGCGGAACCGAGACCAGCAGCCAGTATCCGTACCTCGGCCGCGGCGGCGCATGCGTATCCACGCTTCTCCCCGATCAGTCGTTACCGCGAGTGTAGATGCGCCCGGCCTCCAATAGAGGATCCGCTTATGAGAAGGGGGCTACGACGATCTGGACGTCGTCCTCGTACAAGATTCGGCCCGGGTCGTCTTCCCGGCGTTCGATCCACCCCACGCCATAGCGATCGAGCAGCCTGAGGTACTCGTGCACCCGTGTCACAAGGTGCTCCGCACTGATCTTGAACCAACATTCGGTGCGTGGATTGATTGAGCGATCGAAGAGCGTCCCGTCGACCTCGCTGGGATCGGCGTAGGCCGCATTCATCCAGTCGTTGTTCTCGCGCCACAACGCGTAGTCGTCGACGCTGAGTTGCCCGGAATGAGCGAGACCATTTGCCAGTGCAAACACGCCGGGCTTGACACCCCGAGAATTCACGGTCCTTCCCTCGAAGCGCACGTACACACCGACAGCATGACAGCGGCGCCGGTCGGCGCGGAACCTGGCAGTGTCCATAGTGTGATCAGGTGACAGACATCGATTGGATCGAGAGCACGCGGACCTCGTATGACACAGTGGCTGATAGCTACACAGACTTTGTCGATGCCGCAATCGGCCGCTGGGACCCATTCGTGTGGGCGTTTCTGGACGCCTTTGCGGCCTTGAGCAAGGCGAAGGGCCCGGTTCTCGACGCTGGGTGTGGCCCCGGACGCGTTACGGCCCACTTGAAGGACAAGGGTCTTGAAATCAGCGGCATCGATCTGTCCCCACGTCTCATCGAGATCGCCCGAACACATCGCCCAGACATTGACTTCACCGTCGGGTCGATCACTCAACTTCCGGTCGATGCAGCGCACCTTGCCGGCATCATCTGCTGGTGGGTGCTGCACCACGTTCCGGACGACTCCATCGGCGCCGTTATTGGGCAGTTCTTCGAGAAGCTTCAGCCGGGTGGGGTTCTGCTTCTCGGCGGCCACCTCGGTTCGTCGACGCACACCAAGACCGAAGGCTACGGAGGGCACCCGATGAACGTGCACATGGCCAAACGACCGCTGGAAGCCGTCGCTGAAACACTCGAGGAGCACGGCTTCGTGATCGACCTCCAAGCGACACTAGATCCTCGGTCGACAGCCCCATCGCTCGTGGTCCTGGCACACAAACCGATGTAGAGGCGCTAGGTCGGCGCACGCTGAAGGATCCTCTAGTGGGACGGTCTTCACGTCTCTTCTATGCCGGACGGACAATGTACTTGGCGGAGATCGAAGACAATCTTCCGGCGGAAGCGCCTGAGAAGCGGTCGCTCGGGACAATCTGCACGAGGCGTCGACAGGTCGTTGTCGACCGCACCATAGATTGTCTTCCCGCGGATGGTCTAGGCGTCGGGAGGCAGGGGCGCGTCGAGCGGGGCGGTTCCCGTCGCGACGCGGCTCTGGGCGCGGCGCCGTGCACCCGTGAGACGGATCGCCCGGGCGACGCGGAACCACCTGTTGGTGGGTGCCAACCAGAGGAGGACGACGCCCACGGTTCCTGCTGCCCCAAGAGAGACAGCGAGGAGGCTGCTCCATCCGAAGGCCGCGATGGCAATCGAGACGGCACCCAGGACGGTCAGTACGATGCGCGCCCATCCCGCGCCGCGTCGGATGCGGAACGCTGCCAGGAGGCACAGGCCGAACAGGGCGAGGACGATGAGGTCGCTGAAGATGTTGATCGCGTGCAGCGTCCCCGCTGCCGCATCGCTCACGCGTGCGCCGTCTTTCGCGCTCGTATGCGCGATGACGCGATCAGCTATCGACCACTGCCGGATGGTGGTGGATGGGAGCAGGACCAGCCTGATCGCGACCAGCCCGAGGAACACCCAGAAGGCGACGGTGACCTGCACAGGTCGCGGACCCAGCGACGAGGGGCCTTCGGTGACCGCCGTCGCGCCCATCATGTCAGTCATCGCGTGTCCTCCTGGTCTGTCGAGCGTGAGCCTATCCGGATTCGGGCGAGGACAATCTAGTCGGCTGGCCGACAGCGGTCAGCACTTCTCACGCGAGCGTCGATCGCCCTTCTGAGGCGATCGAGAGACGCGTCCACGTCGCCATCGACCGGCGTGACGCGAACGATCTGCTCGCGACTGTCGATGAACTCTCGGTGACGCTGAACCACTTCCTGCATCGACTCTGTTCCGAGTGAGCCGTGGACGACGTTGGGGCTTCCGGATCGTTCAGCGCGTGCAGCGCGGTCACGGACGCGCCGCTCCGCGATCTCCGGAGTCTCGAGCAACACCACCTCGACGAACTGTGCACCCGATGTCATCGCCGCTTTCTGGAGCTGATCGATGAACGTAGTGTTCGCAAGGAACTGGGGGACGATGACGTCCCTCTCATGTGCGAGGTGGTCGCCGATCATCGTGAGCGCAAGGTCCCGGGTGCGCAGGCCCGCCTCAACGGGATGGCGTTCCCAATCCGCGATCATGGCCCTGAGGACATCCAGCAGGGAGAGGGCCAGTGGGCGTTCCTGGGCCCAGAGATGCGCGAGAGTGCTCTTCCCTGAAGCGGGACCACCGTTGAGGAGTACGAGGAGGGGCATTCCGACATTCTCGCTCGAAGCCCGCTCCCGCCATCGAGGCGGCGACGGTTCGGGAAGCAGCCCTCATGTCGGAGATCGGAACCGGCTGAGCGACTGGATGGCTGGACGGCGACGCCAGGTAATCTGGCAACCCAGGACGTTGCGCCACATCGAGCGACAACGTGCGCGGCCGTTCACGCGACGCCGATCCGATCGAGACAGGGCGCCGGAATGCCAATCAGTGAAGTCCAGTTGGTCGACACGCCTCTGCTGCGCATCGGGTATGAGGTGCTCGGTGAGCCGGGCGGTCAGACTGTCGTGCTCCTGCACGGGTTCCCCTACGATGTGCGTTCCTATGACGATGTCGCTCCTCGACTGGCGAAGGCCGGTCGGCGGGTGGTCGCGCCCTATCTGCGCGGCTACGGCCCGACGCGGTTCCGCTCCGACCGGACGCTGCGCTCCGGACAGCAAGCGGCGCTCGGTCAGGACCTGATCGACCTGATGGACGCGCTCGACATCGAGCACGCGATCGTCGCCGGGTACGACTGGGGCGGGCGCGCCGCGTGTGTTGCCGCAGCGCTCTTCCCCGAGCGGATCGACGGGCTGGTCACAGTCTCCGGCTATCCCATCCAGGACATCGCCGGATCCGTCGAACCGGCCGATCCTCTCGACGAGAAGCTGGACTGGTATCAGTACTACTTCCACTCCGAGCGGGGTCGGCGCGGTCTCGAGCGGTATCGCGAGGAGCTGTGTCGTTCTCTGTGGCGCGACTGGTCTCCGGAGTGGGCCGAGGCGGAGACCGCGTTCGCGGCGTCGGCCTCAAGCCTGCACAACCCGGATTTCGTCGACGTCGCCGTCCACTCCTACCGGCACCGGTTCGGGTTGGCCGACGGAGATCCGCGCTACGACGACCTCGAGCGTCGTCTCGCCGAGCGCCCGACCATCTCCGTGCCCACTGTCTCCGTCGACAGCGGAGCGGACGGTTTCGGCTGGTTCGATTCGTCTGAGCATGCCTCCCACTTCTCCGGCCCCTTCCGGCGTGTCGTGCTGCCCGGGGTCGGGCACAACCCGCCGCAGGAGGACCCTGCGGCGTTCAGCGACGCGCTACTGACCCTCGTGCACTGATTCCGCGAGACCGCGTGATCGCTGAAACGCGTGGCGTGGAGGGCACGCGGGATCATCCTCCGGGAGGACGCGGGGCCCGGCCGACGGGCGGTTCAATGGGACTCATGATGGGCATCCTCCTCCCCGTGCTGCAGGGCGCCGGCAGTGTGGCGCTCTCGCTGGTCGCGTTCGCACTGGCCTTCACATGGCCGTCGCTGCTGCGGCCCATCCTGCGGCTTCGCACAGACGGCGCGCGCGTCCTGGCCGCTACCGGGCTGGGCTTCGTGCTGATCCTCGCGGCCGCTCTCCTCTACATCACGCCGGGCGTGCTGCTTCGGGATCCGCTCGGGATGCTGCTGCTCGTCCCCGTCGCCGTCCTGTGGCTGACGGGTGCCGTCGCACTCGTCGTGCGCGGCATGGTGCTCGGTGGGGCGGCGCGCGGGATCTCCTACGCGCTCGCCGTTGTGGCCGGCGCCGGCGTCGCCGCGGGCATCGTCTCCGGAGTTCTCACGCAGCAGGGGATGGCCGACACCGTCACCCCTACGGGAGCCTTCCTGCTTGCGGTCGGCGCTCTCGCCTCCGTCATCTTCTGGGCTCGTGCGGAGGAGCCCGAGCCGCGGCCGACGACCGCCTGAGAGTCCCGGGATGCGGCGAACCCGCAGGATCCCGCTGACTAGACTGGGAGGCGAATCCGTACGAAAGAGGTCGCCGAATGGCTACCGCCGTCCCCGCCCAGAATCCCAGCGTGCACGCGCACAGCCGATACTGGGTCGTCCCTACGATCCGTGCCATCGTGGCGCTCGCCGCGGGCGCGGTCATCACCTTCACGCGGGATGCGCACACCCCGCTGTTCGGACTCGTCGTCTTCGGTCTCTTCGCCATCGTCGATGGCCTCGCCACGGGCATCCTGAGCTGGCTGTTCGCGGGTCGGCGACTGACGCGCACACTCTTCGCCGTGCAGGGCGCCATCGGCGTGATTGCCGGCGTGCTGTCGCTGTCGCTGACGGGCGCCGGCCTCGGGCTCTTCCTCTACCTCGTCACCGTGTGGGCGGCGCTCACCGGTTTCCTCGAGCTGTACAGCGGCATCCGTGAGCGGGGCCGCGACGCAGCAGCCCGCGACTGGCTGATCACCGGCGCCATCACCGCCGTCCTCGCGCTCGTCCTCCTCTTCGTCCCCGCCGACGCGGTGCTCGCGATCGGCCTGTTCGGCGCGTGGGCCGTCATCGTCGGCGTCTTCCAGGGCATCGGTGCCGCCACGCTGCGCTCGGCCTCCCGTGCGACGGCGGACGCCCCCGGAGCGGAGAGCCGACCGTGAGCCCGCGCAACAAGAAAGACCCCCGAGTGACCTCGAACCTGCAGCCCACGCGGCGCGACCGTTTCCTGCCCGTCGAACTCCTCGGCATCTCGGCGGGACTCGCCGTCTTCGTCGGACTGATCGTGCTGATGGCGACCCGGGAGTTCCCACTCGCCGGCATCGCGCTCGGCGTGACGTTCATCCTCGCGCTCGTGCTGCTCGCCCTGTTCGCCCTGGCCTTCAAGCCGACCGAGGCGGAAGTCGAAGACATCCACGAGCAGGACGCCGAGGCACGAGCCAAGGCGGCGCGGGAGCGCCCGGAGAGCGGCGACCGCCCGCAGGGCCACTGACCGCACGCCGCTGACTGCGCGGCCACGATCCGTGCGCCGACCGGCGCCCGCGCCTTCCTACAGGTAGTCGACCAGCTCCGACGCCAGCCCGATGTAGCCTGCGGGCGTCAGTGCCAGGAGGCGGTTCTTGGCCGCCTGACCGATCTCCAGTCCCTGTACGAATTCCGTCAGAGCGGCATGGTCGACCCGCTTGCCCCGCGTCAGCTCCTTGAGCAGAGCGTACGGGTCCGAGATCGTCGAACGCCCTGCCGTCACCTCCGCCCGGATGACCGTCTGGATCGCCTCCGCCAGCACCTCCCAGTTCGTGTCGAGGTCGTCGGCGAGAAGCTGACGGTCGATGGTGATCTGGCCGAGGCCGCGGTCGATGTTGTCCAGGGCGAGGAGGGAGTGCCCGAGCCCGACGCCGATGTTGCGCTGAGTGGTGGAGTCGGTCAGGTCGCGCTGCAGGCGGCTGGTCACCAGGGTCGCGGCGAGCGAGTCGAGCACCGCGCTGGAGAGCTCCAGGTTGGCCTCCGCGTTCTCGAACCGGATGGGGTTCACCTTGTGCGGCATCGTCGAGGACCCGGTCGCACCCGGCTCCGGAACCTGGCGGAAGTAGCCGAGCGAGATGTACGTCCAGATGTCCGTGCACAGGTTGTGGAGGATGCGGTTGGCGTGCGAGATGCGCGAATACAGCTCGGCCTGCCAGTCGTGGGACTCGATCTGCGTCGTCAGCGGGTTCCAATCGAGGCCCAGGCTCTCGACGAACTCGCGGGAGATGCGCGGCCAGTCGGCCTCAGGGTCGGCGATCAGGTGCGCGGCGAAGGTGCCGGTCGCACCGCTGAACTTGCCGAGATGGACGCCGCCCTCGATCTGCTCGCGCACCCGCTCCAGGCGGTGGACGAAGACCGCCAGCTCCTTGCCCATCGTGGTCGGGGTGGCCGGCTGACCGTGGGTGCGGGCGAGCATGGCGTCGTCGCGGTACTGCTTCGCCTGTGCGCGGAGCTCGGCGATCACGCCGCGGAACTTCGGCAGCCAGGTCTCGCGGACAGCCGCGCTCACCGTCAGGGCGTAGGCGAGGTTGTTGATGTCCTCGCTGGTGGCTGCGAAGTGGGTGAGCTCGGCGATGTGGTCGAGCCCGAGCGCGTGGAGTCGCTCCCGCACGAGGTACTCGACCGCCTTCACATCGTGCTTGGTGGTCGCCTCGAGCTCTGCGAGACGGTCGATCTCGGCCTGGCCGAAGTCGTCGGCGAGGGCCCGCAGCGCCGCCTTCTGCTCCGCGGTGAGCGGACTGGACCCGAACATCCGGTGCTCGGTCAGGTAGAGCAGCCACTCGACCTCCACCTGCACGCGGGCGCGGTTCAGACCGGCCTCGGAGAGGTGGTCGCCGAGCCCGAGCACGGCGGACCGGTAGCGGCCGTCGAGCGGGCTGAGCGGCTGGGGAGGCAGGGCGGTCATGGTGCTCCTCGCGGGATCAGGCGGCGGGTACCCCACCATTCTCCCGCACGTGCGCCCCGCGGGAGGACGTCAGTCGCGCCGTGCGGGACGGAACACCAGCCCGAGCAGCCAACCGATGATGCCGAGTACGAGCGCACCGAGCACACCCGACCAGAAGCCGTCGATGTGGAGGCCGAAGCCCAGGGCGTCGCTGATCCACGACACGATGAAGAGGAGGAACGCGTTGACCAGCAGCGAGATCAGCCCCAGCGTGAGGATGTACAGCGGCAGCGCGACGATCCGGATGACCGTGCCGACGATCGCGTTCACCACACCGAAGATCAGCGCGATGAGCAGAAACGTGAGAACGGTGGCCGTGGTGCCCGGCGCATACGGCTGGACGCTCACGCCGCTGACGATCAGCGTCGTGAGCCACAGGGCGAAGGCGTTGATGATCAGTCTGAGCAGGAATCGCATGCCCCACATCCTTCCAGGAGGTGCGGTTAGGGTACAGGGCCGGGACGTCCTATGCCTTGCGCTTTAATCACAAGGATGTAATTTATAGTCTTTCCCATTTTTCTTTAATCGCATCCGGTGAAGACAGTAAAGTGAACGCCGAGAAACTATATAGGCGAGCTTGTGAAGTAAAGCGAACCTCATGATTCGGCGGAGGGAAAAGGGTGGATATCGAGAGGTTCGGGAAGAGCCCGGTTGGCAGTCTGGTCCCCATAGCGGGCGTCGACGGACGGACTGGACAACGGTACGAACACTTTGCATTCAGTGCTTCCCCGCTTGTCGATGCTCCTGTCTTGAGCGCTGCGACGTGGCGACACCTCATGGCGGCGAGCCACTCTCTTGGACGCCTCGAACAAGGCGCGTCGCTCGTGCCCAATCCGGAACTTCTTCGCCGGCCGACTCTGCAGCGAGAGGCCCAAAGCACGTCAGCGCTCGAAGGCACGTACGCTCCCCTCGACGAAGTCCTGGCCGCGGAGGTGATGGACTCTCGAACGCGTTCGTCCGCCTTGAACGAAGTGATCAACTACATCGTTGCCGCCGAGCGCGCGTTCGACTGGATCGAGTCCGGGCGCCCGATCACCGGCGGATTGATGACCGAACTTCATAGAGTGCTCGTGAACGGCACTGCAGCCGACAATGAGGAGGCAGGGCGGGTACGCCGAATTCAAGTGGTGATCGGTTCCCGCGGCGGTACCGTTTTCGAGTCGCGATTCATTCCCGCTCCGCCTGGGGTAGCGCTCGAGAGCGCGTTCTCGGACCTCATTCAGTGGATAAAGCCGAAGCAAGCAGACGACCTGGACCCGATCGTCAAAGCTGCGATGGCTCACTATCAGTTCGAGACCCTGCATCCGTTCAATGACGGGAACGGTCGACTCGGGCGGCTGCTGATCGTGCTGCAGCTCGTGTCGGAGGACCTTCTCAGTCATGGTCTCTTGAGCGTCTCTCCGTGGTTCGAGCGAAAGCGGGACGAATATCAAGAGCTTCTGGCTGCAGTGAGCGCGACAGGGGATTGGAATGACTGGATCACCTTCTTCGCGAGAGGGATCGAGGAGTCTGCACGGGATACGGCGAGTCGAATGATGGACTTGCTTGCCATCCAGAATCGATTCCACGAGAAGCTACGCTCGGCGGGAGCGCGAGGTGTGATTCGCGACATCGTCGACATCCTCATCGGGTCGCCCTACGTCACTATCCCGTTCTTGGTTTCGGCAACGGGTAAGACCTATCCGGCGGTGAAGTCAGCCGTGGTCAAGCTTGAACAGCTGGGAATCCTGGAGGAGCGCGCCGGGACGTCACCCAAGCTTTTCCGCGCGCTGGACGTCATCGGCATCACATCCGCACCTACCCGTTTGTTCTGATTCCCCCTCCGGTATGCGGGCGCGGCTAAGTTGGGTCTGTGAGTTCTGATGACACGCTCGGTGTGAGACTGCGCCCGGAGATCGTGGCGGTTCCTGCCTACAAGCAGGGGCGGCCGGCGCCGGCCGACGGTTACAAGCTGTCGAGCAACGAGAACCCGTACCCGCCACTCCCCTCGGTGGTGGAGGCTGTGGCCGCGACGCTGCGCGAGCTGAACCGTTACCCGAACGCCGGCGGCGCCGACCTCCGCGCGCGCCTGGCGGAGCGGCACGGCGTCGGCGTCGACGAGGTGCACCTGGGCAGCGGTTCGGTCGCGCTGCTGTCGCAGCTGATCCAGGCGGCCGCCGGCGTGGGCGACGAGGTCGTCTACTCCTGGCGCTCGTTCGAGGCCTACCCGGGGCTGGTCACCGTCGCGGGCGCGACCAGCGTGCAGGTGCCCAACCGGGCGGACGGCAGCCACGACCTTGAGGCGCTCGCCGACGCGATCACCGACCGCACGCGCGTCGTGATCGTCTGCACGCCGAACAACCCCACGGGGACGATCGTCACGGCGGCCGACTTCGAGACGTTCATGTCCCGGGTCCCGTCCGACCTGTTGGTGCTGCTCGACGAGGCCTACTACGAGTTCGTCACCGACGACGCCGCGGTGGACGGCATCCCGTTGCTCTCCCGCTACCCGAACCTCGTCGTCCTCCGCACGTTCTCGAAGGCGTACGGACTTGCGGCGCTGCGGATCGGGTACGCCGTCGGGCCGGCCCCCGTGCTCAACGCCGCTCGCTCGGCGGCCATCCCGCTCTCCGTCACCGACGCCTCCCGCGTCGCCGCGCTGGCCTCCATCGACGCCGAGGACGAGCTGATGGAGCGGGTGGCGCGCGTTGCGATGGTGCGCGACCGGTTGCGTCAGGCGCTCATCGAGCAGGGATGGTTCGTGCCGGAGGCGCAGGGCAACTTCATCTGGCTGGCCACCGGCGAGCAGACCGCCGCGGCCAACGACGCGTTCTTCGACGCCGGGCTGACGGTTCGCGCGTTCCCGCCGGAGGGCATCCGCATCAGCGTCGGCGAGGAGGAGTCTGTGGAGAAACTCCTGCAGGTGGCCGGGGATATTGTGCGGAACCTACCAAATAGCCACCCGGCCAAGCGGTTAGGTTAGTACGGTGGTTGCGACGAACGAGATCCCGCGCCCGGCGAACACGGTCCAGCTGCTCACTGCGGATGGCCGGTTCCAGCCGAGCGAGACGTCGGCCGAGTACCTCCCCTACTTGGAGCGGCTCGACGAGAACGACTACCGCCGCTTCTATCGCGACATGGTGCGCGTCCGCGCGTTCGACCACGAAGCGGCCAACCTGCAGCGGCAGGGACAGCTCGGCCTCTGGGTGCCGAGCGTCGGTCAGGAGGGCGCCCAGGTCGGTTCCGCACACGCGACGAAGCCCCAGGACCACCTCTTCCCGTCGTACCGCGAGCACGTGATCGGCATGATCCGCGGCATCGACCCGATCGGCATCATCGGCCTCCTCCGCGGCACCACGCACGGCGGCTGGGACCCGACCGACCCAGCGGTCGGCAACTTCCACCTCTACACGCTGGTCATCGGCTCGCAGACGCTGCACGCCACGGGCTACGCGATGGGCATGAAGTTCGACGGGGCCGTCGGGACCGGCGATCCGGAGAAGGATGCGGCCTCCATCGTCTACTTCGGCGACGGCGCCACCAGCCAGGGCGACGTCAGCGAGGCCTACGTCTTCGCCGCCAGCTACCAGACACCGCAGGTCTTCTTCCTGCAGAACAATCAGTGGGCGATCTCGGTCCCGGTGAGCACGCAGTCGCGCACCCCGCTCTACCTGCGGTCGAGCGGTTTCGGCATCCCCGGCGTCCAGATCGACGGCAACGACGTGCTCGCGGCTTACGCGGTGACCGCGAAGCATCTGGACGACGCGCGCAACGGCGAGGGCCCGAGCATGATCGAAGCCCTCACCTACCGGATGGGCGCGCATACCTCGAGCGACGATCCGAGCAAGTACCGCAGCGACGAGGAGACGGCCTATTGGGCCGAGCGGGACCCGATCCTCCGCTTCCGGGTCTTCCTGGAGCAGCAGGGCGTCGGGCAGGCGTTCTTCGACAGCGCGGACGAGGAGGCGGCCGACCTGGCCGCGGACATCCGCCGTCGCACGCTCGAGCTCGTTCCTCCGCCTGTCGCCTCCATGTTCGAGCACGTCTACAGTGAGCCCCACCCCGTGACCGACGAGCAGCGACGCTGGCTCGAGGAGTACGAGGCATCGTTCGGAGGTGACGCATGAGCGACGTGAGAAGCGAGGCCGAGTACGTGGAGGCCGAACTCATCGAGAGCGGTCCCACCGAGGACGGTTCCACGAACGACGAGGCGGCCGTGGACAGCACGTCGCTCGACACGCAGGCGATCGACGTCGTCGAGATCATCGAGAGCGATCCGGACTCCCACGTCCTCGAAGAGCACGTGGCGGAGCAGGAGTGGACGCGCGAGTTCGCCATCGAGGACGAGCAGGGCGCCGCGACCGAGCAGCTGGCGCAGGCCGACGCGCAGGCATCCGCCGACGTGGGCGAGGAGGCGGCGGCCGCCGATCACGAGCCGGTGGCGGAGGAGGCCGCACCGAGCGCGGCGCCCGAGCCGCGCATCCAGTCGCTCCCCATGGTGAAGGCGCTCAACGCCGGCCTCCGCCGCGCGCTCGCCGACGATCCGAAGGTCATCCTCCTCGGCGAGGACATCGGCCCGCTCGGCGGCGTGTTCCGCGTGACGGAAGGGCTGCAGCAGGAGTTCGGTGCGCAGCGCGTCGTCGACACTCCGCTCGCGGAGGCCGGCATCGTCGGCACCGCGATCGGCCTCGCCATGCGCGGCTACCGCCCGGTGCTCGAGATCCAGTTCAACGGGTTCGTCTTCCCCGGCTTCGACCAGATCACCACCCAGCTGGCCAAGATGACCAACCGTCACAGCGGCCGGATGCGGTTCCCCGTCGTCATCCGCATCCCGCACGGCGGCCACATCGGCGCCGTCGAGCACCACCAGGAGTCCCCGGAGGCGTACTTCGCCCACACGGCCGGGCTCCGAGTGGTGGCGCCGTCGACCCCGCACGATGCCTACTGGATGATCCAGGAGGCGATCCGCTCGGACGACCCCGTCATCTTCTTCGAGCCGATGAGCCGGTACTGGCCCAAGGGCGAGGTCGACCTGGTCGAGAACTCGACGCCGCTGCACGCCAGCCGGGTCGTGCGCACCGGCACCGACGCGACCATCGTCGCCTGGGCCGGCATGGTCAGCGTCGCGCTGCGGGCCGCGGAGCTCGCCGCGGAGGAGGGGCGCAGCCTGGAGGTCATCGACCTTCGGTCGCTCTCCCCCGTCGACTACGCACCCGTGGTGGCGTCGGTGCAGAAGACCGGCCGCCTGATCGTCGCGCAGGAGGCCCCAGCCAACGTGTCGGTGGGCTCCGAGGTCGCGGCGACGGTCGCCGAGAAGGCGTTCTACTCGCTGGAGGCGCCCGTGATGCGCGTCGCCGGCTTCGACGTCCCCTTCCCTCCGGCCAAGCTCGAAGAGATCTACCTTCCGGACGCCGACCGCATCCTCGAGGCCGTCGACCGGGCGATGGCGTTCTGATCGCCGACGCCCCACCGGCGCTCCCCCTGACAGAGAGAAGTCGCACATGAGCGAGTCCCAGTTCCTGCTGCCCGATGTGGGCGAGGGTCTGACCGAGGCGGAGATCGTCTCCTGGAAGGTCGCGCCCGGCGAGCAGGTCGCGGTGAACCAGGTGATCGTCGAGATCGAGACCGCCAAGTCGCTGGTGGAGCTGCCGTCGCCCTTCGAGGGAACGGTGGGCGAGCTCCTCGTCACGGAAGGGCAGACCGTCGAGGTCGGAACGCCGATCTTCACGGTGACGGCAGGTGGCGGAGCAGAGGCGGCACCGGCGCCCGAGCCCGAGCCGGCCGAGGAGGTCGCGGCGGATGCTGCAGCGACCGTCTCGCACGAGGAGGAGCCGAAGCCGGGTGCCGTGCTCGTGGGCTACGGCTCGGCCGGTCACGGCAGCAGCCGTCGCCGTCGCGTGTCGCACCCCGGAACCGCGTCGCTTCCGGTGTCGTTCAGCGGCAGCATCGCGCAGCCGGCAACCGCGCCGGCGTCCGTCGCTTCTTCCGCCCCGTCGGCGGCTCCGGCGGGCCACGCGGCCGCCGCCTCCCACGCCGGTCCGACCACGGCCCCCCGGACCTCCGGCCCCGTCGTCGCCAAGCCGCCGATCCGCAAGCTCGCCAAGGACCTCGGCGTCGACCTGACCCTGGTGACCCCGACCGGCCCGATCGGCGACGTGACGCGGGACGACGTGCTGCGCGAGGCGACGCAGGCGACGGTCTTCCGCAACATCCAGACGCCGGAGTGGCCGGACGACCGCGAGGAGCGCATCCCGGTCAAGGGCGTGCGCAAGGCGATCGCCAACGCGATGACGTCGAGCGCCTTCAGCGCACCGCACGTCAGTCTGTTCGTCGACGTGGATGCCACCCGCACCATGGAGTTCGTCAAGCGGCTCAAGAACTCCGCCGACTTCGGCGGCGTGAAGGTGTCTCCGCTGCTGATCATGGCGAAGGCGATCATCTGGGCGGTCCGCCGCAACCCCACCGTGAACTCGACCTGGACGGATGAGGAGATCATCGTCCGCCACTACGTCAATCTCGGGATCGCCGCAGCGACCCCGCGCGGCCTCATCGTGCCGAACGTCAAGGAGGCGCAGGGGATGACCCTGCTCGAGCTGGCGAAGGCGCTCGAGCAGCTGACGCTGACCGCGCGCGACGGCAAGACGCCACCCGCCGACATGAACGGCGGCACGATCACGATCACCAACATCGGCGTCTTCGGGATGGACACGGGCACGCCCATCCTGAACCCGGGCGAGGTCGGCATCGTGGCGCTGGGCACGATCAAGCAGAAGCCGTGGGTGGTCGACGGCGAGGTGCGCCCGCGGTTCGTGACGACGCTCGGCGCGTCGTTCGATCACCGCGTGGTCGACGGCGACGTGGCTTCGCGGTTCCTGGCGGACGTGGCCTCCATCATCGAGGAGCCGGCGCTGCTGCTCGACTGACAGCATACAAACCTAAAATACAAACGTTTACGGCTAGTATTCGTTTTGCTACCTTCGTTCACGGTGCTCAACAGCGCCACCAACGAAAGGAAAGCAATGATCAACTCGGACATCCTGGACGACGTCACCACGTCGGAGACCGCCACCCGCCAGGCCGGCGGGTACACCACGCGTCAGGCCGGCGGCTACGTCACCCGATGAGGTGAATGCGGGCCGGGGCCACAGGCGTCGGCCCGCATGACTCTCGTGCTCCCATGACTGCAGTCTTCGATCAGGTTCGGGCGAGTCTCCCGCTGACATCATCCCTTCCAGCACTCTCACGGCTTGACTCCCGCGTGCTGACATTTACGCATCCGCGCAACCAGCAACTCTTCGTCATTGGCTGCGTCAATGAAATCGGTGGCCCCTGCTCTCGGTGCTTCGAACGCAAGCTGGAGCTTCTCTGGCGTCGAACGGGAGCCGATCGCCCCTCTCTCGACGCGGAGGAAGCGCGGGATGCTGTCAGGGCGGCGGCCGAAGGCGGCATTCCGCTTGCTATGACGAATGCCGGGATCGGGCAGAACTGGTCAATCATCACGCCGTGGCCGGATTGCCGGACGTGCCGTGAGGCTCGAGTCGACACACCAGGTGTTTCGCATGCCCACGAGCAGCAAAGAGCCGGCGGCACGACATCCGAAGCAGGAGTGTCGTCGGTCAGCGGTGTTCCTCGATCCAGCACACCGGCCGATTTCGTGCAGGAGCATCGGGATTGGTTCGGCTTCGCTTCCGTCCTGCTGAACCCGTCGATGAACGGAGAACACGGCGTTTTCACCGCCGACACAGGCATGTTCCTTGACGCGAGGGAGCCGCTCGCGCCGGTCGGTGGCAAGGGCATCAGTGCAGATCAGGCGCTGGCAAGTTGTCTCGGCGAAGGGATCGAACGCTTCGCCATCGCAGGAGGCCTGGACTCTGCTGCCGATGAGTTCACTCGTATCGATGGCTCTCTCTTTGCGGATTCGCCTTGGCGAGGCGCCAGAGACTTCGACGGACGGCTACTCGAGCCGGGGCCAGGTCAGTCCGTTGAAATGGCGGAATTGCAGCCTCTGTGCGGAACGGCACGCCAAAGCTTTCCCGCGAGTTTGGTCTACGCGCCCTATACACCGCCCCAGGGGTGCTCAGCGTTAACGCCGAGCAGCACGACGGGGGCGGCCGTCGGCAAGACCGTGGCCGAGGCAACGGTGCAGGCGGTCCTGGAGCTGATCGAACGGGACAGCTTCTGGTACTACAGCCGTCATGGCGGGGTGCTCCCCACCGTGGACCTGAACGAGGATCCATTGGTAGCCCTCCTGATCGCCGGAGAAGATGTCCACGTCTCGGCGCGGCTCCTTGAGAACCCATTCGATGTTCCCGTCGTGCACGTCGCGCTCGCTCGACGTTCCAAGGAAGGCGGGACGCGCACAGCACGCGGCATGGGAGCCTCCATGACACTCCGATCTGCCACCCAAAAGGCCCTGGTCGAGGCCACCCAGATGCTTCGCTCATTGGATACGGGTGTTGACATCGACCCATCCATCACGGATATGCGCTCCCTCTGGTTCGACGGGACGGCGGTCGACGTATTCCCGCAGTTCTTCCCCGGAGCGCCCGCATCCCGTGCGCCTTCGGTTCGACTCGACAACGCCGAAACCGCGAGTGCGGTTCTTGATCTGCTCGTCCAGAGGGGCACACGTGCGGGCGTTCGGTTCTATCGTCACGTCTTCGCCAAGACGTCGAGTTTCGCGGCCGTGCGGTGCATCGCGGACCGGATCCTTCCGCTCGACGACGAGTACTTTCCAGCCCTCAACCGCTTCGGCGACTGGGGTATCGACACGAATCGAGAGCAGTGGTCCTATCGCGGGCCCCTGTTCATGTGAGGTGAACGATGAAGAGCACGGGACTCGCGATCTGGGTCTTCCTGGCGGTGTCCGGGATCGGCGTGGGCTGCTTCACTGTTGCCGACACCCTCTACTTCCACGACAAGGGATACTCCACAGCCGTCATCGGCGCTCTCGTCGCCGTATTCAATATCGCGGTCGCTGTCGCCGAGATACCGGCGGCGATCGTGTTCGATCGCAGATCCCACTGGGCCGCCATCCAGCTGGGCAACGCGATCCGGACGGTCGCCCTGGTGATCTTCTTCCTGTCGCTCGGTGTCGTCGGTGACATGACAGCGGAGGCGCTGGCCGGCATCGGCGCGGCCGCCATGAGCGGAACCTCGAATGCGTACGTGCTCAATCGACTCGGCCGTGACCCGGAACAGCAGCGCCGGGCGTTGGCGCGAGTTGCATGGCTGGGCTCGGGGGCGTCGCTCCTCGGTGGGCTGGTAGGAGCAGCACTCTTCACGGTGTCCCCTCGGTACATCTGGCTGGGTGGGGCCGTATGCATGGCGGCAGCCGGCGCGGCGCTCCTGCTAGGACGCCGTGTAGGAGCAGAACCGAGCACAGTGGCGGGCGAAACCCTCGGCCGCTACACACGAGGGTTGGCCGTGCTCGCCGTCCATCCGAGGGCGTGGATGTCGGTCTTCGCCAATGCAGCGCTGGTGGGTCCGCTCATCCTGTGGCAATTGCGCCTGGGAGGGGGGTCGTTGGGGCCGATTCTGGTCGGTTTTGCGGTTATGAAGGCCGCAGGAGTGCTCGGTGGGCGGCTGATCGGCGGCCGGCGCATACCCCGAGGACTCCTGGCCGTCTTGGTGCTCGGCAATGCTCTCGCCATGACCGTCTTCGCCCTGAGCGATACGAGCGCCGTCGTCATCGCCTCGTTCGGCGCCCACGTGGTCGCCCACGTCGCCATCAGTGTCTACTGTTCCGCCCAGTTCCAGCAGGTGGTACCGGACAGTCGACGGGCGGGAGCATCGTCCCTCGTGTCCTTGCTCGGATCCGGGCTCACCGCGCTAGCGGCCATCGCGGTCGGATTCCTGGCCGCGACGTCAGCTATCGCAGCCATGGTTCCCAGTATCGTCCTCTACGGTTTGGTCCTGGCGCTCGCTGCTGGAAGCTCGCTGCGTGCGCGCGGACAGCGGGCACAGGCGGCGAACGGGCTCGGCGCCGAGGAGCCGGCGCTGCTGCTCGACTGAGTTTGACAATCATTCTCAACAAGCCGTAATGTGAGCCTGCGTCCGCGCCCGCGGACGACCTCCCTTCGTGTCGTTCGCGACTTAGACAGGCTCTCCATGAAGACGCGCTCACTCGTCCCCGCTCTGGCGCTCGCCGCCGCAACCGCGCTGGCGCTCGCCGGCTGCTCCACCCCCTCCGCCGCCGGCGACGGCACCCTGCGGGTGGTCGCCAGCACCAACGTGTACGGCGACATCGCCCGGACCATCGGCGGCGACAACATCCAGGTGACGTCGCTCATGTCGGACCCCGCCCAGGACCCGCACTCCTTCGAGGCGAGCGCCCAGAACCAGCTCGCCGTCAAGAAGGCCGACGTGGTCATCGAGAACGGCGGAGGGTACGACGACTTCATGCAGACCCTCGTGAAGGGTGCGGGCACCAGCGGTAAGACGGTGCTGAACGTGGTCGACCTGTCAGGCAAGAAGCCGGTCGACGGCGAGCTGAACGAGCACGTCTGGTACGACTTCCCCACCATGAAGAAGCTCACCGGCGCGATGGTGTCCGCGTTCGGCGACGCCGAACCCTCCCACCGTGCGGAGTTCCAGAAGAACGGCGCCGCTTTCACGCAGAAGTTGTCCCGACTCGAGCAGGCGGCGGCTGCCCTGAAGACCACCTACGTCGGCCAGGGCGTCGCGATCACCGAGCCTGTTCCGCTGTACCTGCTCGACGCGATGGGACTCGTCAACAAGACGCCCGAGAAGTTCAGCGCCGCCATCGAGGAGGAGAACGACGTCTCCCCCGTGGTGCTGAAGGAGACGCTCGCCCTGTTCAGCGGGCACCAGGTGAAGCTCCTCGCCTACAACGAGCAGACCACCGGCACGGAGACGGAGCGGGTGCTCGCCGCCGCCAAGAGCGCGGGCATTCCGGTCGTCCCTGTGACGGAGACGCTGCCGGACGGCAAGGACTACGTGAGCTGGATGCAGGGCACCATCGACGCGATCGGGAAGGCGCTGGCTGGATGAGCGAACCGCTTGCCCGCGTCGCGCCGCCGGCTGACCGCGACGTGGTCCTCCGGCTCCGCGACGCCTCCCTCGGATTCGGGGACAGGACGCTGTGGAGCAGCCTGGACCTCGACGTGCACGCCGGAGAGTTCGTCGCCGTGCTCGGCCCCAACGGCTCCGGCAAGACGAGCCTCCTGCGCACCATCCTCGGCCAGCAGCAGCTGGACTCCGGCGAGATCGCCTTCGAAGGGCACGCCGTGCGACGAGGGGATCGGCGGATCGGCTACATCCCGCAGCAGAAGCTCATCCCGGCGGGCACGCCGATGCGGGCGCGCGACCTCGTCGCGCTGGGGGTCAACGGCCACCGGTGGGGACTGCCACTCCCCCGCAGTGCGGACCGCGAGCAGGTGGACGGCCTCATCGACGCCGTCGGCGCCCGCCGTTACGCGGATGCGGCCGTCGGCTTGCTCTCCGGCGGCGAACAGCAGCGGCTGCGGGTCGCCCAGGCGCTCGCCGGGGATCCGGCGCTCCTGCTCTGCGACGAGCCGCTTCTGTCGCTCGACCTGCAGCACCAGCGCGGGGTCAGCGAGCTGATCGACCGCCGCCGCCGCGACCACGACAGCGCCGTCGTTTTCGTGACGCACGATGTGAACCCCGTGCTCGGGATGGTCGACCGGGTCCTCTACTTGGCCGGCGGCCGCTTCCGCACCGGCACGCCCGACGAGGTGCTCCGCAGCGACGTGCTCACCGACCTGTACGGCACCCCGGTGGATGTCATTCGCAGCCGTGGCCGGATCGTCGTCGTCGGCATCCCCGACGCCGAGACCCACGACCACCACGCCCATACTCGAGAAGCGCACCCGGAGCCTGCCGCATGATGCACCTGGACCTCTGGTCGCAACTGTTCGACTTCGCCGACTACGGCGAGCTGCTGCTCCTGGTGAAGAACTCGATCTTCGCCGGCGCGGTGCTCGGCATCGTCGGCGGCCTGATCGGCGTCTTCGTGATGCAGCGCGATATGGCGTTCGCGGTTCACGGGATCAGCGAACTCTCGTTCGCGGGGGCGGCGATCGCCCTCCTGCTCGGGGTCAATGTGGTCGCCGGATCGCTCGTCGGTTCCCTCGTCGCAGCGGTGCTTATCGGGCTGCTGGGGGCGAAGGCGCGCGACCGGAACTCGATCATCGCCGTCCTGATGCCGTTCGGCCTGGGGCTCGGGATCCTGGCGCTCGCGCTGTATCCGGGCAGGAGCGCCAACAAGTTCGGCCTCCTGACCGGCCAGATCGTCTCGGTCGACGACCCGCAGCTCGGTTCGCTGCTGGTGATCGGCGCCATCGTGCTGGTCGCGCTGCTGCTGATGTGGCGGCCGCTCACCTTCGACAGCCTGGATGCGGACGTCGCAGCCGCGCGGGGTGTCCCGACCCGGTTCGTCGCGCTGGCCTTCATGGTGCTGCTCGGTCTGGCCGTCGCGGTCTCCGTCCAGATCGTGGGAGCGCTGCTGGTTCTGTCGCTGCTGGTGACGCCCGCCGCCGCGGCGATGCGGGTGTCGTCGTCCCCGCGGTTGGTGCCCGTCATCAGCGTGGTGTTCGCTCTGGTCTCGGTCGTCGGCGGCATCCTCCTGGCACTCGGGAGCGCGCTGCCGATCAGCCCGTACGTCACCACGATCTCGTTCCTCATCTACGTGGTCTGCCGGATCGTCGGGGGGCGCCGCGAGCGGCGGCGGACGGGTGCGGGCTCACGGCGTCTCGTGAGCCAGGCGGGCTAGCCTGAGATGGTGAAGCGCAACACCTGGCAGCGGGAGGCCGTCCGAGAGGCCCTGACCTCGACGGAGGGCTTCATCAGCGCGCAGGGCCTCCACCTCAGCCTGCACGAGTCGGGGTCGCCGATCGGGTTGGCGACGGTCTACCGCGCACTGGCCGACCTGGCGTCCGAGGGGGATGCGGACTCGCTGCAGTCCCCGGAGGGCGAGAGCCTGTACCGGGCGTGCACGACGGGCCACCACCACCACCTGATCTGCCGCAGCTGCGGGCTGACGGTGGAGATCGAGGCGGACGCCGTCGAGCAGTGGGCGCGTCAGGCGGCGGCGGCACACGGCTTCACGCAGGCGCAGCACGTGGTCGACGTCTTCGGCCTCTGCGCGTCCTGCACGGCCGCAAATGTTCGCCAGCAATGAGGCGTCGGCTGGTCGCCATAGAGTGACGAGATGCGCATCGGAGTTTACGTAGACGGCTACAACTTGTACTACGGCGCCCGGAAGCAGTGCGGAAGGTCCACGCCGGGTTGGAGATGGCTCGATGTGCGAGGGCTGGTCGAGCCGTTAGCGGGATGGCTGGGCTCGGAGATCTCGCGAGTGGTCTACTGCGTGCCGCGGACTTTCGGTCCAGTCAGCTGCCCGATCCTGTAGGACGCTTCCGGAAGCCGGCTGGCTGGTAACGGGCAAAAAAAGACCCGCCCTCACGTGGAGGAGCGGGTTGGTAAGAACCACTATACCGGACTCTGTAACTCTTTAAGCGGAACTGTGGGGATTTGGCCGGGCCTCGGTCCATGGCGTAGAGTGGTCCTTTGGCTGAGTGGGCTCCTCCTGCTCAGATCGTGTACGAAACCCCCACACTTTCATGCGTAGGGAAGTCGTGCGCCGACAAGTGACCTTGGGTGGTGCCGTCCGGCACCACGGTATTGGAGAAGAAAGCAATGGCAGCAGTGTGCCAGGTGACTGGAGCCGTTCCCGGCTTCGGTCACAACATCTCGCACTCGCACCGTCGCACGAAGCGCCGGTTCGACCCGAACATCCAGAAGAAGACGTACTACGTTCCGTCTCTTCGCCGTAACGTCACCCTGACCCTGAGCGCCAAGGGCATCAAGGTCATCGACGCCCGTGGCATCGAGTCCGTGGTCAAGGACCTCCTGGCCCGTGGGGAGAAGATCTAATGGCGAAGCAGCAGGACATCCGTCCGATCATCAAGCTCCGTTCGACGGCGGGCACCGGTTACACCTACGTGACCAAGAAGAACCGTCGCAACAACCCCGACCGCCTCGTGCTCAAGAAGTACGACCCTGTCGTGCGCAAGCACGTCGACTTCCGAGAGGAGCGCTAATCATGGCCAAGAAGTCCAAGATCGCCAAGAACGAGCAGCGCAAGGTCGTCGTCGAGCGCTACGCCGCCAAGCGCGCCGAGCTCAAGAAGGCCCTCGTCGACCCGAACGGTTCCGACGAGTCCCGCGAGGCCGCGCGCCTCGGCCTGCAGAAGCTTCCCCGTGACGCCTCCCCGATCCGCGTGCGCAACCGCGACGCGGTCGACGGCCGTCCCCGCGGAAACCTCAGCAAGTTCGGCATCTCGCGTGTGCGTTTCCGCGACATGGCGCACCGCGGCGAGCTGCCCGGAATCACCAAGTCGAGCTGGTAATCCGGTTCGACGACGCTCATTGGAGGGGCGTCCGGCTTCGGTCGGGCGCCCCTTCGGCGTATCCGCACCGAAAAGGCCCGGAAATCCGCGAGTTTCCGCGGGATTCTGATACATTCAAGGCGGTCGACCGACCAAACGTTATGGCCCAGCGTGGCCTCAACCGTTCCACAAGATAGCTGTAAACCCAGCACAAGGTCCGAGGAGGACACTCAATGGCTGACAACCTGAACAAGACCGAGCTCGTTGCCGCCGTCGCTGCGGCGTCGGGTCAGAGCCAGGCCACCGTCTCGAGCGTCGTCGACGCGTTCTTCAACACCATCAGCGAGACCGTCGCCAAGGGCGGCAAGGTGACCATCCCGGGCTGGCTCGCCGCCGAGCGCAGCGAGACCGCTGCCCGCACCGGCCGCAACCCGCAGACCGGCGCCGAGATCTCCATCCCGGCCGGACACCGCGTCAAGCTGACCGCGGGCTCGAAGCTCAAGGCTGCCGTCAAGTAGTCCTACCCAGCTTGCCCGAGGGCGGTGCCGCGAACAGCGGTGCCGCCCTCGTCGTCTGTGCGGGGAGGGGTCGCCCTGCGCCGAGGGGCTGGGGGCGCCACTGCAGCGGGAGGCTGTGGGCGGCCGTCCAGGGCTGTGGACGTAGGCTGGACGGGTGCCACGAATCCTCCGCGTGATCGGCCCCGCCGTGCTGCTTCTGGCAGCCGCGGCGGCGATGATCCTCGCGCTGGCGTTCGGCGGCGGTGCGGCGGCTCCGCTGCTCGCCGACCCGGGTGCCCTGGTGCGCTGGGGCCTCCCGGCGGCCACGCTCGTGGTGAATCTGAGCCTCGCGGGAACGGTCGGCGCGCTGATCCTCGCGTGCTTCGCCTTCGCTCCCGATCGCGACGAATACGGCAAGGCGCTGGACTTCGCCGCGGGCAGTGCCGGCGTGATGACGGTGGCCTCCGCAGCCACCGGCCTCTTCACGTTCGTGAGCGTCTCGAACGTCCCGTGGTCGTTCGACGCCACGTTCAGCAACGGCCTCAGCTCGTTCGTCAGCAGTGTCTCGCTCGGGCAGGCCTGGCTCGGGATCACGCTGATCGCCGCGGCGGTCACCGTGCTGTGCTTCGCGGTGCGCAATCAGACGGCGATCGTCTTCGTCACGCTGCTGGCCATGGCGACCGTGGTCCCGATGGCGCAGCAGGGTCACAGCGCCGAGGCGGCCGGGCACGACGCGGCCGTGACGTCGTTCGGCCTCCACGTCCTGTTCGCCGCGATCTGGCTGGGCGGTCTGGTCACGCTGATCGTCATCAGGCAGACGCTCGGAAACGGCCGCCTCGTGACCGTGCTCGAGCGCTACTCCACCGTCGCGCTCATCTGCTTCGTCGTGGTCGCGGCCTCCGGCTACGTGAACGCCGAGCTGCGCGTCGGCACGCTGGCCGAGCTGGCGACGCCGTACGGCATCCTGGTGCTGGTCAAGGTCGCGGCTCTGGTGGTCCTCGGCCTGTTCGGCCTCACGCAGCGCCGTTTCCTGATCGGCCGGCTCAAGTCGTCCGGTGAGCCGCGCAACTTCTGGTGGATCGTCGTCGCCGAGCTGGCGTTCATGGGCATCGCCTCCGGTGTGGCGGCCGCTCTGGCGCGCACCGTGACGCCCGTTCCACAGACGCGAGCGGCGACACCGACACCCGCCGAGATCCTCACCGGCGAGAAGCTGCCGGCGCCGCTGACCCTGGATCGCCTCTTCACGAGCTGGAACTTCGACCTGCTCTGGGTTCTGGCGTGCGCCTTCGCGCTGTTCTTCTACTTCGCCGCGGTGTGGCGACTGCGGCGCCGGGGCGACTCCTGGCCGATCTACCGGACAGTCCTCTGGACGCTGGGGATCGCCCTCCTCTTCTACATCACCAACGGCGGCGTGAACGTGTACGAGAAGTACCTGTTCTCGGCGCACATGTCGGCGCATATGGTGCTGACCATGGCCGTCCCGCTGCTGCTGGTGCCGGGGGCGCCGGTGACGCTGGCCGCACGCGCGATCCGCAAACGCCGCGACGGTTCGCGGGGCGGACGCGAGTGGATGCTGCTCGCCGTGCACTCCCGCGTGGCCGGGGTCATCTCCAACCCGATCGTCGCGGCGATCCTGTTCGCTGGATCGCTCTGGGCGTTCTACTACACGCCGATCTTCCGGTGGGCGACCACCGATCACATCGGGCACGAGTGGATGATCACCCACTTCCTGATCACCGGTTACCTCTTCGTGCAGTCGCTGATCGGCATCGATCCGGTCAAGTACCGTTTCCCCTACCCGTTCCGGCTGCTGCTCCTGCTGCTCACCATGGCCTTCCACGCCTTCTTCGGCCTGTCGATCATGCAGATGCACGGCCTGATGCTCGCCGACTGGTTCGGCGCGATGGGCCGGACCTGGGGCGACCCGCCGCTCATCGACCAGCAGACCGCCGGCGGCATCGCGTGGAGCATCGGCGAGATCCCGACCGTCGCCCTCGCCATCGTGGTGGCCATCCAGTGGAGCCGCAGCGACGAACGGGAGACGAAGCGGCGCGACCGCAACGCCGACCGCACCGACGAGGCCGAGCTGAAGGCGTACAACGAGCGGCTCGCCCGCATGGCGGATCGCGACCGCGCCGTCCGCTGACCCCTCCGGCTACGGGTCCTGCGCGACGACGATCGCCAGCGATCCGTCCGGGCGGATCACGACGCTGCTCAGGCTCATGGTGAACGGGACGTCGTCGCTGCGCATGGCGATCGTGCCGTCGAACAGCGACTGCACCGTGACCTTCAGGTGGGCGACGCCGACCATCCGTCCCGTGGTCCAGCTGTTGTCGCCGGGCTGCAGGCGCACGACCGGGTAGGTGACCATCGACCAGGCGGGGTCGCCCTGGACGCGGTCGTCGATCTCCGCGCCGAAGGGGCACCCGGCCGGCTGCAGCACCTTCTGCTTCGCGCAGTCGTCGAGGAAGCCGTTCACCTGCTTCTGCACTTCGGTGGTGAAGGCGGGTGTGGGCTGCCCGTCGACCGTGGTCTCGGTCACTGTCCCGGGCGACACGGCGGCGTCGACGGGGGCGGCGCGCACGTACTTCGAGCTGTGCGACAGCTCCAGCGGCGACAGCGGGAGGGCGAGGTAGTCGGCGGACACGCTGAATGCTCCAGCGGGCTGGTCGGGCGAGGCGGCACGGGGGCTCACGGTATGGCGCCCGACGGTGAAGTCGACGGCGTGCGCCACGGTGATCCGCGCGACGCCGAGCGGAGTGGAGGCGAACTCCCACGTCGGCAGCATGCCCAGCACCGCTCCCGTCTGTCGCACACGGAAGGAGGCCGCGACCGGGCGGCCGTCGGCGGTCGCGTGCACGACCACCGTGTGGACGCCGTCGCGCGCCGCCGTGTCGGAGACGACAGCAGCCTCCCTGATGTTGGGGAGGATGTCGGACCGCAGAAGCTCACGGGATGCGCCGGTCGGCAGGTGCGCCGCCTGCAGCGCGGCGGCAGTGGGGGCAGCGCCGGGCATGGCCAGCGCCTCAGACACGTCGTGCGACGAGAGCGAGGCGACGAACCCCTCCACGAAGCCGGTGGGGCTGTAGTAGGCCCGTTGCACGGCGCCGAACGCGGCGACGACCGTCAGGAGGAGCAGCGCTCCCAGTCCGGACCAGAGCAGGACGGCACGACGGAGCGCGTGCGAGTCCCCCACAGCCATGAGGCCATCCTAGGGTCCTGTGGATGAGCGGCAGCCCGCGCTCCGGCGGGGTTAGAGTAGTCCGGCACGCCGGGCGAGAGGGAAGGGGAGGTCATGGTCCGTCCTTCGCTGTCGCCTGAGCAGCAAGCGGTGTTCGACCTCATCGAGAACACCCGTGAGCACGTGTTCGTGACCGGCCGCGCCGGGACGGGCAAGTCGACGCTGCTGAACCACCTGTCCTGGAACACGGACAAGTCGCTGGTGATCTCGGCTCCCACCGGGGTGGCGGCGTTGAACGTCGGCGGCCAGACCATCCACTCGCTCTTCCGGCTCCCGATCGGGGTGATCGCCGACCACGCCATCGACCAGAGCGCAGAACTCCGCAAGCTGCTCAACAGCATCGACACGCTGGTGATCGACGAGGTGTCGATGGTCAATGCCGACCTGATGGATGCGGTCGACCGCAGCCTCCGTCAGGCCAGGCAGCGGGCGGGAGAGCCGTTCGGGGGCGTGCAGGTCGTCCTGTTCGGCGACCCGTACCAGCTGGCGCCCGTTCCCGGCGACAGGGAGGAGCGGGCGTACTTCGCCGACACGTACCGATCCATGTGGTTCTTCGACGCGAAGGTGTGGCAAGAATCGGAGCTGCGCATCGTCGAGCTGCTGCAGGTGCACCGGCAGCACGAGTCCGACTTCCGGTTCATGCTCAACGCGGTCCGCCATGGGCAGGTGACGAAGGAGATCGCCGACCGTCTCAATGAGGTGGGCGCCCGTCCGGCGCCGGATGACGGCACCATCACCCTGGCGACGCGCAACGACACGGTGAACCGCATCAACGCGCAGGCGCTGGAGCGCCTCCCCGGCCGCGCCCTCACCGCGAAGGCCGAGGTGAGCGGCGACTTCGGCGGCCGCAACTTCCCCGCCGACGAGACGCTCGAGCTGAAGGTCGGCGCCCAGGTGATGTTCCTCCGCAACGACGTCGGCCAAGGGGATGGCCCGCGCTGGGTGAACGGCACGATCGGAACCGTGACGAAGATCGACGCGAACGTCTACGTCGATGTCGACGGGGAGGTGCACGAGGTCGAACCGGCGATCTGGGAGAAGTTCCGCTACACCTGGTCGCCCGAGACGAAGAAGCTGACCAAGGACGTGGTGGCCGAGTTCACGCAGTTCCCGCTGCGGCTGGCGTGGGCGGTCACCATCCACAAGTCGCAGGGCAAGACGTACGACGCGGCGATCGTCGACCTCGGAACGCGGGCGTTCACCTCCGGACAGACGTACGTCGCGCTCAGCCGCATCACGACTCTCGACGGTCTCTACCTGACGCGGCCGCTGCGCCCGAGCGACATCACCGTCGACCCGGACGTCGAACGGTTCATGCGTGACGCGCGACCGGTCACCATGCCGGTGGCCGGGGCCGCGGCACGATGAGCGGCGGCGCGGTGCACCGCACTGACGAAAGGGGACGGGCGTGGCGGTGACCTTCGTACTGGACTTCAGCGACGGCCAGCGGCTGGAGACCAGCGGCAACGGCGTGATCGGGCGCAATCCCGCCGTCCACACCCCGGGAACCGAGATGGAGGACCCGGCGCACGTCGAGCTGGTCACGATCCAGGACGATGCGAAGTCGGTCTCGCGCGCGCACCTGGCGTTCGGGCAGTACGACGGGGTGTTCTGGGTGATGGACCTCGGCTCGGCGAACGGGACCACGATCACGTATCCCGGAGACGGCACTTTCGCCTGCGACCCGAAGACCCGGCACGAGGTCGATCCGGGGTCGGTGGTGCGCTTCGGCAGCGTCTCGTTCGCGCTGACGCGGCGCTGACCCGACGCGGCGCTGATCCGCGCGGCGCGGGTGCCCGTCAGTGGTGGTGGTGGACCGTCACCGAGGCGACGCCCGCCTGGGTGAGGCCGAGCGCCGGGATGACGAGGGCGCTGACCGCGCACGCGCTCAGGACGAGGCCGGCGAAGAAGCGCAGAAAGCTGTGACGGTCGGACACCGGGTGATTGCGGCGGATCACCACGGCGGACGTCGCGGCGACGGCGACATCGAGCAGCGACGCGACGCCCATCGGCGCGAACGGCAGAGCGAGGACCGTCCCGCCGGAGGCCGTCGCCCCGACGACCGCGAGCGCGGCCCACATCCCGACCGGCAGCAGGGCGAGGGCCGGGATCAGGTGCAGCACAGGGGGCTGGTCGCGGGCCAGTCCGGCTGCCGACCAGACCAGCTCGCAGAGCGCGATCACCAGGAAGGCGGCCAGCAGCGCAGGGGGTGCGCTGGGAGCCAGAGCCGCATGAAGCAGCCCGGCTCCCAGCGCGGCCACGGCGAGGAAGGCGCGGGTAGCCGGGCCCACCGCGACGGCCGAACGGGCCGAGGCGGCGGGGTCGACCCGCAGCGCATCCGTCATCCTGCTCATGGGAGCCGTGGCCCCGCCGATCAGGCGGCGGCTGTCGCGGCGCGCGTCCCACGGTCGGCCGCGAGGCCGGTGCCGAGGAGGACGATGGCACTCACGAGGTGCAGGAAGTGGTCGGGCGTGTTCAGCGCCAGGATGTTCGCGTCGGTGTTCACCAGGAAGAAGCCGACGATGCCGAGCAGCAGGTAGACCGCGCCGACGAGGATGTTCACGGCCTTCGCTGCGGCCACCCTGGTCAGCCCCGCGATCAGCAGCGCCGCTCCGATGAGGAGGTGCGCGATGTTGTGCAGAGGGTTCACCTCGAAGATGCCCAGAAGCAGGCCGCCCTGTGTCGCGACGAAGGCGACGCCGCCGGTGACGGCGAATCCGAGCAGTCCGACCAGCAGGTACACCGCCCCGAAGATGGTCGCCACCAGGCGGTTCGGTGATGTGCGCATAGTCTCGTTCCTTCCGTAGGATCGGCGCACGGATGCGCGCCTCACTCTGCAGTTCGAAGCGTCGTCCGAATCGGATTGCCCACACAGCCCCTTGCGCGACGGCAGGGTTTCTGCCGCACGTTACAATCGCTGGACACGCAGGGCGACCGTCGGGGGTACAACTGATGCGACGAGAAACGACGTTCAGGCGGGTCGCGCTCGCCGCGACCGCCGGTCTGGTCGCGCTGCTCCTCGCCGCCTGCACCTCCGCCTCCGGCAGTTCGGATCTCCCTCCGCAGCAGTCAGGCGGATTCTCCGCGGACATCTCGAAGCGGCTCACCACCGCCCTCACGGACGCGATGACGCTCGCCGACGCCTCCGCCGGTTTCGCCGGCGTCTGGGCGCCGTGGGCGGGCAGCTGGACGACCGCCGAGGGCACGACGACCCGAGGCGGCTCCACTCCGGCGTCGGTGGACATGACCTTCCGGATCGGCGAGAACACCACCCCGATGACGTGCACGGTTCTCCTCGAGCTGGTCGATGAGGGCCGGGTCGACCTGGACGACCCGCTGACCAAGTGGGTTCCTGGGCTGGTGGGCGCCGAGGGCGTCACGCTGCGGGAGCTGTGCCAGAACACATCAGGGATCGGCGACTACGCCGCCGCCCTGCGCACCAACTTCGTCATGAACCCCACCCGCCAGTGGCCTCCGCTCGAGCTTGCCAGCGACGGCATCGCCATGCAGCGCTACGGCAACCCGGGCGAGAAGTACGGCGCGTCCGCCACGAACGCAGTCCTCGTAGGCATGGCGCTTCAGAACGCGACCAGCCGGAGCTGGCAGCAACTGTACAAGCAGTACGTCTTCGACAAGCTCGGGATGAACGCGAGCTCGCTTCCGACGAGCGACCAGTTCACGGTGCCCGGGAAGCACGCCACCGGCTACGCGGCGGGACTGGATGGCGCTGGCGCCACCGTCTGCGCGCCGATGCGCCAGATCGACCGGCTGTCCCCTTCGCAGGGCTGGACCTCGGGAGGCGTCGTCTCGACCGTCTCCGACCTCAAGGCGTTCGGCCAGTCGCTCGCGAACGGCGGTCTCCTGAGCGAGAAGTCGCGCAAGTCCCAAGTGGATGCGGTGGTCAACGGCGAATCGTGGCAGCGCTACGGCCTGGGCGTGCAGCTGCTCGGCCCGCTGCGCGGGAGCAGCGGTGCGGTGCCCGGGTACGTGTCGGCCGTCTTCGCGGACCCCGCGTCCGGTCTGACGATCGTGGTGGCGCTGAACAACTCCACGCCCGGAGCAACCTTCGCCCGCCTGCTCGCGCAGCGCCTGGCGTCGATCGTCTCCAAGGTCCCGCCGGCGCAGAAGGGCGCCAAGACGATCGCGACGCTCCCCTGGTCGGAGCAGCAGACCATCGACGCCCTGGCGAAGGCGGCGCCTTGCCCCGCGAAGAAGGCCGGCTGAGCGTTCCTACGCGCCCGCGAGCGCGGCGAGCTCTGCGCGGACCGGGAAGGCGTCGTCGTCCAGCACGAGTTGCAGGGCAGCGCCCGTCGTGCGGTTGACGATGACCGGGGCCAGCAGATTAACTGTGCTGCCCTCGCGCGACGGGGTCACGACGACGAGCAGCAACGCGTCGGAGGGCTCCGCGATCCCGAGCTCGGCCGCGCGGTCGTTCGGCAGCTCGGGCGAGTAGCCCGGGAGGTGCCGCTCCGCATCGATCGTGAAGAGGCGGATCTCCGGGCGCTCCGCGGCGGAGAGCGTGTACAGGCCGACGGCGCCGGGCACCGGCTCCAGCGAGAAGGCGTCCAGCGGCTCCAGGCCGGGAGGCGGGGTGAGGAAGCGGACGGCGCTCAACGGAGGAAGTCCATCAGCGTCGGCTGCAGCACCCGCGCCGTGACGGCGATGGCGGTCTGGTAGTTCACGTCCTGAGTCTTCAGGTCGAGGATCACCTTGCTGAGGTCCACATCCTCCAGCGACGAGCGCTGGCCCTCGAGAGCGTTGGCCCCGACGGCGAGCGCATCCTTCGCCTTGTCGATGCGGGTCTGGCGTCCGCCGACCTCCGCGTGCTCTCCCACGATCGCCTTCATCCTGTCGTCGATCTCCGCCAGCCGCGGGGTGACGTTCACGCCGGTGCGGAGGTCGTTCGCAACGTTGTCGATCAGCGCGAACACCGACGTGGCGCCGGTTCCGAAGACCGAGGCTCCGTCGGCATCCACCCGCACCGTGGTGTCGGGGCCGATCCTGCGCTCCACTGTACTTCCCGCCGCACCGGTGAACGAGTAGTCGGGCTGGAACGCGACGCCGGCGTCCGAGTTGCCGGCGAACACCGTGCGCCCGAGGTACGTCGTGTTGGCGAGCGAGAGGAGGCTGCTCTTCAGGCCGTCGAGCTCGGTCGCGATGGACTGCTTGGCCTCGGGCGACATGGCGCCGTCGTTCGCGCCCTGCACGGTGAGGTCGCGAACGCGGTGCATCAAGGTCTCGACCGAGGTCAATGCCGAGTCGGCGGTCGTCAGCCAGGCGTCGCCGTTGCTGACGTTCCGCTGGTACTGGGACGTCGCCGCCTGGTCGGAGCGTACGCCGAGTGCGCTCGCCGTGGCCGTCGGGTCGTCCGACGGCTTGTTCAGGAGGCGCTGGCTGGTCGCCTGGTCGTACAGTTTCGCCTGCCGCTGCAGGCTCAGCTGCAGGTTGCGCTGGGCGTTGAGGGTCTGGGTCGCGTTCGTCACACGGCTGATCACGGCTACCTCCCGACGAGTCCGGTGTGGTTGATGAGCACATCGAGGGCTTCGTCCACGGCGGTCATCACGCGCGCGGCACCCTGGTAGGCGTGCTGGAAGGACAGCATGTTCATGTTCTCCTCGTCGAGGTCGACGGATGCCCCCGACAGCTGGGCATTGGTCGCCGCGCTGGTGGCGAGGTCCGCGAGATCCGACTGCTGCTGCTCAGTGCGGCTGGCGACGCCGACCCGCACGACGAAGGACGACCACTGCTTGTCGACCGCGTTGGCCCCGGTGCCCAGCTGGCTGATGGCGTCGGCGACGCTCCCGTCCGCTCCCCCGGCTCCGGGCGTTCCGGTCGCGATCTGGCCGATGCCGGTCGGGACGACGGAGAGACCGAGGGCGGCGGGTTTGGTGGGGTCGATGGCGAAGAAGTCCAGGCCGGTCGCGCCGCTCGGCGTCGTGCCCGTCTGGTGCACCGCGTTCACCCGCTGGGCGAGCGTCACGGCGAAGGCGTTGTAGCTGGCGGCCGCTTCGGCGAGCACGCCGCCGGTGCCGGTGGCATCGGCCGGGGCGAGAGTCGAGAGCGCGCCCGCGATCGACCCGCCCTCCATCGCGATCGCGGCGCCCGGGCGGTAGTCCCACTCCAGGCGGGGCGGATCGCCGGCGGCTTCCGCCATGCGCGTCGCGCCCGCCGCCTTCACCGTGTTGGCCGTCGTCCCGGAGACCAGCGCGTTGCCGCCGACCAGCACATCCACTGTGCCGTCGTCGTTCGCCCGGGTCACTCCCCCGGCCAGCTTGGCGATGGAGGTGGTGAGCAGGTCCCGGCGGTCCATCAGCTCGTTCGCCGACTGGCCGGACGCGAGCGCCGAGCGGATGCGGCCGTTCAGGTCCGCCACCTGTGTTGCGGCGGTGTTCAGGTCGGAGACCATGCCGTCCACCGAGGTGCGCAGCGCGGTCCACTGGTCGTCGACCGCGCGGTAGCCGGTCTGCAGCTGGGTGACGACGCTCGCAGCCTGGCCGAGCAGTACACCCGCGGGCGCCTGCTCCCCCGCCTGGTTGGCGACGTCGCTCCAGGCGGACCAGAACTTCTGCAGCTGCGTCGAGAGCCCGTTGGTGCCCGGTTCGTTGAGCGAGGCCTCCAGCGTGGACAGCGCGTCGGCCCGGGTGTTCGTGTAGCCGGAGAGGGCGGTCGTGCTGCGGACCCGCGCGTCGATGGCCGCGTCGTCCAGGCGCTGGATGCCGTCCACCGAGACGCCCTGTCCCGGCCGGACTCCTCCGCTGAACAGGCCGGCGTTGGCGAGCGGTGCGACCCCGGAGGTCGACACCCGCTGACGGGTGTAGCCGGCGGTGTTCGCGTTGACCAGGTTCTGGCCGACGACGTCGAGGCCGGCCTTGGCCGCGACGAGACCCGTGTACGCGGTGTTCAGACCGCTGAAGGTGCTCATCCGGTCAGGCCTCCGTGTCGAAGAAGCGCGCGGTGTCGCCGAGGCTGCCGGTTCCGCCGGCGCCGTAGACGCCGGCATCGTCGCCGGCACCTGCGAGGGAGCTCAGCGTCTCCTGGGTGGACCGTGCGGCCTCCCGGAGCAGGCGCTCGTTGGTGTCGCGCACCTCCGCGATCTGCGCGGTCAGCTCGGTCATGGCTGCGAGATGCGATCCGAAGATGTCGGACCAGATGCCGTCGGGCGCGGCGGTGGCCAGCTCGCGCAGGGTCGACTCCTGACTGAGACCCCACTCGGCCGCGAGGGAGGCGACCTCAACGGTGCGCGCAAGGCCGACGGCCCGCATCCGCTCGATGACCTGCTCGACCTCACGGGTGGCGTGGGAGATCCAGCGCGACTTGCCCGCGATCAGGAGCAGCTGCTCCTCCTCGAGCTTGAAGAGCAGGAGCTCCAGGAGCTCGCGTTCCTTCCACAGCTGCGCTGAGAGCTCGCTCGCGGCCATGTCGCTACCAACTTCCTCGTGAGTCGATGTGCGCACCTGGTCTCCTCGGGTCTGGACGGGCGGCGGGATGGTGTCCGCCGCCGATACAGACAATCGGCACGCTTGCGCCTGATGTTAGGCGCGAGCCGGTGTGTGCATGCGCTGCGACCTACCCCTTCGAGGCGGCCTGTCAGTATTCCCCGTACTGGGGGTACGCGCTGCCCCGTAATGGGGGCAGAAGGTACGCATTCTGAACACTCTCGAATTGTTACCGTGAACAGCGGAAGACGCCTAGCACCGCGCTCGGCACCCGACTAAGTCCGAGCGTCCACCGCACCGCCCGAGTACCCGCGAGAACCTCCCCGAACGAGGTCGACGCGCGGTACCCGTCCGATGAAGAGGGGTCGCCCAGCGTGAACCGGAACGAACGCAACACGCTCGTCGTCGAGAACCTGCCGCTCGTGGGCTATCTGGTCTCCGACCTGTGCTCGCGCGCCACCCACCTGTCGCGCGACGACCTGGCCTCGGCCGGAGCCGTCGCCCTGGTGCAGGCCGCAGACGCGTACGACGCGTCCACCGGCGTGCCGTTCGGCGCCTACGCCCGCACCCGCATCGTCGGCGCGCTCGCCGACGAGCTGCGTGCCTCCGACTGGGCCACTCGTGGCGCCCGCAAGCGCATCAAGGAGACGCTCGCGGTCCAGGAGAGCCTCACCTCGACCCTCGGGCGGGCGCCCAGCGTCGAGGAGATCGCCAACGCCCTGGGCGTCGATCGCGAGACCGCCGCCGCGGGCCTCGCCGACGCCTCCCGCACCGTCTCCGCTCTGGATGAGACCATCGAGCCGCTGCTGGTCTCCGACACCGCCGGCCCCGAGGATGCGCTGCTCGCCGACGAGCAGACCGCGTACGTCCGCGCCGCGGTCGCCGCTCTGCCCGACCGCATGCGGTCCATCGTCGAGGCGATCTACTTCGACGACCGCACGGTCACCGAGATCGCCGAGGAGCTGGGGATCACCCACTCCGCAGTGTCCCAGCAGCGGTCGGAGGCCATCCGGCTGATGCGCGAAGGGATGGCCACCCACTACGCCGACGAAGGCGACCCCGTCGTCATCGAGGCCAAGACCTCGCAGGCTCGGCGCAGCGCGTATCTCGCGCGGCTCGCCCAGCACGCGGTCGCGGGCGTCTCCCGCCTCTCCCCCACCTCGCCGAGCTCGGCGCGCGCGTCCTGACGACGACCGCTAACGCGACGGGACCGACAGCCGATAGAGGCTGATGCGGACCACGGAAGGGCCGCGGACCACCACCCAGTCATGGAGGAAACATCATGGGTATGCAGATCAACACCAACATTGCGGCGAACAACGCCTACCGCAACCTGAACAACACGCAGGGCGACCTCTCGAAGTCGCTCGAGAAGCTGTCCAGCGGTCTCCGCATCAACCGTGCGGCGGACGACGCGGCGGGTCTCGCCATCTCGGAGGGCCTGAAGTCGCAGGTCGGCGGTCTCACCGTCGCCGCCCGCAACGCTCAGGACGGCATCAGCGTCGTGCAGACCGCTGAAGGTTCGCTCACCGAGGTCCACTCCATCCTGCAGCGCATGCGCGACCTCGCTGTGCAGGGCGGCAACGACTCGAACAACGCGACCTCGCGCGCGGCGATCAAGACGGAGGCCGACGAACTGGGCAAGGAGCTCAACCGCATCACCAACGGCACCAACTTCAACGGGATCGACCTCCTCAAGGGCGGCTCGCTGAACTTCCAGGTGGGCGCCGGTTCGACGCCGAACGACACCATCGCGGTCGGCCTGGCCGACGTGGCCACCTCGGTCGGCACGCTGGCCGGTGCGGGCGGCGCCACGGGCTTCGACGTCACCACCAACGCGACGGCGAACACGACGATCACGGCGATCGACACCGCGATCACCGCGATCTCGACCGCCCGCTCGGAGCTCGGTGCGTCGCAGAACCGTTTCGAGTCGGCCGTTCGCAGCTTGAACGTCTCCAAGGAGAACCTCTCGGCCGCGTCCAGCCGGATCACCGACACCGACATGGCGGAGGAGATGGTGAAGTACACCCGCTCCAACATCCTGTCGCAGGCCGGCACGGCGATGCTCGCCCAGGCGAACCAGTCCAACCAGGGCGTCCTGCAGCTGCTCCGCTGATCAGGCGC
Source organism: Leifsonia sp. SIMBA_070 (assembly GCF_046534635.1). NCBI lineage: Bacteria > Bacillati > Actinomycetota > Actinomycetes > Micrococcales > Microbacteriaceae > Leifsonia > Leifsonia sp. SIMBA_070. The sequence goes on along the minus strand of NZ_JAWRYK010000002.1, from coordinate 214,635 downwards.
GGCGGCCGGGGCGTAGACCCCGAAGCACGTCCCGGCCGCCGTTCCACCCCGCACCACCCGCACCACCGTCGTAGGAGGGAGAGCACCGCATGGGCATGGCCGTCGACGGGCTCATCAGCGGCCTCAACACCACGCAGCTGATCGACAGCCTGATGCAGGCGGAGGCGATCCCTCAGACCCTGCTGAAGAACAAGGTCACCGACTCCACCACGTACATCACGGCGATGCAGGCCCTCAACACCAAGGTCGCCGCGCTGGCCGACTCGGCCGCGAAGCTGGCCAAGCCGGCGGGCACCGACCTGCACACCGCCTCCACCACCTCCACGTCGGTCACGGCGACGGCCGGAACCGGCGCTGTGGACGGCACCATCGACTTCACGGTCGACACGCTGGCCCAGTCGCAGGTGACGGTCACCGGGCCGCTGACGCAGTGGCCGGACCAGCCTCCGACCCTCACCTTCGTGGCCGCCGACGGCACGGTCAAGCAGGTCACCGCGGGCTCCTCCCTCGCCGACGTCGCCGCCGCGATCAACCAGGCGGGCGTCGGCGTCAGTGCCACCCAGGTCGCCGCAGGGCTCGACCCGGCGACCGGCCAGCCGCTCTACCGCCTGCAGCTCAGCTCGACCAAGACCGGCGCGGCCGGAGCCTTCACCGCGTACCGCGGGACGCCCGCCGATGTGACGGCCGGGACGGCGACGAACCTGCTCTCCGACCCGGGAGCCGCCCAGGTCCGGGCAGCACAGGATGCGCAGCTCACCCTGTGGGCGGGCACGGGCGCCGCACAGACGGTCACCAGTTCGAGCAATACCTTCTCGGGCGTGCTCCCCGGGGTCTCGGTGACAGTGAGCGCGGCCTCCACGACGCCCGTCACCCTCACGGTCGCCCGCGACGACAAGAGCCTCTCGGCCGCCGCCGGCTCCCTCGTCTCGAGCGTGAACGACATCTTCACTCTGATCGCCTCGAAGCAGGCGGTCAGCACCTCGACCGACTCTGCCGGCGGGACGGTCGTCACCGGTGGCCCGTTCACCGGCGACTCGACCTCGCGCGACGTCAACCAGAAACTGGTCGACGCGATCAGCGCGCCGATCGGCGGGGTCTCCCCCTCGACGTACGGCATCAGCATCCAGCGCGACGGCACGGTCGCCTTCGACCAGACCGTCTTCGCGACGGCCATGGCCGCCGATCCGGACAAGGTCAAGGGCGCGCTGAGCACGATCGCCCAGCGCGTCGCCGACGCCTCCACAGCCGCGAGCGACACGTACACGGGCTCGCTCTCGCTCCGGATCAAGGGCGAGCAGTCGACCGTCACAGACCTCAACGACCAGATCACCGACTGGGACACCCGGCTCGCAGACCGCCGCTCCACGCTGGAGAAGACGTACGCGAACCTCGAGGTGCAGCTGCAGCAGCTGCAGTCCCAGTCGTCGTGGCTGACCGGCCAGCTGTCGTCCCTCCCCACTGCGAGCTCATGATGAACCTCCTCACCTCCGCCGCCGCCAAACTCTCGGCGTACAACCGCGACAGCGTGCTCTCGGCCAGCCCGGCGCGCCTGCTCACCATGCTGTACGACCGCCTGCTGCTCGACCTCACCCGCGGCGAGACCGCGCTGAAGGCATCGCAGTGGCCGACCGCGTGGGAGAACCTGCGTCACGCCGACCAGATCGTCGCCGAACTGGCGGGCACCCTCCGGGTCGACCTCTGGGACGGCGCCGAGGGCCTGCTTCAGCTCTACGGCTACCTGGCGGACCTGATCGTCGGCGGGATGATCGAACGCGACCCCGCAAAGGTGCGCGAGGCGATCGAACTGACCGAGCCGCTGCGGCAGACGTGGCACGAGGCCGCCCGGCTGCTGCCGGCCGCCACTGCAGGCACCGACGCGGAGCGGGACCTCGGTGTCGCCTGAGGCTGCGATCGCGGATTCGGACCGCGACGACGTAGTGCGCGACGACGTGCTGCGCGAGGAATCCCTCCCCTGGAGCGACGCCCTCGACCGAATGGAACAGGAGCTGCACGGCGCCCTGGCCGCAGTCGACCCGGTGCCGTGGCGTCCGCCGATCGGTCTCGGGCCCATCCCGCCGGAGCTGCAGGTGCGCGCCGCACGCCTGCTCGAGGCCCAGCTGCACACGATCCGGTACCTGGAGGACGTCCGTCAGACCACCGCGCGTCACCTGGCGGCGGTCCGGGCTGTACCCCGATCCGAGGCCGGACCGCATCCGGTCTACTTCGACCTGATCGGCTGACATCCCTCCACGGTTGTCCACCTGTGGATAACCCTGTTGAGAATCCGTGGATGAATGCGTCGATCGTGTGGAGGACACGCGCGGGATGTGTGCACTCTCAGATTCTCAGGATCCAATAATCGCTTCTGACCGGGCCGTTTACTTCGTATTCGTTACCTTCGAATGCATATTCGAAACCACATGCTTGTAATTCACACCGGGGTACAAGCTGTGGATGACTCTGTGGGAATCGCACGGCGAACACCCCCCGAACGCGGTGTCTAACGGTTCCGGGGAAGCGGCCGATAGCTCAGTCTGAGCACGGATCGCTCGATGACTGGCCACGGATGGGCCGCCCCAACGACCCTGGAGTGCAGCAGTGCTCGAATCCGTGACCAGCGCCGCCCTGAGCAGCGCCCTCGACGGCCTGGCCGCGCGCCAGCGCGCGATCGCGAACAACATCGCCAACGTCAACACGCCGGGTTACACCGCCGAGCGGGTGTCCTTCGAGGACGCGCTCGCCGCCTCCGTCGCCGACCACGACGGCCATGTCGACGCGACGACGGCGCGCTCGCTGGAGCCGACCCGGCTCGACGGCAACAACGTGAACCTCGACACGGAGACCCTGTCCAACGTCGACACGGTGCTGCGCTTCCAGTTCGCCTCCCAGGCGGCGGGCAACCAGTTCTCCGCCATCCGCGCAGCCCTGAAGACCAGCTGAGGAGCAGGACGTGACCTTCGACGCCATCGGGATCGCCGGGACGGGGCTGACCCTGCACCGCAAGTGGCTGGACGCCATCTCGGACAACCTCGCCAACATCAACACCGCCAAGCCGACGGACGGCGCCGCCTTCCAGGCGCGCTATGTCGTCGCGCAGGAGGGCGCAGGCGTCTCCGGCGCCTACGTCGCGGGAGCCGCCTACGGCAGCGCGGAGGGCCGCATGGTCTACGAGCCGGACAACCCGGTCGCCGACGCCAACGGCTACGTCCGCTATCCGGACATCGACCTCTCCGAGCAGATGGGCTCCCTGATCATGGCCCAGCGCGGATACCAGGCCAACGCCGCCGTGGTCGACCGCGCAAAGGAGACCTACCAGGCCGCACTGCAGATCGGGAGGAACTGATGCCCATCCCCGCCATCGGAGCGATCTCCGGCGTCACCGCGAACCCGGCCGTCTCCGCGACGACGGCCACGAGCGGCACCGGGGGAGCGGCCTTCGGGAACGCCCTCACGGGCGCCGTGGACGACCTGCAGCAGCTGCAGGGCACGAGTGACAAGCTCGCCATCGAGGCCGTGACCGGCAACCTGGACGACATCCACAACGCCACCATCGCCTCCACCCGGGCCCAGGTCACCCTGGAGCTCGTGGCCGGCGTCCGGAACAAGGCGGTCGACGCCTTCAACGAGATCATGCGGATGCAGGCCTGATGCCTCAGCAGGTGAGCAGCTTCTTCCGGCGGATCGGCGACACGATCCGCGGCTTCAGCGTGGCCCAGCGGGTCATCGCCGTCATCGGCGTCGCCGTGGTCGCGCTCGGGATCACCGGCATCTCGATGTGGGCGACGCAGCCGTCGTACACGCCGCTGTTCTCCGGAGTCGCCGCCTCCGATGCGTCGGCGATCGTCGACCAGCTCCGTACCGACGGCGTGCCGTACCAGCTGACCGACGGCGGGGCGACCATCCTCGTCCCGCAGGAGAAGGTGTACGACGAGCGTCTGAAAGCGGCCTCCGCCGGCCTTCCGTCCTCCAACACCGGCGGGTACTCGCTGCTCGACAAGATGGGCGTCACGTCGTCCGAGTTCCAGCAGAACGTCACGTACAAGCGGGCGATGGAGGGCGAGCTCGGCAACACCATCGGGGCGATGAAGGGCGTCAAGACGGCGTCCGTGCGGCTGGCGATCCCGGCGGAGACCGTCTTCGCCTCCGAGAAGAAGGACCCGACGGCGTCCGTCTTCGTCGAGACGCAGAACGGCGTGAGCCTCACCGCCGACCAGGTGCAGGCCATCGTCCACCTGACCAGCGCAGCCGTGCCGGACATGAAGCCGACCGACGTGGCTGTGGTCGACGCCGACGGCACGGTGCTCAGCACGGTCGGCGGGGGAGCGACCGGGGGAGCGGACAAGCAGGCCGGCGACTACGAGACGCGGGTGAAGTCGGCCGTGCAGGAGATGCTCGACAAGGTCGTCGGCGTCGGCAACGCCACCGTAGCGGTCGCGGCCGACGTCAGCTCCGAGAGCGCGCAGCGGACAGAGGAGTCGTACACCGCCCCGACCAACGCGCCGTCGCTCAGCGAGACGACGCAGAAGGAGACCTACTCCGGGTCGGGCGCGGCCGGGAGCGCCGGAGTCCTCGGACCGGACAACATCGCCGTCCCGAACGGCACGAACGGCAACGGCAGCTTCAACTCGGAGTCGAGCACGAAGGACAACGCGGTCGACAAGGTCACCGAGCAACGCACCATTCCGGCCGGAGCCATCAACCGGCAGACCGTCTCGGTCGCGCTGAACTCGGACGCGGTCGGCGGTGTCAGCGCCAACGAGATCCGCAACCTGGTGAACGCCGCGGCGGGCATCGACGTGAAGCGCGGCGACTCGGTCAGCGTCGAGATGGTCCCGTTCAGCAAGGCGGGTGCAACGGAGGCGGCCAAGGCGCTGCAGCAGGCCAAGGACGCGGCCGCCGCCGACCAGCTCACGAGCATCATCCGCACCTCCGTCATCGCCGGTGCGATCGTCGCCGCGGCCATCATCGCCTTCGCGTTGTTCCGCCGCGGCCGGCGTCGCGCCGCCGAGAACGCGGCACTCGCCGAGGATGCGGACTCGCTCGCGCTCGATGCGGCGACGTTCCCGATCGCCCTGGAGCAGGCGGCGCCGACCGTACCGATGCAGCTCGACCCGCTGCCGGAGCCGTCCGACCCCGCTGAGGTCGAAGCCGACAGGCGCAAGGCGGAGATCGAGGCGCTCGCCGAGCGCGACCCGCACCGCACGGCCGAGTTCCTCCGCAGCCTGATGGATGACAGGGCCGGCGTATGAACGCGACCCTGACCGGCGCCCAGAAGGTCGCCGTCGTCCTGATGAACATGGACCAGCAGCGGGCGGCCCAGGTGATGAAGCAGTTCTCCGACGAGGAGGCCGACGAGATCACCGCGGAGATCCTCCGGCTGCGCCGGGTGGACCCGGGCGTGGCCGAGAAGGCGCTGAACGAGTTCCACGACCTGGCGACGCGCGGCACGATGACCACGCGCGGAGGCCGCGACATCGCGGTCGGGCTGCTGGAGGCATCGTTCGGGGCCGAACGGGCGACGGGCGTCCTCAACCGGGTGGCGTCGAACCTCGCAGGCAAGCAGTTCGAGTTCCTCGACACCGTCGAGCCGGCGCAGGTGCAGATGCTCCTGGCGGGCGAACTGCCGCAGACCAGCGCCCTCGTGCTGGCGCACCTGCGTGCGGATCACGCGTCGCGCATCCTCACCGGGCTCGACGAGCACGCCCGCACCGAGGTGGCCCACGCCATCGCGACGATGGGTTCGCCGAGCCCCGACGCGGTGCGGGTCGTCGCGGAGACGCTGAAGCAGCGGGCGACCGCGGTCGTCGGATCACGGGCATCCTCCGACGCGGTCGGGGGAGTGCAGCCGCTCGTCGACATCATCAACCGCGCAGACGCAGCGACCGAGAAAGCCCTGCTGGAGGCGTTGGAGCAGCGCGACCCCCAGCTCGCCGAAGAAGTGCGCTCGCGCATGCTCACCTTCGACGACATCGTCCGCCTCGAAGCTCGCGACGTGCAGCAGGTGCTGCGGGGGGTCGATGCGGCGGTGCTCGCCGTCGCCATGAAGGGCGCGACCGAGGCGGTGGTCGAGATCATCACGGCCAACCTGTCGGAGCGCAACCGGGAGATCCTGGAGGACGAGATCCGGGTCCTCGGGCCGGTCCGCGTGTCGCAGGTCGAGGACGCGCGCGCCGAGATCGTGCGTGCCATCCGCGATCTGGAGGCCGCCGGCGCGATCACCGTTCAGCGCGGGGACGAGGACGCGTATGTCGAGTGACGCCGCCCTCGCCGCCGCGGCCTTCGAGCCGCTCGCCGTTCCGGTGCTCGCCGAGACGGAGCACGAGCGCGCCAGGACGGCGTCCGCACGCTCGCGCGGGTACGCGGCCGGATTCGCGGAGGGGCGGCGCGCGGCCGGCGAGGAGCAGGCGCGCTGGCTGGCCGCGGCCGAGGACGCGCGCGCGGCGGAGTCCGAGGAGGCCGCCGACCGGCTCGCAGTGCTCGCCTCCGCCCTGCGGAGCGCTGCGGTGGAGCTGCGTGAGGCGACGGTCCCGGTGCTCGCCGACGCCGAGAGCGCGGTCCTGGAGGCCGCGTTCGAGCTGGCGTCCGCGGTCGTCGGCGTCGCGCTGGAGGATCGCCTGTCCGCTGCGCGTGCGGCGGTGGAGCGCATCCTGTCGGCCGGGCCGCCCGGCGCCGTTCCTGTCGTGCGGCTGCACCCGGACGACATCGCCGAGCTCGAGCGCGCCGAGCTGGCCGGCCAGGAGCCGCGGCTGGTCGCGGATGCGTCGTTGGCGCGCGGCGATGCGATCGGCGAGCTGCCGACCGGGTGGCTGGACGGCCGCATCCACTCGGCCCTGCAGCGGGCGAAGGAGGCCCTGTCGTGACCGCCCTTCTCGAACGCTGGGAGACCGCGATCGCCGTTGCGGGCGTCGAGCGCGTCGGTCGCGTGACCGGTGTGGTCGGTCTGGGCGCCGAGCTGGAGGGTGTTCCCGCGGCACTCGGAGACGTCGTCGTCATCGGCGAGGACCCCGGCGTGCACGCCGAGGTCGTGGCCACCACCGCGGAGCGGGTCCGTGTCATGCCTTACGGCTCGCTGACCGGTGTGGCCGCCGGCGCACCGGCGCGAGCGGTGCGCGCGCCACTGCTCGTCCCGACCGGCCGCGGGATGCTCGGCCGCGTCGTCGACGCCCTCGGCCGACCGGTGGACGGCAAGGGCCCGATCGCACCGGACGGCTTCGTCCCGCTCGGCAACCGTGCGCCGGATGCGATGCGCCGGGCGCGCATCCTGCAGCCGCTCGGTCTCGGCGTCCGTGTGCTCGACACGATGGTCACGGCGGGCCGCGGGCAGCGACTCGGACTGTTCGCCGGCTCGGGGGTCGGCAAGTCGTCCCTGCTCTCGATGATCGCGCGGGGCACCGAGGCGCAGGTTTCCGTCATCGCCCTGGTGGGGGAGCGCGGGCGCGAGGTGCGCGAGTTCCTCGAGGACGACCTCGGGCCCGCCGGCCTCGCCCGGTCTGTCGTCGTGGTCGCGACCTCCGATGAGCCGGCCGTGATGCGCCTCCGTGCCGCTTTCGCGGCCACCCGGATCGCGGAGGCGTTCCGCGACGAGGGCGCCGACGTGGTGCTGATGATGGACTCCCTGACGCGCGTCGCCATGGCGCAGCGCGAGATCGGGCTGTCGGCAGGGGAGCCGCCGGCCACCCGCGGCTACCCGCCGTCGACGTTCTCGCTGCTCGCCCAGCTGCTCGAGCGCGCGGGCACCGGCGAGACCGGCTCGATCACCGGGCTGTACACGGTGCTCGTCGACGGGGACGACCACAACGAGCCGATCGCGGACGCCGCCCGCTCCATCCTCGACGGCCATGTGGTCCTCGACCGCAAGCTGTCCGTCATCGGCCACTTCCCGTCGGTGGATGTGCTGGGCTCCGTCTCCCGGCTGGCCTCGCGGGTGACCACACCCGAACAGCGCGCCGCGGCGGTGGCGCTGCGCAGCATCCTCGCCGCCAAGGTCGGCGCGCAGGACCTGCTCGACGTCGGCGCGTACAAGCCGGGCACCAACCCGAAGGTGGATGCCGCGGTCGCGCACGCCGACACGATCGACGCGTTCCTGCGTCAGGGCATCGGCGAGCCTGCGCCCGCCGCGGAGTCGTGGGCGCGCCTGCAGGCGCTCGTCGGAATGCTGGGAGGCGCGTGATGGCACGAGCGTTCGCACTGTCCGGGCTGCTGCGGCTGCGGCAGATCGAGAAGGAGCACGCGGCGAGCGACCTGGCCGCCGCCAACGCGCTGCGCCGGGATGCGGGGGAGCGGCAGGCACGGGCCATCGCCGCTCTGCACGCGGTCCCGGTCGAAGCGACCGACGCGAGCACGCTGTTCGCCCTGGCCGCCGCCCGCGCGTCCAGCCGCAGCATGCTCGCCGACCTCACGGCGCTCGCGGCGGAGGCGGAGGCGGAGGCCGACGAGGCGCAGCTCGCGTTCACCGAGGCGAAGAAGCGCGCCGTCGGGCTGGAGAAGCTGGAGAGCCGCCACCGAGCGGACGTCATCGCGGGGGACCTGAGTGCCGAGCAGGCCGCCATCGACGAGATCGCGACCGGCGCGTGGCAGCGCGCCCGCGAAGGGGGAGAGGCATGACGATCACGGATGCGATCGGCCGGATCTCGCAGATCCAGGCCACGCTGGTACAGCTGGAGACCGGGATGCGTGCCACGGCCTCCTCCGGGTCATCGAGTACCGCGGCGGGGTCGGCGACGTCGGCGACCTCGGCGACGGACTTCGCCAGTGCACTCTCGGGGGCGCTCGGCGCGACCGACGGCTCGTCGACGGGCGCGGGCGCCGTCACGGGAGCGGACGTCGTCGCGGACGCCAAGAAGTACCTGGGCGTGCCCTACGTCTTCGGCGGGACCAGCGCCTCCGGTCTCGACTGCTCCGGGCTGGTGCAGCGCGTCTACAAGGACCTCGGGATCGATGTGCCGCGACTGGTCTCCGGTCAGTCGACGGTGGGCACGGAGGTGCCGTCGCTCGCCGAGGCCCAACCGGGGGACCTCATCGTCACGAACGGCGGAGAGCACATCGTCATCTACGCGGGCGACGGCAAGGTCATCCACGCGCCGAGCGAAGGACGCAACGTGAGCCTGGTTGACAACTGGATGAAGGACTCCGACATCGTGACCATCCGGCGGGTGGTGCCGCAGGCGGCGCCCGCGGCGTCTTCTGCGACGGGGTTGTCGGGGTTGGCGGGGTTGTCGGGGTTGTCCGGGCTGTCCAGCGCCTCCGGCTCGTCGGCTCAGGCGGACATGCTGCGGTCCCTCTTCGCGTCGCTGGCTCAGGGGGGCTCGCTGTGACCCCGGCGGCCGTGACCGCGGCGCCGACTGCGGCGCCGACCGGGGTCCGCCCGCCTTCGCGGGGCGCCGAGTCCCGGTCCGGCGAGGCATTCGACGCGTTCCTCCAGGGGGCGGTCGACGATGCGCCCCGCGACCAGCACCCCGGCGCGCGACCGGGCGGAGCCCGGCACGAGGCGAGCCGACCTGCGGGTCGTGGGGGAGAGGCTGCGCACCCCGCGCACGGTCGGCACACCACGAAGGCGGCCGGACCGCGGGCGGACGCTTCGGCCGTGACCGGGCAGGACGCCCAGCCGACGAACGACGCGGCGTCCGGGCACGGCTCGCCCGACGCAACCGCCTCACCCGATGCGAGCGGCGCTGCCCCGACGAGTCCGACGAGTCCGACGGCGCCGGCGCCTGACGTCGCTGCGACGAGGGATGCTACGGGAGCGGCGAGTGCCGTTGCGACCCCGGTCCTGCCGGTGCCGAACGTCACGCCTGCCGCGACGGGCGCAGCGACCGCCTCCGCCCCCTGGACCTCCGCGGCAGACGCTGTGCAGACAGCGGTGAATGCCGCAGCGCCGATTTCGGACGCAGCGGCGCCGGCGGCTGCGCCGTCGTCCACGACCGCTCAAATCATCGGTGTCGGAGAGGCAGGCGCAGCTCCCTCCGGTCCGAATCGGACCCCGGGGACGAAGGCGACCACGCCGGCGCCCGCATCTGCTGCCGTTCCCACGAGCGATGCTCGAGCCGGCGGAACGCCGGGTGCTCCCGTGGGAACCGCCACGCCCGCCGGAACCGCCGCCTCCGCAGCCACGCCGCAGGGAGCCGAGGGGCCCTTCCCGCACGCCGATGCCCAGGCCACAGTGCCGCTCGTCCCCGAAACACGGGTGGGGGCGGACGCACGGCCCACACCCTCGAACACGGCGTCCGCCCTGCCACCCGCAACGGCGGCCTCCACTTCTGTGGATGCGACGAGCGGCACCTTCGACAGCGCCGCCGCCGCAGCCTCCATTCGTCCGAAAGCGCCGGTCGACGCGCCCGCAGCATCCTCCACCAGCGCACCCACGGTGGCGGCTCCCTCGCCGGCCGTCGTCGCCGCAGAGCGGCCGGCCGCCCCGCAGGCCGCTCCTGCGCCGGTGCCCACGACCGCTCCGTCCCTCCCCGCCCAGCTCGCCCGGCCGGTGTTCACCCTGGCCGCCGCTGGCGCGGGCGAGCACGTGATGACCGTGCACGTCGCCCCCGACACCCTCGGACCGGTGACCGTGCGGGCGCACGTCGGAGGCGAGGGCGTCCGCGTCGAGCTGTTCGCCCCGACGGATGTCGGGCGCGACGCGCTGCGGTCGATCCTCCCGGACCTCCGCCGCGACCTCGGCAGCGCAGGACTCAGCGGCACGCTGGACCTCTCGTCGCAGAGCCAGCCGTCGCCGCAGCAGGACGCCCCCGCCGACGGACGCCCGTACCCCGGCCGGCCGCGCGAGGAACCCCGCCCGCCCGCCGCGCCCGCGGCGTCCCCGCGCCCCACCCCGCACGCACCCGCGGACGGGTCCACGCACACCATCGACCTGATCGTCTAGAAGGGAGCCACCGTGGCCGTCGACCCCATCACCGGAGTGGATACCGCCTCCACGGGCGGCATCTACTCCACCACGCCGACCCGCACGCCCAAGCAGTCGCTCGACAGCGAGGCGTTCATGCAGCTGCTGGTCACCCAGCTGCGCAACCAGGACCCGAGCTCGCCCATGGACACCAACCAGATGATCTCGCAGACGACGCAGCTGGCCATGATGGAGAAGCTCACCAACATGGACACCACCGCCCAGGAAGGCTTCGCCCTCCAGATGCGGCAGGCCGCGGCGGCGTTGATCGGCCACACCGTGAGCTACCTCGACAAGAACGGTGACACCCAGACCGGGATCGCGTCGTCCGTCTCGTACGCGGGCTCGGTGCCCATCGTCTCCATCGGCGACCAGAAGATCGCGCTCGACTCCATCCTCGGCGTGGTGACGCCCAGCTCGCCCACCACGCCGACCGCGCCCGCCACATCCGCCACGCCGACTGCCTGACCTCTCGCACGAACTTCCTCACGAAAGGAATCACCCATGCTCCGCTCGCTCTACTCCGGAATCTCCGGTCTCCGCTCGCACCAGACCATGCTCGACGTCACGGGCAACAACATCGCGAACGTCAACACGACCGCCTTCAAGGCGTCCGCCGTGCAGTTCCAGGACACGCTCTCGCAGCTGGTCCGCGGAGCCGGCGGCGCACAGGCGGAGACCGGCGGCACCAACCCCGCCCAGATCGGCCTCGGCGTGCTCGTCGCCGGCATCTCCACCAACTTCACCCAGGGTGCGGCGCAGGCGACCGGCCGCTCCACCGACATGATGATCAACGGCGACGGCTTCTTCGTGATGAAGGTCGGCGGCGAGACGGTGTACACGCGCGCCGGTTCCCTGGACCCGGACGCGCTCGGCCGCCTGGTCGGCCCCGGCGGCGCGGTGCTGCAGGGCTGGAACGCCGTGAACGGCGTCGTCCAGCAGGGTGGAGCGCTCAGCGACATCACCATCCCGCTGAAGGCCGTCACCCCGGCGGCTGCGACCACGACCTCCACGGTGACCGGCAACCTCCCGTCGGACGCGGTCAACGGCGACCAGCTGGTGCGCGATATCTCCGTCTACGACGCCAACGGCACCGCCCGCAAGCTGACGCTGACCTTCACCAAGACGGGGACGGGCTGGGATGTCGCGGGCGCCGACGCTGCGGGCGCCACCGGCACCTCCTCGCTCACCTTCACCAACGGCGTCCTCACCGGCGGTGGGGCGCTCACCGTCGGCGGCGTCGGCGTCGACCTGGGTGCGGTCACCGGCTATGCGGGCATCACCACCGTCGCCTTCAAGGACCAGAACGGCCGCGCCGCGGGCACGCTCGAGTCGTTCACCCTCGACAAGGACGGCACGATCACCGGCCTGTTCTCGAACGGCGACAAGCAGGCCGTCGGCCGGATCGCGCTGGCCACCTTCGTCAACCCGGGCGGCCTGGAGAAGGCCGGCGGCTCCACCTACCGCGCGACCGTCAACTCGGGCGCCGCCCAGCTCGGCGGCCCCGGCGAGGACGGCCTCGGCCAGCTCCAGGGCGGCTCCCTCGAGATGTCCAACGTCGACCTGTCGCAGGAGTTCACCAACCTGATCGTCGCCCAGCGCGGCTTCCAGGCGAACGCCCGCATCATCACCACCTCCGACGAGGTCCTGCAGGAGCTGACCAACCTGAAGCGGTAATCCTCCCGGGGGCTTCCGTCGTCGATCCGCGCCCTCCCGTCGGAGATCCGCGCTGTCGCCGGCGACAGGGTCCGCCAACCAGGAGCGGCCCATCCGGGCAGGCACGTCTACTGGCAATACAGGTGATGACCATAGGCCCTTGTCTTGCGCGACAAGGCCCCATAGCCTATCGTCAGGGCTCGGACATGAAGAGCGCAGAAGACACCGGTACAGGCCACCGCACGTTCGATGCCGTTGCGAGTCGAGAGGGCCGTTGGTGGCTGGTGCGGGTTCCCGAGCTGCATGCTGTCACCCAGGCCCGCTCCATCCGTGAGATCGCGATCATGGCCCGGGATCTCGTCGCAGCCCTCCTCGATGTCGAGGTCGAGGAGGTCACTGTTCACGTGACGTACGAGTTACCGGAGACAGTGGCCACGACCTGGGCGCAAGCCGAAGCCCTGCGTGCACAAGCCGATGAGGCTGCAGAACGGGCGGCAGCACTGCGCCGGGCGGCGGTGCGGACGCTTCTCGCTGATGAGCACATGAGTCAGGCGGAGGCGGGAGCGGTCCTCGGCTTGTCGAAGCAGCGCGTTCAGCAGCTGGCTTCCTGATCCGACGCTCGCAAGGTCGGATTGCTCCGCGCAGCGCCTCGGCCTCGTAGGCTCGTCCCGTGCCCATCCTCACCGAGCTGGCGCCGACCCTGCTCGGCGTCGCGATCCTCGCCCTGGTCGCCGTCGCCGTGCTGGCGGCGTACCGGGTGCCCCACCGCTGGGCGCCGGCGCTGGCGATCCTGCGAGGTGCCGCCCAGCTGGCGATCATCAGCGTCATCCTGGCCGGCGTCATCACGAACCCGCTCTGGGTCGCGCTCGCGCTGCTCGTCATGTTCTCGGTCGCCGCCGGCACGGCCTCCCATCGGATTGGATGGACGCGCCAGCACGTCCTCATGATGGCGTCGGCCATGGCGGCGGGGGTGATCGTGTCGTTCTCGGTCGTGTTCCTCACCGGCGCCATCGAGTTCAGCGCCCGGTACGCCCTGGCGATCGGCGGCATCGTGATCGGCAACTCGATGAGCATTGCGACGCTCGCCGGTCGACGCTTCACCGAGGCCGTCAACGACCACTGGGACGAAGTGGAGGGGTGGCTCGCCCTCGGCGCCACCCCGCGGCAGTCGACCATCGAGCAGGCCCGTACCGCGGTGTACTCGGCGCTGATCCCGTCCGTCGACCAGACGAAGACCACCGGACTGGTCACCCTGCCCGGCGCGTTCGTCGGCGCGATCTTCGGAGGCGTGTCGCCCTTGGAGGCCGGCCGCTTCCAGGTGGTCGTGCTCGCCGCGATCATGGCCGCCGGCGCGATCACCGCCGTCATCGTCTCCACCTGGCTCGCGCCCGTCCGCACTCGCCCCGCCGCCCTCCGCTGACCGGCCTCCGCGCCCCGCCGCCCTCCGCTGACCGGCCTCCGCCCCCCTCCCCTCCGTGCCTCCCACTTCTCAGCAACCGCGCGAGTGGTGAGTAGATGCTCGAATCCGGGGCGAGTGGCGACATGTGCTCACCACTCGGCGGGATGGGGCGGCGGGACGGCTCGGCGGGATGGGGCGGGCGAGGCGGGGCCTTCAACGTTGTAAAGTCTGAGGGAGGCGCACGCGAGACACGGAGGGGGCAGCATGGCTGCGACGATGCATGACGTCAGCCGGCTCGCCGGCGTGTCCATCAAGACGGTCTCGAACGTCATCAACGACTACCCGTACGTGCGCGAGGAGACCCGCCGCAGGGTGCTCGACGCGATCGACACCCTCGGCTACACCCCGAACCTTTCGGCGCGCAGTCTGCGGTCCGGGCGCACCAACGTCATCTCTTTGATGATCCCGGACCTCCGCAACGCCTACTTCGCCGAGCTCGCCGACTCGGTCATGCGCGCCGCCGCCGAGCGCGGACTCGCCGTGCTGATCGAGCAGTTCGGCGACGACCGGCAACACGAGATCGACGTGCTCCGCCAGCCACGCGCCCGGATGGTCGACGGCGTGCTCTACAGCGTCCTGACCCTCGACCAGGGCGACGTCGACCTCATCTCCGAGCTGACGACGCCTGTGGTGCTGCTGGGCGACCGCAGCCTCCATGGTGCGCGCGATCACGTGACCATGCGCAATACCGATGCAGCCCGCGCGGCGACAGAGCACCTCCTGAATTCAGGACGAGGGAGGGTCGTCGCGCTGGGCGCGCATCCGGGAGAGGTCATCGGCTCCGCAGCGCTCCGCCTCGAGGGCTACCGGCAGGCGCTGGAGGCCGCAGGCATCCCGTTCGACGAGTCGCTCGTGATCCCGGTCGGCTCCTGGCACCGGCGCAACGGCGCAGAGGCGATGCGCGACTTCCTCGCGACCGGCAAGCGGTTCGACGGAGTCGTCGCCTTCAATGACGCCATCGCGCTTGGCGCGCTCCGCGTGCTGCAGGAGTCGGGGCTCCGTATCGCCGAGGACGTCGCCGTCATCGGGTTCGACGACATCGACGAGACGCAGTACTCGATGCCGACGCTGTCCACGATCGACCCCGGCCGCGAGGAGATCGCCCGGACCGCGATCGATCTGCTGCTCCGCCGGATCGAGGGATCGTCGGAAGTGTTCCTCCCCGAGGAGGTCGCCGTGCCCTTCCGGCTGGTCGAGCGCGAGTCGACCGCGGTCTGAGGAGGCATCCGTTGACACGGTCGCACCCGTCCCGCAGGATGGCTCCTACAACGATGTAAACAACGATGCACAGGCGTACCGCACCACACGAACTCAGGATCACAGGAGACCCATGTCCGAAACCCGTATCGCCCTCGACCGCTCCGCCCGCGTCGCGACCGTCAACCGCCGAATCTTCGGCTCGTTCGTCGAGCACCTCGGGCGCTGTGTCTACGACGGCATCTACGAGCCGGGTCACCCGACCGCGAACGAGGACGGCTTCCGTCTCGACGTGGTGGAGCTCGTCCGCGAGCTCGGCTCGACCACGATCCGCTACCCGGGCGGCAACTTCGTCTCAGGCTTCCGCTGGGAGGACTCGGTCGGCCCGCGCGAGCAGCGCCCCGTCCGCCGCGACCTGGCCTGGCACTCGCTGGAGTCCAACCAGGTCGGCCTCGACGAGTTCTCGCGCTGGCTGAAGCTGACCGGCTCGGAGCTGATGCTCGCCGTCAACCTCGGCACCCGCGGCATCCAAGCGGCCCTCGACCTGCTCGAGTACGCCAACCACCCGTCCGGCACCGCGCTCAGCGACCAACGGATCGCCAACGGGACCCCGGAGCCGCACGACATCCGGATGTGGTGCCTCGGCAACGAGATGGACGGCCCCTGGCAGACCGGTTACCTGACGGCCGACGACTACGGCAAGCTCGCCGCGCGCACCGCTGCGGCGATGAAGATGGCCGACAAGGACCTCGAGCTGGTCGTTTGCGGCTCGTCCGGATCCGGGATGCCGACCTTCGGCGAGTGGGAGCGCATCGTCCTCGAGCACTCCTACGACCACGTCGACTTCGTCTCGGCCCACGCCTACTACCAGGAGCGCGGCGGCGACCTCGGCTCGTTCCTGGCGTCCTCCGTCGACATGCAGTACTTCATCGACACGGTCGTCTCCACGGCCGACCACGTGGGCAACAAGCTGAAGAGCAAGAAGAAGATCCAGATCTCGTTCGACGAGTGGAACATCTGGTACTTGGACGAGCACAAGGAGTCGGAGGAGATCAACGACGAGTGGCGATACGCCCCGCGGCAGCTGGAGGACGTCTACTCGGTCGCGGATGCTGTCGTGCTCGGCAATCTCCTGATCACGCTGCTGAAGAACCACGACCGGGTGACCAGCGCCTCCCTCGCCCAGCTGGTCAACGTGATCGCGCCGATCATGACCGAGCCGGGTGGGGACGCCTGGCGGCAGACGACGTTCTTCCCGTTCTCGGTGACGAGCCGGCTGGCGCGCGGCGAGGTGCTGCGTCCGACCATCGAGACCGCGACCTATCAGACCGCGGTCTACGGCGAGGCCGACCTCGTCGATGCCGTCGCGACCGTCGACGAGGCGGACGGCTCTGCGGCGCTCTTCGTCGTCAACCGCAGCACGACCGAGACGCAGACCGTCCGGGTGGATGTCCGCGACCTGGGCGTCGAGCGGGTGCGCGAGGCCGTCTCCCTCTGGGATGAGGACGTCTACGCGAGGAACACGCTGGAGCACCAGGACCGCGTCGGCCTCCGCCCGATCCCGGCAGCCTCCCTCGCCGACGGCATCCTCACCCTCGAGCTGCCTCCCGTCTCGTGGAGCGCCGTCTCCCTCGCCTGACCCCCCACCGTCGAGTACACAAAAAGTGCACGCTGGAGCCGCCTTCCGCGTGCACTTTTTGTGTACTCGACGGCGGGCGGTTCCGGAGGAGGTGGGTTAGCCGGCGCCGACGGGAGAGGGCGCGGGGGAGGGCGCGGGGGCGGGGGACTGCAGCGCCTGGGGGATGAGCTTGCGGACGGCCTCGGCCTGCGCGGACAGGACCACCACATCCACGCGACGGTTCTGCGCCAGGTCGTTGTCGGTCGTGCCGGTGAAGCCGTCGACCGGTCGAGCCGAGCCGTAGCTGACCGCCGCGATGCGACCCTGCGGGAACCCGTTCACCTCGACCAGGTGGCGCAGCACGCTGGTGGCGCGCCCGGCCGAGAGTTCCCAGTTGGTCGGGTACGGGGCGCCCGGCTGGCGGAGGTCGGCGTGACCCTCGACGGACACCGCGTACGACGCCGGCGCCAGAACCGGGCCGATGTCGTTCAGCACCGACACGGCGCGCGCGCTCAGCTCGGCGCGGTTGGAGTCGAAGAAGGTGGAGTTGCCCACCAGCCCGATCGTCAGCCCACGCTCGTCGATCTTCATCTCCACCGCATCCTGGAGGCCGTCGCGGGTGAGGGCCGCCTGGATGACGTCCTTCAGGTGCTGGAGGTTCTGCACCTCCTGTTGAGCCAGGGCGAAGTCGGTCGATTTGCCCGACTCGTCCACGTGCTTCGGCGGCACCACGACCCCGGAGGCCGTGTCCACTTTCTGCGTCTTCACCTGGCCGAAGCCGGTCGCCAGGGAGTCCTTGAGCTGCTCGAACTTCTTCGCGTCCACCGTCGACATCGCGAACAGCACGATGAACATGCACATGAGCACGGTGACCATGTCCATGTAGGAGGCCATCCAGCGTTCCTCGTTCTCGTGCTCCTCGGGCTCCTCGTGCCTCTTCCGTCGGCGCGCGGACATCTCAGGCCGCTTCTTCGACGGGGTCCTTGGCGGCCCGGGGGGCCTTCGCCGACTTGGTCGCGGACTTGTCGGCGCCGTCCGGCACCATGGCGCGCAGGCGCTCGCCGAGGAGGCGCGGCTGGCTCCCGGACTGCACGGCGAGGACACCCTCCATCAGGAGCGTCATCCGCTCGACGTCCAACTCGGACAGGCGGCGTAGGCGGGCGCCGAGCGGCAGCCACAGGAAGTTGGCCGAGAGGAGGCCCCACAGGGTGGCGACGAAAGCGCTCGCGATCATCGGGCCGAGCTCGCCGGGGTCGGCCAGGTTCTCGAGCACGTGGGTGAGCGAGACCACCGTTCCGATGATGCCGATCGTGGGCGCGTAGCCGCCCATCGCGCTGAAGAACTTGGCGGCGACGCGGTCCTTCTTCGAACGGGTCGCGATCTCGTCCTCCAGCAGCACCCGCAGCTCGTCGCCGTCGGTGCCGTCCGCGATGTTCTGCAGTGCCCGCTTCAGGAACGGGTCGTCGACGCCCTCCGCCTCCTGCTCCATGGCGAGGAGGCCGCTGGATCGGGCCTTCTCGGCCAGCCCGACCACCTGGTCGATCACCTGCTGCGGCTGCTCCACCTTGCCGCGGAGTGCACGCGGGAGCGCCTTCACGGCGACCAGGAAGTCCTTGATCGTGCCGCTGGCGATGCCGACCGCGATGGTGGCGCCGAACACCAGCACCATGGGGGCCGGGAGCAGCAGGGAGCTGAGGTGAGCGCCCTCCATCGTCACCATCGCGACGACGGCGCCGAACGCGAGGACGATGCCGATGATCGTTGCCGGGTCCATTACTTCTTCCTTGCTCGCAGGGGGACGGCGCGGGCCTCGGGGTGAGCCTCCACCTCTTCGTCGTCCAGTCCGGGCAGCGTCACGAGTCCCAGCGGCGGCGCGGGCACGGGGCGCGGGCCGGCGGCGGGGAGGTCGTGGGCGAGGGCGATCACTCGCGCCCGGTACGCGGCGATCTTCTCGATCACTTCGGACAGGGTCTCGGTGACGATGAACTTCGCCCCGTCGACCATGACGAGTGTGGTGTCCGGACTGGCGTGGATGCGCTCGATGAGGTCGGGGTTGACCGCGAACTGGCTGTCGTTCAATCGGGTGACGACGATCATGGGGCGCGAATCCTGGTCTCGGCTCCGGGTGAGCCGTCACGAGCCCACTATCGGCGCGGACGGGTCCGTCGTTAGGGGGACGGCGGGAGGCTCCGGGCCGGACTCCGCATTGCTAACGAACGCCGCGCCCCGGCCGATAGTCGCCTCCGTGACGACTCTGCAGGCCCCGGCACCGGACGCCCCCGAGGCGCCGGTCTACGACTTCCGGCGGCCGACGACGCTCGCGCGCGAGCACTCGCGCGTGCTCGAGCTGGCGTTCGAGACGTTCGCCCGCCAGTGGGGGACGCAGCTGACCGCCAAGGTCCGCGTGCTCAGCCAGGTGGAGTGCGACTCCGTGCAGATGCAGACCTACGACGAGTACGCCGCGTCGCTTCCGGCGACCACCGCCATGGTGCTGTGCGAGCTGGAGCACGTCGCCCCGAAGGCCGTCATCCAGTTCCCGACCGTCGCCGCGCTGTCGTGGGTGAACGCCATGCTGGGCGGCCAGGGGACGCCGGTCGACCACGAGCGCACTTTCACGCAGATCGAGCACGCCCTCGTCCGGCGGCTGATGGATGACGCGCTTGAGGACCTCCGCTATTCGCTCGGGGGCCTCCTGGTCACGCCGATCGGCGTCGACGCCATCCAGTACAACTCGCAGTTCGCGCAGGCGGCGGCGACCTCCGAGCTGATGATCGTCGCCGGGTTCGAGCTCCGCGTCGGCGAGAACACCGCCCGCGCGACCGTCGCGCTGCCGGCGGTCGCCCTACTCCCGCAGCTCGGCGAGACCAATCCGACGCACAGCACCGAGAACGCCAGGGAGCTGGTGGATGCGCAGCTCTCGCGCGTCCCTGTGGAGGTCTCCCTGCGGCTCACCCCCGCCACCGTCCGCCCGAGCGTCGTGCTCGGCCTCTCGGTGGGCGACCTGCTTCCGATCCCCCATCCGCAGCACCGACCCTTCGACCTGACCGTCGGCGGACAGACCATCGCCACGGCCGGCGTCGGTTCGAGCGGCTCGCGTCTCGCCTGCGTGATCATCGACACAGAGGACTGAACCATGAGCATGACCAGCATCGCCAACGCCGGACTCTCCCTCGGCCAGGCCCAGGCCGCCGCGGAGGCGCTCGCCCGCGTGCTGCCGACCGGCGCCCCGCTCACCCCGCTGCTCGGCCAGGGGTCGGAGGTGGCGGCCGGCGCGCAGGCGGTCGTCGCGACGTTCGTCGGCGCCGTCTCGGCCGACCTGGCCGTCGTGCTGCTGGAGGCTCCGCAACTGGTGGACGAGGGGGCCGACGGTTCGCCGGTCGTCTCCCTGCAGGACGTGCTGCAGCCGGCCCTGGAGGCGGCGAGCGACACGCTCGGCGCCGGCGTGCTGGATGACGCGCGGGTGCAGGATGCCGCGGAGCTGTTCACCGACCCGTCGACCACGGTCTTCGCCCTGACCGGCCCGGCCGGTGTGGCGGGCTGGTTCGCGGTCCGCGGCCGCGCCTCCGTCGCAGAACGTTCGGGAGGCGGTGCTCTCGGCGGCAAGCTGGCGCGCATCAGCAACGTGGAGATGGCGCTCACGGTCGAGATCGGCCGCACCCGGATGGCCGTGCGCGACGTGCTCGCGATGGAGCCGGGCGCAGTGATCGAGTTGGACCGCTCGGCGGGTTCGCCCGCCGACGTGCTGCTCAACGGCCGCCTCATCGCCCACGGCGAGATCGTCGTTGTCGACCAGGACTACGCGGTGCGGATCACCAAGATCCTCGACGCCGCCGAAGACCTGGACTGAGTCAGCGGCACTGCCCGGCGACCGCGATCTGCTGGTCGGTCGGGCGTCCGTACGCCTCGATGCCGGAGCCCCCGGTGTCGAACCCCATCGAGATGGCCCAGGCGGTCGCCCACATCTCGTCGTCGTCGCGGAACGCGGGCCCGTCGAAGAGTGCCCTGCACGCCGGGCGCACCACCTGCGAGTGCCCGACTTCGTGCGTGACGAGGGCTTTCGCATCCACGTCGCCGTCGCTCCAGCCGCCCTGGATGCTGAAGTTGAGGTCGATGGTCGCCCATCCGCCGTCGTCCTCGTGGTACTGGGTCGTGCCCGAGTACCAGCCGTCGCCCAGCCCGCTGACCTCCTTGTGCCACTCGAAGTCCAGGTTGACGCCGTGGGCGATCGACCGCGCGTACTGCTCGATCTGCGCGCGGACCGGGTAGGCCGGGTCCTGCTTCGCGGCCTCGCCCGCGGCCTGGGCGGCGTTGACGCCGTCGACCGCCGTCTCGATCTGGAGGAGGCCGGTGCCGTTCGACTCGAGGTCCTTCGCATCGGAGGTGCTGTCGTCGATGGCGTGCCGGAGGACGATCCTGCTCGCGTAGGTGGCGGAGTCGGCCGCCGACAGGACCTGCTCGCCGTGCGCCGTGAGCTGGTTGGACACGGCCGCGAAGCTCCTATCGAGGGCCTTCTGCGCGGTGTCGAGTCGCTTCTGGTCGGCGGCGCGCGTCCGCCGGAGGGTGTTCTCCTCCCGGGCGAGCGCCAGTTTGTGCTGCACGTCGGCGAGGACCGTC
The DNA here is from genome assembly GCF_046534635.1 of Leifsonia sp. SIMBA_070. Classification (NCBI taxonomy): domain Bacteria; kingdom Bacillati; phylum Actinomycetota; class Actinomycetes; order Micrococcales; family Microbacteriaceae; genus Leifsonia; species Leifsonia sp. SIMBA_070. The sequence goes on along the minus strand of NZ_JAWRYK010000002.1, from coordinate 193,200 downwards.
CAGGGCAGGAGGTCGGCGCTCGCCGCCGGAAGGTGCGGGGCGACGAACCGCGCCTGCGCGAGCTTGTCGCTGTCCTTCGCAAGCTGCGTCTCGGCGTCGGTGAGCGCCTTCGCGGTGGCCTCGTCGAGGTAGTCGGGCCGCGGATGCTTCAGGAACTCGTCCAGCGAGGACACCGACGCGTGCGCCTTGTCGAGCGCGACACCGCGAGCATCGGTGGCGTCGGACAGCTTCTGGGAGGCGGTCGCCAGCTCCTTCGCGGCGGACGACGTGCTCTCCACGGCGAGCGCCTCCCAGGCGAGACCGGCGCCGATGCCTGCACCCGTTGCGAGGACGACGAAGGCGGTGACCGTCACCCAGAGGCGGCCGCGTCCCGGCCGGGTCGGCGCGTCGGCTTCGGGCGCCGGGGGCTCCGTTCCAGGAGCGGTCGGCGGCGCGGAATCGTCGGCATCGGTCACAGCTGTCCCCCGGGGATGTTCGTCGATGGAGCGGTCCTGCCGTCGGCGAGCACCGTCACCTGTATACGACGCGAGCCCCCGGCGAACATGACGGCGCGCCGTGCGTGCCTTCGCCTGGCGGACGGGCTAACGGGGGCGGCACGGCGGCCGATAGTGCGGGACGTGGAGACCCTGTTCATCGCCCTGCGCGTGCTCGTCGTGCTCGGCGTGATCGTGGCGCTGCTGTGGTTCGTGCAGCGCCGCGTGACGAAGGGGCGCAACTCGGCCCGGGGCCGTCGCGGCAACGCGGTGACCGTCGTCGGGCGGCAGGGGATCGGGGCCAAGGCGTCGGTCGTCGTCGTGGATGTGGACGGCAACCGGTTCGTGCTCGGCGTCACCGAGCGCCAGGTCTCCGTGCTCCACACCGCCGACCGCCCGCAGGATGCGGACGTCACCCCGCTCAAGCCCGTCCGCCAGGCGGAGGCCGCGACCGGCACCGCCGACGCCACACCGGCGATGAGCACGAGCAGCGACAGCACCACAAGCAGCACCAGCACCACCTCCAGGCAGGATGCCGACTTCCTCACGGCGCAGGGACGCGCCTCGCTCTTCGACGAGGCACTCAAAGGCTCGATCCTGTCCCCGGCAACGTGGCGTCAGGCGAGTTCGGCGGTGCGGCCCAGGAAGTGACGGCGCGCGCCGGGCGGCTGCCCCGCCTCGCGCTGGCCGGCCTGCTGGTCGCGCTGGTGGCCGCCGCGATCGTGCTGCTGGGCGCGAACGCCGCGCACGCCGTGCCGACACCGGTCCCGACCCCGAGCGGTCCGTCCGGGCCGGACGGCGGCGCCGGCGGCTCCGGCATCACCCTCGACATCAATGGCCCGAACGGGACCCCGAGCGCCGCCATCCTCACCCTGATCGGCATCACCGTGCTCTCGGTCGCGCCGGCGCTGCTGCTGATGATGTCGTCGTTCACGAAGATCTTCGTCGTGCTGGCCATCACGCGGAACGCGCTCGCGCTGCCGTCCATCCCACCGAACCAGGTGCTCGCCGGGCTCGCGCTGTTCCTGAGCCTGTTCATCATGAGCCCGGTGCTCGTCGACATCAACACGACTGCCGTTCAGCCCTACCTCGCGGGTCACATCGACTTCACCGCCGCGACGCACGCCGCGGAGGCTCCGCTCCGTCACTTCATGGCGGCGCACACGCGCGAGGAGGACATCGCGCTGATGACCCGCGCGGCGGGTCGCCCGAATCCCGCGAACATGAGCTCCGTCCCGCTGCTGACGCTCATCCCGGCGTTCATGATCTCCGAACTGCGCGCCGCGTTCATCATCGGCTTCGTCATCTTCGTGCCGTTCCTGGTGATCGACATGGTCGTCTCGGCGGCGCTGATGTCGATGGGCATGATGATGCTCCCGCCGGTGATGATCTCGCTGCCGTTCAAGATCCTCCTGTTCGTGCTGGTCGACGGGTGGGGGCTCATCATCACGAGCCTCATCACGAGCTATCGAGGTGGCGGATGAACCCGAACGCTGTTCTCGACATCGCCATGCAGGGACTCCTGGTGACCGCCAAGCTGGCGGCGCCGATCGTGATCACCGCGCTGGTCGTGGGGTTCGCGATCTCGCTCGTGCAGTCGATCACCCAGATCCAGGAGGTGACGCTGTCGTTCGTGCCGAAGGCCGCGGCCGTCGCCGTCGCGCTCATCATCTGCGGCCAGTGGATGATCTCCGAGCTGGTCACCTTCACGCACGTCCTGTTCGACAAGCTCCCGCAACTGCTGGGCGGCGGCTGATGAACATCCCCATCGACCTCGCGGCGATCGAGGCGGTCGCGCTGGCCTCCCTCCGGATGGTGGCCTTCCTGGTCATCGCGCCCCCGTTCTCGTACAACGGCTTCCCGGCGCAGGTGAAGGGGATGCTCGCGATCGGGCTCGCGATCGCCGTCGCGCCGCGGGTCGGCGCCGGCTACCACTCAGGCGACACGGGCGCGTTCCTGCTCGCCATGGTGCGGGAGCTCGCAGTCGGCGCCACGCTCGGGTTCCTCGTCTTCCTGGTCTTCGCGGCCATCCAGTCGGCCGGCAGCCTCATCGACCTGTTCGGCGGCTTCCAGCTGGCGCAGGCGTTCGACCCGCAGTCGATGATCAACGGCGCGCAGTTCACCCGGATGTTCCAGCTGACCGCCCTCGCGCTTCTCTTCGCGTCGGGCGGCTACCAGCTCATCATCGGCGGGCTGGTGCGGACGTTCGACGCCATCCCCCTCGCGGCCGGTCTCGATCTCGCCGACCCGGTCAAGGAGATGGTCTCCGGGGTCACCCAGATGTTCCTGGCTGCGCTGCAGATCGCCGGTCCGCTGATCGTCGTGCTGTTCCTCGCGGATGTCGGCCTCGGCCTCCTGACCCGCGTCGCGCCCGCGCTGAACGCTTTCTCGCTCGGGTTCCCGCTGAAGATCATGCTGACGGTCGTCCTCTCGGCGATCGTCTTCGTCGCGCTCCCCGGGGTCGTCTCCGGCCTGACCGACACCGCGGTGAAGATCATGCTGGGGGTGGGCGGATGAGCGACGCGCAGGAACGCACCGAGAAGGCGACCGACAAGCGGATGAAGGAGGCCCGGTCGAAGGGCAAGCTCTCCAAGTCCTCGGACCTGACCGCCTGGGTCGGCGTCGGTGCTGCGGCGGTGATGCTGCCGTTCACGCTGCAGAGCGGGACCACCGCGGCGATCGACCAGCTGTTCTCCGTCCGCTCCGTCATCGAGAGCCCCGACCCGGCGAAAGCCGTCGCCGCCCTCGGACAGGGCCTCGGCAGCATCATGGCGACGATCGGGCCGCTTCTCGCGGTGGGTGCGCTCGCCGTGGTGGGCGCGGCGGCGGTGCAGGGCGGCATCCACTTCAAGAAGCTCGAGGGCAAGTACGAGCAGTTCAACATCGTGCAGGGCATCGGCCGGGTGTTCGGGATGCGCGCCCTGTGGGAGGGGGCCAAGACCCTCCTGAAGTCGGCGGTCGTGGCGATCGGGCTGTTCCTCGTCGTGCAGGGGCTCATGCCGGTGCTGCTGACTTCCGGGGCGATGCCGCTGACGTCGCTGCTGTCGGCCGCTTCGGGCGGGACCGCGGGTCTGCTGCAGGCCGCCGTCGGTGCCGGCCTGGTGCTTGCGGGTCTGGATGTGCTGGTCGTCATGCGCCGCAACCGCAAGCACACGCGCATGAGCAAGCAGGAGCTCCGCGACGAGAACAAGAACAGCGAGGGCGACCCGCTGGTCCGGTCGCACCGGCGCTCCCGCCAGCTGGCGATGAGCCGCAATCGCATGATCGCCGCGATCGGAGGGGCGGATGTGGTGCTCGTGAACCCGACGCACATCGCGGTCGCCGTGAAGTACGAGCCGGGGAAGTCCGCTCCCCGGGTCGTGGCGAAGGGCGCAGGCGCGATCGCGCTGCGCATCCGTGAGAAGGCCGAGGAGGAACGCGTGCCCATCGTGAAGGACATCCCGCTGGCGCGGGCGCTGCACGCCGGGTGCCAGATCGGCGACGAGATCCCGGTCGACCTCTACAACGCGGTCGCGCGCGTGCTGGCCTTCGTCATGTCGCTGAAGCAGCGCGGGTCCTCGGCCGGCGTGCACACGATGCGACCTCAGCTGCAGGGAGGGCTGTCATGAAGCAGAACAAGGGACTGGCCGCGAAGCTCGCGGTTCCGATCGGTGTGGTCGGCATCATCATGCTGCTGGTCGTGCCGGTGCCGTCGTGGATGCTCGACCTGCTCATCATCGTCAACATCATGCTGGCGCTGGTCATCCTGCTCACCACGATGTTCGTCAAGAAGCCCCTCGACTTCTCGGTGTTCCCGTCGCTGCTGCTGGTCGCGACGCTGTTCCGGCTGGGGCTCAACGTGGCCTCCACCCGGCTGGTGCTGGGCGACGGGTTCGCCGGCCAGGTCATCCAGGCGTTCGGGCACGTCGCCGTGGGCGGGTCGATCATCATCGGCGCTGTGGTGTTCCTCATCCTGGTCGTCATCCAGTTCATCGTGGTCACCAAGGGCGCGGAGCGCGTCGCCGAGGTGGGCGCGCGGTTCACCCTCGACGCGATGCCGGGCAAGCAGATGGCGATCGACGCGGACCTGAACGCCGGACTCATCACCGAGGAGCAGGCCCGTGCCCGGCGCGCGGAAGTCTCGGCCGAGGCCGACTTCTACGGCGCGATGGACGGCGCTTCGAAGTTCGTCAAGGGCGACGCGATCGCCGGCATCCTGATCATCATCATCAACGTGGTGGGTGGCATCGCGATCGGGATGATTCAGCGCGGCATGGAACTCGGCGACGCGGTCAACTCGTACACCCTCCTGACGATCGGCGACGGCCTGGTGTCGCAGATCCCGGCCCTTCTCATGGCCGTCTCGACCGGCATGATCGTCACCCGCTCGAACGCCGAATCCGAGATGGGGACGACGGCTCACAACCAGCTGAGCCAGTCGCGCAACGCGCTGATGATCGCGGGATGCGCTGCGATCGTGATGGCGCTCATCCCGGGCATGCCGCCCATCCCGTTCGTGCTCGTCGGCGCGTTCCTGATCTTCGCTTCGCAGCGGATCAAGACCGCGCAGAACGCGGCGAAGAAGGCGCAGGCGGCGCAGAACGCGGTCGCCACCGCGACGAAGACCGAGACGACCGAGGACCTCATCGAGCAGATGCGCGTCCACGCCCTCGAGATCACGCTCGCGCCCGACCTCGTCGACATCGTCAGCGGAGCCTCCGACGACCTGCTCGCCCGGGTGCGCGCGCTGCGGCGGAAGATCGCGCTCGAGCTGGGCGTGATCGTGCCGCCGGTGCGGACGCGCGACAGCGCCGAGCTGCCGCCCTCCACCTACGTCATCAAGATCGCCGGTGTGGAGGCGGGGCGCGGCCAGGCGCCGTCGGGCCGGGTGCTCGCGCTCGGGGACGCCCTCGACAACCTGCCCGGAACGCCGACCGTGGAGCCGGTGTTCGGCCTCCCGGCGAAGTGGATCCCGTCCGAGATGCGGCACAGCGCCGAGCTGGGCGGCGCCACGGTGATCGACCGGGTCTCGGTGCTCATCACGCACCTGTCGTCGATCATCACGGCGAACGCCGCCCGGCTGCTGACGCGGGAGGATGTGCGCCTGCTGACCGAGGGCGTCAAGCAGGTGAACCCGCCCGCGGTGGAGGAGCTCATCCCGGCGCTGCTGTCGCTCGCCGAGGTGCAGCGGGTGCTGCAGGGCATGCTGGCGGAGCAGGTGCCGATCAACGACCTGCCGCGCATCCTCGAGGCGCTGACCCTGCGGGCGAAGGTGTCGAACGATCCAGAAGGACTCGTGGAGGCGGCGCGCGCGGCCCTCGGTCCCGCGGTGGTCGCTCCGCACATCGACAACGGGACGCTGCGGGTCATCATGATCGACCCGGGCCTGGAGCAGGCGATGCTGGAGGGCCTCCGGCCGTCCGAGGCCGGGACCCAGATCGTGCTGGACCCGGTGCGGCTGGAGGGTGTGCTCGCGTCCCTCCGCGACACCGCCGGGCGACTCGACGACGCCGGGGTGTCGGCGGCGCTGGTGTGCGCGCCGGCGCTGCGCCCGGCGATCCGGCGGCTGGTGGCAGGCCAGATCGCGGGGCTCGCGGTGCTGTCGTACCAGGAGGTGACGGCCGTCCAGGCCGCGATCGAGACGGTGGGGGTGGTGCGCGGTGCGGAGTCGATCGCGGCCTGAGTGGGTCGGCGAAGGCGACGACGAGATCCTGCCCGCGGTCTCCACGTCGTCGCTGGCGTTCCAGGCGGTGCTCGACGACCTCGTCCGCGCGGTGGACCCGCCCGCGACTCCACGTGCGCCGTCGAGTGGTGAGTCGTTGCTCGAATTCCCGCCGAGTGGTGAGTTCATGTCGCAACTCGGCGGGTCGGAGGAGCGGGACGCGGCTCCCGGGGACAGGGTCGCGGAGGCCGGGCCGCCCCCGGCGCGCCTCCGCGGTCGCGGCGACCTGACGCTCGTGGTGGGGCTCGGCGGCGAGGCGCACGAGGCGGCCGTCGTGCTCGCGGCCTCCGCCGACGCCGGCGCCGAAGTGCAGCGCGTCGCCGACCGCCGGGATGCGCTGGCTGCCCGGGCGGACGGCGTCCGTCGCGAGATCCCGGTCGTCGCCGCGTTCCCCTTGGCCCACCCGGCTGACGTGGCGGAGGCCGCCGCCGACCTCGCCTCGATCGCCCCCGACCAGGTCTGGGTCGCGGTCGACGTGTCCCGCAAGCACGACGACACCGCCGAGTGGGTCCGCGCGGTGGATGCGGTGCTCGCCGTCGATGCGGTCGCCGCGACCGGCGCCCTCCTCACCCGCTCGCCGGACTCCGTGCACCGGCTCGGCCTCCCGGTGCTGTGGCTGGACGCCCCACCCGGCGGATAGGCTGGGCGGATGCTGGTACTGACGCGCAAGGCGGGGGAGCGGGTGCTCATCGGCGACGACATCGTCGTGACGATCCTCGACGCGCGAGGCGACGGTGTGCGCATCGGAATCGACGCGCCGCGGGGCATCCGGATCCAGCGCGACGAGGTCGTCAAGGCCGTCACCGAGGCCAACCAGGAGGCGACCGAGCGCGCCGCCGGGACAGAGGACGCTGAGGCGCTCATCAAGAAGTCGCTCGGCCTCTGACCTCCCGCACAGCCCGGCCGCGATAGTTTACATACGTGAACGATCTCCAGCTGGACCCCGCCCGCACCGCACTGCTCATCATGGATCTGCAGCAGGGCATCCTGTCGCGGCACCCCGACCCCGACCCCTTCGTGGCCGGACTCGTCCGCGCCCGCCAGGCCGCGCGGGACGCGGGCGCCACCGTCGGCTATGTCCGCGTCGCTCTGACCGCCGACGAAGTGGCGCAGGTCCCCGCGAGCTCGCGGTTCGCCACCGCGGGAGCGGGCATGGACCCGGACGCCCCCGGCACGCAGATCGACGCCCGCCTCGCCCCGGCGGAGGACGAGATCGTGGTGCGCAAGCGGCGGGTCGGCGCCTTCGGCACGACCGACCTCGCCGACCAGCTGGCCGAGCGCGGCATCGACACCCTCGTCCTGACGGGCATCGCCACAGCCGGCGTCGTGCTCTCCACCGTGCGGGATGCGGCGGACCGGGACTACCGCCTGGTGGTCCTCGACGACGGCTGCTGGGATGCGGACCCCGAGGTGCACCGCGTCCTCACCGAGAAGGTGTTCCCGCGCAGCGGCGCAACGGTGACCTCGATTCAGGAGTTCGTCACGTCGCTGGCGTGACCGCGGCGGGCGGCGCGGCGGGCGTTGTGCCGGGCGTTGTCGCCTGGCGCGCGCGGGCGTGGAACCCGTGCAGCGTCAGGTAGACGCCGAGGAACAGCTCCCAGACCACCTCGGGCAGCGTCAGCACCACCGACCACGCCGACACCTGGTCGTAGAGGCCGAGCAGCACCGCGATCCCGGACAGCGAGACCAGGGGGCCTCCGATGATGCCGACCCAGGCCCAGCCGCGAGGGAGCAGGCGCGCGCGGTGCAGCATCCAGCCCAGGATCAGCCCGTTGCCGAGACCGACGACGAACCCCGGCCCGAGCAGGAAGGTCCAGCCGTGCAGCGCGACCAGCGCCTGCGAGACGACGACCGCGGCGGCTGCCGTCCCGCCCGCCGGGGTCCCGTCCTGCCGCAGCGTCACCACCGTGAGCAGGCTGAGGATCCCGACGGCGATCAGGGTCGACTCCATCACCCGCGCCACGACGTAGGCGAGGGCGAGCGCCGGGCTCGTCCGCCGGAGCACCGGGTACAGCACCAGCGCGGTGCCCAGGTTGGCGATGACGAGTGCGATCTCGAGCAGCGCCCCGGCGAGCACGGGCCCGGACGCCCCCGCGCCGAGTACGAAGTGCGGGTCGTTCAGCACCGGCCCGTACAGCAGCGCGCCCGGGATGGAGGTCACGAACGTGATCAGGAAGAGCACGCCCGCGGCGAGTGAGCGGCGACGGTCGGAGTCCATGGTGTTCCCTTCGAGGGTGAGGTGTACGGCGTACACCCGCTCAGCATGAGGATAGGTGTACGCTGTACACCATGTCAAGCGAGCCGACGGAACGCGTCACCCTGACCGTCGACCGCGTCGTCGACGCCGGGCTCGGCCTGGCCGACCGGGAGGGGCTCGACGGCCTCAGCATGCGTGCGCTCGCGAGTCGCCTGGGCGTCGTCCCGATGGCCCTCTACAAGCACGTCGCCAACAAGGACGAGCTGCTCGACGCGATGGTCGACAGGGTCTGGAGCGAAGTGGACGCGCCCGACCGGGAGCTCGGCTGGCGGGAGGCGATGCGGCGTCGCTCGATCTCGCTCCGTCAGGCGTTGCTGCGTCACCGCTGGGCGGTGGGGATGATGGAGGCGCGGCTGCGTCCCGGCCTCCACAACCTCCGGCAGCACGACGCGATGATGGGCTGCCTCCGGCTCTCGGGCTTCTCCTTCCGGACGACGGTGCACGTCACGTCCGCGCTCGACGCCTACGTCTACGGCTTCGCGCTGCAGGAGAAGACGTTGCCGTTCGAGACCGCCGAGGAATCGGGGGAGGTGGCGGCGCAGAAGCAGGAGGCCATCCCGCCCGAGCTGGCCCTCCTGTTCCCGCACCTGCTCGAAGTGGTGGCCGAGCTCGGCCGGGCCGGCTACGACTACGACGAGGAGTTCGTCACCGGCCTCGACCTGCTCCTCGACGGAGTCGAGCGGCTGCGGCCCGACTGGGCGACGGCCGACACGACCGCGGACCGCCCGATCCGCTGACGCGTCCACCGGTCGGCCATGAGGACTACGCGCTCCTCAGATAGGTGTCGAGAGCTTCCCGGATCACTTCGCTCCGCTTGCGGTGTTCGGCCTCTGCGCGCGCCGTGAGAAGCTCGTCCAGTTCGCGAGTCAGCCGCACCTGCCGTACAGGGGAATGCCCCGGCGACATGCTTCCGTCGACGCGAGGCCTCCCCATCGCGCGCTCAACCGCTTCGGGAGAGCCGAGCAGTTCCTCCATCAGCGCCCGACCGTCGTGGCTTTCCGCGGCGTCCACGACGGTCGCGTTCTCGGGAATCTCCTCGATGCTCTCTGCCCATGCGGCAGCTTCGGCGTAGCGGTCTTCGTCAGCGTTGCTCATCTTCCCGTTCACCTTCCCAGCCTCCGTCTCGCCTCATTCACAATCTTGGTCCGCGCCAACATCACATGGAACACGGTCGCCTCCGTCCGTGACACACGCTCGAGCATCACTTCGAGCAATCGGCCATCCCGTCCTGGGCCGATGTAGAGATCGGGCGCCATCCCGCCTGTGCGACCCTCGTCAAGCCGCGGGACGAAGTACACGGCGTTCACGATCGCATGGACGGCGTCCTCATGAGGGACATGGTGTCTGTCTGCACTGTGCGCCCAGGTGATCGGTGCCATCGGATAAGTGTAGTACAAAAGATAGCACCAGTGTATTACACAAGTCAAGCATGCAATCACCGCCCGATCCGCTGACGCGTCCACCGATCGGCGGACACGGGTGACACCCGCCCGCCGGTGCCGCGGCTCCGCCCGCGACGCCAGTCTGAACGTATGAAATCGTCCAACCTGGCCCTGACCGGTCTCATCCTCGCCGTCTCGATGACGACGATCGACCAGACGATCGTCGCCCTGTCCGCTCCGAGCATCCAGCAGAACCTCGGACTCACCCACGACGGGATGCAGTGGGCCGTCAACGTCTACCTGCTCACGACCGCCGCGTTCTTCCTCCTCGGCGGACGCGTCGCCGACGTCGTCGGCCACAAGCGCATGGCGCTCGTCGGCATCGCCGGCTTCGGCATCACGTCCCTGCTCTGCGGCCTCGCACCGACCGGGGACCTCGCGGAGCCGTGGCTGGTCACCGCCCGCGCACTGCAGGGAGTCAGCGGGGCGATCATGTTCCCCGCTGCGATCGGCATCGTCGTCGACGGCTTCGCCCGGGAGAGCCGCGGTCGCGCGATGGCGATCTTCTTCGCCATCACCGGAGCCATGACGGCCATCGGCCCAATCGCGGGCGGCTACCTGACGCAGTGGACCTGGCGGGCGATCTTCTGGGTGAACGTGCCGATCGCCGTCGCCGCCTTCGTGATCGTGCTCGTCGCCGCGCGGCCCTCAGCCCGCCGGGACGAGCGGATCGACTGGCTCGGGGCGGCCATCGTCGCGTCAGGGATGGGCCTCGTCGTCTTCGGCCTCCAGCAGGCCAGCCCGTGGGGTTGGGCCGACCCTGCCGTCATCGGCTCCCTGGTCGTGGGGGCTGCACTGCTCGTGCTCTTCGTTCTGGTGCAGCGCAGGAGCGGCCACCCGCTGATCCGCATCGCCGCGTTCCGCGACCGCGGCTTCACCCTCTCCACCATCGCCACGCTGTTCGCGTCGATCGCCTTCATCAGCACGTTCTTCTTCCTCAGCGTCTACGGCCAGGTGTCGTTGCAGCTGTCGGCGGGGGAGACCGGCCTCCTCTTCCTGAAGTTCTTCATCGGCTTCGTGGTCGCCAGCCGGCTCGGATCGGTCCGGTTCGACAAGAGCGGCGCGCGCAGCGTCGTCCTGCTGGGCGGCATCATCGGCGCGGCCGGCTTCGGCTGGCTGGCCTCGAGCATGACGGACCTCTCGCTGAACGCCCACGCCTTCTTCAACCAGCAGACGTGGCCGATCGTGGTCGCCGGAGCGGGCATCGGCCTGATGTTCAGCCCGGTCTCGACGGACGCCGTGAACCGCGCCATCGGCGCCAGCTACGGCGAGGTCAGCGCGATCAGCCAGACGATGAAGAACTTCGGAGGGGCGCTCGGCCTGGCGGTGTTCACCACGATCGTCACCTCGCGGCTGACCGACCTGCTCACCGACTCGTTCGTGAAGCTCGGCGGCTCGGCGTCGGACGCGCAGACCGCGGTCGACCGGATCAGCGGCGCGTCCGGAGACGGCGGGTCGCTCTCGAAGCTGCCCGCGGCGATCCAGGAGCAGATCCTGCACGCGGTCCGCGCCGACTATGCCTCCGCCGTCCAGTGGGCCTTCTGGGGGATGGCGGCCGCGATGGTCGTCGTCGCAGTGGTGGGCGTCTTCTACCCCGCTGGCCGTACCTCCCTCCCGGAGGGCGCCGACGCGGCGCCGGCCGAGCGAGCGGCTACAGTCTGATCGTGGCAGAGCGCGTGGACGACCGCTGGTTCGGGGACTGGATCGGGTACTCCGCCGCCGCCACCCTGGCGTCGGTGCTGCTCATCCTGGCCAACCCGATCAGCGGCTACCCGCGGACCGTCGCGTCCGCCGGCCTCGTCCTCGCGCTCTTCCCGGTCTACTGGTTCCTCGCCCGGCCCAGCCGGGCCGGCCTCCAGAAGAACAGCTGGCGCGCCTGGCTGTATGTCGGGATCGCGACGGCCGTCTACTTCGTCGCGTACGGGCTGAACAACTGGGCGAACATCGCCCTGTTCATCGTGTCGCCGCAGTTCTTCCTCGTGCTGTCGCCGATCTCCGCCGCTGCGGCGATCGTGTTCATCAATGTCGGCGGCCTGCTGGTGCGGTGGCTGGTCGGCGACCTCGATCCGGAGGATGTGGCCGGGACGCTGGGTCTCACCGTGCTGATCATCGCCGTGTCGATCTACTTCAGCAACCGCATCACGGCGGTGACGAAGGAGAGCCGGGAGCGCGGGCTGCTCATCCAGCGGCTCCGCGAGCAGCAGCGCGAGATCGCCGAGCTGTCCGAGCAGCAGGGCGCCGCCGCGGAGCGGGAGAGGATCGCCCGCGAGATGCACGACACGCTCGCGCAGGGCTTCACGAGCATCGTCACGCTCGGGCACGCAGTGCAGGGCGAGCTGGAGGCCGATCCGGCGACCGCGCGCCGCCACGTCGAGCTGATGACCGAGACCGCGCAGGAGAACCTCCAGGAGTCGCGCCGCATCATCGCCGCGCTCACGCCCGGCCGCCTGGCGGAGTCGACCCTGGAGCAGGCGCTCGGCCGGGTGGCGGCGCGGTTCGAGGACGAGACGGGCATCCCGGTCGCCTTCCGCGTCGAGGGGGAGCCGCGCCCGGCCCCTCCCGCCGTCGAGGTGGTCGCGCTGCGGGTCTTCCAGGAGGCGCTCGCGAACGTCCGCAAGCACGCTCAAGCGGTGACGGTGGAGGCCGAGCTCGCCTATGCGCCCGACACGGTCGGGCTCACGGTGCGCGATGACGGGCACGGTTTCGACGCAGCCGCACCCCGGGACGGGTACGGGATCGACGGGATGCAGGCCCGCATCCGCGAGGTGGGCGGCGTGTTCAGGCTGACCACTGCGCCGGGCGCAGGCACCCGGCTCACCGTCGAACTCCCGTCGGCACCGGTGGAGGTGACCCCGTGATCCGCATCCTGCTCGCCGACGACCACCCGGTCGTGCGCGAAGGCATCCGCGGGATGCTGCAGAGCTACGACGACATCGAGGTGGTCGGCCAGGCCGGCAGCGGTCCCGAGGCCGTCGCACAGGTGGCCGAGCTGCAGCCCGACCTCGTCCTGATGGACCTGCGGATGCCGGGCGGCGACGGAGTGGAGGCGACGCGGGCCATCGCGGCCCGGCATCCCGCGACCCGGGTCGTCGTCCTGACCACGTATGAGACGGACCAGGACATCCTGCGGGCCATCGAGGCGGGGGCCAGCGGCTACCTGCTGAAGGACATCGCGCCGGCCGAGCTGGCGCGTTCGGTGCGTGCCGCAGCTGCCGGCCAGACGGTGCTCGCGACCTCGGCCGCCACGGCGCTGCTCGGGCGGGTGCAGGGCCGCCAGTCGGCGCCGGCGCTGTCCGCCCAGGAGGTCAAGGCGCTCCGCCTCGCCGCCGACGGCCTGACCAATGCGGCCATCGGGGCGCAGCTGTTCATCGGGGAGGCCACCGTGAAGACCTACCTCAGCCGCGCGTACGAGAAGCTGGGCGTCTCCGATCGCACGTCCGCGGTCCGCCGCGCCCTCGAGCTGGGGCTGCTCGACTGACCGGTGCGGCAGAATGACCGCATGGCGCTGATCAGGACGGAGCGCGGGCTGGATCGGCTCGTCAACTTCTCGGACGCTGCCGTCGCCATCGCGATCACGCTGCTCATCCTCCCGCTCGTCGATGCGGCGGGGCAGATCGGCCATTCGTCCTTCGGTGAGTTCATCGACAAGAACTTCTGGGAGATCTTCGCCTTCGTGGTCTCCTTCGCGGTGATCGCGCGGTTCTGGGTCGTGCACCATCGCATCTTCGAAGGGGTCCGCGAGTACAACGCGTGGATGGTGTGGCTCAACTTCCTCTGGCTGTTCGCGATCGCGATCATCCCGTTCACCGCCAACGTCATCTCCGTTACTGCCGGGCAGCGGCCGGAGGTCTACGCTCTCTACATCGGCAACATGGTGCTGGCCATGCTCGCGACGCGGCTCATCGCCGAGGTGCTGTACCGGAATCCCGAGCTCATGACCGAGCAGGCGCGCGCCGACATCGACCGGACCCGCGGGCTGGCGGAGCTGATCATCATGGCCGTCGCGCTGGTGCTCGCCGTCCTGTTCCCCGCCATCAACCTGTGGTGGCTGTTCCTGCTGTTCCTGTCCGGGCCCGTGCACGCGGTTCTCCACAGGCTCGTCTACGGACCTTCCCAGAAGGCTGCCTGAGGTTTAGCGTCGAGGCATGCGCCCAAAGACTCTCCTCATCCTGGTCCTTCTAGCCGCCGCGTACCTCCTCGGCGCCCGTGCGGGCCGGGAGCGCTACGAGCAGCTCACCAGCTCCCTCACGTCGTTCTGGAACTCGCCCGACGTGAAGAAGGCGCGCAAGAAGGCCAAGGCTCAGGCCGAGAAGGCGCGCAAGCAATACGCCTGACCCGGGCCCCGCCCGCTCCAGGCGCGGCGCTGATCACGGCTCTTTGTAGTCGCCCTCGGTGTACTCGCCCTCGGGCGCGTCGACGGGTTCGTCGGACTCCGTGTAGGAGCCTTCGGTCTCCGTCTCCGGTCCGACGCCCTCGGTCTCGGTGTACTGGCCGTGGACTGTGCGCTCGTGCGGCGCTTCGCCGTCGACCTCGGTGTAGCTGCCCTCGAGGTTCTCGCGTGCGTCGCCGGTCGGCTGCTCTGGGTTGCTCATAGCACGGACACTACGCCGTACCGACCGCGTCTGCCACAGCCGGATCCGCTGTAGCCGCGCATCCGCCGCCCGGAGTAGTCTGCGCCCGTCGCACTGAGGGACGGCGGGCGGAGGGACGGCGGCGGATGAGCGACGAGCGGACGGGCGAAGACGCCCAGGACGACGCATGGCCCCACCGCGTCCTGGAGTTGCGCATCCACGGCATCAAGAACACGCCGCCGACCGAGATCCTGGGCCGCGACCAGAGCGAGCTGCGCCAGACCCAGGGCGACGAGAACGGCGGCTTCTGGTGGGCGCCGAAGCAGGACGAGCCGGAGTCGGACCCCGACGACCCTCCGGGCACGGTCGATCCGGCCGTCCCCCCGACCGGAGTGCGCACCGAGGCGTACTCGTGGGGCCGGCTGGCGCGGTACGGCTCCGGTCCGCTCCTCTTCATCGGTCAGCTCTTCGTGCAGCTCGCTTGGCTGCTGCTCGCGCCGTTCGGCCTCGCCAATGCGGCCTACTGGACCCGGCGCATCCCGACCCAGCGTCCGGGCGGCGAGTGGGAGTCGGGGATCGGCGGGGCATCGCTGCGCATCTTCGCGCTCGGCCTGACGCTGCTCTACGTCTGCGCCCTCGGATCGATCAGCCTCGACCTCGGCGTTCAGTGCGTCAATGGCACCGTATGCACCGCCCTCCCGAGCTGGATCACCGGGTTCTTCGGTACGGCGCCGCTGAGCTGGCGCGGTCCGCAGCTGTCGCTGCTGTCGCTGGTGCCGATCGCCGGCGTGATGCTGCTGTTCCTGGTGTCGCGCCGGGCCCGGGTCCGGTACGAGGCCGCGATCTTCGATGCCGCCGACCGGATGGGCGGCCGCGGCGTTCAGCGCAGCGGGCGGCTGCGTCCGCTCGCCTCTGAGGGCTTCTGGCGCACTGCACGGGTCGGGTCTCCGACCGAGCGGCTGCACCTGGCGGCCGCGTTCCTCCTGGTCGCCCTGCTGCTCGCCTGGGACCGCATGTTCGCCGGGGTCGAAGCCTGCGCGAAGCTGCAGACCTTCGTCTCCGGCGAGTGCCTGGGCGGCGCGGTGCGCACGGGCGACGGCCTGGCGCTGATCGGCGGAATCGTGGCGGCGGCCGGACTCGTGGTCACGATCGCGCTCGTCGGGGCGCTCGCCGAGACGACGAACCCGGGTCAGGCGCGCGCCGACGAGTTCCTGCGCGACCGGCTCCGGCGGACCGGCACGGTCACCGCGTGGATCCTGGTGGCCGCGGTCGTCGTCTACGTCTCCGTCGGAGCCTCCCTCTGGTTCGGTGGGGAGTACGAGGTGCCGGGGACCGGCGCGTTCCTGGGGCTCGCGACCGCGCCCTCCATCATCCTGGGAGTGCTGCTCGCCATCTGCGTCTCGGCGCTCGGCTGGCGACGCGGGGTGCCGCATGCGCTGTCCATCGTCCTGATGACCGGCGCCGGTCTGACCTTCCTCGCCGCTGTCGCGCAGAACCCGCCGACGGTGGATGCCCAACCAGGCCCGCTGCGCCTGCCGCTGTTCGCGATCGCCGCCGCACTCACCCTCGTCCAACTGTTCTTCGTCTGGCGGTGGCCCCGCTCCCGCAGCGGAAGGAGGGCCGGTCCTCCCGAGCGTTTCCGTGCGGAAGGCTGGGGCGGGATGGGCCCCGGCGTCATGATGCTGCTCGCCCTCGGCGCCGCCATGATCCTCTCGACGCTGCTCGTGCTCGGGGTGCAGGGCTGGCTGGTCAGCGGATCGTCCCCCTGCGGCTGCGCGGCCCCCGTGCACGGGACGCTGCGGCCGCCGATCGTCTACCACAACTTCGGCGACGTGCTCCCGTTCGTCGCCCTGCTCTTCGGGCTGCTGGTCGCCGGGATGGCGCTGCCGCTGCTGCGGTGGATGCCGCTCCTCACGACCCCGCGCACGCGGGACGGCCGCCGTCCGCTGCTCGAGGAGGTCGATTCGTATCGGGGCGGGCGCATCCAGGCGAGCACGACAGCCGACCGGCTGGCCCTGAAGGTCCTCCGCGCACGGCGTCTCGCGGCGCTGGCGCACCGCGGGGAGCCGATCTTCGGCCTCCTCGCCGCGCTGCTCGCCGTCGGCTTCGTGGTGGCGCTCGCGGTGACCTACTCGGTCGCCTTCCGCTGGATCGACGGGCTCGTCGGTCCGGCGCTCGCCGTGATCGCCGCGGCCATCCTGGCCGTGATCGTCGAGAACGCGCTCACCGCCACCGAGCGGCCCATCAGCGTGCTGTGGGACCTCATGTGCTTCCTCCCGCGCGCCGGCCACCCGTTCGGTCCCCCCTGCTACGCGGAGCGCGTGGTGCCGGAGCTGCGCGACCGGGTGGCGGACTGGCTGACCCACGACCTGCAGCCGCCGGAGGGGCTGAGCCTCGCCGAACGGCTGGCCTGGCGCGACCGTCAGGAGGAGCAGGCGCTCGCCGAGGACCGGCCGTTCAGCGTGGTGCTCTCCGCGCACAGCCTCGGGGCTGTGCTGGCGGTGTCGACGCTGTTCACCCTCCGCCCGGACGAGGCGGCGCAGCTGCGCAACGTCGGACTGCTGACGTACGGCTCCCAGCTGCGCGTCTACTTCGGGCGCTTCTTCCCCGAACTGTTCGGCCCGGACGCGCTCGGAACCCTCGGATCGCGCCGCCCGCTGCTCGGCAAGGCGGACCCGTGGTTCACCCAGGTCGAGCTGGACCAGGAGGGCGACCACGTCGTCGTCGGGGAGTCCGGCGCCGACGACCCGTCGCTGGTGCAGATGCTGACCCAGCCGGACGGCTCCGTCGCCTGGATCAACCTGTGGCGTCGCACCGACTATCTCGGATTCCCGATCAACAGCTACCGCCTCGACGACCGCCGCCCCGACGACCTCGACCGCGGCGCCGACGAGTTCGGGCCGCCGCGCTACCTGGTGAAGGTCGCGACCCACCCCGACTACCAGTCCGCGCCGCAGTACCGGGTGGCGCTGCTGGACGTGATCGCCCGCCTCCGGTCGGGAGCGAAGGAGACCTGAGCCTATGCGAGAAGTGATCAGCACCCCGGAGGCGCCGAGCTCGCCGTTCTACAGCCAGGGCGTGAAGTCCGGCGACCACATCCACATCTCGGGTCTGGTGGGCGTCGATGTGCGGACCGGCGAGCCGGCGGGCTCCTCAATTCAGGAGCAGACGCGGCAGGCGCTCGTGAACTGCCGTGCCGTCCTCGCGGCGGCCGGCGCCACGCTGGACGACGTCGTCGAGGTCGGGATCCTCCTCAGCGACCCTGCCGACTTTCCGGGGATGAACGAGGAGTACCGGACCTGGTTCCCCACCGACCCGCCCGCTCGCTATGCGGCGAAACTCGGGGCGGTCATCCCCGGTGTGCTGATCTCCATCCGCATGACGGCGTACACCGGCGGCGGAGCTTCTCATCCTCCGACCGAGTGAGCGGTGGAGGCTGCCGAAAGCCGGCCGCCCACGCCGCCCACGACGGTACGCAACCCCCGCCTCCTGCTCGACCCCCCCTTGCGGCCCCGCCCGCCCCGGCGTTGTGTGTGCCCCATGACCGATTCGCGCGATGAACAGGAGCCGGTCACCGGCAACGACCCCACCAACGGTCTCGCCGGCGACCTCGAGGGCGACGACGGCGGAGCCGTCCAGCCCACGGCGGACAGGGACGTGATCCAGGATGTCATCCCGGACCTCGACGACGCCCGCCGCCCGGACGAGGATGCGGACTCCGCCACCTCGTACAGCGAAGAGGGCAAGCCGTAGGGCTGCCGGAAGGAGCGAAGCATGAGCGACACGAGCGGACTGCCGAACACGGACGCCGAGGGCGTACCCGCCGAGGACAAGCCGGAGCGCTTCGAGGAGGGCCAGGCCGCGGTCGACACCTCCGAGGAGGACGTCGCCGCTGCCGAGGACGACGGCTCGAACAACACCCCCGGCGGCGACCGGGACGCCCAGGCCGCCGAGCCGGCCGAGACCGACGCCGGTCAGGCGAACACGAGCAGTGTTTCCGAGCCGGGAGAGACCGGCATCGCACCGGAGGGCGCGGAGGATGTCACGGCTGCGAACGCCGGCACCGCTGCGGACACCGGCAGCGACCAGCCCGAGGCCCCGCCCGCCGACTTCGACCCTGCGGACCAGCCGTCGAACCCCGACCTCGTCGGGCACAGCGAACCCCCGGACTGATCCGTCCCCCGATCCACCGGCGTCCGCGCCGGTGCGTGGCGGCCCCGTTCTCCTCATCCCGGAGCGGGGCCGCTGCGTGTCTGCACCTACTCTGGCGCCTACCCCGCCTGCGTCACCGCGACGGCCGCCCCGCGAGCCACCCGGCCCCGACCAGCAGCCCCACCACGCACATCCCCGCACCGACCCCGAGCACCGGGGCATCTCCGTCGGCCCGGGGGAGCAGCAGGCCCACCACGACCAGGAACGCGCCGACGTTCAGCAGCACGGCGGCGACCCAGCCGAGCGCCGTGCGCAGCGTCGCGTTCATTGCGGGTATCGTAACCCGGCGTTCGCCCGCTGGCGGCCAGGCCGACCACGCGCTTGTTCGGCCCGCGTGCATCCGGCCGGCGTCGGCGTTCGCCACAGAGGACGCGCCGTCAGGCCTCGCCCTGGTTGCCCGTACCGGCCCGCTCCGCGTCGAGCGACTCGTTGATGAGGGAGGCGACCAGCGTCCGCCAGTCCGAACCCTCGTGCAGCGTCTCGGTGTAGCCAGGGGGGACCGCGCCGAACACCGGCTCGTGCTCCTCGCCCTCCCGCGCGATCCGGACCAGGGTGCCGAGCTCGGCGTGCGACTCGTCCAGCACCACCCACACCCCCGGCGACTTCTTCTCCACGTGGAAGATCCGATCGCGGTACGGGTACCGCACGCTGGACATCTCGAGCTCGCTCGCCGACATGGCGACTCCTCTCCTGGGCCGTCGCACCTATGGAACGCCCCACGCGTCCCGTTGGCAAGAGCCTTCAGGCGGACCGGCGCCCGCTGAGCACCCCGTCGATCCGTGCCAGGAGGTCGGCGGGGTCGTCGAACACCGACACCGCCCCGGCTTCCAGCAGCTCGGACGGACCGACGCCTCCCGAGAGCACGCCAGCCGCCCGGACGTGCGCGCGTGCCGCCGCCATCATGTCCCACACCGAGTCGCCGATGAACAGCGCGTCGGACGGGTTCGCCCCCGCACGCTGCAACGCGACCTCGATGATGCCCGGTTCGGGCTTCGCCGTCGCCACGTCGTCCGCATTGGTGGTGGCGTGGATGGCGTCCGCCGCATCCAGGGTCTCCATCAGCATTTCCAGCTCATCTTCGGGAGCCGACGTCGCCAGCACCACCCGGATACCGCGCGACGACAGCTCGCGCAGCAGGTCGGCGGCCCGCTCGAAGGCCCGGAGGCGTCCGGACTGCTCCCGGTAGTACTGGGAGTGCAACTCTTTCGCGCGCGATGTCCACTGCTCGTCCTTGCCGCTCGCCAGCCCCTCCAGCAGGCGCGCCGAGTCCTGGCCGATCGCACGGTGGATGCGCCACGCATCGACCGGCGACCCCATCTCGGCGAAGGCGCGGCTCCACGCATCCACGTGCAAGAAGTTGGAGTCGACGAGCGTGCCGTCGACGTCGAACAGGACTGCGGTGATCGTCATGGCTCCACGACTACCACCCCTTGCGCCCGCCCGGCATGGGGTGCACCGTTCCCGGCATGGCTGATCACTCGTATCCGGAACTCACCGAACCCCGCACGGCAATCGTCACCGGCTCCGACTCCGGTATCGGCCGTGCCACCGCCGTCGCCCTGGCTCAGGCCGGGATGGACCTCGGCATCACCTGGCACTCCGACGAGGAGGGCGCGGAGGAGACCGCGCGCCTCGTCCGCGAGACGGGACGCCGTGCCGTCGTCACCCAGCTCGACACCAACGACGCGCCGGCCTGCGGCGACGTCGTCGACCGGCTCGCCGACGAGCTGGGAGGCTGCGACGTCTTCGTCAACAACGCCGGCCTCAACGGCGGAACGCCCTTCTTCGAGACGGACTGGGACACCTGGCGGAAGACCGTCTGCGGCGACCTCGACGGCGCCTTCGTCTGCATCCAGCGCATGGCGAAGCGCATGGTGGATGCGGGCCGCGGCGGCCGCATCATCGGCGTGACCAGCGTGCACGAGCACCAGCCGCGCGTCGGCTCCGCCGCCTACGACGCCGCCAAGCACGGCCTCGGCGGCCTGCTCAAGACCCTCGCGCTGGAGCTCGGCGAGTACGGAATCACGGCCAACGCGGTCGCGCCGGGCGAGATCTCCACCCCGATGAACGACGCCGAGGATGAGGACCCGCGCGAGGTGCACCGCCCCGGCATCCCGCTCGGTCGCCCGGGCGACGCCCGTGAGATCGCTGCCGTCATCGCGTTCCTCGCCTCCCCGGCGGCCTCGTACGTGACGGGAGCATCGTGGGCGGTCGACGGCGGGATGCTGCAGATGGGCCCGCAGGCCGGCTCGCACCTGACCTCCGACGACTGGCGCCGCCTCTAGCGCCGGGCGACTGACCTCCCGCCCCGCCGGATCACGTGCTCCGGCGGGGCAGCAGCATGCCCGGTTTCCGTCATCAGCGGGCCGCATCGGCAGTGAGAAGGACGTCTTCCGTAAGGAAACGTCGGGCGGCCACGTCTATGCAAATGGACGCATTGTGCGTCGCATTGCCCGTATTCGCTCTCTGCTCTTCTGGGAAGACGCTCGGTAGACCTTGCGGTCTCATCTGAATCGTCGCCCGGGTCGTAACGATCCGGCCGCGGTTCGGTCTTTCCAAGTGAGAAGGCTTCGCCCAGCGAAGCGCCCACCACTGTCGAAGAAACCGAAATGATGCACCCACTCACCACTCCGTTCTCCCCTTCCCGTTCGGCGAACACCGTCGTAGCGCGCGCCGCTGCGCGCGTTCCGAATAGGGGTGGGTGGGTCCGATGATGGCGTCGTACCGAACGCTCCTGGCCCGGCGGTGGCGCCTCGCCGCAATCGTGGCGGCGTTTGTGGCGGTCGGCGTGCTGGTGGGGACGCTGGTGGTCCCGCAGTACTTCTCCCAGGCGACGACGACGGGTGTGTCGACGATCTACCAGACGGCGACCAACACGACCAATGGAACGACTGCGGCCTCGTCCGATGCGCCGGGTGGGGTGAAGACGGGGACGTCGAAGCCGGGCGACACTATCAAGTGGGTGGTGAACTATCAGAACAGCACCGGCGCCGATGCCTCGGTGAACCTGAAGGACCCGCTGACGGCGACGGGGGCGTACGTGCCGGGTTCGCTGCAGCTGCCACCGAACGGCAACGCCGTCGGAACACTCACCCCGCAGTACTCGACCAACGGTGGGACGAGTTGGGCGAACGGCACCCCGCCGTCGAACGCGAACGGCGTCGGGTTCACGGGGACGATGGTCCCGCAAGGCACGCAACAAAAATCGGTGAACCTGCCGAGCCCGGTGTCGCAGACGCTGACGAACTCAGGTGGTGACGGGTACAACGGTGTGGTGTCTGCGGACGGCCTCCGGGTGTATGCCGTGTTCCACCATTCGTATAACGATGTGGGTACCCTGCCGGTGTATTGCGCGGTGATCGCCACGGGTGGGGTGTGCCCGGGGTGGCCGGGGAACAATACGTCGGTGTCGCCGGTGCCCGGGTCGGCGATCGGTGCGGGTCTGCCGGGTGGTTCCGGTTTCCAGACGGGTTGGCAGAACGGCACGTACATCAACGGCACCCAGTTGCGGTGGGCGGAGGGTTACACGGCTGCCGGCGGGGCGATCGGCTTCGGTTGTTTGGACATTGTGACGCTGAAGAGTTGCGGTTTCCTTCAGTCCGGTGTCGCCCCGGTTGCGCAGACCAACGGTACCCAGATCGGTGGGACGGGTATTCCAGCCACGAACGGGACCTACTGGTATATGCAAGGCACCGGCGACTTCGTGGCCGTGAACGCCAGCGGGGCGATCTATACGACGGTCAAGGCGGGCGCGGCCGTGTCCGATGGCTACAGCCCGGTGATGTCGGCGACGTTCGGCGGTTATGCGTTCGGAGAGTACAAGCCGGCCGGGTCATCCACCTACAACCTGTACTGCACCACCACCGCCGCTCCGATCACGTTGTGTCCGGGCTTCCCGAAAGCGATCCCGGCAGTGGGCACGGCGAACTCGGGTGCGATCATGCCGATTCTCAACGCGTCCGGGACCCTGACCGGGGTGTGCTCGATGCCCGGATGGGCCGCCAACGGATCCGCGACGACGTGTTGGACGCTGTCGGGGTCCACGACTCCAAACCCGTACCCCGTCAGCTTCGGCCCACCCCAGGCGAACTACGCGAACGATGCGTTCATCCGGGGCACGAAGGTCTACAACACGTGGCAGCAGAACCAGGTGGGGTGCTTTGATTTCGCGACGAATGCGTTGTGCGCCGGTTTCACCAACCCGTCCAACGCCTACAACTACACGGTGCGGGACGCCTCGAAAGTTGCGCCGAACTGCCTGGTCGCGGACGGTGACGGGCGTCAGATCACGTTCTTCAACGCCATTACTGGGAGGGGATGCGTCGGGGCGACTTCTCCCGCTTCGATGACAGTCACCCCGCTGAACTCGTACTGCGGGTCGGGTGTGACGGGTTTCCGCGGTTGGGGTGCGTTGACGATTCCGGGGTTGCTGGCGGGGACGTATACGAATTCGACGGTGACACTACGAGACCAGAACAACGCGATCATCACCGGGTTCAACAATGTGACGCTGGCGGCGGGAGGGTCCTTGACCTTGTCCACCATTCCGACCACCGTGACCTCGATCACCGCGACAGTGACCGTGAATGGGGTGAACGACCCGTCGGGTGTCATCACCGGTCAGATCTCGATCACGTGGGTGGGGGATCCGCCGCAGATGTGTTTCCAGACGATCGCCCCGCCGTCGCGGTGCTCCAGTTTGTCAACGGCTGTCACGAACCAGGCCACCGCGGTGACCACATCGGCGGCCGGGAGCGACGCGCCGAACGGGAACACCACCGGGACGACCACCTTCACCAACAATGCCGATCTGTCGCCGACCTCCACCCAGTGCGTGCTGGTCTACCAGAAGACGGCGTCCACACAGTCCGCGAGACCGGGAGATAAGGTCACCTACACGATCACGGTGACCAACGCCGGCACCCAGGATTACACCTCGTTGGCGGGTTTCTCGGATGACCTGACCGACGTGTTGAACGACGCCGTGTACAACAATGACGCGGCCGCCTCGGCCGGCACTGTTTCGTACACGGCTCCCACTCTGTCCTGGGCCGGGGGACTGGCAGCTGGTGCGACCGTGACGATCACCTACTCGGTCACCGTGAACTCCCCCGACACGGGAGACCACGCACTGAAGAACACCGTGGTCTCCCCAGCCCAAGGGAACAACAACTGCCGCTCGGGCTCCGCCGACACCCGCTGCACCGCCACCGTGACCATCTCCGACCTGAGCATCACCAAGACGGCGGACAGCAGCGCCGTCCACGTTCCGGCGCGGGTCGGTGATGTGGTCACCTACCACTTCTCGGCGACGAACACGGGCCAGACGACACTGACCGGTGTGGCGATCACGGATCCGCACCCGGGGCTGTCCGCCCTGACCTACAGCTGGCCGGGGACGGCGGGCGTCCTGCTCGCCGGCCAGACCGTGACCGCGACGGCCACCTACCTGCTGACACAGACGGACCTCAACAACGCCACGGTCGTGAACAGTGCGATCGCATCCGGCAATCCGCCGACCGGACCGCCGGCGACGAGTCCGCCTTCCGGCGCAACGGTGCCGGTGGTGCAAGGGCCGGCCCTCGCGCTGACCAAGACGGCGAACGCCTCCGGTGTCTCGTCCCCGGCTCGAGTGGGCGATGTCATCGCGTACACGTTCACGGCCACGAATACGGGGAACGTGACCCTGACCGGCGTGGAGATCGTGGATGCGCTGCCCGGGCTCTCGGCGCTGATCTACACCTGGCCGGGTGCTGCCGGCACGTTGGCTCCGGGAGAGGCGGTCACCGCGACGGCGACGTATCGGCTCACTGCGGATGACGTCGCGGCCGGCCACGTGGCCAACTCGGCGAACGCCAGCGGTTCGGATCCGTCCGGACACGCACTGACCACGCCGTACGCCTCCGTCGACACTCCGTTGCTTCAGTCGGAGATGCCCACGGTGTCCGGTTGATGACCGCTGTCTTCCGGGCAGACCGGCGTCTGCGCGATGATGGCCGCGCTGGGGAGGAATCGCTGATCTGATCCATCGGAAGGAGGCGCGGCATGGCTGAGAACGGCGGGGCGCATGGCGCATCGGGCCGCGCATCCCGGCTGATCCCCGTGAGCGTCGCGGCCGCGATCGTCCTCGCCGCAGTCCTCGTGGTGGCGCTGTGGCCGGCGGGAGCGCACGATGCCCCGCCGTCCGGAGCTCAGGTGGCGAAAGCGGGAGCGGTCTCCGCGCAGGCGGCCGGGTACGTGCCCTTGAGCGCCCAGCAGATCGCACTACTTCCCGAGGCCCGGTACGACGCGGTCATTCCCGGGCTCATCGCCTACTCCAGCGCTCAGGTGCCTGCTGTCTCGGCGCAGATCTTCACGATCTCCGCGGACATTCCGATCTACGACGAGGCGCGGCAGCCGGTGGCACGGTTCGCTTTCACGAACTTCGCGGGCCGGCCCACTGTGATCGTTCCCGTGATCATCGACGGCGATTGGGCGCTGGTCCTGACCCCGGCGCGTCGCGCGCTTCCGTCACGTGCCGGAGGGGCGGCTCCTGCGCAGACCGTCGGGTGGGTGCGCGCCGACTCGCTGCATCCTGCTGGTAAGGCCACGCATCGGGTGGTGATCTCGGTGGCCCGGCAGACTCTCACCATCGAGGACCTCTCGGGCGCAGTGCAGCAGTCCTTCGCGGTCGCCGTCGGTGCGCCGGGCACTCCGACTCCGGCCGGGGTCACGGGGTACGTGGAGGAGCGTTACCTGGACCCCCAGCAGGGGCAGAGCACCTACCCCATCCAATTGACGTCGTTGCACTCCTCTGCGCAGGATGAGCCCTTCCAGGGCGAAGACGGCGGACTGATCGGCATGCACTTCTACCCCTCGCATGTCGGCACCATCTCCCACGGCTGCATCCGCCTCTCGGCGGAAGCCGTCGTGGCGGTCGGCGCCCTGCCGCTGGGCACCAGCGTCACCATCCTCCCCTGAACGTGCCTTCACCCATCCTCGAAGAAACGGATCGCATCATGGTCAAGCGAAACCTCCTCCTCCCGATCGCAGCAGGCATGCTCGCGGTGGCCGGCCTCGCCGGTTGCACCGGCACGCCGAGCTCGTCGCCTTCGCCCAGCGGCGCGGCCACCGGCAAGGCCGCCGCAGCGTCCACCGCGCTGCCCACCATCCCGCCCGGGACGGGCATCATCGCCGGAACCAAGCTGACCAGCTGCGACACGACGGGGAGCACCGTCACGGCCAAGGGAACCGTGACGATGCCCAAGGACAAGAAGGGGGATGTGGTCATCTCTGTCAGCTGGGTCAACTCCAAGAACTCGTCGGTCTACACGCGAGGGGTGACCACTCTCACGGGCCTCGCGGGCGGCGACGCCAAAGACTGGACCACCACCGGGACGCTTCCGGCGAAGGTCGAATCCGTCTCCTGCGTCCTCGGCGCCGTGATCCCGAAGTGATCCCGAGCGGCAAAGAACGTCGCCCGTCCAACCTGGAATCTTCCGGAGTCGCGTAAGGGACGGCCACCTGCTGCGTCTATATAGGTGCAACCCCCATGTGACCGGCTGAGGAAGGGAGCGAGATGACCGTGATGCCTCGCATCCCGAAAAGGTCCAAATCGCGGCGCTCGTCGTACGTGCCGCCGACGGGGCGCTCGAGCGTGGTGCCCGAAGCGACCTCCTGGCGCGCAGAACTCGACGGCGCGCTCGCTCCGAAAGGGCCGGCCGCGTGGACGGCGGCCAGCTCGACCCGGTCCGGGCGCACCGTCATCGATGCGGGCCCGTACGGTGTCATCGACCTCGCCGTCGTCGAGCCCGTCCTCGACCCGAGCCGTCGCAATCAGGAACTCGGCGTGGTGTGGTGGGACAAGCGGTCACTCGTCGACGAAGACGACGACATCGGCACCGTCCAGACGAGCTTCGCCCCGGCGTCGATCAGCGACCACGTCTCGCTCGCTCGCTCACCCCGGCGCGCCGAACGGAACCACACCGGGGCGGCAGCAGCTCCACCGCGCCTCGCCGAGAGCGGTGGGCCCCTCCCCGAGGGCGTGCCGTCTCTCACCGCCAGGACGTTCGACTCGGTGATCGCCGTCGAGCCCGAGGTGGTGGCGCCTCCGGTGCCCGCCAGCCGGCCCGCCGAGGCCGAGGATGAGACCGAGCGTCAACGGCACGCGAGGCGCTCGCGGCACGTGGCCCACGTCTCGCCTGCGCGCACCAAGCGCCGGAGCTCTCCCGACACGCAGCACCCGCGCCGCTCCCGGCTCCGTCGGCGCAGGACGCGGCGGCGCGTCATCCTCGGCGTCGTCCTGGTCGTCGTGGCGTTCACCACGACGCTCCTCGTACAGACCGCGGTCTTCACGCCGTTCACCGTGCCGTCCGTCTCGATGGAGAACACGTTGCACCCGGAGGACCGCATCCTGGTCGATCGCCTGGCGACGGGGGTCTCCTCACTGCATCGCGGAGACGTCGTCGTCTTCTCCGACCCCGGCGGCTGGCTGAAGAGCTCGGACCACCGCGGCGGAGGAGGCGACGACGACTACCTCGTCAAGCGGGTCGTCGGCCTCCCCGGCGACCACGTCGCCTGCTGCGGGACCTCCGGACGCGTGAGCGTCAACGGCACGGAGATCCAGGAACCGTACGCGGTCGTGCCGGCCGGCCAGCCGGCCGCCTCGGCGTTCGACGTCACCGTTCCCGCCGGAGCTGTATGGGTGCTGGGCGACAACCGCTACAACTCCCGCGACTCGAGCAAGACGCAGGAGCTGGCGACGAAGGGGCTCGTCCCCATCGCGAACGTCGTCGGACACGCGGTCCTCAAGCTCTGGCCGCTCAACCGGCTCTCGCCGATCGAATCGGCGAACGACACCTTCGCGTCCGTACCGAACCAGACATGCCCGATCTGAGAACGGGCGGCCGCAGCAACGATGAGATCGACGGACTCGACGAGTCGGCCGACGGGGTACCCGTGCCGAACACCGCGTCCGGTTTCGCCGCCGACTTCAGCCTCCCGACCGTCGTCCCCCGGAGGGCCCACCCCCTCGCGATCCTGGCCCTCGTGCTCGCCTTCATCGTCCCGATCGTCGCCATACCGCTCGCACACCGCATCACCCGCAAACTGCAGCACGAGGGAGGCCGCGGCCGCGCGCTGGCCCACGCCGCCATCATCATCGGCTACCTGAACATCCTCGTCATCGCACTCGTCGTCCTCAACGTCGCGGTCGCCGGGCTCCTGCACACCGGCCTCTAACCGATCGGCCGTTCGGCCGTTCAGCCGATCAGCGAGACGGCGCGCGCGATCACCAGCGCCAGCAGGGCGAACCCCGCGAACGACTCCAGCGCCATGAGCAGCTTCGCCCGGTGGCGCAACGGCATGGTGTCGGTCGGGCTGAACGCCATCGAGTTCGACAGCGAGAAGTAGAAGTAGTCGACGTAGCTGGGGACCCAGTCCGCCTTAGCGCTGGACCCGCGCGCGACCTCGTCGATCGCGTCGTGGTCCTCGTCCTGCGGGAACCGGAAATCCGCGAGTTCGAGGCTGGGACGCGGCACCGTCGAACGAGCGACCGGGCCTCCGCGATCGAGCACCCAGAACACCAGGGCGAAAGCGATCAC
This sequence comes from Leifsonia sp. SIMBA_070, assembly GCF_046534635.1. NCBI lineage: Bacteria > Bacillati > Actinomycetota > Actinomycetes > Micrococcales > Microbacteriaceae > Leifsonia > Leifsonia sp. SIMBA_070. Next base: position 164,963 of record NZ_JAWRYK010000002.1, on the reverse strand, counting down.
GTTGGTGAGCCACACCTGCAGCGACGCGAGGAGGAGCTCGTACCCGTTGCCGTGCTTGTTCAGCAGCCGGAAGATCGTCTCCGCGAACGCGATCTGGTTCGCCGCCAGGATGAGAACCGCGAGCGCGATCTCAGCCCGGCGCGACCAGACCGACTCCCGGGTGAGCCGATGCGGGTTGTACAGCACCAGGGCCACGACCATCAGCAGGCACACGCCCACGACCGCGTAGCGCTCGATCGCCGGGACGACGCTGGGGAGGAACGCGTACGCCGCGAGCGCGACGACGGTGGCGATCACCGCGGGCCAGCGGTGCTCCGGTTGGGCGCGCCGCGCATCCTTCTCGCTCTGGGTCACACGGGGAACAGTACCGCCGACGCAGCCCGCGACGCGGTTACGCCGCGGGCCGCGCCGTCAGTTGAAGATCGCCCACTCGGCGCGGTCGAGTCTCGCTCGGTTGCCGTTGATCACTAGGTACCACGTCGTCTCGTCGCGGTGGAGGTACTCCGCGAGGATCGTCGTGTACTTCCACTCCCCCGACACCAGCGACCAGCGGATCAAGGAGATCAACTGACCCTGACGCAGGTAGGGGACTGCGACGAAATCATCCTGACGATGGGGGTCCGGAAAGCTCTGGCGGGCCCCCGTCCGCTGCGTGCTCATGCTGCACTGTAACTCCGCCGCAGGCCCGCCGGATATACCCCCCTTCACACCGAAGAGAAGGGCTTGTGAACGACTCAGTCCGCGACAGCGGTGGTCGCGAGGTCGCGCACAGAGCGGACCGGCGCGATCGTCCGGTTCTCCGCCGATTCGTATGCGGCGAGGATGATCCCCAGCACCTCGATGCCCTCCTTCTGCGTGTGGATCGGGCGGGTGCCGTCGAGGATGCTGCGCGCGAAGTGCGCGATCTCCTCCCCGAACTCGTGCACCGGCTCCAGTTCGTACACGGTCGGCTCGGCCTCGCCGCGGCGGCGGACCGTGAGGGACGTGCCGTCGCTCGTCAGACTGCCGAGCTCGCCGACCGCGGAGAACTTCTCGGTCCCGTCCGCCGGCTGGTAGGCCCAGCTGGTGGCGAGCGTGCCGATCACGCCGTTGTCGAAGCGGACGAGCACCTGGGCCGAGTCCTCGCCCTCCATGAACGACAGGCGGTGCGTGGTGAGCATCGCCGTGACCTCCAGCGGGGAACCGCCGGCGAGGTGCAGCAGCAGGTAGGTCGGGTGGTACCCGGTGTCGATGAGCTCGCCGCCGCCGCTGGTCGAGGCGTGGGCGCGCCATCCCATGTTCGACGGGTCGAAGTCGTTGAAGAAGCTGTCGGTGGTGCGGACCTCGTACAGGCGGCCCAGCGCGCCCTCCTCGATGAGCTTCTTCGCCTGGGCGACGGCGGGCAGGAACAACTGGTTGTGCGCGCACATTAGGGTCACGCCCGCCTCCGCGACCGCGGCATCCACCTCCGCCGCCTCCTCGGGCGTCAGGCAGAGCGGCTTCTCGCACAGGATGTGCTTGCCGGCGCGGGCGGCCGCGACGATCGCGTCCTTGTGCAGGTGGTGCGGGAGGCAGATGTCGACGGCGTCGATGTCGGCCTCCGCGAGCATGGTGGCGTAGTCGGCGTACACGGCCGCGCCGGTGTCCCCGGCGCGGCGCTCGGCCGACTCGCGGACCGGGTCGGCGACCGCGGCGAAGGTGACGGTCTCCGGGTTGCGGAGGTAGCCGGCGACGTGTGCGCCGGCGATGCCGCCGGCTCCGATGAGACCGATGCGGACAGTGGTGCTGGGCATGATGATGCGCTCCTTGAGACGAAGGGAGAAGAAAGAAGGAAAAAAGGGAGGCCGGGCTCAGGCCACGGGGACGGGCGAGAGAGCCACCGCGCGGCCGGTGGAGGCCGATTCGTTGGCAGCGACGACCATCCGGGTCAGCTCGACCGCGTGGCGCAGGTTGTCGTCGGCGGTCGTGCCGTCGTGGATGTGCTGCACCCACTGCGCGAACGCCCCGGGCCGCCGCTCGGGCAGCGGAAGCTCCCGCCACTCGTCGCCGAAGGCTCCGCCCTTGGCGAGCAGGCGCTCGCCGCCGAAACCGAACATCAGGCTCGCCTGCGTTCCGCGCAGCTCGACCGTGAACGCTCCCGGCGTCGTGACCACGCTGGCCTCGAACACTCCGAGGCGGCCGCCGGGGAACTCGGCGGTCACGACCGCGTTGTCCTCCACAGCCCGGCCGGTCACGCTGCCGTAGGTCGCCGAGATCGTCAGCGGCTCGGCGCGGTGGTAGAGCCGCGTCAGGTACGCAGGGTGGCATCCCAGGTCGGTGAGCGCGCCTCCGATCGCGGTCGCCGGGTCGGCGAACTGCTCGGGCAGCCAGCCGGCGACCCAGCCGTCGTGGGCCAGGCGCACCCGCGAGTAGGTGAGCTCGCCGAGGGTGCCCTCGTCGAGGATGCGCTCGATGGCGACGGTGTAGTCGTCGGACAGCCGCGGCAGCGAGACGACGAGCGCGACGCCGGCCTCGCGGGCGAGGTCGACGAGCTCCTCGGCTTCGGCCACGGTCGGCGCGAGGATCTTCTCGGTGAAGACGTGCTTGCCCGCCGCGATGGCGCGGCCGATGACGTCGCGGTGCTGGTCGGTCGAGGTGGTGATGGTCACCGCGTCGAGTGCGGGGCGCGCGAGCAGCTCGTCGAGGTCGGCGACGAACTCCACGCCGAACTCCTCTGCGGCCCGGCGGCCGCGCTGCTCGTCGTCGTCCCAGACGGCGACGAGGGTGGTGTCGGGATGCTGCTGGACGTTGCGGACGTAGTCGCCGGCATGAACGTGCCAGAAGCCGATCGCTGCGACAGCGAGTGGGTGGGACATGCCTGTCAAGGCCTCCTTGCCATGGATGCGGTGCGCGCGAACCTCGAAAGCGTACCTTCTGCTCGGGAGCAGTCGGAAGGCTTTCGGGCAAATTTCTGCAATCGTTCCCAGATTGGGCATGATCGTGGTGTGAGCACTGCAACGACGTTCCTCCTCGATGGCGACGACTGGGCGATCCGGGAGGCGCTCGGCGACACCGCCGAGTGGTACCTGGGCGCGCCGCTGCCCGTAGCGGGCAACAACGTCGCGGAGGCGTCGGCGGCTATTGCGGCGGCTCCCGGCTGGATTCCGGCTCGGGTGCCGGGCGCGGTGATCGACGACCTCCACCGGGCGGGGGAGCTGCCCGACCCGCGGGTCGGCCGCAACAGCCGCGCCGCGGAGTGGACCGCCGAACGGTCCTGGGTGTACCGGCGCGCCGTGGACCTGGACGGCTCGGCGGCCGAGGGGGTCGGCCTGCTGGAGTTCGACGGCATCGACCCGGGGGCCGACGTGTACTGGGACGGCGAGTCGCTCGGGTCGGTGCGCGGGCTCTACCACCGGGCCGCCTTCCCGCTGACGGCGGAGCAGCGGTCGCCGGGACGGCACAAGCTGGCGCTGCGCGTCCACCCAGCCCTGGCCTCCGAACCGCAGGTGGGACGCACCGAGCGCGTGCGCGTGCACACGCCCCGGCTCGGCTACGGCTGGGACTTCTCGCCACGACTCCGCCACCAGGGCGTGTGGAAGAGCGTGCACCTGCGCGTCGGCCGCGCCCTCCTCGCGGACGTGACAATCCGCGCCTCCGCGCGCCCGGCGGCGGGTTCGTCGGCGTCGAGTGGTGAGTCGTTGCTCCAATCCGGGACGAGTGGTGACTCGATGTCGCTACTCGGAGTTCAGAGGGACGGGAGCATCCGGGTGGAGTGGGGGGCGCCCGTGGGGGGTGACGGCGGCGGCGAGGCGAGACTGCGCGTCACGGTGACGGTCCGGCGGGAGGGGCGGGTCGCGGCCGAGCGGACCGTCCCGGTGGCGGCGGGCACGGCCGAGCTGCGCATCCCGCAGCCCGAGCTGTGGTGGCCCAACACCGTCGGCCCGCAGCCGCTCTACGACGTAGCGGTCGTGCTGTCGGACGACGACGGGGAGGCCGACCGCGCCGAGCGACGGGTCGGCTTCCGGACGGCACAGCTCGCGACCAACGCCGGCGCGCCGGCGGGCTCGCTGGCGTACACGGCGGTGGTGAACGGCGTGACCGTTCCGCTGCTCGGCTGGAATTGGACGCCGGCCGACACGCTCTTCGGTTCGATCGACGAGGCGAAGGTGGAGCACGTGCTCGGCCTGGCCGCCGCCTCCGGTGCGCGGCTCATCCGGGTCTGGGGCGGCGGGCTGATCGAGTCGGAGCACTTCTTCGCGACCTGCGACCGGCTCGGACTGCTGGTCTGGCAGGAGTTCTCGCAGTCGAGCTCGGGGATGCAGAGCGCACCGAGCAACGACCCGGCCTTCGTGTCGCTCTTGCGCTCCGAGGCGGAGGCGCTGGTTCCGACGCGCGCGCACCATCCGTCGCTGCTGCTCTGGGGAGGCGGCAACGAGCTCGACGAGGACGGCGTCCCGCTGTCCGACGACCGCTCGCCGGTGCTGGGCGCGCTCGCCGAGACGGTGGCGCGGCTCGACCCCGAGCGCGGCTGGCTGCCGACGTCGCCGACGGGACCCGAGTTCCACAACCGGCTGGACCGCATCCAGGCGAACCCGGACGGCCAGCACGACGTGCACGGCCCGTGGGAGCACCAGGGGCTCGTCGGCCAGTACGCCCTCGCCAACGCCGGCACGAACCTGGCCCACACCGAATTCGGCGTCGAAGGGATGACCAACCTCCGTTCGCTGGAGGCGCTCATCCCGGAGGCCGACCGCTGGCCCGCCGACCGCACGAATGCGGTGTACCGGCACCTCGGCGAGTGGTGGAACAACGCCGACCAGGTCGTCGAGCTCTTCGGCGGCCGGCCGGACACGCTGGAGACGCTGAACCGCGCCTCCCAGCTGCTGCAGGCCACCGGACTGCAGTATGCGGTGGAGGCCGACCGCCGTCGCTTCCCGCGCAACAGCATGGTGCTGCCGTGGCAGCTGAACGAGAGCTTCCCGAACGCCTGGTGCACGACGGCGGTGGACTTCCGCGGCGACCCGAAGCCGGCGTACTTCGCGGTGGCGCGGGCCTTCGACCGCCGCCGGGTCACGCTGCGCGTCGACCGCGCGGTGTGGGGCGGGGAGGCGACCGCATCCGCCGAGGCGTGGCTGTGGGCGGAGGATCCGGTGGCGGCCGGCTCCTCCGTCGTGCTGCGCGCGGTGGCGCTCGATGGCGCCGTGCTGGCGTCGCGGGAGTTCGCCGCGGCCGACATCCACGATCCGGTCGCAGTCGGGGTCCTGGAGGTCGGGGTGGATGCGCTGCCGCAGGTGTTCCTGTGGGAGGCGGAGTGGCGGGATGCCGGGGGCGGCCTCGTTGACCGCGAGCGGATGATCGCTACGACGACCCGCGACTTCGCCGTGCTCTTCGACGTGCCGAAGCCGACGCTGTCGGTGTCGCGCGGGACGGGCGGCGCGGTCCTGGTCCGCAACGAGGGTGCGGTCGCGGCCCTCACCGTGCGCCTCGTCGACCCGCGGCGGGCGTCCGAACCGGGCTTCCTCACCACCTCCGGCGATCCCCGGCCGCTGCTGCCGGGTGAGGAGCGCACGTTCGCGGCGACGCCGGGGATTCCCGTCCGCGTCGAGTCGTGGAATGGTGAGCCGCGAGACCTACCGTGACGAACCGCGCAGCCGCCACACCGCGAGCGTTCACGGTCCGTTCAGAACGAGGTGGTGTGATAAGCCCGTGAAGACGCGAATCGCGGAGTACCCGCGGCCGGACCACTTCCTCCTCCACATCAGCGACACCCATCTGCTGGCGGGGGGCGAGCAGCTCTACGGCACCGTCGACAGCGAGCAGCACCTCCGGGCGCTGCTGCAGGAGGTGGAGGCCTCCGGAGGTCGTCCGGAGGCGATCGTCTTCACCGGCGACCTGGCCGACCGCGGGCAGCCGGACGCGTACGCGCGGCTCCGCGCCCTGGTCGACCCGGCGGCGGAGCGGATGGGCGCCCGCGTCATCTGGGTGATGGGCAACCACGACGACCGGGCGTCGTTCCGGCAGGGTCTGCGGGACGAGCTCGGCGAGACGTCGCCCATCGACGACGTGTTCTGGATCGGCGGCCTGCGCATCATCGTGCTCGACTCGACGGTCCCTGGGCACCACTACGGCGACGTGAGCGAGTCGCAGCTGGACTGGCTGGCCGCAGAGCTGGCGACCGCGGCCCCGGAGGGCACCATCCTCGCGATGCACCACCCGCCCATCCCGAGCGTGCTCGACCTGGCGGTCTCGGTGGAGCTGCGCGACCAGTCGCAGCTGCGCGAAGTGCTCGAGGGCAGCGACGTGCGCAGCATCATCGCCGGGCACCTCCACTACTCCTCGACGGCGACGTTCGCGGGCATCCCGGTCTCGGTGGCCTCGGCGAGCTGCTACACCCAGGACCTCAACGTTCCCGTCGGCGGCACCCGCGGCCGCGACGGCGCGCTCTCGTTCAACCTGGTGCACGTCTACCCGAACACCGTGCTGCACTCCGTGGTGCCGCTCGGCCACTATCCGACGCTCGACTACGTGGACGCCGCCGAGTCGGCCCGCCGCCTCACCGCCGACGGCATCCGCATCCCGCCCGCGGCCCCCGTCCGCATCCTCTCCTAGCCCCCGCCCACCGTCGAGTCCGCACTTTTTGCACGCGACACGCCGTGCGGGCGTGCAAAAAGTGTGTACTCGACGGTGGGCGGAGGCTCAGGAGAGGGGAGGCGCTGGGCGCTCCCAGGGGGCGGGGAACGGGTAGTAGCGCTCGAGGAAGTCGGTGACGATGCGCGTGCGTTCCTCCGCACCGATCTCGGGCTTCGAGCCGTCGTTGAGGCAGAACATGTCCTGGTCGCGGCGCTTCAGCAGCCGGCGCATCATGTCCGGCGCCTGCCGCAGTGTGGTCTCGATGTAGAGCACCTTCGCCTGCGTCTGCGTGACCGCCCGGCCGGTCATCAGCGCGTAGTAGTGGTACAGGGAGTTGGTCACCGAGATGTCCGTCGCCGACCGGAACGGGCTCCCCGCCGTGCGCCGGAAGTCCTCGGCGAACTCCCGCTCCATCTCCCGCAGGACACTGATCGTGAGCGGGGCCGCGCAGTGCTCCAGGTGGCGGGTGGTGACGGCGCCGAACCGCTCCCAGAGCAGTCGCCGGTTCACGCGGGCGGCGTTCTCGAAGCCGCTGCGCGCGGGGTCCGTCTCGCCCAGTCCGATGCGGGTACCCGCCTCGACGAACTTCGTCACACCGCCGGGCGAGAAGAAGATGTCGGGCGAGAGCGGCCGCCCGATGAACATGTCGTCGTTCGAGTAGAGGAAGTGCTCCGAGAGCCCGGGGATGTGGTGCAGCTGGCTCTCGACGGCGTGCGAATTGTGCGTCGGCAGCGTGGAGGCGTCGGCGAAGAAGTCCTCACTGCGCATGATGTGGATGCGCGGGTGCTCGTCGTCGAGCCACGGCGGCACGGGCGAGTCGGTCGCGATGTAGATGTTGCGGATCCACGGCGCGAACATGTGGATGCTGCGCAGCGCGTACTTGAGTTCGTCGATCTGCCGGTAGCGGGCTTCATTGTCGTCGCCCTCGCCCACGACGTAGGCAGCCATCCGCGCGGCGCGCTGGCGCTGGTATTCGGCGCTGGAGCCGTCGACCCACGAGAAGACGATGTCGATGTCGAAGGCGACGTCGCTCGCCAGCGGGTCGAACATGTGCTGGAGGGTGCGCCACCGGCGGCCGTACAGTTCGACCTCCGCTTCGACGGCTTCGCTGCGCGGCAGCCGCGGGCGCATCAGCGCGTTGGGGCTGGGCGCCGTGATCTCGTCGTCGCCGAACTTCCAGAACTCCAGCTGGAACGCCGTCTCGGCGCCGTAGCGGAGGCGGCCGATCGGCTCCAGGCGCGGGCGGTAGACGCGCAGCACGTCGGCCTTGCGGCGGGAGAGCCGGGCGTCGGCGATCAGGAGGTCCTCGCCCTCGGTGCCGCGCTCCGGGTCGACGCTGCGCGCGTAGAAGGGCTCGTCGGCGAAGGCCTCCGCCAGGGCGGCGGCCGCCTCCTTCCGTCTGCGCCGGTCGAGCGCGACGATGAGGCGGTTGTCGTCGTTGCGGACCAGCAGGTACTCGATGCCGGCCTCGTCGAGGGCGTCGCGGACGGCGAGCAGGTCCTCGATCATCGACTCCCGGGGCGTGAAGGGCCCCGACACCAGCGTGTAGAGGCCCTTGCGGTGAACGACGTCGTCGCGGGAGAACCGGCGCGCGCCGATGCCGGGGTCGCTCGTGACGACGACGGGCTCGGGCTGGTCGGACAGGGATGCGGGGGGAAGCTCAGCCATACAGCCATAACTCTAAGCCGCGCGGATGTGGGCGGGCTTTGATAACTTTATCAAAGGCAGGCGTGCTGATAAAGTTATCAACGTGCGCAGCGCTCTCAACAATCCCTTCAGCCCAGGAGCAGATACGATCCCCCAAGTCTGGGCAGGCCGTACCGAGCAATTGGGCGACTGGCGCGATGTCGTTCGTCCCCGGAGGTTGGCGGGCCTCCCGGAGCGCGGACGAACGATCCTGGGCGAACCGGGTCTTGGGAAGTCTGCCCTTGTGCGGCGCATCGCCGACGAAGCGAAGCGGGCCGGCGACTGGGTCACACCTCAGCTCCGCATCCCGTCCGGCGCGGACCCTCTGAAACTCGTCGCCGACGCCGTGCTGAAGCTCGCAGACAGCGCCGGCCTCGCTTCGTCGCGTGAGCACCGGATCGGCGAAGCCATCAAGCGGGTGCGAGGGGTCGCGGTCTCGGGTGTCTCGCTCACCCTGCGTGGGAATGATGGCCCCGACCCGTACATGGCTCTGACCGATCTGCTTATCGAAGTGGGGCGTGCAGCGATCGCCAAGCGCCACGTCATGGCGCTCATCCATATCGATGAGGTTCAGAACATCACCGACGATAAGGCACTCTCCCAGCTCCTCATCTCTCTCGGAGACGCACTCAGCCATGAGGTCGAGGTCCCCGTCCCCGGCGGGGAGTTCGTGAGCCGCTCGCTTCCGATTGCCGTCTACCTGACCGGGCTGCCCGACTTCGAGGACATGACGGGCGCGCGGAAAGGGGCGACCTTCGCCCGCCGCTTCAAGACGACCACTCTGACCGCTATCGATGAGGAGGACCTTGCAGAAGCACTGCAGGAATTCGTCCTGGACGGCTGGGAGGTCGCGGACGATTCCGGAGGGGTCTCGCGCATCCGCATGGAGCCGGATGCTGCCTCTCTCGTGGTCGATGTCTGTCGCGGTGAGCCCTTCCTGTTCCAACTGGCCGGTGAGCAGGCGTGGTACGCCGGTACGGGCGACACCGTGACGGTGGACGAGGTCCGCCGCGGTTGGCGCACCGCGCAACGGGAGGCCGCCGCGCACGTCGAGCGCATCCTCGAGCGGCTTCCCTCTCGGGAACGGCAGTTCCTGAACGTCATGGCGGAGCTGGCACCCGCGGACCGAACACTCACTCGCATCGCTCAGGAGCTACGTCTTGCCAAGGCGACGGACGCCGGACCCACGGCTCAACGTCTCGACACCGTCCGTGGGATCATCGGCCGTGGCAAGCCCTATACGTTCCGTCACCGCGCAGTCGAGGCCTACGTGAGCAGCGAGTGGCCGAACGTCTAGCCTCCTCGGCCGTCCTCTCCGTCAGCCGAGCAGCTCCCGCACGGTCGCCAGCAGAAGGAGGCGTGTCTCCTGTGTCACCAGCCAGGGGGCGAAGCCGTCCGCTGCGAGGAAGAACGTGGCGCGCGCCGCAGGGGCCACGCCGCCGTCGGCCAGCCGGGAGCCGGCGGGTGTGAACCCGATGACGGCTCTACCGGACTCCGGCTCGCGGGCGATGACCGCGGCGTCCTCCGGCGGGTCGGCCACGGTGAGCTTCGACCGGCCGCGGAACACGACCACCTCCCCGTCGAGACCAGCCGCAGCCGGATGGTCGGCGCTGGCGATGCGGATGCGGTCCACCGACAGCGGGACGGACGAGGCCGACGCCAGCCCCAGCGGGACGAGGTGTCCCCAGGCCAGCAGCGGCACCGCCCGGCCGGCGGCGGAGCGCGCCACGTCCTCCGTCGCCGTGCGGGTCACGATCACGAGGTCGGCGTTCAGGTCGTCGCCCAGGTGGGCCCGCATCCCGGCGGCCCCGAGGAACTCGACCAGCTCGCGGTCGCCCGGTGCCGGGTTCGCGCCGGTGAGGACGGCGACGACGGCGCCGTCGCCGTGGGTACGCGGGTGCGCGACGCCCAGCCGCTCGAGGGCGGCGTCGATGAGGACGAAGACAGCCCCGCGCGCCACATCCGCGAATTCGGCCTCGAGCTCGCGCCGGGCGGAATGGAGGGCGTCCACCGCCGCAGCGCCGACCGCCGGCCGATCACCGGCGAGGATCCGGCACGCCAGCACCCCCGCGGCTCCCGCCGCTCGGGCGGCGACGATCCACGGCCTGAGCTGGGCGGCCAGGTCGGCAGGGGTCGACGGCGCCGCGGAGGTCTGCCCGAGTCGCGCGAGCATCCCCTCGGCCCCCTCCCATCGCCCGGCTTCGACGGCCGCGTCGAGCCGCGGCCAGCGGGGCGCTCCGGGCGGCCAGGCGCTGCACGCCTCGACCAGGGCGCGGAGCCCGCCGTCATCGCCGGCCACCGTGACGTAGGCGCGCTCGGCGGCAGCCGCAGGGTCGTAGCCGGCGGGGTCGGCGGCCCATTCGGCCACGGTCGTCAGCGCGAAGCGGGAGGGCGCAGCCTCCACCATCGGGTTGGAGACGATGCCGACGAGCCCGGGTCCGGCCGAGCGTCCCGGGAGGGGGCCCAGGAACAGCCGCGAGCGGTCGAAGTCGTTGACCGGGAAGTTGTCCCACAGCACGAGATGGCGGCCGAAGCTGCGTGCGGCCTGGGCGACGTCGTCCGCGGTCACCTCGCCGACCACGATGTCGGAGCCGGTCCACAGCACGAGCGCGTCCTCCGGAAGTGACTCGTCGAGTCCCACCCGGTACGGCGTCCGTTCGAGTCCCGCGTAGTCCGTGGGGCACAGGAGGATCGGCTCCGTGATCCCGGCGGGGAGCAGGAACGAGCGCTGGAGGCGGGCGGCCGCGTCGCCGTGCGCCCGGCCCAGGGCCTCCGGATCCTCCATCGGAACGTCGTCGAACAGCAGGGCGAACGACCGGATCCCGGCCTCCAGCAGCTGGCGGCACTTCGCCGCGAGTGCTTCGTGCTCGGTGTCGTCGTGGAACCGCATCGAGAGGCCCGGCGAGATCCCGTACACGAACAGCACGCCGCGTTCGGCGGCGTCCCGGTTGAGCTGGGCGAGCTCGGCGAGACGGTCCGCAGGATACGGTTCACGCCAGGTCTCGCGGTGCCAGGGGTCGTCCTTCGGTGCATACAGGTACCGGTCGAGTCCGAGTGCGCCGCCGCGGTCGAACCAGGCCAGCCGGTCGGCGTGCGACCACGGTTCGCCGTAGAAACCCTCGATGACGCCACGGTAGGCGAGGCCGCTCATCGGGTGCCCCCGTGCCAGGACGACCAGAGTTCCGCGTAGGCGCCGCCCGCCGCGACCAGGTCGTCGTGGCTGCCGAGCTCCTCGATGGACCCGTCCCGCACGACGGCGATCCGGTCCGCGTCGTGTGCGGTGTGGAGGCGGTGCGCGATCGCGACGACGGTGCGGCCTTCGAGGACGCGGTTCATCGCGCGCTCCAGGTCGCGGGCTGCCGTCGGGTCGAGCAGGGAGGTCGCCTCGTCGAGGATGAGCGTGTGCGGGTCGAGCAGCACGAGCCGGGCGAGGGCGAGCTGCTGGGCCTGGGCGGGGGTGAGGACGACGCCGCCCGAACCGACGACCGTGTCGAGACCCAGCGGCATGGCGGCCACCCAGCGCAGCGCATCCACGACGCGCAGGGCGCGGGCGAGCTCGGCGCGCTCGGCGCCGGGCTTGGCGAGGGAGAGGTTCTCGGCGATCGTGCCCACGAAGACGTGGTGCTCCTGGGTGACCAGCGCGACGTGGCTGCGGAGGTCGTCGAGCGGCAGGTCGACGAGGCGGACGCCTCCCACCGTGATCCGCCCGCCGGTGGGTTCGCTGATGCCGGCCATCAACCGGCCCAGCGTCGACTTGCCGGATCCGGACGGGCCGACGACGGCGAGGCGCTCGCCGAGGGACAGGTCGAGGCTCACGCCGTGCAGGACCTCTGCGCCCTCGCGGTACGAGAAGCGGACGTCCTCGGCGACCACGTGCTCGTCCGTCGGCTGCTCGCCGGTCGCGTGGCGGTCCTCCGGCACGTCGGCGACGCCGATGATGCGGGAGAGCGCGGTGGTGCCGACCTGGATCTCGTCGAGCCAGCTGATCAGCTCGTCGATCGGCGAGACGAGCTGCATCGCGTACAGGGCCACCGCGGTCACGGCGCCGATGCCCGCGACACCGGACCCGACGAGGAACGCGCCCCAGGCGAGCACGACGATGACAGGCAGGAGGAAGGCGATGTCGGTGCTCGGGAAGAACCACGACCGCAGCCAGAGCGTGTACCACTCCGAGTCGCGGCGCTCGCGGAGGGCGGCGTCGATCTTGCTCCGCTGGGCCGGGGCGAGGCTGAGCGCCTCGATCGTCCGCACGCCGTCGACGGTCTCGCTGATCGTGCCGCCGAGCGTCGCATAGGAGGCGAGCTGTCGCTGGTAGCCGGGGCCGGAGCGCTTCAGGTACCAGCGGGCGGCGACGACGAGGATGGGGACGCCGGCGAACATAGCGACCGCGACCGCCGGGTTCACCAGGAACGCGGCCACGACGGTGAGCACCGCGGTCACGCCGGCGACGAGGATGCGCGGCACGCCGAACCGCACGGTCTGGGCGACCGACTGGATGTCGTTGGTGGTCCGGGCGAGCAGGTCGCCCGTCCCGGCGGCCTCGACGGTGGAGAGCGGGAGGCGCGCGACAGTGGCGAGGAACTCCTCCCTCAACTGGGCGAACACGCCCTCGCCGAGCACCATCGACTGGCGCTGGGCGAACCGGATGAGAACGGCCTGGCAGACGATGGCGCCGAGCAGGATGAGCGCGACGGCGTCGATCCCGCTGCTGGTGAGCGTGTGGCCGGTGATCCCGTCGATGATGATGCCGATGAGGGCCGGGCCCGCGAGGCCGGCGACCGCGGCCAGGGTGTGCAGCGCCAGGACGACGGAGAGGCCTCCGCGGTGCTGGCGGATGAGACGGGCGCCGGTCGCCCGGACCGTCGCGGTGCTAGCGATCGGAAGGAGCATCGTCCGTTCCCTTCGTGCGGTCGGCCTTCGCGGCCTTCGCCGCCTTCTTGTCCTTCTTCTTCTTCGCCTTCGCGGTGCCCGCGGTGCCCGGCCGCTGGGCGGTCACGGGATGCGTCGCCGTCCAGAGCGCGTCGATGGAGCCGGTCCACGCTGCGTCCAGCTCTTCGCCGTCCGCAGGCTCCGCCGCGCTGATGGTGCGCGAGACGATCGCCCGGTACAGATCGCCGAGGTCGTCCTCCTGGCGCAGCAGCGTCTGGTGGTCACCGGTGCCGACGACGCGGCCTTTCCGGACGACGGCGATCGTGTCCATCCGGTCGAGGAGCAGCGGGCTGGCGGTGACGACGACCGTCGTGCGGCCTGCGCGCGCCTCCCGCAGCCGCTCGGCGATCTGCGACTCGGTGTGGGCGTCCACAGCGCTGGTCGGCTCGATCAGCACGAGCACCTCCGCGTCGGTGAGCAGAGCCCTGGCGAGGCTGAGGCGCTGCCGCTGGCCGCCGGAGAACGTGCGGCCACGCTCGGCGACCCGCTCGTGGACGCCCTCGGGGAGCGCGTCGACCGTCTCGGTCGCGGCGGCTGCGTCCAACGCGGCGGAGACCCGGCGCAGACGGCCGGTCGCCGTGTCGGTGTACTCGCGGTCGCGGATCGGCAGCGTGTCGAGCCCGTCGAGCAGGCGTCCGCCGAACAGGTGGGGGTTGGCGTCGTTGACGACGATCCGCTCCCGGACCTCCCGCACAGGGACCTGGGTGTGGTCCACGCCTCCCCAGAGCACCGGAGCCTCCTGGTGCACGGTGTCGTCGAAGCGCCCGAGCCGGGTCGCGATTGCGGCGGCCTCGTCGGGGTCGGCGTCCACGATCGCGGTGAACCGGCTGGGCTGCACGACCACGCCGGACGCCAGGTCCTCGATGGCCGAGCCCCAGGCGGGAGCCTCCGCCGTCTCGGCGCTGTCGCGGGCGGCAGGCCGCGTGCGCAGCACGGACAGCACGCGCCGCGCAGACACGACGCCCGCGGTGAAGGTCTGCGCGGCCTCGACGGCCGTCCGCAGCGGCAGCACCAGGAAGGTCGCGTACCCGTAGAAGGCGGTCAGCTGACCGGGCGTGATGCTGCCGTCTGCGGCGAGATGCGCGCCGAACCAGACGATGAAGACGAGGAAGGCGCCGGGCAGTAGCACCTGGAGACCGTCCAGCCAGCTCTGCGTCTTCGCGACCCCGACACCGGCGGCGCGCACGCGCTGCGACTGGCGCGCGTACCGGTCGACGAACTCCTGCTCGCCGCCGATGCCGCGCAGCACGCGAAGCCCGACCACCGTGTCGGCGCCCAGCGTGGTGAGACCGCCTGACTCCTCCCGCCAGACCGCCTGCCGGGCGCGCAGCGGACGCAGCAGCAGGGCCAGGACGAGCGCGACGGCGGGAACGCCGATGACGACGGCGAGCCCGAGCGGTAGGGAGGCGTTCAGCATGATGATCGACACGGCGACGAACGCCACGACGCCGCCGCCGAGCCGTGCCGTCACGTCGAACATCGCACCGAGGCGCAAGGAGTCCGTGCTCACGGTGGCGACGATCTCGCCGGACGAGGTGGTCGCGGTGATCGCGGAGCCGGTCTCGGCGGAGTGGTAGCCGATCAGCCGCGCGACGCCGAGGGAGGAGCGCAGCCAGTTCGACACGGCCATGCGGTGGCGCAGCATCCCGGTGACGGCCTGGACGACGGCGACGAGGAGCAGCGCGCCGCACCACGACCACAGCCGTGCCGGATCGCCGGAGACGCCCTCGTCGACGGCGCGGCCCAGCAGGTACGGCCAGACGGCCTGGCACAGCATCCACACGACGCCGAACAGAACTCCGGCGCCGAGGGTGGCCGGCTGCCGGCCCGCCTGCCAGAGCAGGAAGCGCGGGACCGACGACAGATGCCGGTCGGAGGGCCGGGCGGCCGGGATGCGTCCGCCGCGCGGCGACCGCGACGGCGGGCCGGACGCGGACGGACGCGACCCGGACGGACGGGACGGGGAAGGACGGGCAGCGCGGACGCTGGACACGGAGTGCTCCTGAGGGGATCGAGCGGTACGAGGGGGAGGGATGGTGCCGGGCAGGGCGGTGGGCGCGCGCCGGTGGGCGCCGCGCCGGTCGCTCAGTGCCCCGGCGGAGTGAGCGCAGCGATCGCCGCGGCATCGAGTGCGACCGCGGGCGCCTGCCTCAGCAGCAGGGTGAGCTGCGCCGCGGTCTCGAGCTCTTCGGCGAGATCGATCGCCGCGTCGAGCGTCGCCGCGGCGACCACGGGGCCGTGGTTCGCGAGCAGCAGGACTGCGTGCCCGGGAGCCGCAGCGGCGACCCCGGAGGCCAGCTCGGCGCTGCCGGGCGCCGCGTACGGCACGAGCGGCACGTCGCCCAGCCGCATCACCCGGTAGGGCGTCAGCGGCGGAAGCTGCGCGAACCCGTCGCCGGTGGGCGGCAGGCAGGCGATCGCGGTCGCGAAGGGCGAGTGGAGGTGCACAACGGCCGCGGCCTCCGGGTGCGCTGCGTACATGGCCGCGTGCAGCGGGAGCTCCTTCGTGGGACGCGGGGCGCCCTCCTGGTCGGCGGGCGTGACGGCCAGCTGCTCCTCGGTCACCGCGCGCAGTGAGGACCCGGTCGTGGTGGCGATGATGCGGGAGCCGACGCGCACGCTGACGTTGCCGGAGCTTCCCGGCGACAGGCCGGCCGCCGACAGGTGGCGGCATGCGCGCACCACTGCGGCACGGGCATCGGCGTCGATCTCGATGCCGGTCACGGTGCCACCTCCCACGCGTCGGTGAAGAGCGACCGTTCGCCGAAGTTGCCCGACTTGAGGAGGACCGCGATGGTACGAGGGTCGCCGCTGCGATCGCCGCCGGCGTCGCTAGCCCCCGCGTCCGTCGTCGTCGCGACGGCCCACGGCACACCGGGCGCAGCCTGGCGGCCGATCTGCAACCGGGTGATCCCGAGGCGGGTCGTCACGGCACCGGACGTCTCGCCTCCGGCCACCAGGAGGTGGCTGCAGCCGAGTTCGTGGACGGCGAAGGCGGCGAGTTCGGAGAGCGCGTGCTCGAGCACGGCGGCGGCACGCCCGGCGCCGAGTGCGCGCTGGGCAGTAGTGACGTCGGGGGAGGCGTGCACCAGGACCGGCGCGAGGTTGTCCTCGCGAGCCGCGAGCGCATCCCGCAGCCGGCCCAGCGCACGAGGGCCGTCCGCGAGCTCGAGCGGGTCGAGGAGGTGGCGTTCGCCGCGGAACGCCGCGATCTGCTCCCGGGTGGCGGCCGACGCGCTGCCGGCGAGGATGAGGCGACCGGTGACGGGCACGGCGGGGAGGGCTGCGGCACCGGCATCCGCGCTGGCACCGGCGCTGTCGCCCGCGCGCACCTCCGCCCGGGCGAGAGCGGTCGCGACGCCCGCTCCGCCGCCGGCCAGGACGGGCCGGTCGGCGGACCGGCGAAGCACGGCCTCCGCGATCACATCGAGGTCGTCCTCGGCGAGCGCGTCTACCAGCATGTGCGCCTGGTCCACCCGGTCGGCGACGGCGCTCGCACCGCGGCGGACCTCCTCCCAGCGGATCAGCCCGACGCGCGCGGCGGTCTGCGGCGCGAGCAGGCGGACCAGGTCGGAGTCGCGCATCGGGGTGAGCGGATGGTCGCGCATCGGCGATTCGGCGAGCGGGACGCCGTCGACGAAGAGGGTGCCCTGGTACTGGGTGCGCCGGGCGCCGGGAGTCGCGGGGGTCCCGACCGACGCGGTCGCCCCGATGACGTCGGCGAGGGCGTCCGCGATCGGCCCGATGTTCCCGCTCGCTGTGGAGTCGAAGGTGGAGCAGTACTTCTGGTAGAGCTGCGTCGCACCCGCCGACATGAGCGACCGGGCAGCGCCCACGGACGCGACGACGGCCTCCGCGACGGGCGCGGTGCGCACCTTGAGGGCGACGACAGCGCATCCCGGCCCGTCGCTCGGGAAGACGTCGACCGCGCCGACGGGTACGCCGAGAAGCACGCTCGCGGGGAGTCCGGCCTCGACGACACGCCCTGCGAGATCGCAGGCGCCGGTGACGTCGTCGGCGACGGCGCCGAGCCGCATCACGAGACGCCGACCCCCGTCGCGTGCTCTCCGGCGACGACGACCGTCGCGCCGGCGTCGCGCAGTGCGCGCAGGTCGTCGGGGTCGGCGCCGGCGTCGGTGAGGATCACATCCACCAGGTCGAGGCCGCCCACGCGGATCGGAGCGCGGGCGCCGAGCTTGGAGTGGTCGACGAGGAGGATGGTGGTGCGGGCAGCGCGGGCGAGCTCCTGCTTGAGCTCGGCGTCGAGCGCGTTGGCGCAGAGGATGCCGCTGGTGTCGACCGCGGTGGCGGACAGCACGGTCACGTCGACCGAGTAGTCGGCGATCGTCCGGCGGGCGGCCGCTCCCGCGAAGCTGCGCGTCTCGCTCTGGTAGACGCCGCCGACGGCGACCAGCTCGACGTCGTCGCGCTCGATGGCGGCCTGGATGACGGGGACGGAGTGGCTGATGATCGTGGCTCCCGGCGGCAGCATCCCGGCGAGCGGCGCGACCGACGTTCCGGCGTCGAGGGCGACCGTGACGGCGCCGTCGAGCAGGTCGAGGCACGCCTCGGCGATGGACCGCTTCTCGCCGCTGCCGGTGACCGCGCGCTCATCGAAGGGACGGCCGTGACCCAGGTTCGGGAGGCTGGCGCCGCCCACCACGCGCCGGGCGAGGCCGTCGGCTTCGAGCTGACGGAGGTCGCGGCGGATGGTCATCTCGGAGACGCCGAGCTCGTCCGCGACGCGCGACGACGACACGTAGCCCTCGGCGGAGAGCCGTCGGAGCAGCTCCTCGCGTCGGGCGGGGGCGTCGGTGTAGCGCACGCATCCATCCAACCGGCTTCTCGCGCCGCTTGTCAACAATCGGACAAATCTTGACTCGAATGTTCGGAAGTGAACAGAATGGATACGTGACCCTCGCTCCTTTCGCCGCTCTCGGCGTAGACGTCGGCACCACCAACACCAAGGTGGCGCTGGCCGTGCTCGGCGACGCCGTGCGCGAGGAGCGGACCCTCACCGTGCCGACACCCCGCTCCGGCGAGGCGCTGCAGGCGGTCGTCCTCGGTGCGATCCGGGAGGTCGCCGTCGACAGCCCGTACCCCGTCGCCGCCCTCGGAGTGGCGTCGATGGGCGAGACCGGGTCGCTCATCGGGCCCGATGGCGAGCCGCGGGGCGACCTGCTCCGCTGGGCGGACGGCGACGGCGCCACCGCCGACAGGCTGGTGGCCGCCGCCGGAGCGCAGGCGCTCTACGGGGCGACCGGCGTTCCGGCCCCCGACAAGTCGCCGCTGACCCACTGGCTGCGGCTCGCGGCCGACGACGACCCGCGGCTCGCCGACGCCCGCTGGCTCGGAGTGGATGCACTCATCGTCTCCGCCCTGACCGGGGAGGCCGTCACCGACCACACCCTCGCCGCGCGGACCATGGCCTACCGCCTCCCCGCCGCCGGCCATCCGCTCGCCGCCGGCTTCGACGCCGACCTGCTCGGGCTGGCCGGCCTGACTCCCGATCGCTTTCCGCGCGTCGCTCTGCCGGGCGAGGCCGCAGGGACGCTGACCGAGCACGCCTCCGCGGCCCTCGGGCTGCCCGCCCGGCTGCCGGTCGTCGTGGCCGGCCACGACCACGCCGTCGGGGCGTGGGCCGCGGGCGCGCGCGAGCCCGGCGACGCGGCCGACTCCGTCGGGACGGCCGAGGCGCTGCTCCGGATCGCCGGGGACGCCGGCCGCCGCGACTGCGACGACGTCGGCCGCGACACCGGCCGCGACATCTCCCTCGACGAGGCCCGCCGCGCGGGCATGAGCCTCGCCCGCGGCGTGGAAGGACGGCACCTGACGCTGCTCGCCGGCAACCCCACTGCGGGCGCCCTGGTGGAGTGGGCGTTCGCCGAGCTGATCCCCGGCGCCGACCGGCGCGACGTGCTGCAGCAGGCCAGGACGCTCGCCGACGGCCCGCTCGACGCCTTCCTGCTCCCCTACCTCCGCGGCCGCCAGTCGCCCGCGCCCGATGCGTCGGCGTCGCTGCGTCTTGTCCAGCTCGGCGAGCGGCCGACCGCCGACCCGGCGGCGACCCTCACAGCCGTCCTCACCGGGCTCGCGCTGCAGCTCGCCTGGATGGACGCCGTCCAGACGCAGCTCGCCGGCCCGCGTCGCCCCGAGCTCGCCGTGCTCGGTGGGCCGGGCGCCGCGAACGACGCCTGGTGGCGGCTGAAGCAGCGCCTCGTCCCCGGCATCCTCCGTCGCGCCGACGTCGCCGAGCCCGTCGCCACGGGAGCCGCCCTGCTCGCCGCGCACCGCGTGGCCGGCCTCACCACCTCGCTGCCGCTGCGCAGCGCCGACAGCGTCGCCTCCGCGGGCGATCCAGCCCTGCTGGACGCCTTCGTGGGGGCGGCGACGCCCGACCGGAAAGTACCCGCATGACCGACACCGCCTCCCGCCCCACCCTCGACCTCGACGCCATCGCCCGCCCGACCGGCGGCCTCGCCATGGTGGCGATGGACCAGCGCGAGAGCCTCCGCCATATGTTCGACCTGGCGGGCGCCGGTCGTCCGGCCGACGATGTGCTCATCCGCTTCAAGCTGGATGTGGCGGAGACGCTCGGCCCGCTGGCCTCCGGCTTCCTCATCGACCGGCACTTCGGCTTCGAGGCCGTGCGCGATGTGCTGCCCGCCGCCACCGGACTGATCCTGGCCGCCGACGACCTGACGCAGGAGGACGGCGGGCCGGTCGAGGAGACCGCGCTCGACGAGGTCGTCCTGACGCAGACCGACCTGGCCGGCGTGTCCGCCCTGAAGCTGCTGGTGATCTGGCGCCGCGACGCGAAGCGCGAGCAGCGCGTCCGCCTGGTCGAGCGCTTCGTCGCGGAGTGCCGCTCCCGCGGCGTCCTGTCCGTGCTGGAGCCGGTGGTCCGGGCGACGCCCGAGGAGCTGGACGCGGGCACGTGGGATCTCGACGCCGCGATCCGGGAGGCCGCCGCCGAGCTGTCCCCGTCCGGCCAGAGCCTCTACAAGGTGCAGGTCCCGATGTCCGGCACCGGCGACGCGGCCGGGCAGCGGGAGGCCAGCCAACGGCTGAACGCAGCGATCACCGGACCGTGGGTGGTGCTCTCGCAGGGCGTCGACCGTCCGGCGTTCCTGCCGGCTGTCGAAGCGGCCTGCCGGGCCGGAGCCAGTGGCTTCCTGGCCGGGCGCGCGCTGTGGAGCGACGTGGTCGGTCAGGACGACGTGCCGTCGGCCCTCCGCGAGCTCTCCGTTCCACGCCTCGAGGCGCTGATCGAGGTCGTCGACCGCGAGGCGCGGCCGTGGCGGGAGGCCCGATGATCGCCGGACTGCTCCACACCGTTCCCGCGCTCGCTCCGACCTTCGACGCGCTCGTCGCGGATGCGCTGCCGGGCGCCGCACTGCCCGGCGCCGCTCTGCCCGGCGCCACCGCGGCCGGCGTCAGCCGCGAGCACGTGGTCGACGCGTGGATGCTCGAGACGGCCATCGCCGAGGGCGTCACGCCCGCCGTGCGCGAGCGCGTCGCGTCGCACCTCCGTCACCTCGCCGAGTCGGGCGCCGACGCCATCCTGGTCACCTGCTCGTCCATCGGGGAGGCGGCCGAGGAGGCCGCCGCACAGCTGCCCATCCCGGTGGTGCGGGTCGATGCGGCCATGGCCGCCGAGGCCGCGCGCCGTGCTGGGGCGTCGGGTTCGGGTTCGCCCCGGATCGTCGTGCTGGCGACGAACACTGCGACACTCGGTCCGACCACCCGCCTGATCGAGCGGGAGGCCGCCGCGCAGGGCATCCACGCGACCGTGACGGCGACCGTCGTCGAAGGCGCGGCCGCCGCGCGTGCCGGCGGCGACCAGGCGCGGCACGACCGGCTGATCGCCGAGGCCGTCCGCTCCGCTGCGGCACCGGCCGACGGCTCCGAGCCTGCAGCGGTCCTCGTGCTCGCCCAGGCCTCGATGGCCGCTGCCGCGGAGGCGGCCGGCGTCGACCTCCCCATGCTCACCTCCCCGGCCGGCGGCGTCGCCCGCCTGGTGGAGGCCCTGACCCCGTCGGACCCGGGAACGCCGGACGCCAGCGCGGACCGTGCGGCGCGTCCCGGGTCCGGCGGAACCTCTGCGGCCGAGCTCGCGACCGGCCGCGGGACCGCGCACAGCGGGGCCACGTCGTGACCGGCGTCGACCTCCTGGCGTACGCCGACCGCCTCGGCGGCGACCTCCCGCGCCTCCGCGCCCTGCTCGACGGGCCGCTGCGCGACTTCGCGGGCGTGCACCTGCTGCCGTTCTTCGTGCCGTTCGATGGCGCGGACGCCGGCTTCGACCCGATCGACCACGGCACCGTCGACCCCCGACTCGGCACCTGGGACGACGTCCGAGCGATCGCCGCCGGCCGCGAGGTGACCGCCGACCTGATCGTCAACCACGTCTCCAGCGAGTCGGCCGAGTTCGTCGACTGGCTGGCACTCGGGGAGGAGTCCGCGCACGACGGGATGTTCCTCACCTTCGACACGGTGTTCCCCGACGGCGCCTCCGAGCACGACATCACCGCGTTCTACCGTCCGCGCCCCGGCCTCCCGTTCACGGCGTACCGGATGGCGGACGGCCGCAGGCGGCTGGTCTGGACGACGTTCATGCCCAGCCAGGTCGACCTCGACGTGGCGAACGATCGCGCCAGAGCGTACCTGCGGCGGATCCTCGCCGCGCTTCGCGAGGGCGGCGTGACGACGGTCCGGCTCGACGCGGTCGGCTACGCCGTCAAGACGCCCGGCTCCGACAGCTTCATGACGCTCCAGACGCTGGACTTCGTCCGCGAGATCGTCGCGCTCGCCCGCGAGGAGGGCCTGCGCGTCCTGGTGGAGGTGCACGCCCACTACTCGCAGCAGCTCGCGATCGCACCGCTGGTCGACCTCGTGTACGACTTCGCCCTCGCCCCGCTGCTGCTCCACAGCCTGGGAACCGGCACCTCGGACCGCCTCGCCGAGTGGCTGCGCATCCGCCCGCAGAACGCCATCACCGTGCTCGACACGCACGACGGTATCGGCGTCATCGACGCGGGTCCCTCCGGCGACCGCCCCGGACTGATCGACCAGGACGAGATGGCCGCCATCTTCGCGCGGGCCGCGGTGGCGACGAACGGGCACTCGACGCTCGCTTCCGTCATCCCCGCCTGGATGAGCCTCCCGCACCAGATCAACGCCACTTTCTTCTCCGCGCTCGGGGCGGACGCCCGCAGCTACCTGCTCGCCCGTGCGGTCCAGCTCTGGCTGCCCGGACGCCCGCAGCTGTACTACGTGGGCCTGCTGGGCGGCCTGGACGACATCGCCCTGTTCGAGCGCACGGGCCAGGGCCGCGACGTGAACCGCCACGTCTACACCGAGCAGGAGGTGCAGGCCGCGCTCGAGAGCGAGGTGACCCGCGCGCAGCTCGCCCTCGTGCGGCTGCGGACGGAGCACCCGGCCTTCTCGGGCGAGTTCCGCTACCGTGTGGAGGCGGACGGCTCACTCGCCCTGGAGTGGACGCTCGGCGACGAGCGCGCCACCCTCGACGTGTCGTTCGCACCCGAACCCCGATTCCGCATCAGCACCACCGGAGCAGGCGGCTCCTCCCTCGTCGATTCCGTGACGGCTCTCGCCGCCCTCTGACCCCCAAGGACCATGCAGACCACCCAGGACATCACCGTCACCCGCAGCGCGACCGAGGTCGTGCTGGTCGCCCCCGCGTACACGCTCGGCGTGGCGCTGACGCGGCCGCGCGCCACCATCGCCGGCCCCGACGGCGAGATCTGGAGCGACCTCTCGCTGCTGGCGAGCGTCGACCGGATCGGCATCCCCGACGAGTCCGCGGGGCCGACGTCCGTCACCGTGGAAGAGGAGCCCGACGGCTCCGTCCGCATCACCATGCTGACCGACTCGAGCGCCTGGGCGACCAAGGCCGTCGTGCTGCACTGCACGCCCGGCGAGGTCCGCGCTCGCGTGGAGGTGACGACCGAGGACGACGACGCCCGCATCGGCGACCTCACGATGTTCGGCGGACAGGCCGCCCTCCCCACCGGCGCGGCCGGGACCTTCCGCTCGGGTATCCGCTTCCCGTCGGTGTTCGTGCCGACCCCGACCGAGCCCATCCAGGTGGTGCGGCCATCGAACACGCAGGCGCAGCTCGGCGTGGTGGGCGACGCAGAGCCGGGCCGGCTGCACGGAATCTTCTCGCCGCCGCCGCTCGTCTACGGCCTGGGACGCCCCTCCATCGCGCCCGATGCGCCGCACGGCCCGACCGACATGCCCGTCGGCGACTGGCTCGGGGTCTCGGTCGTCGCTCCGATCGCGCAGCTGGGCTTCACGACGTTCCGCTACGACGCGATCGACGGCGGCTTCCTGTTCCGGCTCACCTACGAGGGCCACACCCGCGTGCGGGCCGGCGGCTGGGTGTCGCCGGAGTTCGTGCTCCGGCCGGCCGGTGCACCGCTGACGATCATCCGCGACTACCGCGACGACCTGCTGGCCCGGGGCTGGGCGGAGCCGGCCGGCGAAAGCGCCGAGTGGTGGCACCAGCCGATCTTCTGCGGGTGGGGCGCGCAGTGCGCGCTCGCCGTGCGGATGAGCCACGAGGGCGAGGCGCTCGCCACCGACAACGCGGACGGCTTCGTGCTCCCCGCCGGCGCCGCCTTCGCTCCCGACCTCGCCCGCCAGTACCTCTACGACCGGTGGCTGCGGCGGCTCGCCGAGCGCGACCTCCACCCGGGCACCGTCGTCATCGACGACCGCTGGCAGGCCGACTACGGCACCAACACGGTCGACACCGAGAAGTGGCCCGACCTGCGCGGCTGGATCGACGATCGGCACGCCGACGGCCAGCGCGTCCTGCTCTGGTTCAAGGCGTGGGACCCCTCCGGGCTCCCCCCGGAGCTGACCGTCCGCGACACGGCCGGCCGCCCGGTCGCCGTCGACCCGTCCAACCCGGCGTACCTGGAGGCCCTGGCCGAGCAGGTGACGCGGATGGTGTCCCCGGACGGGCTGGACGCCGACGGCTTCAAGGTCGACTTCACCCAGCGCGCTCCGTCCGGCGTCACCCTCCGCACCCACGCCGATGACGTGTGGGGCGTCAGCGCGCTGCACGCGATCGTCCGCACCATCCACGAGGCGGCCAAGGCCGCGAAGCCGGATGCGCTGGTGGTCACGCACACCGTGCATCCCTCGTTCTCGGGCGTCACCGACATGGTGCGCCTCAACGACGTGCTCGAGGATTCCGTCCACGGCGACCCGGTGCCCGTCGCCGACCAGCTGCGCTTCCGTCACGACATCGCGGCGGCGTCGCTCCCTGGGCACCCGATCGACACGGACCAGTGGCCGATGCCGAACCGCGACGAGTGGCTGGCCTACTCGCGCATCCAGCCCGAACTGGGCGTTCCGGCGTTGTACTACGTCGAATCCATCGACAGCAGCCGCGAGGCGGTGACCGACGCCGACCTCGACGAGATCGCGGAGCTGTGGCGCGGCTACCGCACGGCCCGCGAGGAACGGGGCGAGCGCGCCGAGAAGGAGCCGACCACGGTATGAGCGCGTTCACCGAGGTCGCTCCCGGCGTCCACCGGTTCGCGGACACCTGCAACGTCTACGTCATCATGACGGAGGCGTCGGGATCGACGGAGGCGTCCGGGTCCGACGATGATGCCGACACCGCGCCTGGCGGCGCCATCGCGATCGACTTCGGCTCGGGTGACGTCCTCGACCACCTCCACGAACTCGGTCTCGACACGCTCGACGCCGTGCTGATGACCCACCACCACCGCGACCAGGGGCAGGGCCTCCCGCGGGCGGTCGCGGCGGGCATCCCGATCTTCGTGCCGCCGGTGGAGCAGGACCTGTTCGCCCGCGTCGACGAGATGTGGTCCGCCCGGGCCCTGTACAACGACTACAACCTGCGGCAGGACCGCTTCTCGCTGCTCGACCCCGTGCCGATCGCAGGCACCGTCCCGGAGTACCGGACGGCCCGGTTCGGCGGGATCGACGTCCGCACCCTCCCGACGCCCGGTCACACCATGGGGTCGGTCAGCTACCTCGTCGACCGCGGTGACACACGCGTCGCCTTCACCGGCGACCTGATCTACGCGCCAGGGAAGGTGTGGTCGCTGGCGGCAACGCAGTGGTCGTACACCGAGAACGAGGGGCCGGCCATGACCGTGCTCTCCTCCCTGCTGCTGCAGGAGGAGGAGCCCGGCATCCTCCTCCCATCGCACGGCGAGCCGATGCCCGACGGCATGGCGGCGCTCGATCGGCTGGCGACGCGGATGGGCGAGTACGTCGACTCCCGCCGCACCAACCCGTGGGACCTGCGCGACTGGCTGGAACGGCCGTTCGTCCGCCTCACCGACCACCTGCTGCTCAACCGCACCGCCAACTCGTGCGTGTACGTGCTGCTCAGCGACTCCGGCGCCGCGCTGTTCATCGACTACGGCTACGACATGTCGACCGGCTGGCCGGCAGGCACCGACCGCGCCGCGCGGCGGCCCTGGCTCGCCTCGCTGCCCGCGCTCAAGCGCGACTTCGGCGTGACCTCGGTGGAGGTCGTGCTCGGCACGCACTACCACGACGACCACATCGCGGGGCTCAACCTGCTGCGCGACGTGGAGGGCACCCAGGTGTGGCTGCCCGAGAACGTCGCGCCGATCATGGCCGACCCGATGAGGACCGACCTGCCCTGCCAGTGGTTCGAGCCCATCCCGGCCGACCGCGTGCTGCCGCTCGGCGAGACGGTGCGCTGGCGCGAGTACGAGTTCGTCACCCATGAGCTGCCCGGCCACACGCTGTACGCGGCGGCGTTCGAGTTCGAGGTGGACGGCGTCCGCGTCCTCGCGACCGGCGACCAGCAGACCGCCGAGGGCCGGCTCGGCGTGCAGCGGGAGATCCTCAACTACCAGTACCGCAACCGCTTCCGGCGGGACGACTTCATCCAGAGCGCTGCGCTGTACCGGAAGGTCGCCCCCGGTCTCATGATCACCGGCCACTGGCAGGGCCGCGAGGTCGACGAGGACTACCTGCAGCTGCTCACCGAACAGGGCGACGAGCTCGCCGCGATCCACGACGGCCTGCTGCCGGACGGCGGGATGCTGCCGCCGGCCGATGGCAACGTGGTCCTGGTCGAGCCGTTCTACCAGCGTGTGCCTGCCGGTGCGGAGCTGACGTACGAGGTCGTCGTGGTGAACGTCTTCGACGAGCCGCGGGAGGTCGTGGCCGAGCTGGTGACGCCCCCCGGGTGGAGCCGTCCGGAGCCGTCCTCCGTCGTCGCCGGCGCCGGCGAGACGGTGCGACTGCGCTTCGCCGTGCGCGCGGGCGAGGGCGTGCGCAAGCGGCAGCGGCTCGCGGCGGACGTGCGCGTGGGCGGCGCCCGGCTCGGGCAGGCGGGGGATGCGGTGGTCGACACGGTCGCGCCGCTCGGCGCCGGCGCGACGGTCGACACGGTCGCGCCGCTCGGCTAGCCTGCGGGCGTGGACCGCATCCCGCTTTATCACGCCTGGCACGGCGACCCGGACTCGCCGAATCCGCCGCTGCTGCTCGTCCACGGCGGCGGTTCGACGATCGAGACGAACTGGGGGCTGCTGCTCCCGCTCGTCGCCCCGACGCGGTCGGTGCTGGCCGTCGAGCTCCAGGGGCACGGCCGGACGCCGTCCGGCGACCGGCCGGCAGGCTTCGAGGAGTCGGCGGACGACGTCGCCGACCTGTTGGCCCGTCTCGGTCTCGGTCCGGTGGACGTGCTCGGCTTCAGCAACGGCGGTCAGGTCGCACTGCAACTCGCCGCGCGTCACCCTCAGGCCGTCCGGCGGCTGATCGCGGCCTCCGCGCCGGTGCGCCGCTCGGCGATGATCGACGGCTTCTGGGAGGGGCTCGCAGCCGGCACGTTCGACGACCTGCCCACGCCGTACCGGGAGGCCGACCTCGCGGTCAGCCGCGACCCGGAGCACGCCCGCCGGATGTTCGAGCTGGACAAGGAGCTCATGCTCGGGTTCGAGGACTTCCCCGACGAGCTGCTCGCCTCCATCGCCGCGCCCACCCTCGTGGTGGGCGCCGACCACGACGTCGTCCGCGCCTCCCACTTCGTGGAGCTGGTCGCCCTCCTCCCCGACGCCCGCCTCCTGATCGTCCCCGGCATCCACGGCGACTACCTGGGCGAGCGCCTCGCCGCCGCCGGCGACTCCGCCGCCCTCCGACGCACCCTCCCGTACCTCCTCGCCTTCCTCGACGCCCCCTGACGCGCCCTCCGCCCTTCCGTCCCTCGACCGTTCCGCCGCCCACCGTCGAGTTCACACTTTTTGCACGTTTTCGAGCCTCCAGCGTGCAAAAAGTGTGTACTCGACGGTGGGCGGCGGGGCGCGGGGGAGGTACGGAGCGGGCGGGTCGTGTTGACCGGGTCGGGTGCGGCGTTCTAGGATCTGTGGGAACGATCCCATACGATCCACCAGCGCAGGCGGGGTCGTGCTCCACCCCGGAAGGACATGATGGCAAACGGCCTCCGAGCCGTCCTCTCGCTCGACATCGGCGGCACCAAGCTCGCCGTCGGTGTGGTCACAGAGGACGGTCGAACCCACGGACTCACCGTCGAACCCACCCGCCGCGAGGAGGGTCCGGATGTAATCGTTCCCAGGCTGTTCGCCATGGGCCGGCGCGCCATCTCCACGTCGGGCCTCGACGTGGAGGCGGTCGGCATCTCCTGCGGCGGTCCGCTCGACGCCACGGCGGGCGTGCTCACCGGGCCGCTGCACCTCCCGGGCTGGATCGACCTCCCCATCGTCGAGCTGGCCGAGCGCGAGTTCGGTGTCCCCGCGGTGCTCGAGAACGACGCGACCGCCGGTGCTCTCGGCGAGTTCCGCTACGGCGCGGCCCGCGACGCCGACACCATGGTCTACCTGACGATCTCGACAGGGATCGGCGGCGGCGCCGTCATCGACGGCCGCCTGCACCGCGGCGCAGCGGGCAACGGCGGCGAATTCGGTCACGTCATGGTCCGCACGGGAGGCCGCCCCTGCCTGTGCGGGCGCCGCGGCTGCCTGGAGGGCTACG
This sequence comes from Leifsonia sp. SIMBA_070, assembly GCF_046534635.1. Taxonomy (NCBI): domain Bacteria; kingdom Bacillati; phylum Actinomycetota; class Actinomycetes; order Micrococcales; family Microbacteriaceae; genus Leifsonia; species Leifsonia sp. SIMBA_070. Next base: position 136,724 of record NZ_JAWRYK010000002.1, on the reverse strand, counting down.
CCTCCGGAACCTCGATCGCCCTGCGCGCCCGGGAGGCCGTCGCAGAACGCGGCCAGGGGTCGGCGCTCGCGCAGCTGCCGGCCGTCCGCGCGGAGGACGTGGTCGCGGCCGCTGCCGCCGGCGATGCCCTCGCCTCCGAGCTGTGGGAGGAGACCGTCGACGTCCTCGCCACCGCCCTCACCGACCTGGTCAATGTCTTCGAGCCCGACCTCGTCGTCCTCGGCGGCGGGGTGACCCGCTCCGGCGACGCCCTGCTCCTCCCCGTGCGGGAGCGCGTGGCGGCGGACGCCATGCCGCCGGCCGCCGCGGCCTCCACCGTGGTGCTCGCCGGACTCGGCGACGAGGTCTGCGTCGTCGGCGCGGGCGCCGTCGCCTTCGATCGTCTCGATCAGCTCGCCGGTGCGGGCGTCGGTGCTAGCAAGGGAGGCCCCCGTGGCTGAGTGGATGCGGGAACAGCTGGAAGCGCACATCCAGGTCGCCGAGCAGGGCGAGAAGCTGCTGCCCGCCCTGCGCGAGGTGGGGAAGGTGCTGTGCGACGCGTTCGCCGAGCGCGGCATCCTCTACACGTTCGGCAACGGCGGAAGCGCTGCGGACGCTCAGCACTTCACCGGCGAGATCATCGGGCACTACAAGCGCGACCGCCGTCCGCTCGGTGCGGTGACGCTGAGCACCGACCCGACCACGATGACCTGCATCGCCAACGACTACTCGTACGACGACGTGTTCTCGCGCCAGGTGGAGGGCCTCGCCCGGCCCGGCGACGTTGTGGCGGCCTTCACCACCAGCGGCCGGAGTGCGAACATCGTCTCAGCGCTCGAAGCGGCGAAGGCAGCCGGCGCCACCACCGTGCTCTTCGGCGGAGGAGACGGCGGCCCGGCCAGGCAGTTCGCCGACTACGCGCTGCTCAGCCCGTCCACGACCACCCCGAGGATCCAGGAGTTCCACACCTTCATGCTCCACGTGCTCTCGGAGATCGTGGACGCCTGGGCCGACGGCGACGAGGAGTACGCACTGTGACCACCCCGCGCACCGGGAAGGGCGACACCGAGATCGCCGCCACCGCCGCCGAGGCCGCCCCGAACGCTCCCGTCGCGAACGCGCCGGCCGGAACCCAGCCGCGTGACCTCCCCACGTCCCCGCGCCCGTCCGCGACGCCGCAGCGCACCCTCCACATGATCGGCAACGCCCACCTCGACCCGGTGTGGCTGTGGCCGTGGCAGGAGGGCTACCAGGAGGCGCGCGCCACCTTCTGGTCGGCCATCCAGCGCATGGAGGAGTACCCCGACTTCGTGTTCACCTGCGACCAGATCGTGCTGCTCAGCTGGGTGGAGGAGTCCGACCCCGAGCTGTTCGAGCGCATCAGGGAGCGTGTCGCCGAGGGCCGCTGGGTGAACGTCGGCGGCTGGTGGGTCGAGCCGGACAACAACATGCCGATGGGCGAGAGCTTCGTGCGCCAGGGCCTGTACGGCCAGCGCTACCTGGAGTCCCGTTTCGGCACGCCGGCGACCGTCGGGATGAACGTGGACCCGTTCGGCCACAACGCGATGCTGCCGCAGATCCTGCGCGGGCAGGGAATGGACTCGTACACGTTCCTTCGTCCGGGCCCGCACGAGTCCGACTTCGGGGCCTCGCTGTTCTGGTGGGAGGCGCCGGACGGCTCGCGCGTGCTCGCCTACCGCATCCCATTCGAGTACGGCAGCCCGGGCGGTTCCGTCGACGGCCAGACCGAGAAGTCGCTCGCCTCGCTCGACCGCAGCGTCGGCTTCGGCGAGAACGCCGTCGCGATGGTGTTCTACGGCGTGGGCAACCACGGTGGCGGCCCCACGATCGCCAACATCGAGTCCATCCACCGGTACGACCGGATGGGCTCCTTCGGAAGGATGACGATGTCCTCACCGCGCACCTACTTCGACGAGGTGCTGGGCCGGGGCGAGGCGTTCCTCGACGCGCTCCCGGTGCGCCGCGACGACCTGCAGCACCACGCTCCGGGCTGCTACTCGTCCCACTCCGGCATCAAGGCGTGGCAGCGGCGCGCGCAGTTCGCGGTGCTGAACGCCGAGCGCTGGGCCGCCGTGGTCGCCGCGACCGACGGGGTGGCGTACCCGCGTGAGCAGCTGGAGACCGCGTGGAAGCAGGTGCTGTTCAACCAGTTCCACGACATCCTCCCCGGCTCAGCCATCGAGCCGTCGTACGACGACGCACGCGACCAGCTGGGGGAGGCCGTGGCGATCTCGAAGCGCATCGTCACCCGCGCCCACAACATCCTCGCCCGCCAGGTGCAGGTGGACCGCGAGGACGGCACGCAGCCGGTCCTCGTCTTCAACCCGCACCCCTGGGCGGTCGCGGTGGACGTCGACTTCCAGTACGGCGGCCAGCGCACCGGCGTGCACGTGGTCGACGAGACCGGAGAGCAGGTCGTCTCGCAGGGCTCGCAGCCGACCGCGACGACGGATGACGTCTCGCGCGGCGCCGTCGTGTTCCGCGCCGAGGTGCCGGCACTCGGGTACCGGCTCTACCGCCTCCGTCCCGGTCCCGGCCCTGGCGTCGTCTCCGCTGCCGGTTCGGGTCCGGTCTCCGGCGGCCTGACCGTCACCGCGGACACCCTCGAGAACGACCACGTCCGCATCCGCATCGACCAGGAGACCGGCTGGATCTCGTCCTACCTGGTCAAGGCGACGGGCGTGGATGTGATGGCCGGGGTCGACGGCACGCAGCACACCCAGATCAACGACGACCCGACCGACACCTGGGGTCACCGCGTCGTCTCGTACGCGTGGCCCGGCGCCTCCATGGCGCTGAAGCGGATCGTGGTGCGCGAGGCCGGCCCGCTGCGGTCGCGTGTGCGGGTGGAGCGGGAGTGGGGCGCATCCACCCTCGTGGAGGAGTTCATCCTCGACCACGACTCGCCGGTGCTGCGTGTCAACGTGACGTTGGACTGGCGCGAGCAGGCGCACCTGCTGAAGCTGCGTTTCCCCACGGTGCTGGAGGAGCCGGCGGCCACCTACGAGATCCCGTTCGGCCACCTGGAGCGTCCCGTGGACGGAGCAGAGGAGCCCGCGCAGTCGTGGGTCGACCTCACCGGGACGGTCGACGGCACGGCGGCGGGACTGACTGTGATCACCACGAACAAGCACGCCTACGACGTCTCGCCCGGCGACCAGCCGAGCATCGGCGTGACCGCCGTGCGTAGCCCCGTCTACTCGTGGCACGACCCGCGCCTCCTCGACCCCGAGGGCATCTACTCCTTCCAGGATCAGGGCGTTCAGCGATTCAGCTACGAGCTGGTCCCGCACGCCGGCGACTGGCGGGAGGCCGACCCGGTGCGCCGCGCGCTCGTGCTGGGCAACCCGGTGCGGGCGATGCAGGAGTCGTTCCACGACGGCGCGCTTCCTCCGGTCAACTCGTTCGCGGGAGACGGGGGCGGCAGCGTCATGGTCACCGCGTTCAAGGGCACGGAGGATGCGACGGACGCGCCCGGAGGGGCGGACCTGGTCGTGCGGGCGGTCGAGACCCGCGGCGAGGGCGGACGCTCGCGCATCGAGCTCCCGGTCGTCGGGCGGACCATCGAGGAGGACTTCGGGCCGTCCCAACTGCGGACGTTCGTGGTCCCGGCCGACCCAGCGGCGCCCATCCGCGAGGTCGACCTGATCGAGCGCCCCCTGTCGTGAGCGCACGGCCGGAGGTTCGGGCGACCGTCGTCGGGCCTGCCGCGGAGGCGGCAGAGGTGCGATTCGACTGGACCGAAGCCGAGCCCGGATGGCGGCTGAGCGTTCGGGTCACCTACACCGGCGCGGAGCCGGCCGACGGATCGGTGCTCGTCGAGGCCCCGGTGCACGGCGCCGACGACCCGTGGTGGCTGATCCCCGGCGCCTTCTACGGCGAGAACCGGCCCGCCGAGAACACCCGCGCGTTCCCCCGGTTCGAGGTGGGTGCGCGCTCGCCGGAGCAGCACGCCGCCCTGGTGAGCGACACGTGGGAGTTCCGCGCCGACCGCGCGGCGACCCCGGCCGTCTTCGCCTGGGCGGGACCGGAGCGCGGAGGGGTCGCGCTGGCGGCCGACGAGACATCCCCGCTCGGACTCACCGGTCTCGGCCTCGCGCACGACCCGGAGTGGGGCGACGCGACCGTCAGCCTCCGCTTCCCGTATCGCGAGTACCCGGTCACCTACTACGGGGACGCCCGTCCGCGACCGGCAGACGTCACCACGCACCGCTTCCTCCCCGGAGAGACGGTGGAGCTGGCGGTGCGGGTCTTCGCGCTGGACGCCTCCCGTCACGCGTACGCACCCATCCTGCGCTCGCTGCACGCCGAGTCCGTCGCCCGGGCGCCCGAGAACCCGTGGATGGACGTGGCGACCGCCGCCGACCTTACCGCTGAGGGCCTCCTCACCTGGCACTACGACCCCGATCCCGGCGTGCTGCTGGAGACCGTCGGCTTCGACCGCGAGGTGAGCGGGCGCGATGGGCTCACGGTCGACCGGCAGGCGATGCACGTCGGCTGGGTCAGCGGCATCCCGTGGGCGTACGCGCTCCTCGCCCACGGCCTGCGCACCGGCCGTCCTGACGAAGCGGAGGCGGCACGCCGCGTCATCGACTTCATCACCGCGTCCCTGTCGCCCTCCGGAACCTTCTGGGGCGTCTGGTACCGCGACCACGGCTGGACGCAGAGCTGGACCGAGCTGAAGCGCGGCCTCCACTCGCGCACCCTCGCCGAGGCGACGCTGTTCCTGATCCGGGCGCAGGGGCTCGACGCGCATCCGCAGTGGGAGCACGCCATCCGCTCCAACCTGGACGTCGTCGTGGGCCGGCAGCGCGGCGACGGCAACCTCGGGTCGGTGCACCACGCGGAGACCGGAGAGGTCCTGTCGTGGTCGGGCGCCTCCGGCCTCACCTGGATCGCGGCCCTCGTGGCGGCCGCCGACCGCGACGGCCGGTACCTCCCGGCTGCGCTCGCAGCGGGTCGGTACTACGAGCAGTTCGTCGACCGGGAGTTCATCCACGGCGCTCCGGAGGACGTCGACCTGGCGCCGACCTCCGAAGACGGCTACGCCGCCGTCATGGCCTACGTCGCTCTGCACCGCGCGACCGGCGATGCGCACTGGCTCGACGTCGCGCGCCGCGCGGCCGATTGGATGCTGACCTTCCGCTACAGCTACGACGTCGAGTTCCCGCAGCACACGCTGCTCGGCGCGTACGACTTCCGCACCCGCGGGGCCGACAACGCCTCCCCGTCGAATCAGCACCTCCACGCGTACGGCCTGGTCTGCACGGCCGAACTGCGCGAGCTGTCCGCCGCCCTCGACGACCCGCACTACGCAGAGCGCGCGGACGAGACGCTCGCCTGCTTCCGCCAGTTCATCGCGCGCGAGGACGGCGACTTCAACGCCTACCGTGGCATGGTCAGCGAGCGCTACTACCAGACCGCCTGCTTCCAGCCCAAGGGGATGCTGCTGACGCTCTCGCACGCCTGGAGCGTCGGCGTGACCCTGCTCGCCTGCGAGCAGACGCTCGCCCGCTGACCCGCCTGCCGTCGCCCGGCGGCAAGTTCGTAGGGGGGGAGAAGGGATCAGGCGTCCTTGCGGAGCTGGAGCAGCAGCTCGGGGGCGCGGGCGTCGAGGACGCGCCCGCCGAGCCGGACGCCGACGACAAGCAGCACCACGCCCAGCACGAGCGAGACGACGAGCCCGATCCAGCCCCACGCGGCCTCCCGCGTCACCAGGGAAACGACGAAGAGCACGATCTCGGGGAGGGACAGCACGGCGATCACACCCCACGCCGCGAAGGTCGGGCCCATCAGCGAGATGTTCGCGCCCGGCCGCGAGCGGAACGGGTTGTCGCCCGGCTCCGGCACGGGGAAGACGAACCGCGCCGAGGTCACCGAGCAGACGGCGACGCCGCTCAGCAGCATCCCGAGCGAGAGGCCGAGCAGGCCCGGCGCGGGGAGCCAATCCGCCTCGACCGCGGCGGATCCGAGCACGATGATCACGACGGCGGGCACGGCGAAGCTCAGCAGAGCGGAGGCGCGGCCCCAGCGGTCCGCGCGTCCGGGCACCGCCTTGGAGACGTGGAGGGCGAACGCGGTCGAGTCGTAGGAGACGTCCGCGATCATCCCGATGCCCAGCGCGAACGCGACGACCGGCCCCGCGGCGAACAGGTAGCCGAGGGAGTGGTTGATCCCGGAGTAGAACCACATCACCGCCGGGAGGAGCGGGATCACCAGCAGCTGCCGGAGGTAGCGCGGGTCCCGGAACCAGTAGGTCAGGCACCGCGCGGCGATCGCACCCGCGGCGGTGCCCGGCAGCACCCCGAACAGCCCGGTCTTGCCGGGAGCCCGAGTGCGGGAGGAGGCGCGGGCCGGAGTCACGAGCGATCGTGCGAGACCCCAGCGCCACACCGCCCACAGCACCACGAACGTCGCCACGGCGATGAGCAGCCGCAGCAGCGCGCCGAGCGGGTCGCCCGCAGCGACGGCGCCCGGGACAGCCCACACGGCGCCGAGCGGGGACCAGCCGAGGCCGGCGGCGACGGCGGGTAGTGCATCCGCCGAGCGGCGCAGGCCGCTCGTGATGCCGATGACGATCGGCCCGGCGAGGATGAGCGGCACCAGGATGAGCAGGCCGCTCGCCTCCCGGAACCGGCGCCCGGAGGCGAGCCCGCTCGCGACGGAGGTCACCGCTCGCGACACCACGATGCACGTCGCGGCGCCGAGCACCCCGGTGACGAGGCCGATCAGCGCGACACCGGGCGAACGCAGCCACGGCAGGGCGGTTCCGAGCGACGCGATGGTGGTGGCAGCACCGGCGACGCCGACCGCGCCGCTCAGCAGCATCCCGATCATCAGCGGCCGGAGCGCGATGGGGTAGACGGCGAGGTGACCGGGATCGAGGGTCTGCTCGACCCCCGACAGCAGCAGGGGGAAGACCGCCCATCCGAGGACTGCGGCCGAGCCGGCGAGGACGACCGCGGTCGTCGCCACCTCGACCGGTGCGAACGACAGCGCCACCAGGGCGCCGAGCACGACGATCAGGCCGAACGCGCCGTACAGCGCGCCGATGATCACGGCGACGAGCTGGCTGGTGCTGCGCTTGAAGGAGTTGCGCAGGACGAGCAGCCGCAGCCTTACGAGTGTCGCAACCACTCCGGCCCCTCCCCGACCCGGCGGCCGCCCACGAGCTCGACGAAACGGTCCTCCAGCGTGGATCCGGCGCGCACGTCGTCCACCGAACCGGCGGCGACGACGCGTCCGGCCGTGATGACGGCGACGTGGTCGCACATCCGCTCCACCAGGTCCATCACGTGGGACGATACGACGACGGTCCCTCCGCCCTGCACGTAGGTCCGCAGGATTTCGCGGATGTTCGCTGCGGAGACCGGGTCGACCGACTCGAACGGCTCGTCCAGCACGAGCACCCGCGGGGCGTGCACCATCGCGGCCGCCAGTGCGATCTTCTTGGTCATGCCGGCCGAGTAGTCGACCACCAGGGTCCCCCCGGCGGTCTGCAGATCGAGCAGCTGCAGGAGGTCGGCCGTGCGCTGCTGCGCAGTCGGCCGATCCATGCCGCTGAGGAGGCCCGCGTACTCGACGAGCTGCTGGCCGGTGAGGCGGTCGAACAGCCGGACGCCGTCGGAGAGCACGCCGATCATCGCCTTCGCGACCAGGGGCTGCCTCCACATGTCGACGCCGTGGATGAGCACCTCCCCGGCGTCCGGGCGCAGCAGGCCGGTCGCCATGCCGAGCGTCGTCGTCTTGCCCGCGCCATTCGGGCCGACGAGGCCGTAGAAGCTGCCGGACGGCACGTCCAGATCGATCCCGTCCACTGCGATCTTGTCGCCGAACCGCCTGTGCAGTCCCCGGATCCTGATCGCGAGCCCGTCATCCGCCGCCACGCGCACCCCCTCACGTCATCTGGGTCGCTCGTCCGTCGAGCCGCCCGTGGTCCACCCTAACGGCGACGGGGATGCGGCACGCCGTGCGCCCCTGGTCCTACCGTTCGACTGCGCTCGCGGCCGAGCGGTCCGGCGTAGGCGCGGGCCTGCAAGGGCAGCGCGAGGTCGGCGCCGTAGCGGGCGACCGCCTCCCTCAGTTCCGCCGCGACTGCCGGCCGGAATCGGTAGTGGAGGGTGCCGGTGAACTCCTGCCTGGCCTGGAAGTTCGTGAAATGGAGGTTGTTCATCACCCAGCTGTTGATGTGACCGGAGGGAGCATCCAGAGTCCTCGCCCACTCGCCGGTGTGGAAGCCGCCGAGCTGCACGAGCGGCGCATCCACCGTGCCCCACAGGATGGCGGCATCGGCGGCATCGTTTCTCACGCCGACCGCGTGCTGGATCGAGTACCAGTCCTTCGATGTGTCGGGAAGCTGCTCCGTGTCGGCGGCGAACACCGCGCCCGCCGTCTCGAGCAGGAACTGCGGCGCTGCTACAGCGAACGGGAACGTGACGAAGATGCTCTCCGGGCCGAACTTCTCCGGCTTGGCGATTCGGACGTCGAGGTCGATGTCGGCGAGGTCGCGATAGAGGGTGAGCGTGTGCGTCGCGGACAGCTCACCCGGCAGTTCCGACACCCAGTGGATGCGAGCGAATGTCTCCGTCTCTGTCACCCCCGGCAGAGCGTCCGCTCGTCCGTGGCGCTGCTCGAACTCCGGGCCGGGGAACGACGGGTTGAAGTTCTTCGGGTTGCCGAACATCGCGTGCGACCGTCCCGCCTCGGTCACGTACTCGGACACGATGGCGCCCAGCCCGTGGGCGGCGGTCGTGTCGATCAGCTCTCGGCCGGTGGTCAGGTCGACCAACGAGACCACCCCTCCGCGGTTCGGATCGACCGCCGCGCGGAAGCGCCCGGCCTCCACGGTCGTGCCCTCCCGCGGCGACGGGAGCGGCGCGGGTGCGGGCAGTACGACGACGGAGCGTGCAGGCACCTCAGCGACGATGGTCACTCGGCGTGAACCATCCACTTCCGCCTCGACGGGTTCGCGCCGTGGGCGGTCGTCGAGGTTGGCGACCAGCACACCCTCGACGGGAACGAGGTCGGCAGCGGGGTCCCAGCCGGAGGCCGCCAGCCGGTGGAGCTCCTCGACGTTGAGGTCGCGCGCGAGGTCCCAGGCGCCGTAGGCGAAGCCGGCCTTGGCGTTCCCGTGCGAGTGGCTGAAGTGCGAGTGCGGCTTCGAATAGGTCTCCCACGAGCCCCACGTGTGCTCGCCGAAGAGCAGCAGCTCCTCATCCACGCGCTCGAACGCCTCGGCCAGCTCGGCCTCGCCGCGCAAGCGGACGGGTCCGCGGCGGTAGCCGAGGACCGTCGCGAGCGCCGGGTCGCCCTCGCCGCGTCGGGCAGCCAGCCCGAACGCCGCACGTGCCGACCGGGCGAAGCGCCGCGCCTCCCGGTAGACCGCGACTTCGCGGGCGGTCGAACCGTGGCCGTGCGACCACCAGTCCGCCCACTCGCCGCGGAGGACGGGCAGTCCGTCCGGCGCGTCTGCGGCCAGCGCCTCTGCCTGCGCGGCCAGCGCATCCATCGCGGTGTCGATCGTCGCGGTCTCCGTCGGGCGGTCGGGATGGCGCTCGTTCCAGTGCCGGACGATCCGGGTGAAGAGTGCGGTCGGCCAGCGGTTGTCGTTGCCCGCGTGCACGATGGCGGTGTCGAACGGGTAGTCCGTCCGGGCATCCAAGCGCTCGACGAACTCGAGGATGCGCTGCTCGGCGAGCTCCACATCCCCGTCGACGATCCCCCACTCCTCCCCGAAACCGTAGTGCGTCGACAGCAGGGTGAACACCCGGCGGCCGGAGGGCGCCTCCCACCAGAACGCGCTCGGCTGCTCCAGCGGCGCGCGGCCGTGGTCGGGGTTCAGCGCCATGACCAGCCGCTCGATCCCGGCGTCCAGCATCGCGTCGGCGGCGCCCCAGGCGATGCCGTTCACGTCGCCGTGCTGCTCGGTGCGGATCGGGAGGCCGGCCTCGCGGATGGCGTGGAGCGACCGGTACGCCGCCTCGAACTCGGCGAGGTCGGGGAGCTGCGTCATGTTCAGGTACCCGCCGGTGACCGCGATCGTGCCGTCGGCCGTGAGGGCACGGAACTGCGCGATCTCCTCCGGCAAGGCGGAGCGGAGGAAGTTCAGCACGGGGCGGGCGACCTCGAACGTCCACCGGAAGCGGTCGGGCGCGCCTGGCGCCGCGGTGTCCTCCGCGGCCAGGCGGAGCACTTCGCGCACGATCCTCGCGTGCATCCCGTCGATGATCCGGGGGCTGTTCGTGTAGCCGACGTCGTGGTGGGTGTGTCCGAGCAGCAGTACGCGGCGGATGCGGGGCATCGGTGCCTTCCTCCGGGGTCGATCTCTGGAATCGTTGCCATACGACCCTAGGACTTGAGAAGCGGCTCGTTCAAGCGTAAGAAACAATCAAGTAACGAAAACCCGTTCGTTGTCCCTGCTCCCCTTGTGAAGAGCCGGGCGGCTGCATTAGCGTTCGATGTGGGAAGGTTTCCATACTGTCGCCTTCGAACCCCGGCAGTATCGAATCCCGTACCTCTTCGCACGGGCGAGGACGCCCGCCGCGACACCACTGAAGGGAAATCAGATGAACAAGAGGCACACCGCCCTCGCCGCTGTGGCACTCACCGCGTCGGTGGCGCTCCTCGCCGGGTGCAGCTCCAGCGGCGGCAGCTCGTCCGGCGGGAACTTCTCGAAAGACGCCAAAGGCAGCCTGAACGCCTGGGGCTTCGACAACGCCGACGAGGTCGGCACCTCCCGCATCGCCTACGCCAAAGACCAGCTCAAGAACGTCACCATCAAGATCGACCAGACGCCGTTCGATGCGCAGAAATTCACCACCCGCGTCGCGGGCGGCAACGTGCCCGACGTCGTGCAGATGGACCGCCAGTTCGTTGCGACCTACGCGGCGCAGGGCCTGATCCAGCCGCTCGACCAGTGCTACTCGGTGAACAACGTCGACCCGAAGAAGAGCTTCTACGGCTCGGTCCTCGACGACATCACCTACGGCGGCAAGGTCTACGCAGTGCCGCAGTTCTACCAGCCGCCGGCGATCATCACCAACGAGCGCGTCATGAAGGCGGCCGGCGTGACCGACGCCGACATCGACACCTCCAAGCCGGACGCCCTGGTCGCAGCCGTCAAGAAGATGTACAAGGCATCGGGCGGCAACCCGACGACGCTCGGCTTCGACCCGCAGGCCAGCGGCCAGGCCGGACTGTGGATCCTCGGCTTCGGCGGCCAGATCATCGGCTCCGATGGCAAGCCCACCCTCGACGACTCGAAGAACGAGAAGGCGCTGACGGTGCTCAAGCAGATCGCAGACGCCCAGGGCGGCTACGCGAAGATGAAGAGCTTCACCGACTCCTTCGACTTCTTCGGCGAGAACAACCAGTACGTGAAGGACCAGGTCGGCGCTGAGGTCAACGCCCAGTGGTACGTCAACGTGCTGACCCCGTTCGTCGACAAGGTCGATATCGGAGCGGTGCCGTTCAAGGACAGCGATGGCAAGCCGTTCGCCGTCGCCTCCGGCACGTCGTTCGTCATCCCGACCGGCGCCAAGAACAAGGACGCCGCGTGCGCCTGGGCGCTCGCCCTGACCAGCGAGCAGGCCTGGGAGGCTGCAGGCGCCGCCCGTCAGAAGACCATCGACAAGACGCCGGGCGCGATCAACACCGGCCTCTTCACCGGTTCGCCGGAGGCCGACAAGACGCTGCGCCAGAAGTACGTGAAGCCGTCCGGCAACGCGGGCTTCGACAAGGCGATCTCGACGTTCTACGACGTGGTCGGCAGCGGCAAGTCGTTCGGTGCGTCGCCGGCCGGTCAGCAGATCCAGACGGAGCTGCAGAACGCGATCCAGTCGTACCTGCTCGGCAACAAGTCGGCCAGCCAGGCCCTGAAGGACGCCCAGGCGTCCGCCATGAAGGCCTACCAGCAGGCCACCAAGAGCAGCAAGTAACCGCTCGCACCCAGGGGCGGCCTCCTCCCGGAGGCCGCCCCTTCTGCGTCCCCGCCGTTCCGCCGCCCGCCTTCGCGCTCGGCTCTCTCCGGGGCCGCCCACTTCCCTCGTCCCGTCGAGTGGTGAGCACATGTCGCCACTCGTCCCGGATTCCAGCATCCACTCACCACTCGATGCCCGCGCTCGTCGATGTGCACCTTGTTGCGCACTCACGCGGCGTGTCGACCGCAACAACGTGCACCTCGACGAAAAGGGCGGAGGGAACGGGGGGCGAAGCGGGAGGGAGCGGGACTAGGCGGAGAGGGGGGCCTCGGGGAGGTCGGCGACGTCTCGGGCGCCGCGGAGGGCGGTCCAGAGGACCACGGGACAGGCCAGCAGCAGGGCGCCGGCTACGATGAGGGTCCAGCGCGGACCGATCGCGTCCCCGAGCAACCCGCCGAGGATGGCGCCGAGCGGGAAGAGCCCCATCACGACGACCTGCATGGTGGCGTTCACGCGCCCGAGGATGCGGTCCGGGCACACCTGCTGCCGCACGCTGACCTGGGTGATGGCGTAGACGATCTGCCCGAACTCGCCGGCGGCGATGCCGAGGACGATGAGCAGCGTCCACCATCCCGGCTGAGCGAAGGCGCCAAGGAGCGACAGCGGGGCCGTCACGGCCAGGGACAGCCAGACGATGCGGACCGGGCCGACGGCACGCGCCAGCCGGGTCGTGAAGCCGGCCCCGATCATGACCGTCACCGACCCGACCGCGATCACGATGCCGATCATGGCCGGCGAGAGGCCGAGCGTGCGTGACAGGAACACCATGTTCACCGCCGACGCGATGGCGAACGAGAAATTGCTCAGGGCGCTCGCCAGCGCGGTCGCACGCAGCACCCGCGAGCGGAACACGAACGTCAGGCCCTCCGCGATGTCCGCGCGCATCCGACGGCCGCCGGCAGTCGCAGCGGCGCCCCTGGCGGACGCAGCTGCCGCGCCCGACACGCCACCCGGAGCGGCACCCGGGGCACGCGTGCCGCCCGCGCCGGAGCGGCCGGGGGCGTCCTCGTGTGCGCGGATCCCGAGTAGGCACAGCGCGGACACCGCGAACGTTCCCGCCTGAACGAGCAGGACGGACGCCGCCCCCATGAGCGACACGAGCACCCCGCCGAGTGCCGGACCGGCCACCTGTCCGGACGCTCGCACGAATTCCAGCGACGAGTTGCCGGCGAGCACACGATCCCGGCCGATGACGGCGGGCAGGTAGCTCCGGTAGCCGACATCGAAGAACACCCGCGCCACGCCCGCCAGCAGCGAGACGAGCAGCAGTTGCCCCATCGACAGCAGGCCGAGGAGCGCCGCGAGCGGGATGGTCGCCAGCAGCAGGGCCCGAGCTACGTCCGCGGCCACGAGCAGCGGCCGACGGCGTACCCGGTCCACCCAGGCGCCTGCAGGGAGGCCGAGCACGGCGAATGCGATGGTGGAGGCGGCGCCCAGCAGACCGACCTCGAACGGGGTGGCATGCAGCGCGACCACCGCGAGCAGAGGCAGGGCGACAGCGGAGACCTGCGCGCCCAACTGGCTTGTCGTCTGACCTGCGAGCAGCAGACGGAAGTCGCGGGACGCGTACAGCGAAGGAGAGGGAGATGTGGATGTCACGACGGGCCTTTCGAATCCGGAACAGGTGGTCCTCCCACCCGCCGGCTCGATCCGAAAATCGTCGCTAGGGGGGTTAAACGTTACCGGGCGCGGCGGACGATGTCCAACCGCGCCCGGCATCCGGGGTGAGGGTCAGCCTTTGCGGCCCTGCGTTGCGACGCCCTCGATGAAGTAGCGCTGGCCGAATCCGAAGAGCAGCAGCATCGGCAGCGTGACGATCAGCGCGGCGACCATCACGTACTGGTAGTCGCCGTGCCCGCCGTTGGTCGGACTGAACGTGGTCATGGCGTACGAGATGCCGAGGGGGACGGTGAAGCCGTCCACACCTCCCGCGTTCAGGTAGATCAGCGCTGCCTGGAGGTTGTTCCAGCTGGCCTGGAACTCGAACAGGAAGATGATGATGAACGACGGGACGCTGAGCGGCATCGCGATGCGGGTGAACAGCTTCCAGTAGCTGGCGCCGTCGAGACGGGCCGCCTCGAACAGCTCCCGCGGGAGCCCCATGAAGAACTGCCTCTGCAGGAAGATGTAGAACGCTGAGCCGAACAGGTTCATCCCGAACATCGGTATCCAGGTCCCGACCAGGCCGAGGTTCTTCCAGATCAGGTACTGCGGCACCATCGTCACCGCGCCCGGCAGCATCATCGTCGCCAGCACCAGGCCGAACAGGAGGGTGCGGCCCGGGAACTTGAAGTACGCGAACCCGAAGGCGACGATCGAGCTCGAGATCGCGACGAGGCCGGCCGCCAGAACCGCGATGACCACGCTGTTGCCGATCCAGGAGAGCAGCGGGAGCTGGTTCCAGACCTCGACGTAGTTCTGCGGCGTGAACGTCTTCGGCCAGAGGGAGTTGTCGAAGACCTCCTCGCGGGGCTTGAGGCTCGCCGCGAGGAGCCAGGCGAAGGGGTAGAGGAACAGCAGCGTGAATCCGAGGGCGACGATCCACAGCAGGGTCTTGCCGATGATCGACTTCGGCTTGTACCACCGGCCCTTGACGGGGTTGTCGCGGTTGCCCTTCGTCGGGGTGCGGCCGCCGTCGGGACTCGTCTTGCCGATCTCGGAGGCGACGGCGGCAGCGGCTGCGGTCGCCCGGTCAGCGGACTGGGTCGCGGAGGACATCACTTGTCTCCTTCGTAGTAGACGAGCCGGTTGCTGACCTTCACCTGCACCAGCGTGATGAGCAGGATGATCACGAAGAGCAGCCAGGCCATGGCCGCCGCGAATCCGAAGTTGAATTGGCGGAAGGCCTGCTGGAAGAGGTAGACGCCGTAGAACAGCGACGAGTCGGGCGAAGCGTTGGTCTGGTCGCGCCAGAACAGCAGATACGCCTGGTCGAACACTTGAAGGGCCGCGATGGTGAGGACGACCACGTTGAAGAAGATGGCCGGCGAGATCATCGGGATCGTGATGGTGAAGAACTTGCGGATCGGGCCGGCTCCGTCGAGCGACGCGACCTCGTAGAGGTCTTGCGGGACGTTCTTGAGCGCCGCGAGGAAGATCACCATCGTGCCGCTGACACCCCACAGCGTCATCAGGACGATGGAGGGCTTCACCCAGTTCGGGTCGATGAGCCACTGCGGGCCTTCGATTCCGAACACGGCGAGGAAGCGGTTGATCGCACCCGTGTTGCCGTTGAGCAGCAGCAGGAAGATGGAGGCCGTGGCCACCGCCGGCGTCATCTTGGGCAGGTAGTAGATGGTGCGGAAGGCGCCTGCGCCCCGTCCCACCCAGTTCAGCAGGAGGGCCAGCAGCAGCGCGAAGATGATCTCGAGCGGCACGGCCATGACCGCGTAGAACAGCGTGTTGCCGAGCGACAGCGCGACCTTGGGGTCGTCGAACAGTTCGGAGTAGTTGTCGAACCCTGCCGGGCTGGCGCTGTTCGTGGCCAGGTTGTAGTTGCTGAACGAGATGAACAGGCTGTACAGCATCGCGCCGAGGGTGAACACCAGGAAGCCGATGATCCAGGGGCTGATGAAGAGGTATCCCGCGATCGCCTCGCGCTTGTTGTACTTCTTCGCCCGCTTCTTCTCCGGCTTGCGGTCACCCGTCGGGGTGTTGCTGCGTGACGCGTCGGTGAGGACGGCCATCATCGGCCTCCCTCTGTCGCGTCATCGAGCTCGGTGATCCTCATCGCCACCCTTTCGATCCGTCCCCCGCCTCCTTCGGCGCGGTGTGGCATCGTTACCACATAGCAGCGACTATAGGTCCTCGGGCGCGGGCCTGCAACCGAACTCGGGCCTTTCCCGGGCGGGGAGCGCCTCGTGGATGCCCGGTGCGTCGCGGCTATGTGGGCGGTGCCGGCGGGGGAACTGCCTGTTTTGCACGCACGGTACACCCGAGCGGCCGCGCAGTCACCGGTCGTGCAGGCCCCAGCAGTGGGTGGCGCGCGCCGCCGCCTCGACCGTTAGGGTGGACTTCGCCGGGCGTCCGGCGCTCCGGCGCCCGCGAGAAGGGTGTCCATGATCGAGAACGACGCGGAGGGGGCTCCGCGCCGCGCGACGTTGAAGGATGTCGCGCTGGCGGCCGGCGTGTCTCAGTCGACGACCTCGCGCGCCCTGAGCGGCGAGGGATACGTCGCCGCGGGCGTCCGGGAGCGGGTCGTGGCCGCCGCCGAGTCCCTGGGGTACGTGCCGCACGCCATGGCGCGCAGCCTGCGCAAGCAGGACAGTCGCACGATCGGCGTGCTGGTCTCCGACCTGCGCAATGCCTTCTATGCCGACCTCGCGGCGGGCATCGCCGCGCGGGCGCGCCGCGAGGGCTACACGATGATGCTGGTCGACGACCAGGGTTCCACTGAGGCCGAGATGGATGCGGCGCGCGCGTTCGTCGCCACCCGCGTCGCCGGCGTGATCGTCACGCCGCTGTCCGGCGACGTGTCGGAGTACCTGATGCGCCAGCACATACCGGTCATCGAGGCGGACCGTCAGTTCTCGGCGGGCCGCTGCGATGCGGTGATCATCGACAACGCGGGTGTCGCCAAGCGGATGACGGATCATCTCATCGATCTCGGGCACCGCCGCATCGCGCTGTTCATCGACGAGACGACCTGGACCACGGGTGGCGAGCGCGCGGCCGGCTACCGGACCTCGCTGAAGGGCTCGGGGATCGCCGCGGATCCCTCACTGGTCATCTCGACCGGCTGGGATGCGGACGGGGCCCGCAAGTCGGCCATCGACATCCTGGCCCGGCGCGACCATCCGACCGCCATCTTCGCCGCGAACAACCTGCTCGCCGAAGGAGTCTGGCGGGCGACGAACGACCTGGGGTTGCGCATCCCGGAGGATCTGAGTGTGGTCTCGTTCGACGACTCGGAGTGGATGAGCATGGTGAGCCCCGGCATCACGGCGGTGGCGCAGGATGCGGTCTCGCTCGGCGAGACGGCCCTCGACCGCCTGCTGGGACGCCTGAAGGATCCGGGGTCCGACCCCGAGACGGTCGTCCTCGAGGCGCAGGTCCTCCCGCGCGGCTCGACCGCCGCCCCGCGCGCGCTCTAGCCGCGTCTCGTTCGGCTGTTCCGCCGTCTCGCCTCCTCTCCGCCGAGTGGTGACACGATGCCGCTACTCGTCGCGGATTCGGACATCTACTCACCGCTCGACGACAGGGAGCGCACGGAGGGTGGAAACGATCCCATAATTGCGGCAGGATGGGCGCGGCGAAAGGAAAGACGCTGACCGCACTCACCGAACCCCCTGCCCGCCCGGCGTTGGCCGTGGCGATCGACGGCGGCAACTCGAAGACCGAGGTCGTGGTCCTCGCGCGCACCCCAGAGGGGCTGACGGAGCGGGCGCGCGTCATCGCGGCAGGCAGCGGAGCCGGACCGGAGGCCGTGGTCACCGCCGTCAGCAGTGCACTGGCCGAGGCGGGAGCCGACCCTGCCGAGGCGCAGCAGGTGTCGGCAGCGATCGCCGGCGTCGACTTCCCCGGAGACGAGACGGGTCACCGCGCGGCGCTCGCCGGGCTGTTCCCCCGCGCGGAGATCGAGGTGGTCGGCGACGCCGTCGCTGTCCTGGAGGCCGGCGGCGGCCTCGGGGACGCGCTCGCGATCGTCTGCGGTGCGGGATTGAACGCCGTCGCGCGAGGACCGCGCGGCCTCGCGACGGTCCCGGCGCTCGGCTGGGTGAGCGGCGACGGGGGCGGCGGCGACGACCTCGGCCGGGAGGCGGTGCGTGCGGCGGCACGGGCCGAGGACGGCCGAGGTCCGGCGACGTCCCTCCTGGGCCGTGTGCTGGCCGAGACCGGGATGCCCGACACCGTGACGCTCGCCCGGGCCATTCGCGACGGGGCCGTGACGATGAGACAGGTCGGCGCCCTCGCCGCTGTCGTCGCGCGCGCTGCTCTCGACGGAGACGCCGTGGCGGGCCGGCTGGTCGCCCGTGCGGCAGAGGAGGCGCTGCTTCTCGCCGATGTCGTGACCCGCGCCGCGTGGGGGAGTGACGGGGCCGTCCCGTCGGGAGCGCCCGCTGTGCTGGCCGGCGGGCTGTTCGCCGACTCCGGCTTCCGCGGTGCGGTCTCCGCCGGTCTCCGCGATCGCGGCTTCGACCCGCAGCCTCTCGCCTTCCGCCCCGTCGACGGCCTCGTCCGTGCTCTCCGAGAGCGTGATGAGCGCCCCGCCGACCCCTCACCCGACACCCGACGAAAGGATCCGCGATGAAGGTCACGGTCATCGGCGCAGGCTCCACTTACACGCCCGAGCTCGTCTCGGGGCTGTGGAACGAGCGCGAACGTCTCACGGTCGACGAGCTGTGGCTCATGGACGTCGACGGACCCCGTCTCGAGATCGTGGGCGGGATGGTGCGGAGGATGCTGGCGCGTCAGGGCGCCGACGTCCCGGTCACGCTGACGACCGACCGCACGGCGGCGATCGACGGCGCGGACGCTGTGCTGATCCAGCTGCGGGTCGGCGGCCAGCAGGCGCGCCTGCAGGACGAGCTGTTCCCGCTGGCGTGCGGTTGCGTCGGGCAGGAGACGACGGGGGCGGGCGGGCTCGCCAAGGCGCTCCGCACCGTGCCGGTCGTGCTCGACATCGCCCGGGAGGCCCGGGAGCGGGCGAACCCGGACGCCTGGATCGTCGATTTCACCAACCCGGTCGGCATCAACACGCGCGCCCTCCTCGACGACGGGCATAAGGCGATCGGCCTCTGCAACTTCGCGATCGGCGTCCAGCGCTGGATCGCTCGCGAGCACGGCGTCGAGCCGCACCGCGTCGAGGTGGACCCGGTGGGGCTCAACCACCTGTCGTGGGTGCGGCACATCCGCGTGGACGGCGAGGACGTGCTTCCGCGGATGATCGAGGAGCGCTCGGACGAGCTGGGGAGGCGCGGGGGCGTACCGGGCGAGCTCATCCGCGATCTCGGCGTCCTTCCCTCCTACTACCTGAAGTACTACTACGCCCACGACAAGACCGTCGCCGAGCTGAATGGCAGCACGCCGCGCGCCACCGTCGTGGCCGATGTCGAACGCGAACTCCTCGCGCTCTACGCGGACCCTGCCGTCGACACGAAGCCCCCGCAGCTGGAGGCGCGCGGCGGCGCGTTCTACAGCGAGGCGGCCACCGCCCTCCTCGCGTCGCTGGTCGCCGGCACCGGGGACAACCACGTCGTCAACGTGCGCAACAACGGGCTGATCACCGGCCTCGCCGACGACGACGTGGTGGAGACGCTCTGCCGGGTGGATTCGTCGGGCGCGACCCCGCTGCCGCAGGCTCCGGTGGCGCCGGAGCTGCTCGGGGTCATCCAGCACGTCAGCGCCTACGAGCGCCTGGCCGCCCGCGCTGCAGTGACGGGCGATCGCCGCCTGGTGCGCATGGCGCTGCTCGCGCATCCACTCGTGGGGCAGTGGGACCTGGTCACGGCGCTGGAGCGCGGCCTGTTCGAGAGCGGCGGCGCCCTGCTGCCGCAGTTCGCGGCAGCGGGGGCCGCCGAGGGCGCGGGCGCATGACCCGCTCGGCGGACGTCGTCGTGTACGGTGCGACGTCTGCGGGCGTCGCGGCGGCCGTCGCGGCGGGCGAGGCAGGAGCGCACGTCCTCCTGCTCGAGCCGGGCCGGCATCTGGGCGGGATGACGTCGGGCGGTCTCGGCTACACCGACGTCGGCGACGTCCGGGCGCTGGGTGGCGCAGCGGCGCGGCTGCGCGCGGACATCGCCGAGCACTACGGCAGGGCACCCGGGCACTACGCCGGTCCGGAGCCGCACGTCGCCGAGGCCATTTTCCGCCGCTGGCTGGAGGTCGCCGGCGTCGAGGTCGAGTTCGACGCCCGGCTGACCGGCGTCGAGACCGCGGAGGGGCCCGACGGCCGCGAGCTCCGCACGCTCGACGTTGCCGGCGCCGGCCGGGTGGAGGCCGCGGTCTTCATCGACGCGAGTTACGAGGGCGACCTGCTGGCCGCCGCCGGCGTTCCATACCGGGTCGGCCGCGAGGACCGCTCGCTGCACGGGGAGCGATTCGCCGGGCGGCAGGAGTTCCTCCCGGGGATGCACAACATGCCGCCGTGGGTGTCCCCGTTCGTCGCCGATCCGACCGGGCGAACGGAGGGGGCGATCCTCGCGCAGCTGCACGACCGCCCGCTCGCCGCACTGGGCGAGGGTGACGGCGGCGTCATGTCGTACGGCTACCGGGTGTGCCTGACCACGGCCTCCGACCGCATCCCGTTCGAACGGCCGGACGACTACGACGACGAGTACTGGGAGCTGGGGCGTCGGCTGTTCGCCCGCGACCGGCGTGAAGGGGTGGAGCGCACCGCCGGCCGCATGCTCGGGCTGGAGCCGAACCTCCCCGGTGGGATGTCGGACGGCAACTCCCTCGGCCCGGTGTCGCTCAGCGTCCTGGACGGGTCGGCGTGGGAGTACCCCGATGCGTCGCCGGAGCGGAGGGAGGAGCTCCGGCAGCACCACCTGTCGCACACCCGCGGATTCCTGTACTTCCTGTCGCACGACCCCGACGTGCCGTCCGCGATCCGCCGAGAGCTGTCCCGCAGGGGCCTCCCGCGCGGCGAGTTCGCCGACACCGGTCACCTGCCCCACCAGCTCTACGTCCGCGAGGCGCGACGGATGGTCGGCCAGCAGGTGCTGACCGAGCACGACCTGATGGCCGGGTCCATCCCGGCGGATACGATCGCCCTCGGTTCGTACCATATCGACGTCCGCGAGGTGCAGCGCGTGT
This sequence comes from Leifsonia sp. SIMBA_070, assembly GCF_046534635.1. Lineage (NCBI taxonomy): Bacteria > Bacillati > Actinomycetota > Actinomycetes > Micrococcales > Microbacteriaceae > Leifsonia > Leifsonia sp. SIMBA_070. Next base: position 115,989 of record NZ_JAWRYK010000002.1, on the reverse strand, counting down.
GGAGGTGGGTGTACGAGCATCCCGACCCGATCGGCACGGTCTTCACCGAGGGCTATCTGTCCGTGCCCGTGCCGCTGTACGGCATCCCGTACGCCTCCCTGCTTCCCCGGAGGCAGGATGCGGCCAACCTGCTCGTACCGGTCTGCCTGTCGGCGTCGGCGGTCGCGTTCGCCTCGGTGCGGATGGAGCCCCAGTACATGATGATCGGCCAGGCGGCCGGCGTCGCCGCAGCGCTCGCCGCCGGTCGCGGCAGGGCGGTGCACGACGTCTCCCTCGACCTCCTGGCCGAACGGCTGGTGGCGGGCGGACAGCGCCTTCGCCCGGAGTGACCTTGGCATGACCACGGGTTGGGATCGGTGTCAATCCCCCTGACACGACAGGATTTCGGTGCAGCGATAAGGCACTATGTGGTTATGGGAAAACTCGTCTACGGCGCCGGACAGGAGTATGACCTCGACGACCGCGTGCTCAGTCACGTCAAGCTCGCCATCGTCGCCAAACTCCGCCGCCACGAGAGCTTCCTGCTGAACTGGGACGTCCCGGTCGAGCAGGGTTCGGGGCGCGTCTCGCTGTGGATCAGTCGCGAGGTTCCGCTCGCCTTCCAGTTCAGCGGCAGCCGGCCCCCGGCGATCAACCCGCAGTGGCTCGAGGCCCTCATGCACACCTCCCAGCGCACCGGCGGAATGGTCATCATGTCCGAGGATGAGATCGGCCACCACATCCCTTCGTAAACCGCGCACCCACCTGCCCACGCACTGTTCGGACCGTTCGTCAATCCCCTGCTTTTGGCGGCGCTGCGACCTACTTTTGCTTGCATGGGCGATATGACTGCGACGGCGGTGCTGATGATGCTCCCGCGTCGCGCACGGACCCCGGTGGCCGTTCTCGCGGACGGCCCGGTTCCGTCCTCCCTCCGCCTGGACGTCTTCGGCGGACGCGACCTCTTCGTGCGCATGCGCCGCGGGCCTGGCGTCCACGGTCTCAGCGAGCCGTACCGGGAGCAGCCGCGCGAGGACTTCCCCGTCGAGTCCGACCCGGCCGTCGTCGTGACGAACGACCGTTACGCCCAGGCGCGATTCGCCTGCTCGGCGTCGGTCTTCGGTGCGTCCGACGTGATCGTCTTCGTCCCGCTCGACGACGACGGTGAGGCACCGGATCATGTCCGCATCCCGATCCCGTCGCTCGATCAGCCGTCCTGGCACGAGTACGAGCTCGTCTCACGCACCCGGATGGAGTGCCGCTACCGCGTCGCCGGCGCCCGCGACACCGTCCCGACCGGAGGAACCCATGCTCTATCAGCTCTCTGAGGTCGAGCGACTGCTCGACGAGGGTGCCGGCCTGTACGTCCGCTACTCGGCCGGCTATGCGACCGACCTCGAGCGCGGTTCGGTCGACGCCGAGTCCGGACTGCCGCTCCCCGGCCTCGCGGCGCATCCGCTCGACGCCGAGGCCTGGTGGACGCTGCCCCGCGGGGAGTGGGTGGCGCGGCAGATCAGTCGCCTCCCCGCCCCGCGCCACAGCCCGAAGGACGCACTCCGGCCGGAGCGGTTCGCCTGGCTGCTGCGCGGAACCGAGGCAGGGCGCGGCCCCGACGGCGAGGTCCTGGTCACCGATGTCGAGGTGGTGGGGCGCCTGGCCGAGTGCCTGATCGAGCAGGCGGACGGGGTCTGGGGCGCCCGCTTCGACGCGGAACTCGGCCGCCGCGAAGCCGAGCTGGTTTCGGTGGCGCATGCCTGAGGCCCCCGGCATGGAAGCCGCGACCGGTTCGCGCGTCGACGCCTCGGCCATCCTGCAGCTCATCTCGGACACGCCGTCCGGCGGCACAGCGATCGTGCTGCGGCGGCCGGAGGCGCCGCCGTTCGTGGTGATGGGCGACGACACCGCGGAGGGCTTCGCCCGGCTGCGGCGCGGAACGATCGCCTACGGCGTCCCGGAGTCGTACCAGGCCCTCCCGCGGGACATGATCCGTGCCGGTCACATCCTGCACGTTCGGAATGACCACCGCCCCGCCCGGGTGGACAAGGCGGGCTCGATCTTCGGTCCGGAGCCGGACAAGCTCTGGGTGCCGCTCGACGACGACGCCACTCCGTTCGAGCGGATGCGGGTGCCCATCCCGTCCTTGCAGCGTCCGGCGTACGTCGAGTTCGTGCTGGAGTCCGACGGGGACGTGCTCGACTATCGTCTCGACGGCGAGGCCAGTGTCGGCGACGGCTACATCTGCCCGTATTGCGGCAAGCTCTGCCCGCAGAAGGAGCCGCACACCGCCGCGCACGGTGTGGCCGGTCACACCCACGCGGGCGTGGCCGTCGGGCAGGACCAGGACGGGCCGGCCCCCGAGACCGGGCCGTTGGAGCTGCGGGGCCACCACGGTCCCGGAGCCCAGCTGTGAGCCGCGCTCTGCGGCTGCTCGTCTGGCAGGTCCACGGCGGGTGGAGCGACGCCTTCTTGCGCGGGCGGCACACGTACCTCCTGCCGCTGGACGAGGCGGGCGAGGGCGGCGTCGGCGCGCGCGACTGGCCGTCGAACGTCGTCGATGTGCCGCGGGATGACATGGCATCGACGCCGTTCGATGCGGTCGTCCTGCAGCGCTTGGAGGAGTTCGACCTGGTGGAGCAGTTGACCGGCCGGAAGCCGGGCGCCGACGTGCCGGTGGTCTTCGTCGAGCACAACACTCCCAAGGAGGGCGTGCCGAACTCGCGCCATCCGCTGGCCGACCGCGACGACGTGCTGATCGCCCATGTGACGCACTTCAATGCGCTCTACTGGGACACCGGATCCACCCGCACGGCGGTCATCGAGCACGGCGTCGTCGACTACGGCAGCTTCTTCACGGGCGAGCTGCCGCGCGCCGCGGCGGTGATCAACGAGCCGGTGCGGCGCTGGCGCGTGACAGGCTCCGACCTGCTCGGCGGGTTCGCCCGCGTGGCGCCGGTCGACGTGTTCGGGATGCAGGTCGACGGCCTCGCGATGGCGCTCGGCGTCGGGCCGGACCGGGTCGCTGCGGCCGGCGACCTCCCCGCGCCCCAGCTGTTCACGGAGGTGGGGCGCCGCCGCGTGTACGTGCACCCGAACCGGTGGACCTCCCTCGGACTGTCGCTGCTCGAGTCGATGACGGCCGGCGTGCCGGTGGTGGCGCTGGATGCGACGGATGCGCGGCGCGCGGTGGTGCCGGGAGTGGGGGTCATCTCGACCGACCTGACCGAGCTGCACGATGCCGTGCGAGCGTTCGTCGACGACCCGAGCCGGGGAGCGGAGGTCGGCGGCCGCGCACGCGAGTGGGCCCTGGAGCGGTTCGGACTGGGACGCTTCCAGGCCGACTGGGACGAGCTGCTCGCGCGCTGGGTCGGCTGACCGCTCCGACATGCGGCCGCTCGCCGGGGGGTCGGATGGGCTGGTCACCGGACGGGTCAGTCGTCGCGCGCGTCGCGCAGGGCCTTCTCGGCCTCCCGGACCGCGCGCTGGGCGTCGGAGAGCCGGGTCCGCAGCTCGCGCTCGGCGCCCCGCGTCTCGGTGAGGTCGTCCATGATGCGCTGCAGGCGTCGCTGCAGCTGCTCGCGCTCACCCTCCAGATCGCTCCGACGGTCGACCGTCTCGTCCAGCTCGTCGTCGATGTCGTCGGCGTCGGCGCGGGCACGCTCGACCACCTTCTCCGCGGCACGGATGCGGCGCTGGCGTTCGCGCCGCCCGCTGGGCGACTCTTGCGGCTCAGCCGGTTCTGCCTGTTCGCCCTGCTCGGCTGGGTCGCCGCCGCCGTCGGCGGCGGAGTCGCGGTCCTGCCGGCCGCCCGCGCGCATGCGCCGCGAGGACGGTGCGGGAAAGTCCTCGATCTCGACCGGGAGGGCGACCGCATCGGAGACGTCGACCTGTTCCAAGCCGGTCGCCTCGAGGCCGCGGATCAGCATCCCGCTCCGCACCGCCGCCGCGGCCGCCGGGTCGATGACGGCGGCCTGCAGCGTCTCCTCCACTTCGCGCTGCACGGCGGGGCTGAGGTCGAGTCCTTCGGTCGCCCGTTGCAGCAGGCGCTGGCGCTCCTGCGTGAGGGAGCGGATCTCGGCGCGGTCGCGGGCGGCGAAGGCGTCGCGCATCCTGGACCCGATGTCGAGGACATCGGCGACCAGATCCGCGTGGTCGTGGACCAGGGCGTTCACCGCGGCCGCGGCCGCCGAGGGCTTCCGCAGCGCCTTGATCTCCTTGGCGGTCGGACGGTCGGCCTGCGCGGCGGCGGCGTTGCGTTTCGCGATGAAGTCGCCCGGCGCGGCGGCGTACAGCTCGCCGGCGACATCCCGCAGGTCCATGCCGCGAGTGTACGCGCGGTGCATGGTCGCCGGGTGCACGGTCGGCACATGACTGCGGCCCGTGGACCGGAGTCCACGGGCCGCAGGATCGAGCGGGGCGTCAGGCGCGCGGCGCCTTGGAGGCCTTCACGGCGGCGAAGTACTCGGTCGACGACCGCAGCCAGATCAGCACGACGCCGACGACGGCGAGGGCGAACTCCAGGAAGCCGGTGCCGAACCCGTTGATGATGTTCAGCAGCGACAGCACGGCGAGCACGGTCAGCACGATGCGGGCCCAGTTGGCGCCTCGCCGCATGAAGAAGGCGAACAGCACCAGGGTGACCGCCCAGAAGATCAGCGTGACGATGGCCCAGACCGTCGCGCCCGCGATCACCGCGTCCGCCACGCTCTGCGCATCGACGGATCCGCTCTGCTTGGAGTTGCGCACCGCGTCGAGGAACTGGGCGCGCTGCCCCTGGATGCTGACGATCGTGATGATGCCGCTGATGACGCTGAGCACGGCGCCGGCCACGAACAGCCAGAAGGCGATGTTGACATTGCGCGGAGGCTCCGTGGGTGCGGCGACCGGCGCGCCGTAGGGCGCTCCGCTCGCAGCGGGGAATGCGGGAGGCGGCGGCGGGGCGGCCGGGAAGCCCTGCCCGGTGGAGGCCTGTCCGGTGGAGGAGGGGGTCTCGGCGGGCGGCGGCGGGGTCGTCGGCTCGCCCGCTCCGGCGGGACCGGCAGGACGGGGCGTGCTCTCGTCGTCAGGATTCGTCATGGCGCGACCCTACTCCCGCGCCGGAGGAACTGACTAGTGTGTTCCGCCGGGCCACGCACCTGAGCGCTACGCGGAGGGGGTGTCGGAGCCGGCGGACCCGGCCCCCGCAGCGTCGTCCGTGGCCCCGCCGCGGTGCCCTGCCGCGCCCTCGTCCGCCTTCGCGGGAGGCGCCGGCGACAGCGGCTGCGTGGCCGGTCCCTCCAGCACCGTGCCGTCCGGCGCGAAGCGCGAGCCGTGCAGCGGGCAGTCCCACGAGAGCTCCGCGTCGTTCCAGCGCACGACGCCGCCGAGGTGGCTGCACACGGCGGTCAGGGCGCAGGTCGTCCCGTCGACCGTCGAGACCGCGACGGGTGTGCGCCCACGCCGGCCGACTGTGCCGGTGCCCTCCCCGACCGGCGTGTCGCCGAGCTCCGGTGCGGTCTCCGCCGACGTCCACTCCGACACCGCGGCCTTCCCGACCCCCGCGTTCATGGCGACGCCGGATGCGATGTCCACCGGGCGGGTGACACGGTGATGCAGCACCCGCGCCCACTCCAGGGTCTCGCCGGTCAGGTCGGCGGTGAGGCTGAGCGCGGACGCGACCGCGTTCGTCATCCCCCACTTGTCGTAGCCCGTCGCCAGGTAGACGCGCCCGCGCCCGCGGGGCAGCCAGCCGACGAAGGGCACGCGGTTGGCCGAACGGTAGTCCTGGGCCGCCCACCAGTGCGTGCGCACCGCCCCCGGGAAGGTGCGTTCGGCCCAGGCGGAGAGGTCGGCGAGCTTCTCGGCGGGAGAGTCGGCGCGGCCGGCGGGATGGCCGTTCCCGCCGACGAGGAGCAGTTGGTCGCCGTCCGCCGACACGGCGGTCCGCAGCGAGCGCGTCGGCGAGTCGGCCGACAGGTACATCCCCTGGGGGATTTCTCCCGGCACCCGATACGCGGTGACGTAGGAGCGGCTGGGCTCCACCTTCGCGAAGTAGAGGCCGCGGTCGAGGATGGGCGTCCCCGTCGCGAGCACGACGTGATCGGCACGCGAGGTACCAGAGGTGCTCGTGACGACCACCGGTTTGGAGGCGGAGACGTCGGTGACCCGCTCACCCTCCACGATGCGCCCGCCCAGCCGGCGGAGTTCGGCCGCCAGCGCCGCCAGCGCCTTCAGCGGGTGGATCTGCGCCTGGCCGCCCAGGGTCAGCGCTCCCTCGACGGGGAAGGGCAGTTCGGTGCTGCGCTCCTCGGTGGCGTCGAGCCCGGCCACGCGCGCGGCGGCGAGCTCCGCATCCAGCTTGTCCAGCCCGTCGAGGGTGGTCGCGTAGGTGACGGCGTCGCGGACCTCGAAGGGGACGCGCTGCTCCTCGAGGAAGTCGAGCAGCCATCCCTGTCCGGCGGTGTTTCCGTCGACGTAGGCGCACAGCACCGTGTCGGAGGAGTGGCGGCGGATCGAGGACAATGTCGTGCCCTGCAACAGGCTCACCTTCCCGGTCGTGTTGCCGGTGGTGACGGCGCCGACGGTGCGCGCCTCGAGGACGAGCACGCGCATCCCGACGCGGGCCAGCATCAGGGCCGTGGCGAGGCCGGTGAGGCCGGCGCCGACGACGATGGTGTCGTAGTGACCGTCCCACTCGAAGGTGTCGGTCGCGATCGGCGGTGAGGTTTCGAGCCAGAGGGACGTCGTCGGCATGACACGAGCATCCTCCGCCCGCGCCCCGCGGGGAAGCGGTTGACTTCCTCCGGGATCGTCAGGTTCCTCAGGGATCGTCAGGCGAGCGAGTCGAAGTCGAACCAGAACGCGTCGTCGTCGTCCTCCCCGACGGCCGAACCGGTCGCGACGGGGTCGCGGGGGATCGTGGCGGTCTCGATCCGCACCTTGGTCTGGCTGGTGACGAAGATCTCGCTCGGTGGTCGGCTGGACTGCGAGATGGAGACGAAGTCGCCGTCGTTCCTGCTCGCCTCGACGACCTTGCTCTTGAGCTCCTCCACCGGCGCGCGGTCGACGAAGGTGAACCTCAGGTCGTCAATGTAGACGTGGAACACCTGCATTACCCTCTCCCGGTCGTCGGTTACTCGCCCGATAGTACGCGGCGAATTCGGTTGCACCAGCCCGGTGAGGTATTCGAGCCGATCAGAGCAGGTCGTAGTCGAGATCCGGCATGTCGTCGGTCCCGTGCTCCACATACGCCGCCCGCTGCGGTCCGAGCGCGGCGATCCTGCTCTCGAACTCCGCCACGAACGGCTCGTCGTGCAGCTCGGCGCCGGCGAACTCCTCGTCCTCGGCGAGCATCTGGCTGGCCGGCCCGAGCAGCAGCAGGACTTCGCCCGCGTGACCGTCGTCGACGATGGCGGGGGCATGCACTTCGGCCGCGTCCTGGCGATGCGCCAGTGCCGCGGCGAAGCGCACCAGGACGTCGGCGATGTCATCCCCGGTGAGGAGCGAGCCGTTGGCATAGTGGATGCGCTTCATGACCCATCAGTACATCACCTGGGCGTCAGGTCAAGGTCGGCAGGGAACGACTTGTGCTTGCTTCGGACGGCGCGTTCACTCCCCGGCATGACCGATGACACACGTCCCCTGACCGCGCTCGCACTCGTCTGCACGCTGAAGCCGTCACCGAGCGAGTCGAGCAGCCAGCTCCTCGCCCGCCAGTTGTTGGACGAACTGGCGACCCACGATGTGACGGGCACCGCCGTCCGCCTCGTCGACTACGACATCAAACCCGGCGTCCAAGCCGACGAGGGCGAGGGGACGAGTGGCCGAAGATCCGGGAGCAGATCCTCGCGTCGGACATCCTCGTGGTCGTCACCCCGACCTGGGTCGGGCACATGTCGTCCATCGCCCAGCGGGCGGTGGAACGGCTGGACGCCGAACTGTCGGAGACCGACGACGACGGCCGTCCGCTGGTGGAGGGCAAGGTCGCGATCGTCGGCGTCGTCGGCAACGAGGACGGAGCCCACGCGATCATCGCCGATCTCTTCCAGAGTCTCAACGACGTCGGCTTCAGCATCCCCTCGCAGGGCTCGACCTACTGGAACGGCGAAGCGATGGGCGGCACCGACTACAAAGAGCTGGAGGAGACGCCGGAGACCGTCGCCGGCACCAACGCGACCGTCGCCAACAACGCCGCCCACCTGGCTCGGCTGCTGGCGGCCCGCCCGTACTGAACGGCGCGGCGGGGCAGTGCGGCGGGGCGGAGTCCGCTGCCGCTAGCATGGCCGGATGCCTGAACCCGATGCCGCGGTGGTCGCGCGCCTGCGCGCGGCGGGATGCGTTTTCGCCGAAGACGAGGCGCGCCTCCTGATCGACGCAGCCGGCTCGCCCGCCGAACTCGAAGAACTCCTAGCGCGGCGAATCGCCGGCGAACCGCTCGAACCGCTGCTGGGCTGGGTCGAGTTCTGCGGGCTCAGGATCGCGATCGAGCCGGGCGTCTTCGTCCCGCGCCGCCGCACCGAGATGCTGGCGCGGCGGGCTGCGGAGCTGGCCGGTAGCGCGGCGTCCGCGGGCGGCTCCGCGGTGGTCGTCGATCTGTGCTGCGGGGCGGGAGCGATCGGTGCAGTCGTGCAGGACGCTGTGCCGAGTGCGGACCTGTACGCGTCGGACGTCGATCCGGCGGCGGTCCGCTGCGCCCGGCGCAACCTCCCGCCTGAGCGGGTGTTCGAGGGCGACCTCTTTTCCGCTCTGCCGGTCGGACTACGGGGCCGGGTGGATGTGCTGGCCGTCAACGCGCCCTACGTCCCGACGGACGCGATCGCCCTCATGCCGCCCGAGGCGCGGGACCACGAGCCCGGCACGGCACTCGATGGAGGCTCGGACGGCCTGGACGTCCACCGCCGCATCGCCGCTGAGGCCGCAGAATGGCTCGCACCCGGGGGGACGCTGCTCATCGAGGCGGGGGAGGAGCAGGCGGAGGTGTCGGCCGGGCTCTTCGCCGCGGCGGGGCTCGTCGCGAGCATCGAAGCCGACGAGGACCAGGGCGCCACCGTGGTGCTGGCGACCGCCTCCCGCTGAACCGCCTCCCGCCTTCGGCTCCCACCCTTCACCCCGGCGCGGGTCGGGACTACCGTGCGTGTCATGAGCACGCTCGCCGCCGCGCGGCCCATGCCGGTCGACCGCGTCCGGCAGTCCCTCGTCATCGCCGGCGCCGTCGTGGCCCTGGTGGGAGCGTTCGTCGGATCCGGCGCCGCGGGCGGGACGCCCATCCCCAAGGTGGCCGGAGGCGCACTGAGCGCGGACGCCACCCTCCTGGCACCGGCCGGCCCCGCCTTCGCCATCTGGTCGGTGATCTATGCGGGCCTGGTCGCGTACGCGATCTGGCAGGCGCTGCCGTCGCAGGCGGCGCGCGAACGCCAGCGGCGCGCCGGGTTCTGGGTTCTCGCCTCCCTGCTGCTGAACGCGGCGTGGATCCTGTCGGTGCAGGCCGGCAGGCTCGGGTTCTCGGTCGTGGCGATCGTGGCGCTGCTGGCCGTGCTGATCGCCGCGTTCGTCGTGCTCCGGCGACACCCCGCGGAGTCGACCGCCGACGCGGTGCTCCTCGACGGGGTGATGGGTCTCTACCTCGGCTGGGTCATGGTGGCGACCGCGGCGAATGTCGCATCCTGGCTGCAGGCGATCGGCTTCGACGGTTTCGGCGGCAATCCGCACGGCTGGGCCATCGCGATCCTCGCGCTCTTCGCCGTCATCGGATGCGCCCTCGCGTTCGGGGACCGTGGGCGTTTCGCCCCGGCGGTCGCCTCCGCCTGGGGGCTCGCCTGGATCGGCGTCTCCCGGCTGACCGGCGCGCTGCTGTCCGCTCCGGTCGCGATCACCGCCTTCGCGGCGGCAGCCCTCATCCTGCTCGTCGCGCTCGCCGTGCGCGTGGTGCGCGCGCCGGCCCGCCGCCGGTAGCCGCGCCGCACGCCGGCCTCCCGTCCCTCCCGTACGCTTACGGGATGGGCGGTGTGCTGACCGGGTTCGGGATCATCGCCTTCGTGATCCTGGTCGGCTACGTCGCCGGCCGGCTCAGGATCGGGGGTTCGACGGCGCCGTTCGTGCTCAACCGGATCGCGTTCTTCGTGACGAACCCCGCCCTCCTGTTCGTCACGCTCGCCCGGGCCGATCTCCACGTGGTGTTCTCGACCCAGCTGGTGGTGGCGGCCATCGCGGCCGTCGTCTGCGCCGGCGTCTTCGTCGTGCTGTCGCGCGCGTTCTTCCGGACACCGGCGCCGGAGACCACGATCGGTGCGCTCGGCTCGGGATACGTCAACGCCAACAACATCGGACTGCCCGTCGCCGTGTACGTGCTCGGGAGCGCCTCCTTCGTCGCCCCGGTCCTCCTGCTGCAGCTCATCGTCTTCGCGCCGATCGCCCTGACAGTGCTCGACACCACGAGCCGCGGCGCGGTCTCGGTGCGGTCGATCCTCACGCAGCCGATACGCAACCCGATGATCATCGCGTCGGTGCTCGGCATCCTCGTCGACGTGAGCGGGGTGACGCTCCCGGACGCGGTCTACCGGCCGTTCGAGCTGCTCGGCGGAGCGGCGGTCCCGCTCGTGCTGATGGCGTTCGGGATGTCGCTGGTCGGCGCGCGGCCGCTGCAGGCCGGGACGGGACGCGGGCCGATCGTGGCGGCTGTCGTGCTCAAGTCGGCGGTGATGCCGCTCGTCGCGTTCGTCGTCGCGCGGTTCGTCTTCGGTCTCGGGGGGCAGTCGCTGTTCGCCGCTGTGGCGCTCGCCGCGCTGCCGACCGCGCAGAACGTCTACAACTTCGCCGCCCGGTACGAGCGCGGCATGGCTGTGGCCCGCGACGTCGTCCTCCTGACGACGATCTTCGCCGTCCCGTCCCTCCTCCTCATCGCCGCCCTCCTCGCTCCCTGACCCCCCCGTCCAGTCGCCTCCCGCCCCCGCCCCCGCCCCCGCCTCCCGCCCCACCGTCGAGTCCGCACTTTTTGCACGCTGGGGCGGCGTGTCGCGTGCAGTTTTCGTGTACTCGGCGGAGGGCGGAGGGCGGAGGGCGGAGGGCGGAGGGTGGAGGGCGGAGGGCGGGGCGCGTCAGAGGGAGCGGAGGTAGGCGGCGTTGCCGCGGAGGGCGGCCTCGTAGCGGAGCAGGTCAGGGCTGCGGATGTGGTCCGCGGCGACCTCCATGAGCTCGGCGACGGCGGCGTCGCTGCGGCCGGCGGCGTGCAGCGAGAGCGCGTGCCAGACGCGGACCGACTCCGAAGAGGGGAAGAGTGTCAGCGCGCGGTCGAGCGCGGCAAGCGACTCGTCGAACCGGCCGAGGTTGCGGAGGGTGCTCCCGTACTGGAGCAGGCAGCGCCGGAGCGTGTCGCCCGCGAGCCCCGCATCCAGCGCGCGCTCGTAGTAGCCGGCCGCGGTCTCCTCCTCGCCGGCGGTGTCGTACGCACCGCCCACCTCGTAGAGCACGTGCGGGTCGTCGGGATGCTCGGCGAGCACCTCCAGCAGGGCGCCGATGGTCGGCGCCATGTCGTCACGGTCCCTGGCTGCGAACAGGGCGGCCAGGTGGTCGAGGAGGACGGGGTCGGTCTGCTGGGGCATCCACCCAGCCTAGGTGGGAGGCTGCACGACGTCCCGCAGGGGCGCGGGCAGCTCGTCGGCGCGGAGAGCGGAGGTCAGTGCTGCACCGTACTGCTCCTTGCGGCCGGACGTCGTGCCGAGGAAGCGGTGCAGCTGCTGGTCGAGGGTCCGCTCCCGCTGCGCCGGCTGCCGCTGGAACATGCGGAACAGCCGGAGGTCGCCCTCCTGCTGCAGCACCGCCTCGGTGCGCCGCGGGCCGAGCGCGCGGAGAAGCTCGGCCTCCAGGTCGGGTCGGCACACGAAGACGGCATCCGTCGGGAGCCCGGCCTGCTCGAAGAACCGGACCTCTCCGGCATCGCAGAGCCCCCTGAGCCGGAGCCCCGCGCCCTCGGCGCCGAGCTCGGCGACGAAACGGCGCACGCTCATCGCCCCGCCCATCGGCACGACCTGAACGCCCCGCGCCGCAAGGTCGACTCCGAGCAGGCGAGCGGCGGCGAGCACGGCGGCGCGGTCGCTGGCGCCTTCGACCAGGATGGCGGTGGCGACCTCGCTCCTCTGCCTGCTCACGCTGACATTGTGCACGCAGACGCGGGGCGGAGGCGCGGGAAGAGTGCGATGCAGACACTGTCACGTCGGCGCACCGGCGCGTACCGTGCAGCGCATGAAGATCATCACCTTTGCCGCAGGAGTCGCCGTCGGTTTCATCATCGGGTCCCGCGCCGGTCGTGGCGCGTACGAGGACATGCGCCGCAAGTGGCGTGGATTCGCGCAGTCGGACACCGTGCAGAACGTGAAAGGCGACGTGAAGGATTTCGCCGGGCGCGCAGCGTCGGACGTGGGGGACAAGGTCAGCGAGACCGTCAGCAAGGTGACCGACAAGGCGTCGAGCAAGATCGACCAGGTCACCGGCAAGGGCGACTCGGGGTCGGGCTCCGGCTCGGCATCCGCCTCCCCGGCCGTCTGAGTCCTGCCGTCCGCGTCAGGTCCCTTCGGGCGGGTGGGCCAGCAGGTCCACCCGCTCCGACAGGTAGCCGGCGAAGTCGCGCGCGTCCGCGTCGGCGGCCGCCGCGCTCCAGCGGACCAGCGCCCGGCCGTCCTGGAGGAACAGCGGCCCGGTGCTCGTCCGCAGCGACGACGCGCCGAGGTCGATCAGAGGAGCATCGAAGTCGACCGTCTCCCCGTCGCGGAAGCGCCCGCGCTGTGCGGCGGCGCGCAGCGATCGCCGGTCCTCTGCGGAGCGCGACTGGTACTGCGGCCGGCCCGGCGGCGTCGCGCGCACCAGAGTGCCCGTCGCACGGAGGCCGCCCGTCGCGTCGAGCAGGAACACCCCCAGCCGCCAGACGCTGCCGATGCGGCGCAGCACCGGTTCCCGGTGGATGAGGAGCGTGCGGCGGGCCGGTACGTACTCGGCGAGGGCCTCCTGACGAGCCTCGGAGGAGCGCAAGACGGACACTGCATCGAGCAGGGCCGCGCGGATCCCTGCGATTGCGCGTTCGTCCGTCCCGTCCTCCACGGGACGAGCCTACGAGGCGGTGCGGATGGAGAACGAGTTGTCGTCGGTGACCAGCAGCAGCTCCACGCCCTCCTCGTGGCGGAGCACGACGAGCGCGGAGGCGTCGGTTGCAGCCACGCGCTCCACCTGGTTGAGGAAGATGCGGGCCATCTCGTCGGTGACGCGGAAGTCGCGGCCCAGCGCGTGCACGATGTACCCCGAGATCACGGGGGGACGACGGCGGAGGCCCGTCTCCTGCGCGAAATCGTCAACAGCGACACGGAAGTCGGGCGTCATGGTCATCGAAGTGCTCCTTCTCTAGCCTCCCGAACAGTAGGCGCGGAAATCCGCGCGGCACAGGGGGTTGACGGGGGGTTAGATGGAAGGCATGAAGACTTTCACCTTCCCCCGAACAGACATCGCCGCGTCCAACATCGTGCTCGGCCTCATGCGCATCTCCTCCCTCGACGCCGAGCAGATCCGCACGCTCGTCCGCACCGCCCGCGATGAGGGCATCACAATGTTCGACCACGCAGACATCTACGGCACCGAGCGTCACGGCTGCGAGCGCCGGTTCGGCGACGCCGGCGCGATCCCGGCTGCCGAGCGGGACCAGGTCGTGATCCAGTCGAAGGTGGGCATCCGCGACGGCTACTTCGACTTCTCGCGAGAGCACATCCTCCGCTCGGTCGACGAGTCGCTGGAGGCGCTGCGGACCGACTACCTCGACATCCTGCTGCTGCACCGCCCGGACACGCTGGTGGAGCCGGAGGAGGTCGCCCTCGCCTTCGACGAACTGCAGAGCGCAGGCAAGGTGCGCGCGTTCGCCGTCTCCAACCAGACGCCCGGCCAGATCGAGCTGCTCCAGCGCAGCGTGTCGCAGCCGCTCATCGCGAACCAGGTGCAGCTCAGCATCACGCACGCACCGCTGATCGCGCAGGGCGTCGCGGCCAACATGGCGGGGCTCGACCAGTCGATCTCGCGCGACAACGGCATCCTCGACTACGCCCGCCTGCACGACATCGTGCTTCAGGCCTGGTCGCCGTTCCAGAAGGGCTTCTTCGATGGAGTGTTCCTGGGCGACCGGGAGAACTACGCCGAGCTCAACGACGCCATCGACGAGCTGGCCGAGAAGTACGACGTCACGCCGACCGCGATCGCGGTGGCCTGGATCACCCGCCACCCGGCCGGTATGCAGGTCGTCCTGGGCACGACGAACGAGCATCGCGTGCGCGACTCGGCGGCCGGCTCCGAGATCCCTCTCACCCGCCAGGAGTGGTACCGCCTGTTCACGTCTGCGGGGCACACGCTGCCGTAACCAGGTCGGGGGTATCCCTCAGCGAACGCCGGGCGGCGCCGCGGTTTGGGGGGCCGCGGCGGCGGGGATACGGTCGGAAGGTGGACGACGAACGGCTGTCGCTCCCTCAGCGCCTGGGGATGCTCGCCTGGCACGCGCATGTCGCAGCCGTCCGCTCCCGGTTCGTCCACCCGACCGGGAGCGCCCAGGCGTTCGCCGCAGGGCGCCGCACCCTCCGCGTCCTCCTGGTGGGTTCCGGCCCCGTCGTCGGCTGGGGCGTCGGCAGCCACGACCTCGCCCTGCCCGGGGCGATCGCGCGTGCGCTCGCAGCGGCCACCGGCCGCGGGGCCGTCGTCGACGTCGTGCCGCATCCGTCCGCGGGCGTCGACCGTCTGCGCCGGTTGCTCGACGGCGCGGAGTTCGAGCGGTACGACGCGGTCGTGCTGAGCGGTGCGGTCGCCGATGCGCTCCGGATGAAGAGTTCACGGGCGTGGGGGGAGCGCCTGGGCCGCGTTGTGCAGCACGCGCAGGCGTGCGGTCCGCGTACCGTCGTCTGGCTCGGGGCCCAGTCGATCCGGTCCATCCGTTCTTACGACTCGCCGCAGGGCGACGTGGCTCAGATGTACGCCGACCGGCTCAACGCGATCGCCCGCACGGTATGCCGGGAGACGGGCTCCCTCTACGTCGGGCTCGAGGCGACTCCCCGGGGCGAATCGGGCGAGCACCGGGCGGCGGCGCGCTACCTGCACTGGTCGCGGCAGATCGTCGACGCTCTGGCCCCCGCACTTCAGGAGCGCGCCGCCCAGCGTGCCACCCCGCCCACCGACGGCGCCGACCGGGTTCAGGCGATCGAGCGGCTCAAGCTGAGCAGGCGCGGTGGCGATGCGCGCCTGGATGGGATCGTCGGCACGGCCAGGCGGACGCTCGGCACCGAGATCGCCATGTTCACCGTCCTGGACGATGAGAACCAGTGGCCGCTCGCCTCTGCGGGCACCGACATCGGACCGATCCCGATCGAGCAGTCGGCGTGCATCCACACCATCCAGACCACGGACGGCCTGGTCGTGCCGAATGCCGCGGCCGATGAACGCTTCGCCGGGAACGCGCTGGTGAACGGCCCAGCCGGGCTGCGCTACTACGCCGGCTATCCGGTGGAAGCTCCGGACGGGACCCGGATCGGCGCGCTATGCGTCTTCAGTCGCTCGCCGCGCGGGAAGGAGGACGGCGAAGCCGACCTGGACGTCCTCCGCGAACTCGCCATGCTCGCCCAACGCGAGCTGTGGCGGTGGGCGCCGAAGGACTGACGGTCCGCGTCCGCACAAGCGTCAGCGCGTCAGCGCCGCCAGGAGGCGGTCCAGCGAGCCGCCGAGACCCCACCGCTCCGACAGCGCGGTGAGCGCCTCCCGTTGCTCGTCATCGGGCGCGGCGATGCGAGCCTCCACCGGGGGCAACGGGAGGTCGCGGACGACTTCCACGACGCGCGGGGCCACGGCCAGATAGTCGCGTGCGGCGGCGAACCGGGCCCGGGCCGCCGGCTTCATGCCGCTTCCGGCATCTTCCGCTGCGGCGACGATGCCGGCGAGGTCGCCGTACTCGGCGAGCAGGACTGCGGCGGTCTTCTCGCCGATCCCGGCGACGCCGGGGAGCCCGTCCGATGTGTCGCCCCGCATCGCTGCGAAGTCGGCGTACCGGTCCCCGCGCACGCCGTACTTGCTCTCGATCACGGCGCCCGTGACGACCTCGAGATTGCTCATGCCGCGCGCGGTATAGATCACGCGCACGTCCCGCTCGTCGTCGACCAGCTGGAACAGGTCCCTGTCGCCGGTGACCACGTCCACGGGCCTGGTCGTCCGGGTAGCGAGGGTGCCGATGACGTCGTCCGCTTCGTGCTCGGTGGCTCCGACGATGGCGATGCCGAGGATGTCCAGCACCTCGCGGATCAGCGGCACCTGGGCGACGAGCGCTTCTGGGGTCTCCTCCACATCCACACCGCCGGGAACGAGCCGGGCGACCCGGTGCGCCTTGTAGCTCGGGATGAGGTCGACCCGCCAGCGGGGCCGCCAGTCGTCGTCCCAGCACGCCACCAGCTCGTCGGGCCCGTAGTCGGTGAGGAGCTTCGCGACGACGTCGAGGAACCCGCGCACCGCGTTGACGGGGGAGCCGTCGGGGGCCTTCACCGTGTCGGGCACTCCGTAGAAGCCGCGGAAGTAGAGGGAGGCGCTGTCGAGCAGCATCGTTCGGCCGGTCACGCACCCGATCCTGTCATGCCGCGCCGTCGGCGGGAATGGCCGGCGGGCGCCGACCCGCGTGTTCAGGCGCGCCCGGGTAGCGTGGACGGGTGACCTCCACACCGCTCATCGTCTCCGCTGTCGCCGTGGTGCGGAACCGGACCGTCCTGATGGTGACCGCCCGCGGGCGCGACGTCTACTACATGCCCGGAGGCAAGGTGGACCCCGGCGAGACGTCGGCGGAGGCGGCCGCACGGGAAGCCTTCGAGGAGGTCGCACTGCGGCTCGATCCGGACCACCTCGAGGAACTGTTCGAGGTCCGCACGCAGGCGCACGGCGAGCCCGAGGGGCGCCAGGTGCACATGCGGGTGTTCCTGGCGCGGACCGGCGACGAGCCCGTCCCGTCCGGAGAAGTCGGGGCCGTGCACTGGACGACCAGCGCAGACGCCGGCCGCTGCCCGCCGGCGGGCGTGGACGTTCTCCACCGTCTGGTCGAGCTCGGCCTGATCGACTGACCGCCGGCCCTGCTGCCGGCTCAGCTGCCGGCTCTGCTGCCGGCTCTGCTGCCGGCCCGGCGCGCTCCCACCCGATCGAGGGCCTGGCGAGAGCCGCATCCGCAGGCCAGGCTGTCGGCTATGGCGCGCACGCACGAGTTCACCTTCTCCGGCAACCCCGACTTCGACTTCGAGATCCGCACCACGATCGGCCAGGCGTACAGCGGGGCCGCCGACATCGGCGAGGTCCTTGCCGCCGTGCACGGTGTCGGCGACAAGGATCACGAGGGCTGGTTCCACGCCTGGCGGGAGCTGGGAAGCCGCGTCGCCGCGCAGGGTGAGGCCTCGGCCGCGGCCGGCCACGCGGTCAGCGCGGCTGCCGCCTTCCTCCGGGCGGCCTCGTATTACGCGACCGCGGTGAACGCCGTCGCGTCGCTGCCGTCGGACGACGACCTCCTTCCCACCTTCCGCGCCCACCGAGCGGCCTGGGACCGCTGGGTGGATCTCGTGGATGTGCGGATCGACCGGGTCGACATCCCGTACGGCGACACCACGATGCCCGGTTACCTGTTCCACGCGGCGAGCGCGGCCGGCGAGACCGGCGCAACCGGCGCGAGCAGCGCCTCCCGCCCGATGCTGGTCGTCGCGAACGGCAGCGACGGCGCCCTGACCAGCCTGTGGTCCGCCGCAGTGTCCGGGGCGCTGCGCCGGGGCTACGACGCCCTCGTCTTCGACGGCCCGGGCCAGCAGTCGATGCTGTTCGAGCGGGGTGTGCCGTTCCGTCCCGACTGGGAGGCCGTGCTCACGCCGGTCCTCGACTTCGTCCTCGCGCAGCCCGGGGTGGATGCCGATCGCGTCGCCGTCTACGGCATCAGCCAGGCGGGCTACTGGGTGCCGCGCGCGCTCGCCTTCGAGCACCGGTTCGCCGCGGCCGTGGTGGACCCCGGGGTCGTCGACGTGTCGACCTCCTGGACCGAGCACCTCCCCGCGAACATGCGCAAGCTCCTCGATGAGGCACAGGACGAGAAGTTCGACCGCGATATGGCGATGGGGATGAAGTTCTCGCACGAGCTGTCGTACACGTGGGCGTTCCGCGCGCGGCCGTACGGCACCACGGGGTACGCCGAGACCATGCGCGCCGTGCTGCAGTACACCGCGGAGGATGTCGCAGGGCGGATCTCGACGCCGCTGCTCATCACGAGCCCCGAGCACGAGCAGTTCTGGCCGGGCCAGTCGGAGCGGCTGGCTGCGCTGACCCCGGACGTGTCCACGCTGCTGCCGTTCACCGAAGCGGAGGGTGCAGACTTCCACGTGCAGCCGCTCGCCCGCTCGCTGACCGAACAGCGCATGTTCGACTGGCTCGACGAGCGGCTCCGCGACTCG
This sequence comes from Leifsonia sp. SIMBA_070, assembly GCF_046534635.1. Classification (NCBI taxonomy): domain Bacteria; kingdom Bacillati; phylum Actinomycetota; class Actinomycetes; order Micrococcales; family Microbacteriaceae; genus Leifsonia; species Leifsonia sp. SIMBA_070. The sequence goes on along the minus strand of NZ_JAWRYK010000002.1, from coordinate 97,564 downwards.
GTGCGCTGACCTCGAGCATCCACTCGTCCCGACATGCCGTTACGACCGACGCCGTAACGGCATGTCGGGACCAGTAGATGCAGGAAGGGGCGGCCCGCGCAGCGGACCGCCCCTTTCGTGCGGGGGTTACGGCTGGGCGGTCCAGCCGCCGCGCGGCGGGGCCGGCCAGTGCGGCCTGGTGGAGACGACCGAGCTCACAGCGCCGGAGGTCGGGTCGAGCAGCACCTCCCGCTGCTGCGGGTGCCACCAGTCGAACAGCCCGCCGAGCGATCCGGCGCGCGCGTCGAACGACGCGTCCCCGATGCGGCCGGTCAGCCAGTTGTTCTCGATGAAGCGGAGCACGCTGGTCTGTTCGATCGGCGTGTGGTCGACCTTGTTCTGGGCGGCCCAGGGCGAGATGACCAGGAGCGGGAGCCGCTGGCTGGGCCCGCAGCGGTCGGCGTAGCCGCCCGCTTCGCGCTTCACGCTGCTGCACTCCGTCGTGTCGACCGCGGTGTCGTTCGACCCGTTGGCGATCTTCGGGGCGACGTGGTCGTACCAGCCGTCCGAGTCGTCGTAGGTCACCACGACCGCGGTGCTCGACCAGCTGTCCGACTTCTGGAGGGCGTTGATCTCGTTGACGAGGAACTTCTGCTCGTCGATCGGGTCGGAGTAGCCGGCGTGGCCGTCCTGCGCCTCCGGTGCCTTCAGGAAGGAGACGGCGGGGAGGTTGTTCGCCTTGAGCGCCGCGTCGAACGAGGTGAGGTCGTACTGGTGGTTCGCCTGGTCGGTGTGACCGATCGCCTTCACCGAGGTCGGCGCGAGGTGGTGCGGGTTCGACGTGGACTTGTAGTACTGGAACGGCGAGTGGTGCGGCGAGTAGTCCTTCGGGGTCGCGCCGGCGATGTTCGCGGTGGTCGCGTCGCACTTCGCGTAGGAGCCGGCCTGGCCGTTCCATGCGGTGGTCGGCGTGAAGCCTCCCTGGAACCAGCCCCAGGTGACGCCACGGTTGTTGAGCAGGTCGCCGATGTTGCGGCCCGACATCCCGACGACCGCCGAGGAGGCGGTGTGGTCGTTGTCGGAGCAGTCGTCGTACGCCGGGTCGGGGTCGCCGATCACGGTGCCGACACCCTGCGCGTTCGCCGACTGGACGGCGGTCGACGTGGTGAGCGCCGCGCCCGTCTTCGGGTCGTACGCCGTTCCTCCGTGGGTCTGGCCGGAGATCAGGTTGAGCGCGCCCGGGGTGGACGGCCCGAAGACCGTGTCCCAGTCGTTGTCGCTCATGGCGTAGTTCTGCGCGTAGTTCCAGAGGCCGGTGACGGTATTGCCGTCGTAGTAGTCCATCACCAGTCCGGGGGCGCCGTAGGCGCCGGTGCAGGTGTCGGACTCGGTCTTCTGGACGAACTGGTCCATCTTCCCGCCGTCGACCGCCGCCTGCTCGGCCGCGTAGCTGTGGTTCTGGTCGCAGGTGACCGCCTGCGACGGGCTGAGTCGCTGCGGCGCGTACAGGTTGGGGTTCTGGGTGAGCGTGCCGGAGCTCGCCAGAGTGTCGGCCTTCGGGGTGTTCTTGGCGGCCTGGAAGGTCGTCCCGTCGGTGTTCGCCGCGTTCGGGTAGGTGCCGAAGTAGTGGTCGAACGAGATGTTCTCGTCGAAGATCACGACGAGGTGCTTGATCGGGGTGATGGTCTGGTCCGAGTGGTCGGCATGCTGACCGCCCGGGTTGGCGACGGCCGGGGCTCCGGCGAGGATGCCGGCGCCGGCGAGGGCGGCCGCGCCGGCGAGCGCGACGCCGGCGAGGGCCATCGGGGAGCGGCGCAGACGTGAAGGTCTGAACACGATTCCTTCTTCCTTCTCTTTCAGTGTCCCGGCACGGTCGTGACGGGTGGCCTCCGGATGGCGGGGGGGGGATCACGCGAGCATGGTGCGCCCGAGCCAGTCGGAGGAGTCGCGGGCTCCGGGGAGCGCGAAGTAGTACCCGCCGCCGTACGGCTGGATGTAGTCGGTGAGCGGCTCGCCGGTGAGCCGTTTCTGTACGGCGACGAACTGCCGGTCCAGGTCCTGGTTGAAGGCGACGAAGATCAGCCCCATGTCGAGGTTCCCGTTCACGTCGAGTCCGCCGTCGTAGTTGTAGGCGCGGCGCAGGAGGCGCTGGTCGGCCGTGTCCGTCGTCCGCGGGTTGGCGAGGCGGATGTGCGCATCCAGCTGGATGACGTCGCCGGTCGGGTCGTTCTCGAAGTGCGGGTCGTCGAACTCCGCGGAGGCCGTCAGGGGCGCGCCGGTGTCGCGCCTCCGGCCGATCATGTTCTCCTGCTCGTGGAGGTTGACCCGGTCCCAGAACTCGACCAGCATGCGGATGACGCGGACGACGTGGTAGCTGCCGCCGGCGACCCAGGCGGGTTCGTCTCCGCCCGCCTTCGCCCACACCAGGCGCGACATCTCGGCGGCGTTCCCCGCGTCCGGGTTGCTGGTGCCGTCCTTGAAGCCCATGAGGTTGCGCGGGGTCCCGCTGGGCCGGGGAGGCGAGACGAAGCCGTCCTGCCGCCAGCGGACCTGCATTCCGCCGCGGGTGGCGCGGGCGATCTCGCGGACGGCGTGGGTGACCGCATCCCGGTCGGCCGCGCAGACCTGCAGCAGGAGGTCGCCGTCGCAGACTTCGCGGCGCAGGGCGTCGTCGGGGAACTCGTCCATGAGGCGCAGGCGGGCCGGCTTCGCACTCGCGAGCCCGAACCGGTCGTCGAAGAGCGACGCGCCGGCCGACACGGTGACGGTGAGCGTGTCGGGGACCACGGTCGGCCCGAGAACGCCGGAGTCGCGTGGCGGGGCGGTGAGCCCGGGGTCGGGCGGCGTCCCGCCCGTGGTGAGGAAGCGGGCGCGCTCTGTGACGGTCTTGAGGAGGTCCGCGAGCTCGACCCGGGAGGCGGCGGTGACGTCGAGGGCGACGAACGCGGATGCGCGCTGCGGCGGCGTGAGGATGCCCTGCTGGTGGATGCCGTGGAACGGGACGGCCGCGGGACGCCTGGCGGGGGTGGCGGTTGCGGCACCAGTGCTGCCGGCAGCGACCCCGCCGGCAGCGACCCCGCCGGCGGCGACCGCCGTGGCTGCCGTTCCCGCGGCCCCCGCCAGGAAGCCGCGTCGTCCCATCCCGCTCATGAGTCCCTCCTCGGGTCGCAGATCGCCGCGACCGGCGCCAGCAGTTCGACCGCCCGGTCGAGGGCGGCGTCCACCCGCTCCCGCGCGGTCCGGTCGAGCGCGCCCGGCGCCGCCCACGTCCCGTCCGCCGCGCGGTGCGTCTCGACCAGGCGCTGCGCATCGCTGATCGCCTGCTCGGTGTCGGCCAGCGCGTCGTAGCGTCCGGCGAGCACGTCGTGCAGGGGCGCCAGCGCGGCGGCCGCTCCGGTCAGGTCCGCGTCGACGCTCGCCAGTTCCGTGCCCGATCCGGCGTCCGCGGCGCCGGTGAGCACATCCTGAATCGCGTCCTCGACGATCTCGTGGGCGCGCAGGGCGATCTCGCCCGGGTCGAGCTGGGCGCCGGCGAACTGCGTCTGCAGCCTGTCGACGAGCGCCCCGAGGCTCTGCGCTGAGGTGGCGACGGTGGAGGCCGCCGCTCCGCTCCACAGCTGCGATTCGACGAGGTGGAACCCGGTCAGGCCGTGGCGCGGGAGTCCGTCCAGCTGGTCGCCGAGGTCGCCGAACGCACCGTAGGCGGCGCCGAGCGTCTCATAGGTGGTGTGGGCGGTCAGCCAGTCGCGTCGCGCCGCCGATAAGTCGCCCTCCTCGGCGTCGGCCGCGACCGCGGAGACCTGCGTGCGCAGAACCGGTATCCGCGCCGACACCCACGCGGCGTACGTCTTGGCCGCCGGTATGAGGTCGTTGCGCGTCACAGGGACGATGCCCGGGGACAGGTGCGACCCGGGCGGCGCCGTGCCGACCGCCACGGTGGGGCCGCGTGCCGGGTCCGCGTCGGCGGGGAGGCAGACGAACCGGTAGCGGCCCGCGCCGAGCGTGACCCGGACCGTCGCATGGGCGCCCGATCCCAGGCTCTCCAGGTCGAGGTACACGCGCTTGCTGTCCACGGACTGCAGGTAGACCTCGACGCCGGCGACGGTGGTGTTCGTCACGGTGAAGGTCTGCTCGCCGCCGTCGGCCTGCGCGCCATCGCCCCATCCCCGGCCGCAGTCGTCCAGGCCCGCCGTGATCTCGAAGGCGCTCGGGCCTGCAGGCGACGCGGCGACCGGCCGCAGCACGATGGCGAGCACCGACGCGACGACGACCAGCGCGGCGAGTGCCGCGAAGAACGCGGTCAGCCGGGCGCGGGTCGACACTGGCGGATGCCTCCAGGAGGGGGGAATGGTCCCGGGCGACCGCCCGGCGTGAGCGATCCTAGGAGCGCGCCGGACGCCGCAGTCCGGGCTTCACGCGGAGTTCACCGGACGGTCACCGTCCTGCCCCCGGGCGGGGGACAACGGCCGTCCTTTGCGCGCTCGCAATCGACTATTCGCGCCGCGAACAGGGGGCGCACGCCTTCTGCCTGCCGGGGCGCAAAATGGACAGGTTGGAAGGGGGCCGCTCATGCGCGAGGCGTGCTGCCCGCAGTGCCGGGGTGTCGCGCGCCTGGTGCGGAACCCGTACTACGGCGCGGGCCTCGCCGTGCACAGCGACCTGCTCGTCTGCGAGGCGTGCGGGTACTCCGGATTCGCCGACAACCCGGAGGCGGAGCCGGTCGAGCAGCAGGTGCTGCAGAGCGAGAGCGTCGTGCGCCGCATCCTCCGCTTCCTCTCCGGCGGCTGACCGCCTGAGCCACGGCGATCCGGCGTCCCCGTCAGCGGATGCGCACGCGGCCCTGCTGCCACATGCGGGCTGCGGTCACCCGCGGGTTCGCCTGCTCGTCCGCATCCACGCCGAGAGCCGTGTAGAGCCTGCCGAGTATCGTCTCGACCGCCCGCACGCTGGTGCCGCGCTCGGCCGCGATCCGCCGGGTGGAGGCGCCGGACGCAACCAGCCGCAGCACCTCGGCCTGCGATCGGGTGACGGTGCGCACGTCGCCCGCCGGCTCCTCCGACCGGTGCTCGCCCCCGACGATCGCCGCGTCGACGGCGCGGACGAGGACGTCGACGTCCTTCACCTGCGATTTCACCAGGTACACCGCCGAGGGAGGGAGCGCGTCGTCCCCGACAGCGAGCTCCGGCGACAGGTGCGACGTCAGCACCACGAGGCCCACCCAGGGGAGTTCGCGGTGCACCCGCCACAGGAGTTCGGCGCCGGTGCCTCCTCCGCCGAAGTCGAGGTCGGTGACGATGGCGTTCGGCTCGACCTCCAGGATGGTGGTCCAGGCCTCGTCGGCGGTGGTCGCCTGCGTGGCCTCGATGCCCGTCGAGCGCAGGGCGGACGCGACCATCGACGCCGTGAAGACGTCGTCGTCGGCCACCACGGCTCTGAGGGTGCGCGTTCGTGCGGAAGTGTCGGTCATCGTTCGGCTCCTGCCCCTTATGTCACCGTCCCAGAGGTGGACGCCACGAGCCCCTCGACGGCATCGAGGAGCGCAGTGAGAGGGAAGGGCTTGGTCAGGTAGCCGATCCCGGTTCCGGCGAGCTCAGCCGGTCGGGTCAGGGAGCCGCTCATCACCAGTATCGGTCGCGGGCTCCCGTCCCTCCGGCCACCGACGAGCTGCAGGGATTCGCTGAGCGAACATCCGGGGATGATCGCGTCCAGCAGCACGGCGTCCGGATCGCCTTGGCTCGCGGCGTCCCGGGGGTCCGCCGCCGCGGACACCCGGTAGCCGCGACTCTCCAGGGCGGCGTGCACGGTCAGCCGGATCAGCGGGTCGTCGTCGACGACGAGGATGCTGAAGCCCGGCACGTCTGTGTCCATGGCGGTCAGTGTAGGCCGTCGACTCTGCCTACAATCCCTGCATGCCCCACCAGATGCGCCCGCGGCCCCGGCGATGACCACGCCGTCCGAAGCGCTGCGCCTGAACGGCCTCGACGCGCTCTTCCACGGTCATCCCGATGGCGTGTGCGTCGTCGACGTCTCCGGGACGTTCGTGGAGAGCAACAGCGCGCTCGCCGAGCTGACCGGCTACCCGGTCGAGCGGTTGGAGGGGATGCCCTTCGAGCGGCTGCTGCATCCGGATGCGGTCGAATCCACCATGGCGCGGTTCCGGGAGGCGCTGGCAGGCAGGAACCGCCGCTACGTCACCCGCATCGTCACTCCCTCCGGCACGATCCGCCCGCTCGACGTCACGATCATCCCGCTGCGCGGCGACGACGGCGAGGTCGCAGCGGTCCTGGCCATCGCCCGTGACATCGGCGACGTCGAGCGGGCCGCAGCCGCCGCGGCGGGCAACGAGGCCCTGGTGCGGATGGCCGCGCGGATCGCCGGCTTCGCCGGCTGGTTCGTCGATGTGGAGACGGGCCGCATCGAGTGGAGCGAGGAGCTGTTCCGTCTGCTCGGCATGCAGCCCGGCCGTGTCCCGGTCGATGCGGAGGCCCTCGACCTGTTCGAGGCGCAGGACCGGCGCGCGGTCTGGAAGGCGTTCGAGCGGACCATCGTGCACGGCGACCCGCTCGACCTCCACGCGACCATGGCGGTCGAGGGCCGGCGGATGCACGTCCACCTGGTCGGCGAGGCCGAGCGCGACGATCGCGGCCGCATCGTCCGGGTCCACGGCGCCTTCCATGACGAGACGGCGCTGGTCCGGCACCGCGAGGAGCAGCGCGCCATGGCGCGCCTGCTGCGCGACTCCCTCGACCAGGTGCACGACGCCATCGGGTTCGTCGATCGCGACTGGCGGTTCACGTTCGCCAACTCGTGGGCCCTCCAGCTGGCGGGCACCGACGAGGGCCGGCTGCGCGATCACACGCTGTGGGAGATGTTCCCCAGCACGCTGGGCAGCCCCTTCGAGCCGATCTACCGGGACGCGATGGACCGTGGGACCGCGGGCAGCGCCCGTGCGTTCGCAGCGGACTGGGGCTGCTGGTTCGAGGTGGATGCGCATCCCACCGAGGAGGGCATCGCGATCATCGTGCGCGATGTCACGGAGGACCAGAGGGCGCGCGAGAAGCTCGACGAGTACACCCGGCAGGTGGAGTCGCAGGCGGCGCTGCTCGACGCTGCCCGGGATGCGATCGTCGTGCGCGACCTGGAGGGTGTGGTCCGCTACTGGAACGGCGGAGCGGAGACGATCTACGGCATCCCGGCAGCGGAGGCGGTCGGGCGATCGGTGCGCGACCTCGTCTACGACGACCCCCGGGAGTTCGACGCCGCGGCGGCCGCACTGCTGCGCGACGGCTACTGGGTGGGCGAGCTGAGGCAGCGCCGTGCCGACGGATCTGTGCTGGTGGCGGACTGCCGCTGGCAGCTGTCGCGCGGCGCGGACGGGCAGGTGACCGTCTTCGCGGTGAACTCGGACATCACCCAGCACCGCCGTGAGCAGGAGCAGCGGATCCGGACGCAGCGCCTGGAGAGCCTGGGGACCCTCGCTGGGGGGATCGCCCACGACCTCAACAACGTGCTGACGCCGATCCTCATGTCCGTGCAGCTGCTGCGCCAGGACGAGACGGACCCGCGCCGGCGCGACATGCTGGACGCTCTGGATGCGGCGGCCCAGCGCGGCGCCGCGATGATCCGGCAGGTGCTGTCGTTCGCGCGCGGCTCGCAGGGCCACCGCGCGCCCGTGGACGTGGTGGCGCTGCTGCGCGAGCTGTCGCGGTTCTGCCGGGAGACCCTCCCGGCGGCCATCGACCTGCGGGTGGAGTCGCCTGAGCGGCTGCCGGCGGTGTCGGGGGACGACACCGAGCTGTTCCAGGTGCTGGTCAACCTGGTGACGAACGCTCGCGACGCGATGCCCGACGGCGGCGTCCTCACCATCCGGGCGCTGGAGAGCGGGCCGCAGGTCCGGCTCGAGGTGGCCGACTCCGGTTGCGGGATGGACGAGGTCACCGTCGGCCGCATCCTGGAGCCGTTCTTCACCACGAAGGAGACCGGGACCGGCCTCGGCCTGCCCACCTCCGCCGCGATCGTCAAGGCGCACGGCGGCGAGCTGGAGGTCCGCAGCACGCCAGGAGGCGGTACGACGATCGGCTTCGGCCTGCCGTCCGTCCCGGCTGCGGACTGGCCGCGGCGGGAGAATCCTCCGGTGCCCGGTACCGGCCGGGGGAGGCGCGTGCTCGTCGTCGACGACGAGGTCGCGATCTGCGAGCTGGTCCGGCAGACGCTGGACCAGCGGGGCTTCGTCACCGAGGTCGCGCAGGGGCAGGAGGCGCTCGCGCTGCTCAGCCAGGGCCGGCGGTTCGACGCGGTCCTCACCGACGTCATGATGCCCGGCGTGCAGGGGGATGCCATCGCCCGCCGTCTCGCCGCCGAGCAGCCGCAGGCGGCCGTCGTGCTGATGAGCGGCATGCTCCCGGGCCCCGGTCCCCGCGCGGCGGTGGAGCGGAACGGCGCACACTTCCTCGCCAAACCGTTCACCCCGGCTGCGCTGCTCGCGACGCTCGACGCCGCGCTGGCCGGGCGGCGGACGGGCGACGGCGCCGAGCCGGGGGTGGAGGCTCGATGAGCGATCCCGACGCGGTACTGCGGGAGGTGCTGGAACCGATCCTTCGCGAGGCGGTCGTCGTCCTCTCTGCGCCCGCGGAGCCTCCCGGCGATGAGAAGGAGCGGCTGGCGGCCCGCCTGTCGGCCTGCGCGGAGGCGGCTCAAGCGTCCCTCGGGGAACGGGCGCGCGAGGACCGCGTCCATCGCATCATCGGGGCGGCCGCCTCGTCGGCGATGGCGCTCACGCTCGGCGCAGGCGTCGTGCCGCAGCCGGAGGTGGTGAGTCGGCTGGAGGAGGGCCTGGAGCTTTTGGCGGCGGGATCCTGGCCACCCGAAGACCAGGATCCCGCCGATGAGTGTCGCGGCGGCACCGCCGTGGACCGGGGGGACGGGGCAGCGCCAGGCGCGCGACGGTTCGATCATCCCGGGCCGCCTGAGGCGGTGCAACGGCGCGGAACACGGTCTGTGCGCTCCGCGAACAAAGAAAGTACCTGACGAGAGCGCTCCCATGTGCAAGGCTTCAGACATGACGGAATCTCATGGAGGCGATTCGCTGGAGCCGGCGTCCGTTCACGGGCCGGGCCGCGCCCCGGCCGGGATGCCCCTCACCATCCGCCTGGGGGAACGCGAATACGCCGCCCTCGTCCGGATCGCGCGGTCGCGGGAGACGACCGCGGCCACCTTGGTCGAGCAGCTCGTGCTGCACGCTCTCGCCAAGACCGACGTCCCGCCGCCGGCCGACTCGCATCCGGCCCGCCGCCACACCACGTACGAGGAGGCGACCGCCGGCTTCCGCCCCGACGCTCCAGCCTCAGCCCCTGCCCCCACTCCCCACGAGTAGCCGCCTCCCGCGACTACTCCTCGCCGAGTGGTGAGTAGATGCGGGAATTCACGCCGAGTAGCGACATCTGCTCACCACTCGATGGATGACGGAACGCAGCGCGCGTACAGTCGCGGGCGTGATCCACGGAAACCCGGCCTCGCGCTGCGCGGCGCTGCTCCTCGTCGGCGTCGTGGCCGGTGCCGCCCTGACCGGGTGCTCGGCGGATGACGCCGCACGCGGCAGCCTGTCGCAGTCGGCGGGCACTGCGGCGGCGAGCGCACGCTCGGCGGGGCTGGTCCTCGGCCTCCAGCAGAACGGGCGCATGCTCGGAACCGTGCTCGACACCGGCCTGAGCGCCTCCTCCGACAACCTCGCGCAGGAGGCGCAGAGCGTCAGCAGCATGACGGCACTCGGAGGCATCGGCCGCAGCCGTGACCGCGTGCTGGGCGACATCCGCGCCGCCGAGGACGCTGTGTCCTCCGCCCAGCGCGCGGTCGCCGCCGGTCACGACGGCAGAGCCGCCCTGGAGCCGCAGCGACGCCGGCTCGACGCCCTTGCGCAGCGGCTCGACGCCGCCTCCAAGCGGTTGGAGGGCGAGTGAAGGCGATCGCGGCCGTCGCCCTCGGCGTCCTCACCGCCATCGGTGGGTTCGTCGATATCGGCGACCTGGTCACCAGCAGTGTGGTCGGATCCCGGTTCGGTCTCACCCTGGCCTGGGTGCTCATCCTCGGCACGGTCGGCATCTGCCTGTTCGCCCAGATGTCCGGCCGGGTCGCCGCCGTGAGCGGCCGCGCGACCTTCGAGATCATCCGGGAGCGGCTCGGGGCGCGGATGGCGATGGCGAACCTCTCCGCGTCGTTCCTCATCAACCTGCTCACCCTGACGGCGGAGGTCGGCGGCATCGCGTTGTCGCTGCAGCTGGCCTCCAGCATCTCGCCCGCCCTGTGGTTCGTGGTGGCCGCGTTCGCCGTGTGGATCGTGATCTGGCGGGTCAAGTTCTCCATCCTCGAGAACGTCACGGGACTGCTCGGTCTGGCACTGGTGGTCTTCGCGGTCGCTCTGTTCTTCCTGCACCCCGACTGGTCGTCGCTGGGTTCGCAGCTGCTGCTTCAGCCCTCCCCGCACACCGACGAGTCGCCGGCGACGTACTGGTACTACGCGGTCGCCCTGTTCGGGGCTGCGATGACGCCGTACGAGGTGTTCTTCTTCTCCTCCGGTGCCATCGAGGAGAAGTGGAAGCCCAAGGACCTCGCCCAGTCGCGGGTCAACGTCCTCGTCGGCTTCCCGCTCGGCGCCACCCTGTCCCTGTCGATCGCGGCCTGCGCCGCGGTCGTCCTGCTGCCGAAGGGCATCGCGGTGCAGTCGCTGTTCGAGACCGCGCTCCCCGTCGCGCAGGCGCTGGGAAAGATCGGGCTGATCGTCGCCATCCTCGGCTTCGTCGCGGCGACGTTCGGCGCCGCCTTGGAGGTCACCCTGTCGAGCGGTTACACGCTCGCGCAGTTCTTCGGCTGGCCGTGGGGCAAGTTCCGGCGTCCCGCCTCCGCCTCCCGCTTCCACCTCGTGATGATCCTGTCTCTGGTGGTGGCGATCGGCATCCTGTTCACGGGGGTCGACCCGGTGCAGGTGACGGAGTTCTCGGTGGTGTTCTCGGCGATAGCGCTGCCGCTCACCTACCTTCCCATCCTCATCATCGCCAACGACCCCAAATACATGGGGAAACGCGTGAACGGAAAGGCGACCAACTTCTTCGGGCTCATCTTCTTAGGCATCATCCTGGTGGCGTCGATCGCCGCCATCCCCCTGATGATCGTGACGGGAGCGGGAGCATGAAGCAGCGACGCGAGCTGCCCGCGCCACCGAAGGTGGCCGGCCGGGTCCTGGATGCCGGCCTCGACCTGATGAACCGCCAGATCCTCGACCCGAAGGGAGTCCCGGTCAGCACCATCGACGACATCGAGCTGACCACGCCGGACGACCCGGCCCACCTGGACCCGGATCGCCCGCCGATCGTCGCGAACCTGCTGACGGGGCCGATCCTCCTGACGAGCATCTTCGGGGGTCGGCTACCGCAGTCGCGGTTCATCCGGATCCCGTGGAAGGTGGTAGCCGATCCGGGCACGGTCGTCACCCTCGGCGTCGACGCCGGCTCTCTCGACGCCAGCTGGACGGAGCGGTGGTTCCGTGACCACGTGATCGGCCGCATCCCTGGGGGCCGCCATGATCCTGAGTGACGTGGTCGGCCTCACAGTGATCTCCTCCGACGGGGAGCGACTCGGCAAGGTCGTCGACCTCCGCTTCGTCCTCGACGGACCACCCGACGGCCTCCTCGCGGCCGCACGGCTGTACGGGCTGGTGGTCAGCCCGCACTCGCGCACCTCGTTCGCCGGCTACGAGCGCACGGGTGTGGACGCTCCCGCCCCCATCGCACGGTTCCTGCGCTGGCGGGCCAGGGGCTCCGTCCTCGTTCTCTGGAGCGATCTCGCCTCCATGACGGACGCCGTGATCCACCTGCGAGCCGGCGCGACCCTGTACTCGCCCCGGCTGAGTGCATCAGAGGTGTGATCCGAGAAATGTCAAGGGCTCGTGGTCCGCGGGAGGCGATGGTTGCGTGCTTCGCATCCACGTGAAGGGAGTCACACCATGACCACCGCAAACCCCTCCGACCGGAGCTTCGCCGACCGGGACGACCGTCGCTACGCCGGAACCGCCGTGCAGAAGGCGTCCCTCATCTTCGGCATCGTGTTCCTCGTCGTGGGCCTCGCGGGCTTCATCCCCGGGCTGACGACGAACTACGACCAGATGGCGTTCGCCGGGCACGGCTCGATGGCGCTGCTGCTGGGAGTGTTCCAGGTCTCCGTGCTGCACAACATCGTGCACCTGCTCTACGGCGTCGCCGGACTCGCCTTCGCGCGCTCACGGATCGGGTCGCGGAACTACCTCATCATCGGCGGCATCGTGTACGCGGTGATCTGGATCTACGGCCTGTTCTTCAGCGGCGACCACCCGGCCAACTTCGTGCCGCTGAACTCGGCCGACAACTGGCTGCACCTGATCCTCGCCGTCGTGATGATCCTCCTCGGCGTCTTCCTGAGCCCCCGCGGCGCGGGCGTCGACCGGCCTGCCACCCGGGTCTGAGGCCCGGGGACGATGGGGGACAGCACCCTCCGGTTCGCGCGCGACGGCTACCTGTTCGGCACGCGCGGCTTCCGGGCGGCCGGGCGCGATCACTTCCGCACCCGGCTGCTCGGCCGCCCCGTGCTGGTGATGCGCGGCGCCGAGGCCGCCCGGTTCTTCTACGAGGGAGGCCGGTTCCGCCGCGACGGCGCCATGCCGCGGTCGGTGCTGACCCTGCTGCAGGATGTCGGCAGCGTGCAATCGCTCGAAGGGGAGGCACACCGGCGTCGCAAGGACCTCTTCCTCGAGCTGCTGCGCGGGGAGTCGGGGGAGGCGCTCGTCCTCACCTTCCGCGAGGAGCTGCGGCGGTGCGCCGCCGCCGTCGGAGACCGTGAGGTCGTGCTCCTGGACTTCTTCCACGAGGTCCTCACCCGGGCGGTGACCGCCTGGGCAGGTCTGCCCTCCCCGGTCGCCGCGGAGCTGCGCGGTAGCGGGGTGCTCGCCCAGATGGTGGATGCGGCCGGCACGGTCGGGCCGGAGAACTGGGCGGTCCGCGCACGTCGGGCCCGCGCCGAGCGGCTTCTCGCGGAGACCGTGATCCAGGAGCGCGAACGCCCGGGAGCACCGCGCGGCTCGGCGCTCGATGTCGTCTCGGCCTATACCGAGCCGGACAGCCGGGGCGCCATGGCCACCCTCCCGCCGCAGGTCGCCGCGGTCGAACTGCTCAACCTCCTGCGTCCGACCGTCGCCGTCGGCCGCTACCTGACGTTCGCCGCCCTCGCGCTGCACCGGCATCCCGGCTGGCGCGACGACCTGGCTGCCGGGAACGACGTCGCCGCGCACTGGTTCGCCCAGGAGGTGCGCCGGTTCTACCCCTTCTTCCCCGTCATCGGCGGACGGGCGACCCGTGAGGCGATGTGGCAGGGTGAGCGCGTCCGCCGCGACGACTGGGTGCTGCTCGACCTCTACGCGACAACCCACCATCCTGCGATCTGGGACCAGCCGGACCGGTTCCTCCCCCAGCGTTTCGAGGGCCTGGTGGTCGAGCCCAACACGCTGATCCCGCAGGGAGGCGGCCGCTACCACGAGGACCACCGCTGCCCGGGCGAGCCGGTCACCGTCGACCTGATCGAGGTCGGCACCCGGCTGCTGTCCCGTGAGCTCTCCTACGACGTGCCCGAGCAGGACCTCCGGATCAGCCTGCGCACCTTCCCCGCCCGGCCGAAGAGCGGACTGGTCGTGAACCGGCTCCGTGTGGCCGAGCGGGAAGCCGCATGACGCTGGACGCGGAGTACGTCCTGCCGCTGCGCTGGCCGGACGACGCGGGGCTCGACGAGCTGGTCGGCTATCTCACCGGCCTGCGCGACCTGATCGACGTCACCGTCGTCGACGGGTCCTCGCCCGAGCTCTTCGCGCGGCACGCCCGCGCCCTCCCGGCGGGGGTCCGCCATCTGCCGGTAGCCCCGCGCCCCGGCCGGAACGGCAAGGTGGCCGGCGTCATGACCGGGCTCCACGCCGCGCGGCACGAGGTCGTCGTGATCGCCGACGACGATGTGCGCTACGACGAGGGCGCGCTCCGGGCCGTGGTGGGCATGCTGGACGCGGCCGACCTGGTCCGGCCCCAGAACGTCTTCTCCCCGGCTCCGTGGCACGCCCGCTGGGACACCGGGCGCAGCCTCCTGAACCGTGCCCTCGGACACGACTACCCCGGAACGCTCGCCCTCCGGCGTCGCGTGCTGCTCGACGCCGGAGGGTACGACGGCGACGTGCTGTTCGAGAACCTGGAGCTCATCCGCACTGTCCAGGCGGTCGGGGGAGGGGTGATCGCGGCGGATCGCATCGGCGTCGCCCGGCGTCCGCCCGCCCTCCGGCACTTCCTCGGGCAACGGGTGCGGCAGGCCTACGACGACTTCGCCCAGCCGGCGCGGCTGCTGGCCGAGCTGTCCGTCCTCCCGCTGGCACTCGCGTCGCTGCGGCGTCCCCGGCGCCTCCTGCTCGGAGTGGCGGGAGTCGTGGCGCTCGCCGAGGCCGGGCGCCGCCGGGCGGGAGGGCGACGGCTGTTCCCGGCGACGGCCTCCCTCTGGGCGCCGCTGTGGCTGGCGGAGCGTGCGGTGTGCGTCTGGCTGGCCCTGGGCGCCCGTCTACGCGGCGGGGTCCGGTACTCGGACGGCCGCCTACTGCGCGCGGCGACCCCCCTCCGCGAGCTGCGGCGGCGCACCGGAGAGCATCCGAGGCACCGAAGCGACGCAGGGGCAACCACTTGACCACTGGGCGCTCCGCAGGTTCTCTCGGGGTATGACACCACGCATCACCCCGCGGGGGCCGGTGAGCGAGGCGCTGCTCGAGGCGCTGCAGACGGACCCGTCCGACCCCTCCGGCCCCTCGGCCCAGCTCGACCGCTTCTCCCGCCTCACCGCCGAGGCGCTGGAAGCCGGCCCGGACCTCCTCACCGACGAGGACCTCCAGCTGACGCTCTTCGTGCTGTACGGCCTCCACTACGGCGACACCGTCGACGCCGACGACGAGTGGGAGTGGAACCCCGAGCTCCTGCGCGCCCGGCGCACCATCGAGCGCGTCTACGAGCGGCAGCTGCGCCAGCGCGTCCCCGTCGGCGACCTGCCGGAGCCGAACGCTGACGCGGTCGCCGCCTACCTCTTCGACCTCACGTCCGAGGACGGCGGACCCAGCCTGTCCCGTTTCCTGGCGAAGAAGGCGACCGAGGAGCAGGCCGTCGAGTTCGTCATCCACCGCTCCATCTACACGCGCAAGGAGGCGGACCCGCACTCCTGGGCCATCCCGCGCCTGACCGGCCGGCCGAAGGCGGCGCTGGTCGAGGTGCAGGCGGACGAGTACGGAGGAGGGCGGCCGGAGCGCATCCACGCCGAGATCTTCGCGCAGACCATGCGGGAGCTCGGCCTGGACGACAGGTACGGCGCCTACGTCGACAAGGTGCCTGCGATCACACTGGCCTCGTTCACGATGATGTCGATGTTCGGCCTGAACCGGAGCCTGCGCGGCGCGATCACCGGCCATCTGGCGGCGTTCGAGATGACGTCGTCCATTCCGAACCGGTTCTACGGCAACGGGTTCAGGAGGCTGGGGCACGGCGAGGACGTCACCTGGTACTACGACGAGCACGTGGAAGCGGACGCCGTGCACGAGCAGATCGCCGGCCGCGACCTCGCGGGTGGGCTCGCGGAGCAGCATCCCGACCTCCTGCCGGACATCGTCTTCGGCGCCGCAGCCTGCCTCTACGTGGATGGTCTCGCCGGGCAGCACATGCTGGAGAGCTTCGAGGCCGGCCGCAGTTCGCTGCGCCGGCCGGTGGCGGTGGCCGTATGAGTGCCCACGACGAGGAGCCGGTGATCGTCGCCTGCCCCGACGGGCCGCTGCTGGTCCGCGGCCACGTCGAACTGACCACCCCGGACGGGACGCCGATCGAGCAGCACCGCCGCACGGTCGCGCTGTGCCGCTGCGGGGTCTCGACGATCAAGCCGTTCTGCGACGGCAGCCACAAAGCGGTGCACTTCCGCACCGACCCGTAGAGGTACCGGCGGCGAGCCGAGCCGACGAGCCGAATCGACCACGAGCAGTACCGACCACGAGCAGTACCGACCACGAGAAGAAGGAGACACCATGTCCGACCCTGACAAGACAGAGGGCGACCGCCACGACGAGAACACCGCGGCGGAGCAGCAGATCGTCGACAAGCCGTCGCAGGCCGAAGGCGACGAGGGCGACAGCGACGCCGGGTAGGGTTCCTGCATGACGACGGAGAGCATCAGCGAGCTGGGCGAACGGGTCGCCGACCTCGCATCGTCCGCCGGTGTCACCGTCGCGGTGGCCGAATCGCTCACCAGCGGCGCCATCGCCTCGGCGCTCGGCGCCTCCCCGCAGGCCGGTTCCTGGTTCGCCGGGGGCGTCGTCGCGTACTCCGAGCACGTCAAGTTCGAGGTGCTCGGCGTCACGCCGGGGCCCGTGATCACCGAGCCGTGCGCCCGGCAGATGGCCGACGGGGTGGGGCGCCTGCTGAGCGCCGACGTCGTCGCCGCCGTCACCGGCGCCGGCGGCCCGGGAGAGCAGGAGGGCAAGCCGGCCGGTACGGTCTACCTGGCACACGGGCGTCCCGGGGAGGTGGAGGTCGCCGAGCTTCACCTCGACGGCGAGCCGGAGGAGGTCGTCAACCGGACCGTCGAGGCGGCGCTGGACGCGCTGGTGCGCGACCTGGAGACGTTGGACCGGGAGGCGACGAGCTGGTGAGCGAAGGACAGGACGTCGACCCCACCGACGGTCGCAACGAGTCACCGACGCAGCGCGCGGACCGCAACTGGAACGAGCTGCTGCAGGAGTTCCGCGTCTTCCAGACCGGGACGCAGATCCTCGCCGCATTCCTGCTGACGCTGCCGTTCCAGCAGCGGTTCCAGAAACTCCCGCCGTTCGACGTGGCGGTGTACCTGGTGCTCGTGTTCCTCGCGGTGATCGTGACGCTGCTCGCTCTGGCGCCCGTCGCCCTCCACCGGCTGCTGTTCCGCCAGAGGGCGAAACCGGAACTCGTCGGCCTCGGCAGCAAGATCCTCATCGTCTGCCTGGCCGCGGCCTCCCTGCTGTTCACCGGGATCGTGCTGTTCATCGTGGACTTCCTGCTCGCGCCGCCGGCGGGGGCGATCGCGGCAGGCTGCGTGTTCGTGCTGCTGCTCGTGATCTGGGTGGTGCTGCCACTGGTGATCCGGGCGCAGCACCGGTCGCGGGTCGGCGAGCGGGGCTGAGCACGCCTCGGTGCGGGCTCCTTTTCTCAGGAGATCCGGCCGTCGTGTGGGTCCTGTTCTCAGGAGATTCGCGTTCCTGTTTTCAGGAGATTCGTGTTCCTGTTTTCAGGAGATTCGGGTTCCTTTTCTCAGGAAGAAGCGGCGTTCACGTGCTCGTGGGCCCTTTATTCAGGACCCACGGAGGGTGGAGGCGGTCATTTTCCTGAAAACAGGAACCCGAATCTCCTGAAAACAGGAACCCGAATCTCCTGAAAACAGGAACCCGAATCTCCTGAAAACAGGAGCTCCCGACCTCCTGAAACGGGAGCCCCCCGACCTCCTGAAAACAGGAGCACGCCCCCCTGAGACCCCCCACGCCAACACCTGCGACCGCGCAAGGGCTTGAGTCAACGCCCGCACGAGCCGACAGTGTTCCCCATGGATCAGCCAACGACGGTGTCCGCCGGGGATCGCTCCCGGATCGAGGACGTGTGGGGTCCCCGCACCCCGTTCGAGCGCGGCGGCCAGTGGCCCGACCGCGCCGATCTGATGCTCCAGGAGGGCCTCACCGAGGCGGACGTGGACCGCTGGGTGCAGAGCGCCTGCGTGCTGTGCAGCAACGGCTGCGGGTGCGACATCGCGGTCAAGGACGGGCGGATGGTCGGCATCCGCGGCCGCACCGACGACCCCGTCAACCACGGCAGGCTCGGGCCGAAGGGCCTCTACGCCAGCTGGGAGGGGATGCGCGGGCGCGACCGCCTGACGCATCCGCTCATCCGCCGCGATGGCGAGCTGGTGCCGGCGTCCTGGGACGAGGCGATGGCCGCTATCGTGGACCGCAGCCGGCAGTTGCTCGAGGAGGTCGGCCCGCTCAGCCACGGCTTCTACACGTCTGGGCAGCTCTTCCTCGAGGAGTACTACACGCTCGCCGTGATCGGCAAGGCCGGCATCGGCACCCCGCACATGGACGGCAACACCCGCCTCTGCACCGCCACCGCCGCGGCCTCCATGAAGGAGAGCTTCGGCGCAGACGGTCAGCCCGGATGCTTCGAGGACATCGACGAGTGCGACGCGATGTTCCTCTGGGGCCACAACCTGGCCGCGACGCAGACGGTGACGTGGTCGCGCGTCCTGGATCGCCTCGCCGGTCCGAATCCGCCGCGCCTGGTGGTCGTCGACCCGCGCCGCACCGCGACGGCAGAGAAGGCGGAGCTGCACCTGGCCATCCACCCCGGGACCAATCTCGCCCTCCTGATGAGCCTGGAGCGCGAGCTGCTCGAGAACGGCTGGGTCGACGACGACTACGTCGCTGCCCACACCCTCGGCCTCGACGAGCTGAAAGGTCAGGTCGAGCAGTGGGCGCCCGAACGCGCTGCGGAGGTCTGCGGGGTCTCCGCCGACGACATCCGCCGCGCCGCCCGCATCTTCGCCGAGTCGCCGCGCGTGCTCTCGACCGTGCTGCAGGGCTTCTACCAAGCGCCGCAGGCGACCGCGTCGGCGTGCCAGGTCAACAACCTCCACCTGCTGCGCGGGATGATCGGCCGACCGGGCGCGGGCATCCTGCAGATGAACGGGCAGCCCACCGCGCAGAACAACCGCGAGTGCGGCGCGGACGGTGACCTGCCAGGGTTCCGCAACTGGGAGAACGAGGAGCACGTGAAGCAGCTCGCAGAGCTGTGGGGCGTCGACCCGCTGGTGATCCCGCACTGGGCGCCGCCGACCCACGCGATGCAGTTGTTCCGCTACGTCGAGCAGGGGTCCATCCCGTTCCTCTGGATCTCCGCCACCAACCCGGCGGTGTCGCTGCCGCAACTGCCGCGCATCCGCGAGATCCTCGCCAAGCCGGACCTGTTCCTGGTCGTGCAGGACCTCTACCTGACAGAGACGGCCGAGCTCGCTGACGTGGTGCTGCCCGCGGCCGGCTGGGGCGAGAAGACCGGGACGTTCACGAATGCCGACCGCACCGTCCACCTGTCCGAGAAGGCGGTCGAGCCGCCCGGGGAGGCGCGCGCCGACCTCGACATCTTCCTCGAGTACGCGAAGCGGATGGACTTCCGGCGCTCGGACGGTTCCCCGCTCGTCGAGTGGGAGGGCCCGGAGGACGTCTACCGTGCCTGGCAGGACTGCTCGCGCGGGCGGCCGTGCGACTACACCGGCATCTCGTACGACGACCTGCGCGGGCAGTCCGGCATCCGCTGGCCGCGTCGCGAGGGCGAGACGGCGAGCACCGACCGGCTGTACGCCGACGGTGACTTCCCGTCGCACCCGGCCTACTGCGAGAGCTACGGGCACGACCTGCTCACCGGGGCCACCGTGGGCGCGGAGGCCTTCACGGCACTCCGACCGGACGGTCGCGCCCTGCTCAAGTCGGCGCCCTACTCTGGCCCGCACGAGCCGCCGGACGGCGACTACCCGCTGCAGCTGACCACCGGGCGCAGCGTCTACCACTTCCACACGCGCACGAAGACCGGACGGAGCCCGGAGCTCGTCGGCGCCGCCCCGCATGTGTGGGTGGAGCTGGCGGAGGAGGATGCCCGTGCGCGCGGCATCGCCGAGGGCGACCTGGTGGAGGTCGTCTCCCGCCGCGGGCGGCTGGTCGCCCCCGCGCGGCTGGGACAGGCGCGGGCCGGGAGCGTGTTCGCGCCGTTCCACTACGGGTACTGGGATGCGCCCCCCGGAGCGGAAGAGCGCCATCCGACCGCAGCGAACGAGCTGACGGCGACGGAGTGGGACCCGGTGTCCAAGCAGCCGGTGTTCAAATCGGCCGCCGTTCAGGTGCAGCGACTGGCCGGTGCGGACGACAGCGGCGCAGAAAGCGGCGCCGGCAGGGGAGGAGTCACGTCATGAAGCTGCCGGTCTACCTCACCCTTCTGGCCGAGTCGGAGTCCACGCTGGCGGACTCGTTCCGCAAGGTCGCCGACGCGCATGGCGACGAGCCGGACGTGCACTTCCTCTGCTTGACGCTCGCGAAGCAGTGCGACGACCACCGGAAGAAGCTCGACCCGGTCATCGACCGCTACGGTGGGAGCACGACCGACGACGAGCCGGAGCGGCTGCAGGCGGACGCGATCGAGGAGGCCCGCTCCGGTCCTCTTGGGCTGCTCCGCGACCTCCAGGACCTCTACCTGCTCGCCAGCCTCACGGATGTGACCTGGACGATGGTGAAGCAGGCCGCGCAGGCGTTGCGCGACGCCGACCTCCTGACCATCATCGCCGGGTGCGAGCACGAGACATCGGTGCAGTTGAGGTGGCTGATGACCCGGATGAAGCAGTCGGCGCCGCAGGCGCTGATCGCCGCGAGCTGAGGTGCGACGGATGAAGCCCTCCCTCCTCTCCCGGGTCTCCGAGCGGGCCGGCGCGGCAGGGGCCGCCGCCTACACCGCGGTCCTCTCCCTCGTGGTGCTCGCGGCCTCCGGCGCCATCGGGCTGGTGCTCAGCTCGCCATGGCTGTTCCCGAGCCTGGGTCCGACCGTCATGCTCATCTTCGGAGCGCCGGAGCATCCGTCGTCGAGGCCGATGAACGCGGCCGTCGGGCACGCCGTCGCGATCGTCGCCGGCGTCGCCTGTCTGTTCCTGTTCGGAATGAACGGCAAGCCGTCCGCTCCGTCCGCGGGGCTCTCGCTCGGATACGTCCTCGCCGGAGCGCTGTCCGTGGCGATCACCGCGTTCGTGCTCCACGCGCTGAAGCTGCAGCATCCACCCGCCGGCGCCACGACGTTGATCGTCAGCCTCGGCGTCATCGCAACGCCGCTCGGGATCCTGTCCATGGCGGCTGCGATCGCCTTCACGATCGTCGTGGCCTGGGGCATCAACTGGGCGTTCGGCGAACGGCCGCCAGGGGCGGTGCAGTGACGCGGGCCGCGGCGATCGTGGTGGTGGCCGGCGGCCGGTCCTCGCGATTCGGCTCGGACAAGCTGAAGCACAGGGTCGGCGAGCGGACGCTGCTGGAGCGGACGCTGGACGCCGTTCGCGATCTCGGACAGGTCGTGCTGGTGACGGCGGCGGAGATCGTGGACGATGGTCTCGTGACCGTCTCCGAGTATCCGCGCTGGGGCGGTCCGTGCGCCGCCGTGGTGGCGGGGCTGGATGCGGTGTCCGTGTCGTCTCCGGACGCGCCGGTGCTCATCCTGCCCGCGGACCTGGCGGACCCCGTCGCCGCCGTCGCGGCGCTCGAGGGGATCGACGACGGGGTGCTGGTGGACGAGAGCGGGCGCACGCAGTGGCTGCTCGCGCGTGCGCCGCTCGCAGTGCTGAGAGCCCGGTCGGAGGAGTTGCGGTCCGCGCCCGGCGGTGTGGATGGCCTGCCGGTGTCGGCACTGCTGGGAGTGATCAGCGCGCGTCATGAGGCGCCCGGTCGCGCGTCCGCCGACATCGACACCCCGGCCGATCTCGCCACGGTGTTCTCACCCGACCCCGCATCCCTTCCCGAGGAGGAGCTCATCCATGGAACCGTCTGAACTCGACGACTGGGCGGCCGAAGCAGCGGAGGCCGTCGGTGTCGGCCTCCAGCCCGGGGACATCGCGGCCGTCCTCGACCTCGCCCGCGACGCCGCTCACGGGATCGCGCGTCCAGCCGCTCCGCTGACCACCTTCATCGCCGGGATGGCCGTCGGCCGGGGTCAGCCGCTGGCGGAGGCCCTGGCCGCCCTGAACGCCGCGATCGAGAAGCGGTCGTGACCGCCTGGCGCGACGCTCGCGCCCAGGCCCACCGGCTCGGCGGTGAGGTCCCGACCCGGGTGCTCACGGTCCCCGTCGGGCGGGCGTCCGGCCTGGTCCTGGCGGCGGACGTCCGCTGCGCGCAACCCCTGCCGCCGTTCGACAACTCCGCGATGGACGGCTGGGCGGTCGCCGGCGACGGACCGTGGCGGCCGGGCGAGCCCGTGCTCGCGGGGAGCATGCCGCCGTCGCTGCCGCTCTCCCCGGGCGAGGCCCGGCCGGTCGCCACCGGGGCGCCTGTCCCGCCCGGAACGCTGACGGTGGTTCGTGCGGAGGACGCAGTGCGCGCACCCGGTGACGGCAGCGTGATCGAGGCGGCGGTTCCGCCGCGGGCCGGGCGCGACATCCGCCGTGCGGGCGAGGAGGCGGAACCCGGCGACGTGCTGCTGCGCGCGGGCGCCGTACTGTCGCCACCCGCGCTCGGGCTGCTCAGCGCGGCCGGAGTGCGGGAGGTCGATGTCTCGTCGCCTCCGCTGGTCACGTTCGTGGCGATCGGCGACGAGCTCGCCGGGCCCGACCCACTCCCCGGCCGGATCACCGACAGCCTGTCCCCGATGATGCCGTCGCTGCTGGCCTCCCTCGGGGCCCGCTGCGCCACCACGGCATGGGCCCTCGACCGGCCCGGGGAGGTGGCGGCAGCCATCGGGCGCGCCCGCACCGAGACGGTGATCACGTCCGGCGGAACCGCGCACGGCTCGGCGGATCCGCTGCGGGAGGCGCTGCAGCGGATCGGAGCCGACGTCCTGGTCGACGGGATGGACCTACGCCCGGGCGGATCCGTGCTGCTCGCACGGCTGCCCGACGGGCGGCACGTGCTCTCGCTGCCGGGAAATCCACTCGCGGCGGTCGTCGCGCTCCTGGTTCTCGGCTGGCCGCTGCTGAGCGGACGGTTGGGGCGGCCTGCCCCGGACTTTTCGCCGAGCGCAGCGCCGAGCGCAGCGCCGAGAGCCGCCACGCCGGTCATCGAGGACGACGCGCGTCCCCGGGCACTCGCCTGCACCCTCGTGGAGGGTGTGCCGGCGGCCGTCCCTCACCAGCGGTCCGGCATGCTCCGTGGGATCGCCACCGCCACGCACCTGGCGATCGTCAGCGGAAGCGGATGCGACCTCCTGCGGCTGCCCTGGGCGTGAGCGCCTGATCCCGGCGCGCCGCGGGCGGTCGGACGCCGCGGGGTGCCGGGACCAGGAGCGATCGGCCCGGAGCCACGGTCACGGGGTCGGCATGCCGCCCGTGACGGAGAGCGTCTCGCCGATGACGTAGCTCGACTCGGGGGACGCCAGGAAGACGTACGCCGGGGCGAGCTCCGCAGGCTGGCCGGGGCGGCCGAGCGGGGTCTGCTGGCCGAACTCCGGGATCGCCTCCGGCGGCTGGCCCTTGCTCACCTGCAACGGTGTCCAGATCGGGCCGGGCGCGACCGCGTTCACGCGGATCCCCTTCGGGGCGAGCTGCTGCGCCAGCGCCTTCGTGAACGCGTTGATCGCGGCCTTCGTCGTCGCGTAGTCGACCAGCGTCTCGCTCGGCTGGTACGCCTGGATGGACGTGGTGTTGATGATCGTCGCGCCCACCGGAAGGTGAGGGAGGGCCGCCCGGGTCAGCCAGAACATCGCGTAGACGTTCGTCTTCATCGTGTGGTCGAACTGATCGTCCGGGATGTCGGTGAGGCTCTCCATGGCGATCTGCTTGCCGGCGTTGTTGACGAGGATGTCGATCCCGCCCAGCTCGTCCAGGGCGCGCTGCACGACCTCGTCGCTGAACGCGCGCTCCTTCAGGTCGCCGGGGATGGTGACGGCGGTGCGTCCGGCATCCCGGATCAGGCCGGCGATGCGCTGGGCGTCCTCCTCCTCCTCTGGCAGGTAGACGATCGCCACGTCGGCGCCCTCGCGGGCGAACGCGATCGCGGTGGCTGCGCCGATCCCCGAGTCGCCGCCGGTCACGATCGCTTTCCGGCCGGTGAGGCGGCCGGTGCCGACGTAGCTGTCCTCGCCGAGGTCCGCGTCGGGCTGCAGGTCGCTCTCCAGTCCGGGCTCGGGAACCTGCGTCTCGTCGGGGTGGATGACCGGGTACCGGTCGGCGGGGTTGTCGAAAGTGAACTGGTTCTCTGGCATACCGCCACGCAACCACCCCTCGCGCGCGCGTCCAGGGGGCTGCACCGTCCCGCATCCAGGCGTAATGGCTCCCGTCCCTCCCGCGCTCCGTCCCTCCGCGCTCCGTCCCTCCGCGCTCCGTCCCGTCCCTCCCGTCCCTCCCGTCCCTCCGGTCGCCGAGTAGTGACATCTAGTCACCACTCGCTCGCAATAGGGACATCGACTCACCTCTCGATGCCAAGAGGGGAGCGGGATGGGATGGGACGGGATGGGAGGGGGCTCCGTCCCTCCGATCGCCGAGTAGTGACATCTAGTCACCACTCGCTCGCAATAGGGACATCGACTCACCACTCGATGCCAAGAGGGGAACGGGACGGGATGGGACGGGATGGGATGGGACGGGATGGGACGGGACGGGACGGGACGGGACGGGACGGGACCGGAGGGGAGGAGGGCCGGAGGGGGGCGGAGGTTGCGTGGCGGGCGGGGGTGTGCCAGCATTGAGACGAGTTGATACCGGTACCAAAAAGTGGATCGGTGGAGGGAGACACATGCTGGGCTTCAATGAAGAGGAATTCCTGGAGCAGGTTCGGAGCACCGTCGCGCTTCGGCCGCAGATCGAAGAGCTGGCAGAGCGCGTCAGCGCCGGCCGCTGGAAGAACATCTACTTCATCGGTGCAGGCGGCACCTACGCCGCCGCGCTTCCGTACGAGCGCTTCTTCCAGACGCACTCCGCGTTCCCGGTGCGCGCCGTCATCGGCAAGGAGTTCATCCTCGCTCCTGACCCGCAGTTCGGCCCCGACTCGGTCGCGATCTTCGCCTCCGTCTCCGGCACCACCGAGGACATCGTCGACTGCGTCGAGTTCGCCCGCGAGAAGGGCGCCCTCACGGTCGGCTTCACCGGCCAGGCCGATAGCCCGATCGCGAACGCGGTCGACGAGGTGCTGTTGTCCGCCCCCAAGGCGTGGCCGTTCGACGTGCAGTTCCTCACCTTCGCGGCCAAGTTCCTGTCTCTGCGCGGCGAGTTCGACGGCTACGACCGCCTGGTCAAAGACCTGGAGGCGATTCCGGAGGCCCTGATCGCGGTCACCGAGCAGGCGGACCCGATCGGCGAAGCCTTCGCGAAGAAGCACGCCGACAACGACTACCACTTCCTGACCGGATCCGGTCAGCTGTGGGGCTTCACCTACCTGTACTCGATGTGCATCCTCGAGGAGATGCAGTGGCTGAAGACGACGCGCGTCCACGCGGCGGAGTTCTTCCACGGCTCGCTCGAACTCATCGAGAAGGACACCAGCATCATCGTGTTCGCCGGCGAGGACGAGACCCGGCCTCTCACCGACCGCGTCATCTCCTTCTCGAAGGAGTACAGCGACGACGTGACCGTCATCGACACCAAGGACTACGTCCTCCCGGGCGTGAGCGACGAGTTCCGCGGCCTCCTGGCCCCGATCGTCGTGGATGCCGTCGTCGACCGTTTCAGCAAGCACCTCGCCCAGGTGCGCGACCACTCCCTCGACCTGCGCCGCTACTACCGCGTCGTGGCGTACTGAGCGGCCACCGATGAGCACGGTGCGCGTCCTCGGTCTCGGGGACAACATCGTCGACCGGTTCGTCGACCGCGGCGTCGAGTACCCGGGAGGGAACGCCGTCAACGTGGCGGTGTTCGCCCGGCAGCTCGGCGCGGAGGCCGCCTACCTGGGGGTCTTCGGCGACGATGAGCGGGGGCGCTTCGTGCGACAGGCCATCGAGGACTGCGGGGTCGACACCTCGCGGTCCTCGGTGCGCCAGGGCCCCAACGGGGTGACCGAGATCGAGACGGTCGACGGCGAGCGCCGCTTCCTCGGCTGGAACGAGGGAGGCGTCACGCTCAGTGACCCGGTGAAGCTGGGCGAGGAGGACGTGCGCTACGCGTCCGGCTTCTCGCTCATCCACTCGAGCGCGTACTCGGGCGTCATCCCGGAGCTGCCGAAACTGGCCGCGACGCGGAGCCTGCGGTCGTACGACTTCTCGTCCGAGCCGGAGTTCCGCACGTCCGAGTACCTCGACCGGGTCGGCCCCTGGATCGATCTGGCCCTCGTCTCCCTGGGGGAGTCGTCGCGCACGGACACCTGGGCGGAGCTGCGGCGGATCGCCTCGCATGGCCCCTCCCTGGTGCTCGGCACGCTGGGTGAGGGAGGCGCGGTGCTGTTCGACGGCGACGCCTACTACTACTCGGACGCGGCGCCGGTGCCCGGTCCGTTCGTCGACACGATGGGCTGCGGCGACGCGTACGTGAGCGCGTTCGTGGTTGAATTGCTCCGGTCCGGCTGGCGCAGGAATGCGCGGGCGGGCGGCGCAGCGTTGCACCGGTCGATGCGGCGCGCGGCGCAGTTCGCCGCGAAGCAGTGCACGGTCGACGGTGCGTTCGGTCACGGCCGCTCGGTCGACGAGACGGCGCGGACGGTCGGCTCGCTCCCGCCGGTCAGGGCAGGCGACGCGGGATAGGGCGCAGGCCGCCCCGGATCAGGAAGGGGTGGCGATGTCCACGGAACGGGATCACCGCGCTCCCTCGATCTCCGAGGTCGCGGCGGCGGCCGGTGTCGGTCGCGCGACGGTCGCCCGCACCCTCGGCGGCTACGGTTCGGTCAGCCCCAAGACGCGGGATCGCATCCTCGCCGTCGCCAAGGAGCTCGGCTACCGGCCGAACACGATCGCGCGCAGCATGACGACGGGCGAGACGCGGACGCTCGGCGTCGTGCTCGCCGACGTCGGCAACCCGTTCTTCGCGGGCGTGCTCCGCGGCATCACCGACGCCGCCCGGAAGGCCGACTACGACGTGCTGGTGCTGAGCACGGACGAGGACCTGCGTCTGGAGGAGGCGGCGATCGAGGTGCTCGTCGACAAGCAGGTCGACGGCATCGCCCTCGCGCCGGCCGCGGGGCGCACCGCGCACCTCCCGCACCTCGACATCGTCGCCAAGCGGGAGATCCCGCTGGTGCTGCTCGACCGCCTGGTCGACACGGTGGATGCGGACGCGGTCGTGATCAACAACCGGGAGTCGTCGCGGCAGGCCGTCCTGTCGCTGATCGACAAGGGCCACCGGCGGATCGGGTTCGTCTGGGGGCCGGTGACCAACGAGCCGGCGGCCGACGCGGACGACCTGCGCCGCATCCTCGACCACGCCCTCTGGTCGGACGGCGAGCGCCTGCTCGGCTACCTGGACGCGCTGGAGCTCGCCGGGATCCCCTTCGACACGTCGCTGGTCACACACGTGCTCAAGAACGAGTCGCAGGCGACGCGGGCGGTGCTCGGGATGCTGTCTCTCAGCGACCCGCCCACCGCGATCTTCGCCACCGAGACCGACGCGCTCACCGGCTCGCTGCGCGCGATGCGGCAGCGCGGCCTCCGCTGCCCGGACGACGTCTCCCTCATCGGGTTCGACGACAGCTCGTGGGCGAGCGTGATGACGCCGCCTATGTCCGTCGTCGCGCAGCCGATGCACCAGCTCGGCGAGCTGACGGCCGAATGCCTGCTCGCCCGCGTCGCCGGCAGCGACGCCCCCGTCGCCACCCACGTCCTGGAGGCCGACTTCATCGAGCGCGACTCCGTCGCCCCGCCCCGCGCCCGCTGACCCGCCCCCGCTCCGCCCCCTCACCTCCGTTCCCGCGAGTAGCGACATCCAGTCACCACTCGCCGGAAATAGGAGCATCGACTCACCACTCGGCGAACGCAGGCCTTCTCGAGGTGCACCTTGTTGCGGCCGACACGCCGTGCAAGTGCGCATCAAGGTGCACCTCGACGAGGAAGGGGGAGGGCAGGTGGGAGGGGTACGCCGCGAACGGGAGCAATTGGACAGTGTTGATACCGGTACCAAAATCACGTATAGTCATCGCAACCGGCCGCAGGAGCGACCAGGACCGATCCAAAGACGGGTCAGCGGACACCCCGACCGCACGACCCGCACGACGGGAGATGAGCGTGAAGAAGACCAAGGCCATCACGGCAGCGGCAGCGGGCGTCATGGCGCTTGCTCTGACCGCATGCTCGTCCGGCGGGGGAGCCTCCGCCGACATCACCGCGAAGCCGGACTACAACGGCAGCATCAGCATCCTCACCGCCGCCGCGGGCGATCCGCTCGGCTCGTACTTCGAGGGCCTGGTGAAGGACTACCAGAAGCTCCACCCTGGCGTGAAGATCACGCTCGCGCAGGAGACCGACGACAACGCGATCAAGGACAAGGAGAAGGTCCTGATCGGGTCGCAGTCCCTCCCCGACATCTACTTCAGCTACGCCGGCAACTGGGGCGAGAACTTCGCAGCCAACGGCCTGGC
This sequence comes from Leifsonia sp. SIMBA_070, assembly GCF_046534635.1. NCBI lineage: Bacteria > Bacillati > Actinomycetota > Actinomycetes > Micrococcales > Microbacteriaceae > Leifsonia > Leifsonia sp. SIMBA_070. Next base: position 69,258 of record NZ_JAWRYK010000002.1, on the reverse strand, counting down.
CGTCGACCTCAGCTCGGTGATCAAGCCGGGCACCACCTGGGGCGACACCTTCGGCGAGGGCTCCCTGAACGCCTTCAAGTACGACGGCAAGTACTACGGAATCCCGCAGTACGTCGACGGCAAGTTCATGGGCTACAACAAGAAGATCTTCGCGGACCTCGGCCTCGACGTCCCGAAGACGCTGGACGAGCTGATCTCGGACTGCTCCACGATCAAGACCGCCGGCTACGTCCCCATCGCCTTCGGCAACAAGGACGGCTGGCCGGGCCTCCACTACCTCGGGCAGCTGTTCGCGTACGACGTGCCGCAGAAGACCCTCCAGGCCGATCTGCTCCCGAAGACCGCGACGTACACCGACGACGGCTACCTGAAGGGCATGAAGCAGTTCCAGCAGCTGGTGACGCAGTGCACCGGCGACGCCTCCAACTCCAACGGCGTCACGTACACCACTGCCCAGCAGCAGCAGGCGACCGGCAAGGCAGCGATGTACTACCAGGAACTCATCGAGTTCGACTCGGTGAACACCAAGGACAGCCAGCTGGCCAAGGACGGCTTCGGCATCTTCCCGCTGCCCGCCGCCGACGGCGCGAAGGGCGACACGTCGACGCTGGAGGCCGCCCCGGAGGGCTACATGATCAACAAGAAGAGCAAGAACGCGGCCCTCGCGCTCGACTTCATGAAGTTCGTGATGAACAAGAAGAACGCGACCACGCTCTCCTCGCCGCCGTACGGGCAGCCGAGCGCCGTGAAGGATGTGGTGACCGACCAGATCGCCACCCCAGCTGTCGCCGAGGGCACGAAGCTCGTGAACGACGCGAAGTCCACCGTCGTCTGGCTCGACATGGCCAACGTGCCGGCCGTCGGCGACGCGTGGGTCTCCGTCTCGGAGGGCCTCGTCTCCGGCAGCCTCACCCCCGAGGCCGCTCTGAAGGCCGTACGACAGGCGTCCGAGAAGGCGAAATGACCACCACCCAGGCCCCTCAGGCCACCGCGTGGCCGCGGTCCGTCCCCAGCACGAGGCCGGGCCGTGGCCGCACGGCCCCCACGCCCGGGGGCGCATCCCCGCGGTCCGCGAGCCGCGGCTCCGCACGGTGGCGCGGAGTGGTCTGGCTCATCCCCGCGCTGGCCGTCCTGGCGGTCTTCGTCTACTGGCCGCTGATCCAGAACATCGTCTTCAGCTTCCTGAAGTGGAACATCTACTCGGGCGAGCAGACGTTCGTCGGCGTGGACAACTACACCCAGCTCGCGCAGGACCCGATCTTCTGGCGCGCCCTCGGCAACAACACCTGGTACGCCGCACTCTCGATCGTGTTCCAGGTCTTCGGAGCCCTCGTTCTCGCCGCGATCGTGGAGAGCGTGCGCAGCGACCGCTGGCGCAAGGCGTTCCGCGCGATCTACTTCATTCCGTCGGCGATCTCGCTGACCGTCGCCGGCCTCCTGTTCTACTTCATCTACCAGCCGCAGACCGGCATGCTGAACGTGTTCCTCGACAATGTCGGGCTGGGCCAGTTCTCGCAGGCCTGGCTGGGCCACGAGGGCACCGCGATCTTCGCGATCATCGCGATGAGCCAGTGGCAGGGCTTCGGCTACAGCGTGCTGCTGTTCTCGGTGGCGCTGCAGCGCATCCCGCAGGAGCTGTACGAGGCGGCGAACCTGGATGGGGTCGGCCCGATCCGGAGGTTCTTCCAGGTGTCGCTCCCGCTGGTCCGCGAGATGACCGGTCTGATGATGATCGTCACGATCTCGGGCGCCTTCCAGGTGTTCAACGAGGTCATGGTGATGACGAGCGGCGGCCCCAACAATTCGAGCCAGGTGCTGGGCACCTGGCTGTACCACGCCGGTTTCGTGACCAACGACTTCGGGTCCGCGGCGGCCATCGGCGTCGCCATCTTCGTCATCACGCTGCTGCTCGCCGCGGCGCAGCTCGCCTACTCGCGCAAGAGGAGAGTGGAATGGTAGCCCTCGCCCGTCTCGGACGCGGAGTCCGCGCCGCCCTCGTCTGGGCGCTGCTCGTCGCCCTGGCCGTCCTCGTCCTCTATCCGTTGCTGTGGATGGTGACCAACGCCCTGAAGACGAACGCCGAGCTGTTCGGCAACCCGTTCGCGCTGCCGACGCAGTGGCTGTGGCAGAACTTCGGCAAGGCGTGGAACCAGGGTGTCGGCGACTTCGTCCTCACCAGCGTCTCGCTGACCGTGATCGCCACGCTGATCACCGAGCTGATCAGCGCCTGGGCGGCCTACGGGCTGACCCGCGTGAACATCCCGCTGAACCGCACCTTCACCGTCGTCGTGCTCGCCGGGCTGATGCTCGCGCCGACCGTCGCGCTCATCCCTCTGGTGAAGCTGTTCCAGGCGTGGGGCCTGTACGACACCTTCTTCGGCCTCCTCATTCTGTACACGGCGTTCCGGATCCCGTTCACCGTGTTCCTGATGCGCGCGTACATGCTCGACCTGCCGCGCGAGGTGGATGAGGCCGCGTCCATCGACGGCGCCTCCCGCGCCGCGACGTTCTGGCGCATCATCCTGCCGATGAGCATGCCGATCGTGGCGACGACCATGGTGCTGAACGTGCTGCAGAACTGGAACGAGTACCTGTTCGCGATGATCTTCACCAGCGGGACGGGCGTCCAGACGCTCCCGGTGGGCCTCGCCGACATGATGTCGAAGAACGGCACCCAGTACCCGGTCGTCTTCGCCGGGATGGTGATGGCGGCGCTGCCGATGGTGATCCTGTTCTTCGTGTGCCAGCGCTACTTCGTGCGCGGTCTCGCCGGCGGCGTGGGCAAGTAGCGGGGTGCGGACGTACCTGGAGCTCGTCCGCGTCCCCGGCGTCCTGCGGGTCACGGTCTCGCAGTTGGTGGCGCGCTTCCCGCTCGGGATGCTGTCGCTGGCCGTCCTGCTGCACGTGCGGCAGGCGACCGGGTCGTATGCGCTGTCGGGTCTCGTCGTCGCCTGTGTGAGCGTCGGCGAGGCCGTCGCCATGCCGCTGGTGAGCCGGTCGGTCGGCGTGCTCGGCATCCGGCCGCCGGTGCTGACCGCCGCCCTGCTGAATGCGACCGGGATGCTGCTGCTCGCGTTCGGTCCGCCGCAGCCGCTGCTCCTGCTCGCGCTCGGGCTGGTGATCGGCGCCTCCGTCCCTCCGCTGATGCCGGTGGTGCGGGCGCTCTATCCGCGCCTGGTGCCGCGACGGGCCGTGCCCGCGCTGTTCGCCCTCGACACCTCCGCTCAGGAGCTGATCTGGATCACCGGCCCCGTGGTCGCGACCCTCCTGAGCGGCGCCGTGTCGACGCAGGCGCCGCTCGTGCTGGCGGCGGCCGTGACCGTCGGCGGCACCGTCTGGTTCCTGCTCACACCGCACATCGCCGGCGTGCGGCTGCCGCGCAGCGAATCCCGGCCGGGCACCGTGCTGCTGACGCGGTCGGTGCGGCTGGCGGCGGCGGCGAGCTTCGCGCTGATCGCCTCCTTCGCGGCCCTGGAGATCGCCCTGGTCGCCCGCTTCGACGGCCAGGGAGTGCTCGCCGGGCTGGCCATCTCCGTCTCGAGCCTCGGTTCGCTCATCGGCGGCATCGCCTTCGGCCACCGCCGCATCGGACCGCGCGGCCTCTCCGCCGTGCTCGGCGGAGTCGCGCTGGCGACCGCCGCGGCAGGGCTCGTCCCGGGCATCCCTCTGCTGTACGGGGTGCTCTTCCTGTCGGGTCTCGGCTTCGCGCCCTCCCTCGCCGCGCTCTACGCGATGGTCTCGGGCGCGCTGCCGGAGTCGTCCACCCCGGAGGCGTTCGGCTGGCTGAACACAGCGGGCCTGGTCGGAGGCGCGACCGGCACGGCGGTGGCCGGTGTGCTCGGCGACGCCCTCGGTCCCGCCGGTCCGTTCGTGGCAGCGACCGCGGCCTCCGTCGTCGCCGCGCTGCTCCCGATCCTGCCCGGCCTCCGTCCCCGCGCCGGCGACCAGGGCAAGCCCGCGTGACGCGACTGCGCCCTCCCGTCACGAGTGCGGCTGCGCGCGCAGCAGCAGTCGCTACGGGAGGCCGCACTCGCCCCGCGAGCCACCACGCCCGGCCACAGCACGACGCCCATTAATCGCCGCGGCCGCCGACCTGTCAACGGCTGGGACCCGTCGGTTCCGCGCGTACCCCTGGAGGAAACCACCAGAAAGGGGACGCACGTATGTTCTTCCACCGTCAGGAGATGCAGCACACCGCCAAGCCGGACAAGCCGGACGCCGTCTACGCCCGCAAGCTGCAGGAGGTGCTCGGCGGCCAGTACGGCGAGATCACCGTCGCTATGCAGTACGGCTTCCAGGCCTGGAACGCACACATCCCGGGCAAGTACCGCGACCTGCTGTTCGGTATCGGAGCGGAGGAGTTCGGCCACGTCGAGATGCTCGCCGTGATGATCGCGCAGCTGCTGGAGAAGTCGCCGCTCGGGATCACCGAGGATGCCGTGCAGGACGACCCGGTCGTCGCTGCGGTCGTGGGCGGCACGGACGTGCAGCATGCCATCGTCGCCGGCGCGGGCGCCCGCCCGGTCGACAGCAACGGCAACCCGTGGCAGGGCAGTTTCATCACCGCCAGCGGCAACCTCCTCGCCGACTTCACTGCCAACGCGAACGCCGAGATGCAGGGCCGGCTCCAGGTCGCGCGGCTATACCACATGACCGACGACGCGGGCGTGCGGGATCTGCTCTCGTTCCTGCTCGCCCGCGACACGATGCACCAGAACCAGTGGATCGCCGCGGCCGCCGAGCTGCGCGCCGAAGCTGCAGAGGACCTCCCGGTGCCCAGCAACTTCCCGCTCAGCAAGGAGGACCGCGACGTGGCCTACCAGTACATCAACTTCTCCGACGGCGCGACCGCCGCAGAGGGGAGCTGGGCGAGCGGCCCGACCCCGGACGGCAAGGGCGAGTTCGCCTACCTCGACGGGCCGCAGACGACGGTCCCCATGCCGCCGCCCACGCACCCGGACTCGCGGTTCTACGGCACCACGGAGTTGCCCAACACCGTCGAGAAGGTCGCAGGGACGGTGCAGGACAAGCTCAACAAGGAGTGAGCGTCACGCCTGGGGCGGCAGGCTCTGAGTCACTCGGAACGTCTCGAGGCTCGGGTCTGCCGCATCGGGGATGACCATCCCCGCCTTCACCCCGGACACCAGGTAGTCGACGACCGCCTGGTTGATCAGCTCACCGGGGAGGAGCGCCGGGATTCCCGGCGGGTAGGGCGTCACCTGCTCGGCGGCGATCCGCCCGACGGCCTCCACGGCCGGCACCGTCTCGACCGGGCCGAAGAAGGCGTCGCGCGGCAGCGCCTTGACGACCGGCTGCAACTCCTCGCCGGAGGGCAGCGAGACCGGTGAGGGCTCTGGCATCGTCTGCGCGGCCTCCGGAAGCTGGCCGAGCGCATCCAGGAGGCGCCCGGTGGTCTGCTCGTCGTCCGCGATGGAGATCGTCGCCTCGATCCGGCGATGGTCGTTGATGCCGATGTCGAGGCGGTGCTCTGCGCGCAGCCAGTCGGCCACCTGATACCCGGAGACGCCGAGCCCGCTCACGTCGATGATGACGTGCATCGGGTCGAGGTCGTGCGAGGCCTCCTCGTGCAGGAACTCGTCCTTCAGCACGTGCAGACCGTCGATGCGCTCGATGGCGTCGCGCGTGCGGGCGGTGAGCGCGAGCGCATCGCCGAGCAGCTGGGTGCCGTGCTGCACCATCTGCCGGCGCCAGCCGTCGATCGCGGCGTACAGCAGCACGTTCGAGCTGGTGGTGGCCAGCACGTCCGCGCACTGCGCCAGCCTGACCGGATCGACCAGCGATCCCTGCAGGTGGTAGACCGACCCCTGCTCGAACCCGATGCCCATCTTGTGGACGCTGACCACGCAGAGGTCCGCGCCCGCATCCATGGCCCAGGTGGGGAGGTCGTTGTGGAACGGCAGGTGCGCGCCCCAGGCCTCGTCGACGATCACCGGCTTGCCGCGGGAGTGGCAGATCTCCACGATCGCCTGCATGTCGGCGCAGGTGCCGTACGGCGTCGGGCTGGTGACGAGTGCGGCGGAGGCGTCGGGGTAGCGGTCCCACATCCGCTCGTAGTCGTCCGGCCCCGGCGGGTGGGCGATGTGCTGCTCCTCGTCGTAGCGCGTGGGCACCCAGCGGGGCTGCAACCCGGAGAGGACGAGCCCGGCGACGACGGACTTGTGCGCGTCGCGGCCGATGATCAGTTCGCCCTCGCCGCGGGTGACGGCGAGGATGCAGGCTTTGACCGAGAGGGAACTGCCGCAGGTGGAGAAGAAGGCCCGGTCGGCGCCCACGGCGTCCGCCATCAGCTCCTCGGCCTTCGACAGGTAGCCGTTGGAGGACTTCCGGTCGTCGAGTCCGGCGGTGGCGAGCACATCCTCCCGGAGGGCCCCGCCGAGTACGGCGTTCACCCGTTCGTCCGCGCCCTTGCCCTGCCGGTGACCGGGCGGGGTGAACCCGTAGCGGTCGAGCCGGTGGTAGTCGGCGAGCGCGTCGAGGACAGGGGCTTCGTTGTGGTCCATGCCTCAGTACGTACACCGCAGAGCGCGCGGACGGGAGGCCTTGTCAGCCCGCCGCTCAGCCTGCGAGCACGGAGTCGGGGGAGTCGCCGTACGCGTCGCGGTAGCGGCGGGTGAAGCGGTCGGCGTCGGCGAAGCCCCAGCGCGCGGCGAGGTCGGCGAGGTCGGTGGAGGCCGGGTCCGAGACGAGGAGGTCGGTGTGCGCCGCCGACAGTCGCACCCGGGTGAGGTAGCCGCGGACGCTGGTGCCCGCGTGCCGGTGGAAGGCGGCGTGGAGCTGGGCGAGCGTCGCGCCGGACGCCTCGGCCACGTCGCCGAGGGTGATGGGCAGGGACGCATGATCCTCGATGAACCGCACAGCCAGGCGGTAGCGAGCGAGCTCATCGGCGGCGGACAGGTCGCGCTCGCGGGTGTCCCTGTTCAGCGGGAAGCACTCGAGGGCGGCGACGGCGAGGGTGTGGAAGAGGCTGGCGCGCACCAGAGGATGCCGGAACGTTCCAGACTCCATATACTCGGCGGCGACTGTGGCGGCGTTCAGCATGTACTCCGAGTGCCGGGGGCTGACCGCCTGAGGGCGCTCGAACACCACCGAGAGGTCGTCGTCGCCGAAGGTGGTCCGAGCCACATCGCGGAGAATCTCGGGCGCGAGGAAGATGCTCACCATGTCGCTGCCCTCGGACTGGCAGGTGAAGTCGTGCCCCGGCCGGATAAGGAACGGCTCCCCCGTGGCGTTCCCACGCTGCCCGTCGATCTCCCAGCGGTATGACCCTTCGGTCACGTTGACGATCACCAGATCGTCGAAGTCTCCGGACGTCTCCCATTCGCCGCCGATGGAGTAGTGGGCGACCGAGAAGGCCGATTCCGTGGCCTGCTCCACCTCGAACACGAAGCCGGCGTCCGGCTCTGAGGCGAACGCGAAACGGCCGCCGGTGGCGGCAAGAAGAGCATCTGCCTCAGCCGGGTCGGTCGTCCGGCTGTGCAGCCGGGTGAGCTCGGCCATGGTCTCACGCTAGCGGGCGGGAAACGGCGGCCGGAAGGTATTGACGGGAGCCGGCGAACGTGCGTGCGGCCCGTGGCAGGAGCGGGAGACGTGTCAGTCGGTGTGGCCGAGCACCCCGACCGGGATCCCGAACGACAGGGCGATGCAGACGATCCCCCCGAAGAACGTGAGCCCCTGCCATCCGGTGAGCGTGCTGGCGATCCCCAGCAGGAACATCCCCACCAGCAGGAGGAGGAAGCAGCCGATGAATGCCAGCACGTCGCCCATGGGTCAGTCCTTCTTCCGCTTCGCCGCCGTCTCGCGACGGTTCGCCTTCTTGATCTCGTCCACCAGCTCGTCCTTGTTCATGCGGGTGCGGCCGGAGATGTCCAAGCGCTTCGCCACGTCGAGCAGGTGCGATTTGGAGGCGTTGGCGTCGACGCCCTCCTGGGTCTTCGCCTTGGTGTCGCGGCCGCCCTTCGCCTTGGCGTCGGACGGGCCGTTCTCGTCCTTGCGCTCCCAGTGGTCGCCGATCTTCTCGTACTCGTTCTTGAGTGCGGCGAAGGCCGTGCGGTGGGCGCGCTCGCCCTCGCCGTACTCCTTCACCGCCGAGTCGTGGGCTTTCGACCAGAGGGCCTGCGCGTGCTTCTCCGAGCGCTCCAGAGTGGAGGGGAGCTCCTGTGAGGCGGGCATGATTCTGTGGTACTCCTTCCGCTGCGGTCGGTGCCAGTACCTCTCCACAGGTACGCCTCTCCTTCCAGTTTTCAACCGGTTCCGGTTCCCCCACCCCCGCCGCGTACCGTCGCGGCAGTCTGAGGCAATGACCGGGAGGAGACATTCATGAAGGCGATCGTGTGGCACGGAGTCGGCGACATCCGGCTCGATGACGTGCCCGACCCGACCATCCAGGAGCCGACGGATGCGATCGTGCGCATCACGACCAGCGCCATCTGCGGCACCGACCTGCACCTGATCCGCGGCACGATGTCCGGGATGAAGCCCGGTACGGTGCTCGGGCACGAGGCGATCGGCGTGGTGGAGGAGGTGGGCGACCAAGTGCGGGGCTTCTCCCCCGGCGATCGGGTGATCGTGTGCTCCACCATCTCGTGCGGGATCTGCGCCCAGTGCCGTGCCGGCAACAGTGCGCAATGCGATCTGGCCAACCCGAACGGGCCGGCGGCGGGAACCTCGTTCTTCGGCGGGCCCGAGACGACCGGTGCCATCGACGGGTTGCAGGCGCAGTACGCCCGCATCCCCTGGGCGCAGCACACGCTGATCCCGTTGACGGAGGCTCTCAGCGACGAGCAGGCGATCCTGCTGTCCGACATCTTCCCCACCTCCTGGTTCGGCGCCGAGCTCGCGGGCGTCAAGCGGGGAGACACGGTGGCGGTCTTCGGGGCCGGGATCGTCGGGCAGCTGGCGATCGCGTCCGCATTCCGTCAGGGCGCCGAGCGCGTGATCTCCGTCGACGGCATCCAGACCCGGCTCGCCCAGTCCCTCGCGCAGAACGCCGAGGTGATCGACTTCAACGCCGAGTCGCCGGTCGAGGTCATCCAGGAGCTGACGCACGGAGCCGGTGTCGACGCGGTGATCGACGCGGTCGGGGTCGACGCCCAGCGGCCGAAGAGCGGACCAGCGGCCGAGGAGGCCGCGCAGCAGGCAGACGCGTTCGACCAGGCGCGACAGCAGGTGGCGCCCGAGACGAACGTGCAGGGAGACCAGTGGGTGCCGGGCGACGCGCCCACCCTCGTCTCGCAGTGGGCGGTCGAGTCGGTGGCGAAGGCCGGCCGGATCGGCATCATCGGCGTCTACTCGCCGCAGCTCACCCAGTACCCGATCGGCGCGGCGATGAACAAGAACCTGACCGTGAGGATGGGCAACTGCAACCACCGCGCGGTCACCCCGCCGCTGATCGACCTCGTGACGACCGGGCTGTTCGACCCAACCGGCTTCATCACGCAGGAGGTCGGGGCGGTCGATGCCCTGGAGGCCTACAGCAGCTTCGACCGGCGGGAGGAGGGGTGGCTGAAGACGATCCTCGACCCGGCCGCGTGATCCACCGCGCCTGCGGGCGCGGGTAGCGTGGCAGCGTGACCGACGATCATCCGACCGCGCCCCGGCTCCCGCCCCGCTCCGTGGTGACCGTAGACACCGGGCCGATCCGCACCGGGACGATGCACGGCGGGCCGATCCGCAGCGGGCTGCTCGGCGAGTCGCGCGAATCGGCGCCGGTGTTCGTCCTCGTGCACGGCATCGGGGTCAGCTCGCGGTACTTCGAACGGCTCGTCCCCGCGCTCGCCGAGGAGGGCCGGGTCGTCGCGGTCGACCTGCCCGGGTTCGGGAAGGCGAAGCCACACCGGCCGAGCCGTCCGCTCTCCATCGAGGACTTCGCGGAATCGGTGGCACAGGCGATGGACGGGCTGGGCATCGCGGACGCGGTCATCGTCGGCCACTCCATGGGAACCCAGATCGCCGTGTGCCTCGCCGCTCGCCGACCCGACCTCGTCCGCGGCCTCGCGCTGCTCGGTCCTGTCATGGCGCCCGACGACCGCAACGCCGTCAGGGCAGGGGTGCTGCTCGGCATCGACACACTTCGTGAGGACCCGCGCGGAAACCGGATCGTCTTCGGCGACTACCTGCACTGCGGCCTCCGCTGGTACGTGGCGACCCTCCCGGCGATGCTCGAGTACCGGACGGAGCGCGAGCTGGAGGCGGCGGCGGCCGACGTCCCGGTCCTCGTCGTCCGCGGCGCACGCGACCCCATCGCCCGGGACGACTGGGTGCGAGAGCTGGCGGAGCGTTCCGGCGGTCGTGCGGTCACCGTCCCGTCGGTCGCCCACCTGGTGATGCACGGCGCGCCCTGGCGCACGGCCTCCCTGCTGAGGGATCTCGCCCGGGTCCGCACGTGAGACGCGGTCTGCTGCGCCGCACCGGAGTGGTGGTCCTCGACTACCTGTACGCCGGCCGCCACCAGCTGCGGGCGGCCCTCGACCGAAGCACCCCCGACACCCTCGTCGCCGGGGCGGGACATCGCGCACCCGTGGTGATCCTGCCCGGCATCCTCGAGACCTGGCGCTTCCTGCGACCGCTGGCGGAGCACATCCACACCGCCGGTCACCCCGTGCACGTGGTCGCCGCCCTCGGACGCAACCGCATCTCGGTGCCCGAAGCTGCGGCGCTGGTGAACCGGCACCTGGAGGAGCACGACCTCACCGGCGTCGTGATCGTCGCGCACAGCAAGGGCGGCCTCGTCGCCAAGTACCTGATGGGGATGCCCGACTCCGGTCCGCGCATCCGGACGGCCGTGACAGTGGCGACCCCGTACGCCGGCTCGTCGCTCGCCCGATTCATCCCGGTGCCCAGCATCCGGGCGCTGGCGCCGAACACGCCCGGGCTCCTTCGTCTCGCGCTCAGCCGGGCGGTCAACGCGCAGATCGTCTCGGTCTGGGGATGGTTCGACCCGCACGTCCCCGGTGGGAGCCGGCTCGAGGGCGCGCGCAACATCGAGCTCGACGTCGGCGGCCACTTCCGCATCCTCGCCCGGCCCGAGGTGCTGGCCATCGTGGACGAGGTGCTCGCCGGCGACGAATGAGGACTGTCGCCGACCGGGCGCCGGGCGCTACCTTTCCGCCAAGAGCCGGACGATCGGCCGGGAGGAACCATGCTGCTCGACACCCGCACCCGTGACGCTCGCCCCCGCGACGCCCGCGACCCTCGCCCCCGCCGCACCTACGGCCCTCGCCGCCTCCGCGCCGCCGCCGCCCTCCTCGCCGCCACCGCCCTGCTGCTGGCCGGCTGCGCGGGCACGCCGAGCGGCGCCGCGATCACCGGCCGCTGGGGTTCGACATCGTCGGGGCAGCCGAACCTCGACATCCAGAACGACGGCACCTTCGCCGGCTCGGACGGCTGCAACCAGCTCAACGGGCAGGGGCAGATCGACGGCGACCAGATCACGTTCGGGACCATCGCCTCCACGATGATGGCGTGCGAGGGCGTGGACACCTGGCTCAGCAAGGCCGCGACGGGCACCGTGAAGGGCAGCACCATGACCGTCGTCGACCAGGGCGGGAGCACCATCGGCACTCTGAAACGCTCCGGTTCCTGACCGGTTTCCGGGGTCTGTTGCGGGCGCGCGCGGCGTGCATAGGATGTGCCCTGCCACGCCGGGTCCGGGCACGGCCCGCGCGGTGGCGAACCCGCGAGCCGTCGCGCGCGAGCCGGTTCACGTGCCGTCGGAGGAGCGACGTTCATGACAGTCACAGAACCCACGAAGGAGGCTGCGGCCACGAAGCCGCCGTCGACGGCCTTCACCGGAACCACGGACCGCACGCAGCTCAACCCGATCTTCGCCCGGCCGGGTGAGAGCACTGACGTGCCGATCGACCGCATCCCGGACAGCGAGTCGCTGCCCGAGACCGCGTACCAGATCGTGCACGACGAGTCGATGCTCGACGGCAACGCGCGCCTCAACCTGGCCACCTTCGTGGGTACCTGGATGGACGACTACGCGGCTCGGCTCTACGCCGAGTCCGCCGACAAGAACATGATCGACAAGGACGAGTACCCGCAGACCGCCGCGATCGAGACGCGCTGCTGGAAGATGATCGCCGGCCTGTGGAGTGCGCCGGACCCGGAGAAGGCGCTCGGGACCTCCACCATCGGATCGTCCGAGGCCTGCATGCTCGGGGGTCTCGCCCTGAAGCGCCGCTGGCAGCAGGCGCGACGGGCGGCGGGGAAGCCCACCGACAAGCCCAACCTGATCATGTCGAGCGCGGTCCAGGTGTGCTGGGAGAAGTTCTGCAACTACTGGGATGTCGAAGCCCGCTACGTGCCCATCAGCGACGAGCACAAGGTGCTCGACGGTCACGACCTGGGGAAGTACGTCGACGAGAACACGATCGGCGTCGTCGCCATCATGGGCGTCACCTACACCGGCATGTACGAGCCGGTCGCGCAGATCGCCGAGGCGCTCGACCGCATCCAGGCCGACACCGGGCTCGACATCAAGATCCACGTCGACGGTGCGTCGGGCGGCATGATCGCGCCGTTCCTGCAGAAGGACCTGGCCTGGGACTTCCGGGTCGACAGGGTCGTCTCCATCAGCACCTCCGCGCACAAGTACGGGCTGGTGTACCCCGGTCTCGGCTGGGTGGTGTGGCGGAGCGTCGAGGACCTCCCCGCCGACCTCGTCTTCGACGTCACCTACCTCGGCGGGCACATGCCCACCTTCGCGCTCAACTTCTCGCGCCCAGGCGCGCAAGTGCTGCTGCAGTACTACCTGTTCCTGCGGCTCGGATGGGACGGCTACTACCGCGTCCAGAAGGTGACCCAGGATGTGGCGCTGTACCTCTCCGGCGAGATCGGGAAGATCCCGGCGTTCGAGCTGTGGAACGACGGATCCGACATCCCCGTCTTCGCCTGGCAGCTCAGGAAGGGCCACACCGACAAGTGGAACCTCTACCACTTGTCCGAGCGGCTCCGGCTGAAGGGGTGGCTCATCCCCGCCTACCCGATGCCGGACGACCTCTCGGATCTGACCGTCCAGCGGATCGTCGTGCGCAACGGCCTCAGCCACAGTCTCGCCGAGTCGCTCGTCGTCGACATCCGCGAGGCGGTCGATTACCTCGACCGCCTCGAGACGCCGATGCCGGTGGAGGGTCAGGCCACCTTCTTCACGCACTGACCAGGCGAGAGGATCAGGCCGCCGCCCGCTCGAAGTAGTGGCCGGCGGCCAGATCCTCGAGCAGGGTGGGGCCGGTCGGCTCCCAGCCGAGCCGTGCGCGGGTGAGCGCGCTGGAGGCCGGGATGTCGAGGCCGAAGAAGGCGCCGATCCAGCCGAAGTGCGACTCCACGTCGGCGGCGTCGATCGCGGCCACGGGAACACCGGCTCCCCGGCCGATCGCCTCCGCCATCTCCCGCGCAGGGATCCCCTCCTCGCCGACCGCGTGGACGACGCTCGCGGCGTCCGGGTTCGCGAGCGCGAGCGCCACGAGCCGGGCGGCGTCGCTGCGGTGGACGGCCGGCCACCGGCTGGAGCCGTCGCCCGTGTAGCCCGCCACGCCCGTGCGTCGGGCGATATCGACCAGCACCGCGGTGAAGCCGTGGTCGCCGTCGCCGTGCACCGTCGGCGAGAACCGCAGAGCGATCGGCTTGATGCCCCGCTCCGCCGACCCGAGCGCCAGTGGCTCAACACCCCCGCGCGGCGCGGTGGGCCCGCTGAACGGCGAGGCGTCGTTCTCGGTGGCCACCCGGCCGGGCGCGAGGAGGGCGACGCCCGACGCGAAGAGGAGCGGCTTCCCGCTGCCGTCCAGCGCGTCGATGAAGGTTTCCATCGCCGCGCGCTCGGTGGTCCCGGCGGCGGCGAAGTTGTCGAAGTCGTGCTTGAAGGCCAGATGGATGACGGCGTCGGAGGCGGCCGCGTTCTCACGCAGTACGTCGAGGCTGTCGATGTCTCCCGCGACGGCCTCCGCGCCGGCCTCGCGCAGGGCGGCGGCCGAGCGCTCCGAGCGGGCGAGGCCGACGACCTCGTGCCCCGCGGAGATCAGCTCGGGGACGACGGCCGAGCCGATCCATCCCGAGCCTCCAGTGATGAATACGCGCATGATGCGCTCCTTCCGATTCGTCATGTCAGAGACTGACGTCAGTGACTGACGTCAGCGTAGCATCCATGTCAGCGTCTGTCATCACTACACTGGGTTCATGGGACGATGGGAGCCGGGAGCACGCGAGCGACTGGTCGGCGCCGCGATCGAGCTGTACGCCGACCCGGGGTTCGAGCAGACCACCGTCGCCGATATCGCCGAGCGGGCCGGGGTCACCGAGCGCACCTTCTTCCGCTACTTCGCCGACAAGCGCGAGGTGCTCTTCGCCGGTTCGGACCTGTTCCAGGAGGCCGTGCTCACCGCCATCGCCGCCGCGCCCTCCGACGCTTCACCGCTCTCGGCTGCGGCCGCAGGGTACGTGGCGGCGGCCGGCTACCTGCAGAACCAGCCGGACCCGACCTTCCCCCGCCGCCGCGCCGCCGTCATCGCGGCCAACCCCAGCCTCCTGGAGCGCGAACTGCTGAAACTCGCCAGGGGGAGAGCGGCCGCCGCCCAGGCGCTGCAGGCGCGCGGTGCCGATCCGGCCGAGGCGGCCGTGGCGGCGGAAGCGGCGTCGTCCGCGTTCCACCTCGCGTTCGAGCGCTGGGTGCTGGCCGACGAGCCGCTCGACCTGCAAGCCTTGGTCCAGGAGGGCGTCGAGCGCTTCCGCGCGCTCTCCTGACGGCCAGGGCGGCAGAGTCGCAACAGCTTCCACCGGCTCGTCAGCGAGAAATCGCGCGCACAGTCCTCAGCGCTGCTGTCAGCCGCGCACCCGGGTGAGCGCTTCGGCCGCGACCTCCCCTGGCTCGGGGAGCGCCAGCAGCTCGTCGCGCAGCGCCGCGGCGCACGACCGGGCGTGGGGGTCGGCAGCGACAGCCTCCACGGCGCCCCGGATGTCCTCAGTGGTCGCCGAGAGGACGTCGAGCGCTGCGCCCACGCCGAGCGCTTCGACGCGGTCGCCGTTGAACGGCTGATCCGCACCCATCGGAAGCAGCACCTGCGGTGTGCCGTGCAGGGCCGATCCGACCAGCATCCCGCTGCCTCCATGGTGCATCACGACCGAGGCGCGCGGCAGCAAGGATGCGAAGTCCGCGTAGCGGACGACCTGGAGGTGTGGAGGCTGCGGCCCGAAGCGGGAGGGGTCCAGGTCTCGGCCGACCGCGACAGTGCTGGGCCGTTCCAGTCCAGCCAGAGCCGCGAGCATCCTGTCGAACAGGTCGCCTGATTCGGTGTTGAACTCGGTGCCGAGCGTCGCCACGAGGGAGCCGTCCGGCTTCTCGGCGGCATCGCCGTCCGGACGCATCCAAAGCGCGTCTGCTGGGGCAGGATGCGCGGGGTCGCGCAGGCAGGGAGCGAACGGAACCACGAAGGCATCGCCGCGCGGACGCACGGCCTCGTCGAGCCCGACATGGCCCGCGAGCCTATCGAGGGCCGACCGGATGCGCTCGGTCCGGACCAGAGCGCCCGACGCGATCACCGCGACCACGATCACCGGAACGCCGGCCCGTTGCCCGGCCGCGATTGCGCCGAAGTCGAGCTCGTCGCAGATCACGAGGTCGAAGTCGGCGAGGAGCGCCGATAGCGCGTCTGCTGACCGCCAGGCGGCGTCGCCGGCGAAGTGGCGCTCCACGACGGCGATCTCCGCCTCCCGGTCGACAGCTGAGAGCGGCGCGATGCCGGCGCGGGTCTGTGCCCGGCGATCAGGCTCCGCGACGATGTGCGCGAACAACCCGGAGGGCGCCGACCTCGTCGCGGACTCGCGTCCGCGCAGGACGAGTTCGTGCCCGTTCTGCGCTAGCGCCCTGAGCAGGGGTAGCTGGGGGAGGAAGTGCCCTGCGCCGCCGACGAAGCTACAGAGAATGCGCATTTCGCCGAGCCTAGCGGCGTGACGCCTATCTCGGCACACCGTCCCTTCGTCCTCGCCGCCCCGTCCACCCGTTGCCCTCCGGCTGCCCGGTGGGATGATGGCCCGCACATGCAATCGGACGGAGGGCTGACCATGGCTTCGGAGACCTGGGTCGACGCGCAGGCTGGGGCGGCCCCGCATCCGCACCACCATCACGGCTGGTGGTGGAAGACGCTGCTGACCGGCTTCGTCGTGTGGATCCTGACCATCGTGGTCACGGTCGCCACGCAGAACACGAACCTCATCCCGACGTTGATCCTGATCGGCAGCTTCCTGGTGCCGTTCTGCGTCGTGCTGTTCGCCATCGAGCGGGTGACCGGCAGCATCAGCTCTCTGCAGCTGGTGCTCGCCTTCTTCGTCGGTGGCATCTTCGGCGTGCTCGGCGCCTCCCTGCTGGAGGTCGACCTCCACCAGTCGTGGCTGATGTACCTCCTGGTCGGCCTGATCGAGGAGTTCGTGAAGGCCGTCCTCCTGGTCATCATCGGCTGGCGGGTGGTGCCGAAGACCGCGACGCAGGGCGCCCTGCTCGGAGCGACGGTCGGCGCCGGGTTCGCCGCGTTCGAGTCCGCCGGCTACGCGTTCAACGCGGCCATCACCTCCCGCGGCATCGACCTCGTTTCGCTGCTGCAGACGGAGGTGCTGCGCGCCATCCTCGCCCCGGTCGGCCACGTGCTGTGGACGGCCGTCCTCGGCGCCGTCCTGTTCGGGGCCGCGCGCGGGAGGGACCGGTTCCGCTTCTCGATCTGGATCGTCGTGACGTACCTCGGTGTCGCCGTGCTCCACGGCCTCTGGGACTCGGCGAGTGACCTCGCAGCCGTGATCGCGCTGATCGCGAACGGCCGCGCCCTGCAGGAGCTGACCACGTCCGGCGGCCTGACGCAGCAGACCGCGTCGGCGGTCACGGCGCTAGCGGGCATCCTCTACATCGTGGTCCTGATCGTGGTGGCCGCCGCCGGCATCGCGACTCTCTGGCTCATCCTCCGCCACTACCGCCACGCCGAGCGCCGCCGCCTCGCGGACCAGCCGCCCCCGCCCGCGCCCGTCCCGTAGCCGCTCCCCACCTCTTCCTCGAAGTGCACGTAGTTGCGGGCGACACGCCGTGTGCCGACGCAACGAGGTGCACTTCGGCGAATCCTCACCGCTCGGCGGCCCGCTTCCGTGCACATCACGGCGCCGGGCGGATGAACACGCAGCACCGTCCGTCCGGGGGCACAAGCTCCGCGCGGTCCGGATCGTCGTCACGTCCTTCGAGGACGCCGCGGATCAGGGCGTGGTTGATGCCGCAGACGACGTCCGGATGCTGCCGTGCCAGCCGGTGGAAGGGACAGTTGCGCAGGGTGATGCCCGCGTCGGCGCCCTGGGTGCCGTCTGCGGGTTCGTACCCGCGGTCGCGCAGCTCCTGCACGAGCGGCACCGTGGGCGCCGAGCCCGCCCGACCGCGCTCCTCCGCGGCAGCCGTGAGAGACGCGAGGAGCCGTCCGCTGTCATCCACTGCGACCGCATCGGTCAGGAGGCCGGCGAGGAGGCGGTAGTCGCGCTCGGGGACCGACACCGTCGTCTCGCGCTCGCTCCGGACGTATCGCTTCGCCGGCCGGCCGGCGCCGGGGCCCTGCCGTCCTGGCTCGCGGGAGTAGCCCGTCTCGAGCAGCCCGGCCTCCGCCAGCCGGTCGAGGTGGTAGGCGGCGAGGGTGCGGCTCATCCCGGTCGCCGTCGCGGCCTCCTCGCGGCCCACCGGCGTGTCGCGGGAGGAGACGTAGTCGTAGAGGCGCCGGCGCGCCGGATCGGAGAGAGCGCTGATGCTGTCCAACGCGTCGTCGCGGCTGTCGTCCTCCATGGTCCCCACTCTAACAACAATGGATCTTGACAAAAAGGGGGAGTCGACGCACTCTGAGAAGAGACGGACGGCAGGAGGCTGGATCGTGACCACGTCATCGCTCTCGCGCACAGCGCATCGGCCCGACCTGCGGGTCGTCTCGGCCGCACGGCCCGTCGACCTGGAAGCCGCAGAAGAAGCCGCCGCCTCCTTCCTCGAAGCGCTCGGGATGTCGCTCGCCTCCGACCACCTCCGCGACACCCCGGGGCGGATGGCGCGCGCCTGGGCCGAGATGATGACGCCGCGGCCGTTCGACCTGACGACCTTTCCGAACGACGAGGGGTACGACGAGCTGGTGGTCGCCCGCGACATCCCGGTCCGGTCGCTGTGCGAGCACCACCTCCTGCCCTTCACCGGTCGCGCGTGGGTCGCGTATCTTCCCGGTGAGCGGATCCTGGGGCTCTCCAAACTCGCCAGGGTGGTCGAGCTGTTCGCGTGCCGCCCGCAGACCCAGGAGCGGCTCACCAAGCAGGTGGCCGACTGGCTGCAGGCGCAGCTCCAGCCGCTCGCCGTCGGCGTGGTCATCGCGGCCGAGCACTCGTGCATGACGCTGCGCGGCGCCAACGCCGTGGGCTCCAGCACGGTCACGTCGACGCTGCTGGGCCGGCTCCGTGACGACGCCCGGTCCCGGGCCGAGTTCCTGGCGATCACCGGCGTCGCCTCCTGAGCGGGATTCACGAGAAGGGTCCGATCATGTCCGATCCGCTGTCCGCGCTGGCCGATGCCGGCGTCTCCCTCTGGCTGGACGACCTCAGCCGCGAGCTGCTCCGGTCCGGGCGCCTCGCCGCCCTGGTCGACTCCCGCTACGTGAGCGGGGTCACCACCAACCCCAGCATCTTCGCGGCGGCGATCGGGCGGCGGGAGGAGTACCAGGCGCAGCTTGACGACCTGTCCGCACGCGGCGCCGAGGTCGGTGAGGCGCTGCGCGAGCTGACCGCCCACGACGTGCGGGCCGCCTGCGACGTGCTCCGTCCCTGCTTCGAGACGAGCGGTGGCGCCGACGGCCGCGTCTCCCTCGAAGTGGATGCGCGCCTCGCCCATGACGCCGTCGCGATGACCGCGGAGGCGCGCTCCCTCTGGTGGATGGTCGACCGGCCCAACCTGTTCATCAAGATCCCGGCTACGATCGAGGGCCTCTCGGCGATCACCGCCTGCCTCGCCGAGGGCATCAGCGTCAACGTGACCCTGATCTTCTCACTCACCCGGTACATGCAGGTCATGCGGGCCCACCTCGACGGGATGCGGCAGGCGCTCGACGCGGGCGTCGACGTCGCGAGAATCGCCTCGGTGGCGTCCTTCTTCGTGTCACGGGTCGATGCGGAGGTCGACGGCCGGCTGGAGCGGATCGGCACGCCGGAGGCGCTGGCGCTGCGCGGCCGATCGGCCCTGGCGAACGCGCGGCTGGCCTTCCAGGCGTACGAGCGGATGCTCGCCACCGACGAGTGGCACGCGCTGGCCGCCGCCGGGGTCCTTCCGCAGCGCCCGCTCTGGGCCTCGACGTCGACGAAGAACCCGGCCTATCCGGACACCCTCTACGTCGACGGGCTGGTGACCCGCGGCGTCGTGAACACCATGACCAAGGGCACGCTGGCCGCGGTCGCCGATCATGGGCAGACCTCACCGGAGGACACCGTGCGCGGACGGTACGGCGAGTCGCAGGCGGTCCTCGACACACTGGCCCGGCTGGGCGTCGACTACGACGACGTCGTCGACACGCTCGAAGACGAGGGCATCGCGAAGTTCACCGACGCGTGGACCGGCCTCGCCGGGGAGCTGGCCCGCGTGCTCACTCCTCGGTGAGCGCCTCCTGGGCCTCCTTGGGCAGCTTCCGGACCTTCGCGCGGCGCTTGCGGCGGTCGGGGATCATCGACCGCATCTCCTCCAGGCGGCCGAAGCACAGCAGGCGGTCGCCGGCTTCCAGCACCACGTTGCTGCGCGGGTTGGGGATGACCGCCGCGCCGCGGTGCAGCGTCAGCACGGTGATGTCGCGCTCGCCGAGGCCCGAGTCGCGCAGCGACTTGCCGACCAGGTCGGCGTTGGAGTGCACGAGCAGCTCGGCCACGCCGTAGCCGGTCGAGACCGTGAGGCGCTGCCGCACGTCGATCTCGGGGAAGCCCACCTGATTGTCGATGAAGTCGATGATTGCGCCCGCCACATCCAGCCCGGTCGCACGCTCGATGCCCTCCAGCCCGGGGGAGGAGTTGACCTCCATCACCAGCGGGCCGTCCTTGCCCTCCAGCATGTCGACACCGGCCACCCGCAGACCCATGATCTGCGCCGACCGCACGGCGGCCTCCTCGAACTCGGGAGTGAGCGCGACCTTCTCGACCGTCCCGCCGCGGTGCACGTTGGAGCGGAACTCGTCGCCGCTCGCCACCCGGCGCATCGCCGCGACCACCCGGTCGCCGACGACGAGCGCGCGGATGTCGCGGCCCCGGCTCTCGGCGACGAAGCTCTGGATGAGCACGTTCTGCTTGGTCGAGTGCAGCGTCTCGATGATGGACTCGGCGATCTTCGCCTCCGGCGCGAGGATGACGCCGATGCCCTGCGTCCCCTCCAGCAGCTTGATGACCACCGGGGCCCCGCCGACGCGCTCGATCGCCATCCGCACGTCCGCCCGGCTGTTCACGAAAGCGGTCCGCGGCATGCCGATGTTGTGGCGGGACAGGATCTGCGTGGCGCGCAGCTTGTCCCGGGAGTTGGTGATCCCGTTCGCGGTGTTCGGCGTGTAGACGTCCATCTGCTCGAACTGCCGCACGACGGCGGTGCCGTAGTAGGTGATCGAGTTGCCGATGCGGGGCAGGATGGCGTCGTAGTCGGAGAGCAGCCGCCCCCGGTACTGCAGGTCGGGCTCCTCGCCGGAGAGGTCGATCGCGAAGCGAAGGGTGTTCAGCACCTTGACCGTGTGGCCGCGGTTCTCGGCCGCCGACCGCAGCCGCTGCGTCGAGTACGCGTGCGGGGCGCGCGAGAGGATGGCGAGTTTCACGGGGGTGCTCCTGCGAAGATGGGGGAATGGCCGAACACCATCCAACCACCGACGCGGTCGGCTGGCGTGAGTGGGCGAGCCTGCCGGGGATCGGCGTGGCGTGGATCAAGGTGAAGGTCGACACCGGCGCGCGCAGCTCCTCCCTGCACGCGTTCGACATCGAGGAGCTGCCGGGCGACCGGGTGCGGTTCCGGGTGCAGCCGTGGCAGGACTCCGACCGGGATGCGGTCACGGCCGAGTGCCCGGTGCACGACCGCCGCGTGGTGCGCAGCTCGTCGGGCCACACGGAGGAGCGGATCGTCGTCCTGCTCGACGTGGTCGTCGGCGGCCGGCCGGTCCGGGCCGAGACGACGCTCACGAACCGCGACCAGATGGGGTTCCGGATGCTGGTCGGCCGGGAGGCGCTGCGCCAGGGCTTCGTGGTCGACCCGGCGCGGTCGTTCCTCGGCGGGCGGGCGCCGCGCGAGGTGCGCCGCCGCAACCGCGGCCGCGAGCTCGGCTGAATCCGCCCCCGCGACGCGGACCGGCGGTGGAGCGAGTGCCGCTCCTTGTCACCTGTGCTGCTGCTCGCCCCGCCGCAGACGTGACCTGGAGGGGCAGTCGCCGCGCAGCCGGTCCTCTATTCAGGAGATCGGCCGCGAGCCGGCGCTCACTCGCCGAGCCCCAGCTCCCTCCGCCAGTGGGCGAGGAACTCGGCGCCCGCGTCGTCGTGGATGGCGTCGCCGATCGTGATCACTTCGTACGGCTTCTGCAGCACGCCGTCGGCGGGTCGGACATCCACGTGGGCGACCTCGTAACCGGCGTCGTGGACGAAGTCGGCCATCTTGTAGTCGCTGCGCGAGTCGCCGATCGACCGCCAGCGGCGGGGCAGCGGTCCCCGAGCCGCGAAGTAGTCGAAGGCGCGCTGCGCCCCGCGGTCCTTGTCGAGCAGCACGGACTCGATGTCGGTGGAGATGATCGTCGGGTCGATGCGGAACGGCACGTGCCCGGATGCGTCCGGCGCCACCCGCGATCCGTACCGCAGCCCGACGCCGAGCCCGGTCAGCACCGCGAACGCCTCGTCCTGGAACCGCGCCTGCGCCTCCTGGTACGTCTCGGCATCCACATCGGTGCGCTGCTCGACCGAGATCATCGCCCGCTTGGTCTCGTCGAAGAACATCGTGTCGGCGAACCGGTCGCGCACCAGGCGGCGGATGGCGTCCACCGCCTCCGGGCCGAACGCCACGGTCTCGTCGACGGTGACCTCGCCCATCCCGTCGCCGGTGATCGGCGCCCAGGCGCCGCCCTTCTCGAACACGCCGAACATCCGGGCGCCGTGCTGCTCGAGTGCGTCGGCGAGACCTGCGTCGCGGAGCGGAGTCACCACCTGATGACGGATGAAGTCGCCCGAGCGCCCGGTGATGAAGGCGATCGGGACGCCCGCCGCCGCCATCGACACCAGGTCGGTGACGATGCTGCGGATGGCGATGGTACGGGTGACGGGGCTGGCGATGGGCCCGTCGACATCGAAGAGGAGGCCGAGATTGTGCACGGTCCATTCTCTCCGCTGCGAGAATGGACGCATGTCGCAGCCCGCCCAGTCAGCAAGGCCGCTGTGGCATCCCGACGCACCGAGCACGGTGGCGCACGGCGACAACCTCGAGGTCCTGGCCGCCCTGCCGGACGCGTCGTTCCGGCTGATCTACCTGGACCCTCCCTTCAACACCGGGCGCCCGCAGGCCCGGCAGACGCTCACCTCGGTGCGCTCGGAGGGCGGAGCGGGCAGCGTGATCGGGTTCAAGGGCCGCAGCTACGAGCGGATCAAGGGCGACCTCCTCAGCTACGACGACCGTTTCGAAGACTACTGGGGCTTCCTGGAGCCGCGGCTCATCGAGGCCTGGCGCGTGCTGGCCGACGATGGGACGCTGTACCTCCACCTCGACTACCGGGAGTCGCACTACGCCAAGGTGCTGCTGGATGCGCTGTTCGGCCGCGAGTCGTTCCTCAACGAGATCATCTGGGCGTACGACTACGGCGCGAAGCCGAAGAACCGGTGGCCTGCGAAACACGACACGATCCTCGTGTACGTGAAGGATCCGTCCGCGTATCACTTCGACTCCGCCGCGGTCGAGCGGGAGCCGTACATGGCGCCCGGGCTCGTCACGCCCGAGAAGGCGCAGCTCGGCAAGCTCCCGACCGACGTCTGGTGGCACACGATCGTGTCGCCGACCGGGCGCGAGAAGACCGGGTACCCGACGCAGAAGCCGGAGGGCGTGCTGCGGCGCATCGTCCAGGCGTCCAGCGGCGAAGGGGACTGGGTCCTCGATTTCTTCGCCGGCAGCGGAACCACCGGGGCGGTGGCCGCGTCGCTCGGGCGCCGGTTCCTCCTGGTCGACAGCAATCCGGCCGCAATCGCGGTGATGCGGGAGCGTCTGGCCGGGTGCGATCCGCAGGTCCGCTTCCTCGACTGACACCCGTTCTCCCCACGCTCGGCGTTCGTCCGGAATTCTCCTAGTCGGGTGTGGAAGGGTGGATGCACTATGCGATCGAGCCTGCGCGCCCTCCCCTTCCTCTGGGGTGCTCTCGTCTCTGCGGCCTTGTTCGCCGCCGTGTACCTGATCTTCGTCCGCAGCTACATCGGGCAGATCATCGACGAGCGCGCCTTCGCGGGGGCGGACGCCTGGAAGGGCGCCGTGATCGAGTTCGCGCACACGTTCCTCAACGCGCTTCCCGTCGCCTCGGTGGTGATCGGGGCGGTGATCGCCGTCGCCATCGTGCTGGTGAGGCGCAACTGGCTGGTGTTCGGGGTGGCCGTCGGCGCCGCCGTCGGCGCGAACGTCAGCACGCAGGTGCTGAAGTACACCATCCTGTCGCGGCCAGAGAAGGGCGTGGATGTGGGGCTCTCGAACTCGCTCCCCTCCGGTCATACCGCGGTCGCCGCGTCGGCCGCGCTGGTGGTCTTCCTGCTCGCCGCCCCGAAGTTCCGTCCCCTCGCGGCGGTGGTGGGGTCGGTCTTCGCGATCGCGGCGGGCGCGTCCACTCTCGTGGAGCAGTGGCACCGCCCGAGCGACGTCGTCGCGGGCATGCTTGTCGTCGCGTTCTGGGGATGCCTGGCCGGCATCGTGCTGTCCTGGTTGCACGTGCCCGGCGCCGAGCCGCCGGTCCGCAGCAGGCTGTGGCCCCTGGTCTGGGTGGGCGCGGTGTGCCTGGTGGGCTCGATCGTGGCCCTTGTGGTGACCTATTTCTCCACCGAGGCGGGGACGGAGCACCTGCTCGTCGCCTACGCGGGCGGGGTGGCCGCGATCGTGGCCACGGGCTTCGTGCTGGCGGCCCTCGGCAACCGCCTGTACCGCCGCCTGGCCTGAGGTCCGCTCGGCTCGCCGAGGTGCACGTCGTTGCGTACCGGCGCGGCGTGTCGGCCGCAGGAAGGTGCACTTCAGCGGAGGAGAGGGGAGGGAGGCGGTCAGGCGTCGGCGCGCAGGTTCTCCGCGATCTTCGCGAGGGAGCCGTCGAGCGCCTGCTGCATGCCGTCGAAGTCCTGCGTGGTGTGGATGGTGAGCTCCACGCCGTCATCGGTGATGCGCAGCGAGCCGTGGTAGTCGTGCGGGCCGGGCGCAGACCAGGTCACTTCGCGGGCGGCGCGGTCCACGTCGAACTCGGCCTCCGAGGTGACCGTCTCGTCGGACCCGTCCTGGTCCGCGTCGACGTGCGCTGTGGTCTCCACCTTGCCGTCGGGCAGCTCGTGGGCGGACGTCATGCGCGGGAAGTAGGCCGGGAGGTTCTCCGGGTCGGAGATGTAGTCGAAGTACAGGTCGGCGTCGCCGTCGAGGGGGCGTGTGGCGGTGTAGGTGGGCATGCCGCGACGGTACCCCCGCGCATCCCGGGCGCAAGCGCCGCCCTCGTCCCGATCCCGCGCCTCCGCCCACCGCCCACCGTCGAGTCCGCACTTATTGCACGCGACACGCCGGCGCAGCGTGCAGAAAGTGCGGACTCGACGGTGGGCGGAGACGCACGCGGAGACGCGGAGACGCGGAGACGCGGAGGGGCGGCGCAGCGTCAGGAGCTCTGGCGGACCACGAGTTCCGTCGGCAGCAGGGTGACCCGCTCGACGGGCTCGCCCGCGAGCAGCCGCACCAGGACGCGCGCCATCGTCTCGCCGAGCCCGATCGACGGCTGGTGCACCGTCGTCAGCGGCGGCGTCGACATGAGGCCGAAGCTGTCGTCGTCGTAGCCGACCACGGCGATGTCGCCCGGGATGTTGAGTCCTGCTTCGTGGATGGCCGAGTACGCTCCGGCCGCCATCTGGTCGTTCGCGGCGAACAGGCCGTCGATCGGCCGGCCGTCGGCGAGGAGCCGCCGCATGGCCTCCATCCCGGATGCCGGCGAGAAGTCGCCGTACGCGACGTGCGAGGAGTCGAGCCCTGCCGCCTCCATCGCCTGCTTCCAGCCGTCGTGGCGGTCGAGGCCCGCGGGCATGTCCTGCGGCCCGGTGATGAGCGCGATGTTGCGCCGCCCCCGCTCGATCAGGTGCTCCGCGGCGACCCGCGCCCCGGCCACGTTGTCGACGTCCACGTAGTACGACGCGTGCTCGCTCTCGCTGACCGGCCGCCCGCCGAAGACGAGCGGGAGGGTCGTCCCGAGCTGCGCGTAGGAGTGGTCGCCGGAGTGGTGCGACACGACGAGCGCGCCGTCCACATTGCCGCCCATCAGGTAGCGCCGGGTCTTGTCGGGGTTGGTCTCCGACGAGATCACCATGTTGAGCGTGTATTCGGTGTCGGCGAGGCTCAGCGCGACGCCCTGCACGATGGAGGCGAAGAACGGGTCGGCGAACACTTTGGCCGTCGACTCGGGCACCACCAGCGCGAGGACCTGGGTGCGCCGGGACGCCAGCGACCGTGCGGCCCGGTTGGGGACGTAGTTGAGGTCGGCGATCGCGCGCTCGACGGCCGCCACCACCTCGGCCGTCACCTTCGGGGAGCCGTTGACCACGCGCGACACGGTCGCCCGGGACACGCCGGCGCGCGCCGCGACGGCCTCCAGGGTGGGGACCACCCGGCCGGGGATCTGCTCCGTCGTCATCGGGTCTCCTCGTCGCTTTCGTCCATGCTAGACGTGCGACGCGGCGGCCTCCTCCATGACCTCTCCGCTCCTGGCCTCGGCGATGATACGCGAGAAGGCCCGCCCCGAGTCCTTCACCGTCCGCTCCTGCGTCTCGTAGTCGACCCGCACGATGCCGAACCGCTTGCCGTACCCCCACGCCCACTCGAAGTTGTCGAGCAGCGACCACACGAAGTACCCCCGGACGTCCGCGCCGTCGTCGATGGCCCGGCCGACCGCCTCGATGTGGCTGAGGATGTACGCCTCGCGGTCGGCATCGTGCACCTGCCCGTCCTCCGTCACCACGTCGTCGTACGCGGCGCCGTTCTCCGTGATGTACAGCGGAGGGAGGGCCGGGTACTTCTCGGTGAGCCGCACCAGCAGGTCGTGGAGGCCGTTCGGGTTGACCTCCCACCCCATCGCCGTGGTCGGCAGGTGGCGCGTCGGGAACGTGACGTACTCGCTGCCCACGAACGGCGACGACGTCGGCCGTGCGGTCGGCACGACGGCGGCCGGCTGGTCGGGGCCGACGGGATGACCGCTGACGTTGTCGTCGTGGTAGTGGTTCACGCCGAGGAAGTCGAGCGGCTGTGAGATGGCGACGAGGTCGCCGTCGTGCACCAGCTCCTCGAACCGGTGCTCGCGCACATCCTGGAGCACATCCGCCGGGTAGGCGCCGAGAAGCAGAGGCTCCAGGTACATCCGGTTCCACAGTCCGTCGATGCGGCGTGCGGCTTCGAGGTCGGCCGGATCGGCCGGATCGGCCGGCACGGCCGTCGTCAGGTTGAGAGTGATGCCCAGCCGAAGCTCCGATCCGGTTCCGTGCTCCGCGGCGCGCGACCGGATCGCCGTGGCGGCGAGCCCGTGCGCCAGGTGCTGGTGGTGGAGGGCGGCGAGCCCGGCCCGCGGCTCCTGCCGGCCGGGCGCGTGCTCGCCGCCCGCGTACCCGATCAGCGACGAGCACAGCGGCTCGTTGAAGGTCGTCCAGTGGTCGACCCGGTCGCCCAGCGCGTCGTAGACGGCGACCGCGTAGTCGCGGAACCGGTAGGCGGTGTCGCGGGACGCCCATCCGCCCTTCTCCTCCAGCGCCTGCGGCAGGTCCCAGTGGTACAGCGTCAGCCAGGGGAGGATGCCGGCGCCGAGCAGCTCGTCGACCAACCGGTCGTAGAACGCCAGCCCTGCCGCATTGACCGATCGGTCTCCCGGCTTCACCCGCGCCCATGACGTCGAGAAGCGGTACGACTGCAGCCCGAGGGAGGCCATCAGCGCCACGTCCTGCGGCATCCGGTGGTAGTGGTCCACCGCCACCTCCGGGGTGTCGCCCCGCGCGATCGCGCCGGGGACCCGTGCGAAGGCGTCCCAGATCGAGTCCTCCTTGCCGTCCTCGTGGGCGGCGCCCTCGATCTGCGCTGCGGCGGTGGCCGACCCCCAGAGGAAGCCGTCGGGCCAGGTGCGGTTCATTCTCAGCCTTTCACGGCGCCGGCCATGATGCCGGAGACCAGCTGGCGGCCGGCCAGCACGAAGAGGATCAATAGAGGGATGGTGGCGAGCACGGCTCCGGCGAGCACGATCGAGTAGTCGACGTACTTCGCGGACTGCAGCTGGCTGAGCGCCACCTGCAGGGTGGGATTCTGCGGCGCGACGAGCAGCGGCCAGAGGTAGTCCGTCCATGCGGTCATGAAGGTGAAGAGGCCGAGGATGGCCATCGCCGGGCGCGCGGCAGGAACGCCGACGTGCCAGAACGTGCGGATCATGGTCGCCCCATCCACTCGCGCGGCCTCGATGAGCTCATCGGGGATGACGTCGATCAGGTACTGGCGCATGAAGAACACACCGAAGGCGGTCACGAGGGTCGGCACGATGACTGCTCCGAGCGTCCCCGTCCAGCCGAACTGCTTCATCACCATGAACAGCGGGATGATGCCGAGCTGCGTCGGGACGGCCAGCGTCGCGACGACGAAGACCATCAGGCCCTCCCGGCCGCGGAACCGCAGTTTCGCGAACGCGTAGCCGGCGAGCGTCGAGAACGCGACGACGGAGGCCGTGATCACCGTCGAGACGATGATCGAGTTGCCGAGCGCCTGCCAGAACGGCACGGTGCCCAGCACCTGCTCGATGTTCGTCCAGAACTGCCCTCCGGGCAGGAAGGGCGGCCAGGTCGCCGTCAATACGGTGCTGTCGCTGGAGCCCGCGACGAACGACCACCACAGCGGGTAGGCGCCGCCGACGAAGATGGCGAGCAGGATCCCGTAGGTCAGGAACCCCGGCCGGCGGTCGATGCCGAGCGGCCGGCGCTTGCGTGCGGGAGCAGGCGAGGAGGCGGCGACGCGGACGGGCCGGCTCTCACGGGCGGTGGCGGTCACAGGTTCTTCTCCTCGCTCGCTGCGGCCAGGATGCGCGAGCCTTCGGCGCGCGAGGCCTGCAGTCGTCGGGCTGTCCGTTTGCGGTGCAGACGGGTCTCGGTGGAGGCGATCCGGCGCGAGATCAAGAAGTTGAGCACGCCGAAGATCACGATGAGCAGGAACAGCAGCCAGGCGATCGCGGACGCCTTGCCGAAGTTCTGCCGGTTGAACGCCATGTCCCACAGGTAGAGCACGGTCGTCTGGTACTGCCGCTGCGGTCCGCCGGGAACGGCGCTCGAGGGGTTGAAGAGCTTCGGCTCGGTGAAGATCTGCAGTCCGCCGATGGTGGCCGTGATGATCACGAAGATCATGGTCGGGCGGATGCTCGGCAGCGTGATCGAGAAGAAGCGGCGGAACGACCCGGCGCCGTCGAGGGCTGCCGACTCGTGGATGTCGCGCGGGACCGCCTGCATGGCGGCAAGCAGGATGAGAGCGTTGTAGCCCGTCCACCGCCAGTTGACCATGGTCGCGATGGCGACGTGCGACGGGAAGGTCTCGGTCTTCCACATCACCGGGTGCAGCCCGAAGGACTGCAGGATGTTGTTGATCAGTCCGTACTTCTCGTCGAAGGCGCTCGAGAAGATGAGGGTCACCGCGACCGGGGTGACGATGTAGGGGAGCAGCACGCTCATCCGCCAGAACGTCTTGGCGCGGATGTTCTGGTCGAGCATCGCCGCGATGAACACGGCGGCGATCAGCTGCGGGATGGCGGACAGCAGGAAGATGCTGAGCGTGTTGAACAGCGAGTTCCAGAAGAACGGGTCGCTGAGCTCCACCGCGTAGTTCTTGAAGCCGACCCACTCGCCCGGCCCGGTGAGCAGGTTCCAGTTGTTGAGCGAGACGACGAAGGTGTAGACGAGCGGGAACAGTCCGACGAGCGCGAAGAGCACGAAGAACGGCGCAACGTAGAAGTAGGGCGACGCTTTCACGTCGAAGCGGCTGAGCCGCTGGCGGGCGGTCAGGTCGCCCCGGCCGGCTCGCCTGCGCGTCGGCGCTGCGGCGGCGGGAGCGTCGTCCCGGGTGGCGGTGGTGGTCATTGCGGTTCTCCCGTGGTGCGGGCCCCCGCCGCCTGGTGAGCGGCGGGGGCCCGGAGTCGGTTTCGGGTTACTTGTTGACGACCAGCTGGTTGAGCAGCTTCATGGCGTTGCTCCACGCCTCGTCGCCGTTCGCCTTGCCGGAGTCGAGCTGCTGCACGGAGGGTCCGAACACCTGCGACTGGATGACCGAATCGTCCGGTCCCTTGTACTGGGCGACGACACCCTTCGCGCGCTCACCGAGGATTTGGCCGATGGGTGCGTTGTTGAAGAACTTCGTCAGGTCGCTCTGGCCGGTGACCCCCGGGTCGGTCTGCGCCGCCGTCACCGACGGGAAGGTGCCGGCCGCCTGGAAGGTCTGGGTCTGCGACTTGGCAGTGGTCAGCCAGGCGGCGAGGGCCGCCGCCTCCTTCGGGTGCTTGGACTGCTTCGGGACGGTCAGGAACGAGCCGCCCCAGTTGGCCGCGCCGCCGGGGAACACGTTGGCGAAGTCCCAGCCGGTGGTGGCGTCGCCGCCTCCGGCCTTGACCTGGCCCTGGACGACGCCGAGCATCCAGCCCGGGCAGACGAACGTGGCGAAGGATCCGTCGGTGAACGCCTTGCCCTTGCCCCAGTCCCACTGGGTCTGGTTGGAGGAGAGCCCGGCCGCCGCGCCCGAGGCGAGCTTCGACCACAGCGCCTTCAGGTCGCTGTTGTTCTCGATGTTGAGCTTGCCGTCGGTGGTGTAGTAGCCCTCCTTCTGCTGGTTCACCATGGCGTTCCAGATGAAGCCGGACTGGTCGTAGAACGGCTTGCCGGTGGCGGCGTGGTACTGCTCGCCGACCGTGAAGAAGTCGTCCCAGCTGGCGTTGTCGCCGCCGAACAGCTTGGCGACGGACTCGCGATCGCTGGGCAGCCCGGCCGCGGCGAGGAGCTTGCCGTTATAGCAGAGGCCCTCCGGGCCGATGTCGGTGCCGTAGCCGATGATGCGCCCGCTCTTGTCGGTTGCCTGCTTCAGCTTCCAGTCGACCCAGCGATCCTTGATGTCGTTGGCGCCGTAGTCCTTCAGGTCGTTGAACTGGTCGGAGACCTGCATGACCTTGCTCAGCCAGCCCTCTTCGACGGCCTGGACATCAGGGAGGCCGCTGCCGGCCGCCTCCTTCGTCTGCCAGTCGGTGAGCGCGTTGTCACCGGTGTCGATGTTGGTGGCCTTGATGGTGATGTTGGGGTGCTCTTTCTCGTACTGCGAGTAGAGCTTGTCGAAACCCATCGTGCCGAACGTCGTGACGGTCAGCGTGACGGGGTCCGAGCTGGATCCGCTGCCGCTGCCGTTGGACGAGCAGCCGGCTGCGATGAGGGCGATGGATGCTGCGCCGGCGACGGCCGCGGCGATCCTCGTGCGTCGTGAAAGCTTCACGGGTCACTCCTTTGTGCGTGTCTGGTGGTGCGCTTGGTGCGCGTGGGAGCGCTCTCATTCGGGTGATGTGAGAGCGCTCTCACGCGTTGCAGGAGAATCTAGAACGTCTTCCAGCCTTGTGTCAAGTCCTGCGTGGTCGCGCTCTCATCCCTGAGTTTCCGCGAGAGCACCCAAAACGCGAAAGCGGCCGCCACCCGAAGGTGACGGCCGCTTCAGCGGGATGGGTCAATCGACCGCCGGCCGCGGGCGCTGGGCCCGCGTGGATGCGGTGTCCGCGCCGGGCTCGACCAGCGCACCGAACTCGGTCGCAGCACGGTTCGCCAGCACGCCGACGTCGTACTCCTCGTCGTCGTCCTCGGACAGCGACGCGTACGCGCCGACCGGCTCGCGCTCCGCGATCTCCGCCGCGTCGGCTGCCGCCTTGTCGTCCGCGGCCTCCTGCAGTGCCGACTTCGCCCGCAGCGGCGGGGTCTTGAAGAACAGCGACAGCACGAACGCGATCAGCACCACGATCATGGCCACCCAGTACACCGTCACCGCAGAGGCGTTGAAGGCCACCAGGAACGGCTTCGACAGTCGCGGATCGGCCGAGTTCAGGAACGACGTGTCGTTGACGTCTGTGCCGCCCCCAGAGGCGTTCGACTTCTCGAGCTGCGTCTGCAGGACCGGCACGAGCTGGTCGACGTACGCCGAGCGCGCGGTCGGGTCGGAGAAGTCGAGCGTCACGGTGCCATCGCCGGCGACCTTGGCGTACGGCGCCTGCTCCGCCAGTCCGGCCTGGATCTTCGTCAGCGCCGCCTGCTGGGCGGCGGCCTCCGCCTGCGGCTGGGCCTGCGGCGGGATCGTGCCGGCGGCGACCTGGGCGTCGACCGCCTGTGTGGCCTGGTCGAGACCGGCCGTCACCTGCCCCTGGATCTGCTTCTGCGTCGCGTCGGTCGCCTTGCTGGTGATCGGCGTGTAGATCTTGTCCATGATCTGCTTGTTCTCGGGCGCGCTGGCGACCGAGGGGGTGAGGGCGGCATCCATCGCGCTGGTCAGCGTCGGCTTGTCCGTCAGCGCGCTCTGGATGTTCGTCGGGAAGACCGTGAACAGCAGCGACAGCAGCACGGCGGTGCCGAGCGTTCCACCGATCTGACGGAAGAACGTGGAGGCGCTGGTCGCGACACCCATGTCCCGCAGGCCGACGGAGTTCTGGCTCGCGATGGTCAGCGTCTGCATCAGCTGGCCGAGGCCGAGACCGATGAGGAGCATGGCACCCGCGATGAACCAGTAGGAGTCGTCGTACTTGATGAAGGTCAGGTAGAAGAAGCCGCCGGCCAGCATGGCCGTACCGATGATCGGGAACTGCCGGTAGTGGCCGGTGCGGGCGATGATCTGACCGGAGACGATCGACGAGACCATGAGCCCGAGGATCATCGGGAGGAGCTGCAGACCGGACTCCGTCGGCGTGGAGCCGAGCACCAGCTGCAGGTACAGCGGCAGCGTCAGCATGGCGCCGAACATGCCGAAGCCGACGAAGACGCCGATGATGGTCGCCATCGAGAAGGTGTTCGAGCGGAACAGCTTGATCGGGATGAGCGCGTCGTCCTTCATCAGGATCTCGATGATGATGAACGCGATGATGCCCAGTCCGCCGATGACGTAGCAGGCGATGGAGGCCGGGCTGTCCCAGCCCCAGGTGCGGCCCTGCTCGGCGACGAGGAGCAGCGGGACCAGCGCGACGATCACGCCGGCCGCACCCCACCAGTCGATCCGGGCCGACCCGCGAGCGCGTTTCGGCAGATGCAGGAACCGCAGCACCATCGCGAGCGCCGCGAGGCCGATCGGCACGTTGATCAGGAACACCCAGCGCCAGCCGGTGATCCAGAGGATCTGGTCGGCGCCGGCGAACAGGCCGCCGATGAGCGGGCCGATCAGGCTGGAGATGCCGAAGACGGCGAGGAAGTAGCCCTGGTACTTGGCGCGCTCGCGTGGAGCGAGCATGTCGCCCATGATCGCCAGCGGCATCGACATCAGGCCACCGGCGCCGAGGCCCTGGATGGCGCGGAATGCCGCGAGCTCGACCATCGAGGTCGAGAACGAGGCCAGGATCGAGCCGATGATGAAGATGACGATCGCGAAGACGAACAGCGGCCGGCGGCCGAAGATGTCGGAGAGCTTGCCGTAGATCGGCGTCGAGATCGTCGAGACGATCAGGTAGCCGGTGGTGACCCAGGCCTGTTCGCTGAGGCCGTGGAGGTCGTCGCCGATCGTGCGGATGGCCGTACCGACGATGGTCTGGTCGAGGGCGGACAGGAACATGCCGGCCATGAGGCCGACGATCACGAGAAGGATCTCGCGATGCGACATGATCGGTTTCGGTGCGGCTGTCGCCGCGCTGGTCTGACTGGACATCTGTCTCCGTGTCGAGAGTCGGGTGCGGGGACGCCCGGCTCGCGGAGCGTCACACCGGTGTGGGGCAAAGAGAATTTTGCGGAGACTGCAAAGTTACACCCCGCGTCACCATGTCCACAACGCGGTCGGGCGACCTCCGCGGCCGCGCTTTTCGCCCAGGGCGAACAGTCGGCTGACACGCGCGCGACAGCGGCGGATCATCGGGCCCGGAAAGCGCGGAAAACGAACGACACTGGCCCCCTTCCAGGTGACGCAAAAGTTCCGAGCGTACCGTTGAACTGCTTCATCCCGACCCCCTTCGAATCCGCTCCAAAGGACGTATGAGTTCTCTCAGCCTCCCCCGCCGCATCCTCGCGCTCACCGCCGTCGCCGCGACGGCTGCGCTCGCTTTCACCGCCTGCGCCGGAGAGCCGTCCCCGGTCACCAAGGCCGTCGCGCAGGCGGCCGCTCCCTCTCCGTCCCCCTCGTCCTCGGTCGTCTCATCCATCCAGCCCGCCGCCGGAAGCGTGTCGGGTGGAACGGTGACGCTCACCGGGACGAACCTCGAGAAGGTGGCCGCGGTTCAGATCGGCGGCCAGCCTGCCACCGTCACGAAGACGACCGACGACAAGGTCGTCGTGAGCGTCCCCGCCGCCGCGAACTTCCAGGCCGGGAGCGTGCCGGTCACGGTGACGGACAAGAGCGGAAAGCCGGTGAGCACGGCGGCGAGCTCCTACGACTACCAGGTGCAGA
Source organism: Leifsonia sp. SIMBA_070 (assembly GCF_046534635.1). Classification (NCBI taxonomy): domain Bacteria; kingdom Bacillati; phylum Actinomycetota; class Actinomycetes; order Micrococcales; family Microbacteriaceae; genus Leifsonia; species Leifsonia sp. SIMBA_070. The sequence goes on along the minus strand of NZ_JAWRYK010000002.1, from coordinate 35,381 downwards.
CCCCTGTGGACAAGCAGCTCGCCTACGCGCTCACCTACTGGAAGAACTACAACACCGCCCAGTACGGCGACCTCAACCCCGTCGGCGGCGACTGCGCGAACTTCGTCAGCCAGACGCTGATCGCTCGCGGCTGGCAGATGAACGCCGACTGGTACAACCACGACGCGGCAGCCAGCTGGAGCCCGGCGTGGGGCTACGTCCCGGCGATGGACGACTACTTCCGTGAGAACGCGGCGCAGCTCGGCCTGACCGAGTACTCCTTCGACCAGCGCGACAAGATCAAGGTCGGCGACATCGTCATGTTCGACTGGAACGACAACGACTCGCTCGACCACGTCCAGATCGTCTCCGCCGTGCAGAACGTGAACGGGCAGATCAAGATCAAGATGGTCGGCCACAACGAGGACAGCGACTATCGCGACCTCGACCAGGCGATCACGGTCGACCACCCGGGTGGCATCGGCCACTTCTGGAGCCTGTCCAAGTGATCGACACGCCTCCTGGCCGCAGAGCGCGGGAGGCGAGCGCCTGAGCTAGGCTCATCGCGTGAGTCAGGGGGGCGACCGCGCGAAGCGGTCTCGAGCGACGAGGGCTGCCCTCGTCGGCGGCACACTTCTCGCTGCGCTGGTGCTGAGCGGATGCGCGACCGGTCCCGTGTCGGCCGCGGCGGGCGGGCACCGGCACACGCCGCATCGCTCGTCGCCCACCTCCCGGCCCCCGCGGCCGACGCCGACCCCGTCCATCCCGGCGACGCCCGCCGTCGTCGGGTTCGACAAGGCGGCGCAGTCGACCGTTGACCCGGCCAGCACGTGGGTCGTTGTCAACAAGCCCCGCGCGCTGGACCCGATCACCTACGTACCGGCCGATCTCACCTATCCCGACGTGCGCTATGTCAACCACCAGCCGATGCGGCAGGAGACCGCTGCTGCGCTCGTCGCGATGTTCCAGGCGGGCAAGGCCGAGGCGGGCTTGGACTTCTCGGTGCAGAGCGCCTACCGGTCGTTCGAGTCGCAGACCGGCGTCTACGACGACGACGTCGCACGCAACGGCCAGGCGTACGCCGACACGGACACCGCCCGCCCGGGCCACAGCGAGCACCAGACCGGCCTCGCCGTCGACATCAGCGCCGTTCCCGCCCAGTGCTCGCTCGACGCCTGCTTCGGCGAGACCCCGCAGGGCCGCTGGCTGGCCGCGAACGCCTGGCGCTTCGGCTTCATCCTGCGCTATCCGGCCGACAAGGTCGCCGTGACCGGGTTCACCTTCGAGCCGTGGCACTTCCGCTATATCGGCACGCCTCTCGCCGCCCAACTGCACGCGACCGGCGTCACCACGCTCGAGGAGTTCTTCGCCATCCCCGGCGGCCCCTCCTACTGAGGCGGCTTACGTCCCCTTCTGAGCGATTCGTGACGAATGTGCCCTCAGCGCGCCCAATTCCCCCGATTCGTGACGAATCGTGCTGCGGCTGTGGGGCCACTTGCCCCGATTCGTGACGAATGTGCCCTCAGAGCGCCCAGTTCCCCCGATTCGTCACGAATCGTGAGCACGATCGTGCGGAGGGCGCGAGGTGGTCGGCGCCGTCAGCCGCCGAGGGCGTCGCCGACGATCCGCTTCGCCTCCTCCTGCACCTCGCGGAGGTCGTCCTCTCCGACGAACGACTCGGCGTAGATCTTGTAGACGTTCTCGGTTCCGGAGGGGCGCGCGGCGAACCACGCCTGCTCGGTCTGCACCTTCACCCCGCCGAGGGGCGCGTCGTTGCCGGGCGCGCGGCTCAGCTTGGCGGTGATCGGCTCGCCGGCCAGCTCCGTTGCGGTGATGGCGTCGCCGTCGAGCTTCGCCAGCGCGGCCTTCTGCTCGGGGGAGGCCGGGGCATCCACCCGCTGGTACACCGGGTCGCCGAAGCGCTCGGTGAGCTCCCGGTACAGCTCCGAGGGCGACTTGCCGGTCACCGCGCGGATCTCGCTGGCGAGCAGGGCGAGCAGGATGCCGTCCTTGTCGGTCGTCCAGGCCGTCCCGTCGAAGCGGAGGAACGACGCCCCCGCGCTCTCCTCGCCGCCGAAGCCGACGGTCCCGTCGATGAGCCCAGGCACGAACCACTTGAACCCGACCGGGACCTCCCACAGCCGCCGACCCAGTGACTCCGCGACCCGGTCGATGATCGACGACGACACGAGGGTCTTGCCGACCGCCGCATCCTGACGCCACTGCGTGCGGGTGCGGAACAGGTAGTCGATCGCGACCGCGAGGTAGTGGTTCGGGTTCATCAGGCCGCCGTCCGGCGTGACGATGCCGTGCCGGTCGGAGTCCGCGTCGTTGCCGGTGAGGATGTCGAAGTCGGCCCGGCGCGCCACCACCGACGCCATCGCGGAGGGGCTGGACGGGTCCATCCGGATCTTGCCGTCCCAGTCGAGCGTCATGAAGCTCCAGGTCGGGTCGACGTCCGGGTTCACCACGGTGAGGTCGAGGCCGTAGCGCTCGCCGATGGCCTCCCAGTAGTGCACGCTCGCGCCGCCCAGCGGATCGGCGCCGATACGGATGCCGCTGTCCTTGATCGCCTTCACGTCGATGATGTTCTCGAGGTCGTCGACGTAGTGCCCGCGGAAGTCGTACGTCTCGACACCGGACGGCTCCGCCATCCGCACCTCGGTCATCCCGTTGGCGATGATCTCGTTGGCCCGCTTCGCGATCCAGCTGGTCGCGTCGGTGTCGGCCGGGCCGCCGTGCGGGGGGTTGTACTTGAAGCCGCCGTCCGAGGGCGGGTTGTGGCTCGGGGTGACGACGATCCCGTCCGCCTGGTCGTCATGGCCCTGCCGGTTGTACCGGATGATGGCGTGCGACACCGCGGGCGTGGGAACCCAATCGTCGAACTCGTCGACGAGGACCCGCACCTCGTTGGCGACGAGGACCGCGAGCGCGGTGGTGGTGGCGAACTCGCTCAGCAGGTGCGTGTCCGCCCCGATGAACAGCGGCCCGGTGACGCCCTGGCTGTTCCGGTACTCCACGATCGCCTGCGTCGTGGCGGCGATGTGGTCCTCGTTGAACGCCGTGTTGAGCGAGGAGCCGCGGTGACCGGACGTCCCGAAGACCACGCGCTGCTCCGGGATGCTCACATCCGGCTTCAGCTCGTAATACGCGCGCCGCAGGGCGTCGACGTCGATCAGGTCGGAAGGCTGGGCGGGGGTACCGGCTCGTTCGTCCATGGCCCTACTCTTCCACGGCGAAGCGGCCACCGGGAGGCCATCCACCGAGTAGTGAGCAGATGTCGCTACTCGCCCCGAATTGGAGCATCCACTCACCACTCGACGGCAAAAGCAGAGCGCGGGCGGGTCGGTAGGCTGGGCGGCATGTCCTCCGCCCCCGACGACGCCCCTGCCGAGCTGCCCGCCTCCCTCGACGACGTGTACAGCTTCCTGGGGCCGTCGGGCACGTTCACCGAGGCCGCACTCAAGCAGGTCCCGGAGGCGCGGGGCAAGACGTGGCGCGCGGTCAACAACCTCGGGGAGGCGCTCGCCGACGTGGTCGAGGGCCGCAGCGTGGCCGCAATGATCGCGATCGAGAACTCCATCGAGGGTGGGGTCTCGGTCGCTCAGGATGCCCTGGCGACCATCCCGGGTCTCCGCATCGTCGGCGAGTACCTGGTCCCCGTGAACTTCGTCCTCGTCGCCCGGCCCGGCACGACCCTCGCCGAGGTGCGCACCGTGAACGCGCACCCCGTCGCCTACGCGCAGTGCCACCAGTGGCTGGACCGCCACCTGCCCGAGCACGGCCACATCCCCGCCTCGAGCAACGTGGCCGCCGCCGCGTCGCTGTTCGAGGGCAGCGCCGCCGACGCCGCCGTCGCGCCCCCCGGGATCGTCGACCACCATGACGTCGTCGTGCTCGCCGAGAACATCGGCGACAACGCCAACGCGGTCACCCGGTTCGTGCTGGTCAGCACCACCCGCGGCGTTCCCGAACCGACCGGCGCCGACAAGACGAGCCTGATCGCCGAGCTCCCGGACGATCGCCCCGGAAGCCTTCTCGACCTCCTGGAGCAGTTCTCGACGCGTGGCGTCAACCTGAGCCTCATCGAGTCGCGGCCCGTCGGGGATGCGCTGGGCCGCTACCGTTTCGTCATCGACGCCGACGGCCACATCCGCGACGAGCGGGTCGCCGACGCGCTGCTGGGCCTCCGCCGGTTCAGCCCGTCCGTCATGTTCCTCGGGTCGTACCCGCGGGCTGACAAGGCACCGGTGGAGTTCGACCAGCGGTACCGCGACGACGTCTTCACCGAGGCGCGGGAGTGGCTCGCCTCGCTCGTCGACGACGACGCGGAGGCAGGTCCCGCCGCGGCCGCGTCGGCGTAGGCTGCGGGACAGGACGTCGGGAGGTCACCATGGTCGCCGAGGAGAGTGACGACACACGTGGAGGCGGGTTCGACCCGCGCTACGACCCGTCCTTCCAGCGGGGTTACCAGCCCCAGCCGGGCGAACGGTCACGGGTGCGGGTCCGGGCGGACTCTCCGGACTCCGGCTACCGCCGCCCCTCGTCCGTACTGCCGGCCGACGACCGGCCCGGCACAGGCTCCGACTCCGCCTCCCGGCACGCGGGCCGCGACGACTACGAGGCGGCGCTGGCGCTGCCGGACGCCTCGGAGGCGCTGACCGTCGAGGTGCCGCGGCCTCTGGAGGCCGAGAACCTCACCTCGCAGGTGATCGTCGCCTCCCCCGGGCGGCTCGCCGGACTGGACATGAGCCCGCGCCGCAACCCCCTCATCCTGGCCCTGTGGATCGTCGGCCCCGGCCTGATCGTGCTCGGCATCACGCTCTACACGATCTCCATCACCTCCTCGTACAACGGGCCCACCCCGTCGAGCGATGTGGGATCGCTGGTGTTCGCGCAGCTCGGCTGGATGCTCGCCGGCCCCCTGATCACGGTCGGCCTCCTCACGCTCGTCGGCCTGCTGTTCCTGACCGCCCTGGCGGGGAGGCGCAGCAGGGAGGCCGTGCCGCTCGACGAGGAGCTCTAACCGGCTGCGGCCGGCGCCTTCACCCGGAGCCCGAGCTCGTCGACCGACAGGTCGAGGCCCAGGATGTCGCCGAACGCGTCGCCGTCGAGCTCGAACGGCTCAGGCGCGTCGACCTCCAACTGCACGGACGCGCCACGCAGGTAGCTGAGCCGCGTCCGCACCGCGCGGTCGGTGAACCGGATGAACCGCCGCCCGAGGCTGGTCTTGCGGAGCACCCGGTTCTCCCAGGTGACCTTCCGCCAGATCGCGAGCCAGCCGAACACGGTCGCGGGTTGCAGGATGGCGACATCCAGCAGGCCGTCGTCGATGGCGCCGTCGGGGATGAGCTCCATGTTCCCGGGCAGCGCGCCGCAGTTGGCGATCAGGATGGTGCTGACGTGGGCCGACCTCTCATGCCCGCGGTCGAGCCGGAACCGGATGCGCACCTTCGTCGATGCGGGCAGCGCGCGGAAGGCCGCGTCCACGTACGCCAGCCAGCCGAACCGGCGCTTCAGCTCCGGGCGTGCGCTCGCGATCACCGTCGCGTCGATGCCGACGCCGGCCATGACCAGGAAGGCGTGCTCGGTCTCCGAGCCGTCCGGCCGCCGCGCGGTGGCGACCCCGATGTCGATCCTGCGGGTGTCCCCGGCGAAGGCGATGGCGCTTGCAGCCTCCACGTTGGCGAAGGGGAGGCCGAGGTTGCGGGCCAGCAGGTTGCCGGTGCCTCCCGGGACGACGCCGAGGGTGGCGTCCCGCCCACGGAGCGCCTCGGCGACCGCGCGAACCGTGCCGTCGCCACCGGCGGCGAGGACGAGGGAAGCGCCGCGCTCGAGGGCGTCGAGGGCCTGTGCCTGGCCGCCGTCCTCCGGCGTCGTCTCCAGCCAGAGCAGTTCGACGCCGTCCGGGTGCGCCGAGGTGGCCGCGGCCTCGACGGCCGCCATCACCCGGGGAACGTCGACGCGGACGGGGTTGTAGACGACGGCAGCGATCATCCTCTGCCCCCGTCCCGTCCGTTCACCCTGCTCACGCTACCTGTTCGGCATCCGTCGATAAGCTGGTCAGGTGATCGATCCCGTGCTCCTCCGCGAGAACCCCGATGTCGTCCGCCGCTCGCAGGAGGCGCGCGGCGACTCCGTGCAGCTCGTCGACGAGGCCATCCAGGCCGACATCGAGCGGCGCGCGGCCATCACGGCGTTCGAGGAGCTGCGGGCGGAGCAGAACGCCTTCGGCAAGACCGTGGCGCAGGCGCCGAAGGAGCAGAAGAAAGAGCTCGTCGCGCAGGCGCAGCAGCTGGCCGGCCGCGTCAAGGAGGCGCAGCAGGCGGCGAACGAGGCGGATTCCCGCTTCGACCGGCTCATCCGCAGCATCGGCAACCCCATCGTGGATGGCGTGCCCGCGGGCGGCGAGGACGACTACGTCGTCATCAAGACCGTCGGCGACATCCCCTCGTTCGACTTCGAGCCGCGCGACCACCTCGAGCTCGGCGAGCTGCTCGGCGCGATCGACATGGCGCGCGGCGCGAAGGTCGCCGGCGCCCGCTTCTCGTATCTGCGCGGCATCGGCGCCCGCCTCGAGCTCGCCCTGATGAACATGGGCCTCGACAAGGCCGTCCAGAACGGGTTCATCCCCATGATCACTCCGACGCTGGTGAAGCCGGAGATCATGCAGGGCACCGGCTTCCTCGGCGCTCACGCCGACGAGGTCTACCACCTCGAGAACGACGACCTCTATCTGACCGGTACGAGCGAGGTCGCGCTCGCCGGCTACCACGCGGACGAGATCATCGACGTCGACGAGCCGCTGCGGTACGCGGGCTGGTCGACCTGCTACCGCCGGGAGGCCGGCTCGGCCGGCAAGGACACACGCGGGATCATCCGCGTGCACCAGTTCGACAAGCTCGAGATGTTCGTCTACACCCGACCCGAGGAGGCGGAGGCCGAGCACGAGCGTCTGCTCGGCTGGCAGGAGGAGATGATGCAGGAGCTGGGCCTCAGCTACCGCGTGATCGACACCGCAGCCGGCGACCTCGGCTCCAGCGCCGCCCGCAAGTACGACGTGGAGGCGTGGATCCCGACCCAGGGCCGTTACCGCGAGCTCACCTCCACCTCAAACTGCACGACGTTCCAGGCCCGGCGGCTCGACACGCGCTTCCGCACCGAGAGCGGCAAGACCGCGCCGGTCGCGACGCTGAACGGCACCCTCGCGACCACGCGGTGGCTGGTCGCGATCCTCGAAACGCACCAGCAGGCAGACGGATCGGTGCGAGTGCCGGAGGCGCTCCGCCCCTTCCTCGGCGGGCTGGAACTGCTGGAGCCGACGGCTCGGTGAGCGACGCGTCCCGCCTGCTGATCGCGCTCGACGTCGACGGCACCCTCATCCACGAGGACGAGACCGTCGGCGACGCCGTGCGCGAGGCCGTCGCCCGCGTCCGGGATGCCGGCCACGAGGTCATGCTCGCCACCGGGCGCAGCTGGGAGACCGCACGCGCCATCCACGAGGAGTTCGGGCTGACCAGCGAGTTCGTCGTCTGCTCCAACGGCGCCCTGACCATGAAGCGCGACGGCGGCAGCGAGGGCGGGTACCGGCGCGAGTTCGTGGAGGTGTTCGACCCGACCGAGGTGCTCGAGACCATCCGCCCGCACCTCCCGAGCGGCAGCTTCATGGTGGAGGACCCGAGCGGATTCCGCCGCTACACCGAGGGGATGACCGACTGGGAACTGGTCAACGCCGAGCAGGTCTCCTTCGACGAGCTCCTGCAGCATCCCGCGACCCGCGTCGTCGTCATCTCGCCGGAGCACGATACGGAGGAGTTCCTGTCCATCGTCGACCGGATGGGCCTCCAGCGTGTCAGCTACTCGATCGGCTGGACGGCGTGGCTCGACATCTCGCCCGACGGTGTCAGCAAGGCGACCGCAATGGAGAGGGTGCGGCGTGCGCTCGACATCCCGCGCTCGCGCGTCGTCGCCGTCGGCGACGGCCGCAACGACATCGAGCTGCTCCACTGGGCGGGTGCGGAGGGCCTGGCCGTCGCCATGGGCCAGGCGCCCGACGAGGTCAAGGCTGTGGCGACGCGCACCACCGCACCCGTCGTGGAGGACGGCCTCGCCGAGGTGCTCGGCGCGCTCTGAGAGCATTTCCAGCCTGACGTGTCATGCTCGTGGATGGTGTGCCCGGCGTCCGGTGCACGCCTGTGAACGTGAACACGGCCCAGAAGACGGCTACATCGGAAGACGGCCACATCGAAAGGATGTGAATGAGCGAGATGCCCACCCGCGCGCAAGCGCGAGCGCAAGAGAAGGCTGCAGGACCAGCGGTCCGTCATGGCCGGCTGAAGCAGCACCATCCGCTCAAAGCTCTCCTCAAGATCGTCGTCGCGATCGTCGCCGTCGTCGGTGTGACCGGTGTCTCGCTGGCGGCCTACGCGGCCGTGGATGTCGTGGCGAGCGTCAAGAAGTCCGTCAAGCTGGTCGACGCCAAGGGCAATGAGGTGACTCCCGGGATCGGCGCGATGGACGGCGCATTCAACGTGCTCCTCGCCGGAAGCGACTCCGGTGGCGGCAACGCCGCGTACGGCGACCGCGGCGAGAACCTCAACGACGTCACGATGCTGCTGCACGTCTCGGCCGACCACAAGAACGCGACCGTCGTCAGCTTCCCGCGCGACATGTACGTCGCCATCCCCTCCTGCCCCGACCCCAAGGGCGGCAGCTTCGACTCGATGAGCCGCCAGAAGATCAACAACTCCCTCAGCTACGGCGGGCTGGCCTGCACGGTGCTGACGGTCGAGAAGCTGACCGGGCTCGACATCCCGTACGCCGGTGTGATCCAGTTCGACGGAGTGATCGAGATGTCGAACGCCGTCGGCGGGGTCCCCGTCTGCGTCGCGGGCGACATCACCGACCCGTACACCGGCCTCGACGTGAAGGCAGGGCAGAACGTGCTTCAGGGCACGCAGGCTCTCGCGTTCCTACGCACCCGCCACGGCGTCGGCGACGGTTCGGACCTCGGACGGATCAGCAACCAGCAGGTGTTCCTCTCGTCGCTGGTGCGCACGATCAAGAGCGCCGACGTGCTGAACAACCCGGTCAAGCTGTACGGCATCGCCAAGGCCGCGACCAGCAACATCACTCTCTCCGAGAGCCTGAACAACCCGACCACGATCGTCTCGATGGCCCTCGCACTGAAGAACATCGACATCAGCAAGGTCGTCTTCGTGCAGTACCCGAACCACTACGACGGCGACGGCGTCTCGCCGACCAAGGATGCCGCGCAGCAGCTCATGAGCGCGCTGCAGAACGACCAGCCCGTCAACCTCACCGGTGACACCGGCGTGGGCTCCGAGGCCGACCCCAACGCTCCGGCCACGCAGGCTCCGGCCACGCAGGCCCCGGCCACGCAGGCCCCGGCGACGCAGGCTCCGGCCACGCAGGCCCCGGCGACGCAGGCCCCGGGTACCGGGACTCCGGCCGCCGGTGACGGTGCTGTGCAGCTACCGTCCGACGTGCACGGTCAGACCGCGGCGCAGTACACCTGCTCCAAGCCGTTCCAGGACTGACGTTAGAATCGGGCGACGCCGGTTGTGGCCGGCGCCGGGAGGGCTGTCCGAGAGGCCGATGGAGCCAGTCTTGAAAACTGGTGGGCAGAAATGTCTCGTGGGTTCGAATCCCACGCCCTCCGCTTTGCGAAACGGGCCCCGATCCCGGTGATTCACTGGGATCAGGGCTTTGCTGTTCGGCTGATATTTGCTCGTTTGACAACAGAATGACAACAAACGCTGCGAGTGGCCGCTCGCTCAAGACCTATCTGTGTGATTTCTGCGCCGCTGAATCACCGTCGCGCGGGCGCGGGCGCGGGCGCAGGCCCGGCTCGGTTTGTCGCCGGTTCCTGGTTCAATCGGCCCATGATCGATGTCGGCTGGCTCCTCGCGACATGGCGCGCTGCCCGCTGGGAGGCGATCGTCATGATTTGGAACGCTATCGTCGCGGACGTGATCACCCACCCGTGGTTCGCAGTGGTCCTTGCCGTGCTCGTTGTCAGTGCCGGCATGAAAGGGTTGAGCAGACTAGCGAGATACGTCGGCGGTGCGTACTGGTCTAGTCATCACTGATAGTCAACGCTCTGCGAGGTGCGCCCCGCGATCCACGGACCGTCGTGCTGCCTTGTCTAGCGCTTCAGCGACCGCGTCGAGGTCGTCGTCAAAGAGGTCTGCGTAGACATCGAGCGTCATCGCTGCGGAAGCGTGCCCGAGCATTCGCTGCACGGCCTTCACGTTGGCGCCCGCGCTGACTGCCAAGCTGGCGGCGGTATGCCGAAGGTCGTGGACGGTCATCGGCTCGAGTCCTGCGCGATCAAGCGCGCTCTTGAACCACGTTCTCTGGCCTCGCGTTGCGCGCTTCACGTGCTCGCCGAATCGGCCCGAGAAGAGCAGCTCGCTCGGCTCTTTCCCTTTTGCTGCCTCCTCAATGGCATCACCGAGGAAGGACGGAAACGGCACCGACCTGCGCTTGTGGTTCTTCGGGGTCCCGACGATGGTCTCCGCTCCCACCTCGACAGCGTTCTCCGAGATTGCTAGCCGGCGGCGAGTGAAGTCGACGTCGCGCACGCGTAGGGCGATCACTTCGCCCCAGCGAAGGCCGGTATAGGCGAGCAGGAGCACCAGAACTTCGTGCTTGCCGCTGGCGGTCGCGAGATCATGAACTTGTTGGTGGCTAAGGTACCTGTGCGCGCGGGCGACCTTGCGCGGCAGGCGTGAGCCTCGCGCGACGTTGACGGTCACGCGACGGTCTTTGACCGCGACGTCGAGAATGCCGGCGAGGACGCCGAAGGCTCGCAGGACGGTTGTCGCCGACTTGCCGGCGCTCAGCGAGGTCACCCACGTCTGGACATCCGAGTGCCTCACGTCACCGACTGGGACCTTTCCCCAGCGGGGCTCGACTTGAAGGCGCCATGCGATCTCGAGGGGCCGGAGTGACGAGGGTTTGAGGTGCGTCTGGTTTGCGAGCCATTCTGTGCCGAGCGAGGCGATAGTGACCCGAGCAGCACTCGCGTCGATGTACTCGCCACGTGCCTTGTTGGTCTCGACCGTGGCGAGGTAGAGCTCTGCTTCGCGCTTGGTCTTGAATCCACGTTTCGTTGTCTGGCGGTGATCCGGGGTTCGGTACATGACGCGATAGCGTCTACCGCCCGAAGCTTCATACGACAGAACGCTGCCCATTTCGCTCTCCCTCTAAGGTGCTCCCACTGCTGCGATGCCGGACGACGTGAGAAGTGCAGTGAGTCGAGCGGCCTCGCGTTCAACCGATTCGAGGCGGCTCTCGATATCGGTGTCAGACGCGAGGTCCGCGTCGCCCGAACCCTTACGGACATCGCGAACAAGGCGAACGCGGTCAATCTCGCGACGCAGCGTCCCGAGCTCACGGAGAGTGTTCAACGTGGCGATGTCAGATCGCTCGGAGGCGAGTCTCGGTTGATATGAACTCAGCGGAGTGGCCGAGAGCCAACAATCGAATTCCGCTGCGGTCATCTCCGCGAAGTCGTCACTGAGGTTGGGGAGGTCGAGGTTCGACTCCGGCGCCCCGATGGGCGCGAGCAGCATGCTGACCGGCACGTTCAGTCCCCGTGCGATGTTCAGGAGCTGGGTCACGCTGATGTCTGCCTTTCTCCCGGACTCGATGTTCTCCAGAACCGCCTGAGTGATATTGCCTCCAGGGATGGCATCGGCCAACTCCCGGGTCGAGCGAAATCCGCGTTCCCTTCGAGCCAGCTTGATGCGAGCACCAATGCCAATCTCTGTCCGAAAATCTGCCATTTCGACAGAATAGCGCCTTTAATCTTGTCAAACTAGAAGCTGCGCGCTACTGTCTATCCAACAATTTAAGAACTCCTAGGTTGTCGAAACGGAGGAAATGAGATGACAGGGGAATTCATTCAGCCAGCTGACGTGGTTGAGCTCACTGGGCTGTCCATCGCAGCACTCGCCCAGCTGCGGTATCACGGCAAGGGGCCGCGCTTCTACAAGCCGACACCGCGCACCGTTCTCTACAAACGAGCGGAGGTGTTGGCATGGCTGGAGGAGAGCGCCCAGACGAGAACCGGGGTGTACGCATAAACGAGCCGAACCCGTCTACCCCGGGGGCTATTCAGGACTTCGTTGACGGGTACCTCGTGCCCGTGGACCCGATGGATGACCTGCAATGTGACGGCTGTCAGTAGAACAAGTCGTTCACCCCGGCGTGCCGTTCGAATGCGTCCCCCATTCGGGGGTAGCGTGCGGCACCAAATGGAGCGGCTGATTCTTACCCCAATTGCCGTAGTTCCCGACTCGCGATTCGAGCCAGGACGGCGGTGACGCATCGTGGCTGAGACTTGCGCACTTCAGAGTCGAAGTCGCCACTCCAGCATCAAAATCCGGGCGCGCCGCCCCAAGCCCACATCCTCGGCGCGCCTCGGCCTATCCAACCTCTCTGTCAACGAGGGCTCCTGCGCGCCCAAGCGCGCTGAGGAGCGCATTTCTGACGAGCCGCCTTGGCTCGAACCCGGTCCTTCGCAGTAGCCACCTCCATACAAGGAAGGTTGTGATCTCGTGGCTGAAGGAACCCAAGTCGCCAGCCGGGCAGATGCCCGTCTCACGGAGCTGATCCGTGAAGTCGACACCATGCGTTCATTCGTACGATTCCGTTTGCGGGGCCGCCCGAACGAAGTCGACGCCGTTCTGCAGATCATCCGCGAGTCGGTCTGGCACCGATGCTCCGCCTACGACCCGAAGTTGGGGACCCCGAATGCGTTCGTATTCGGCATCACCCGCCACGTCGTGCTTCGGGAGCTCGAACGCAAGTACGTAGCGACGGAAGAGGTGCGGGAGGACATTGAGTCCCCGCGGGATGTCGACCCGTTGGATGCTCTAATCCGGCGCTATGACGCCCACAGGTGGATGGTGCTGGTGGCTGACTTCGTTGGCCCATCCGATTGGCACGTGATGAGCGACCTGAGCCTGTCGGATGGTGATGCCGACCGCGTCGCGTTTGCCCACCAGCTGTCCAAGCGGGGTCTTCGTACAGTCCGTGATCGGGTGTGCCAAACCGCGCACACCGTTCTGGCCGCCCTAGCCGCGGCAGACGCCGGCCTCCCGCTGACCGGGTCTGTGATCGTGTCGTGTGTGCCGGAGATCGGTGGTGCTCGAGAGGTCGCCGAGATGATCGAGGATGACGCCGAGACGATCGCCGCCACCCTCCACATTCATCCCGGCTCCGCGCGAGCGCGGATCGCGACCGCAAAACGATTGCTGATGATCGCCCGAGCGGTGCTGGAGCAGGAGGTGGCGGCATGATCAGTGCCGGCGCGGTGTCGGCGCACGCGGTGACGCATCCGAAGACGACACGGAACCTGCTGATCATCGCCGCCATCATCGTCCTCATCGTGCCCGTCACCCTGGTGGCCGTCCCAGTCACATTGGTGCTCGCAATGGGTGCCAACGGGTTCGGCGGTGGGGGAATGTGCGGAGGGTCAGCACCGTCTGTCGAGGCCGCCCGCACGGTCGACGGCTATGGCCCAGACCAGTTAGAGATCGCCGCGACGATCATCACGGTCGGCCAGCAGATAAGCATCCCTGTCCATGGGCAGACGCTCGCCCTAATGGTAGCGATCGGCGAGTCCGGCCTGCGAAACCTTGACCACGGGGACGCGGTCGACAACACCACGATCGGTGTGTTCCAGCAGGGCGCAAATTATGGCACCCCAGGGGAGCGGATGGACCCCGCGACCGCGGCCGCGGCGTTCTACGCGCGGATGCTGCGCGTCCCGGACTGGCAGACCTTGGCACCGACCCTGGTCGCGCATGCGGTCCAGGTCAACTCCGATCCGAACCGCTACGCACGGTTCTGGACTCCAGCCCAGCAGGTCCTCGCCGCTCTGACCGGTGCAAGCGCGGGTACCTGCCAGATACCAGCAGACGCTCGCGCTGCAGCAGCCGTGCTGGTTGCCGCAATCCAGGCGAAGAAGCTCAACTTCCTCGAGCCGCGCTACCAGCAGCAGATCGTGAACATGGCCGACGGGACGTCCACCCCCGACTGCGCTATCGATTCGCATGTGCTCCAGCTGATCGTCGTCGCGGTCCAGTCCTTCCAGCAGGTCGGCGTTAGCGACCTCAACCGGAGATGCACTGGCATGACACCCGGCGCCGGCACCAAGTCAGCGCACTGGAAGGGCAAAGCCGTCGACTTCTACGCCATCAATCGGCGGTCGCTAACCGGCGCCGACGACCTCTCCACCCAGCTGATTCGCACGCTGGATCCCTACGCCCCACACGGGTCATCGATCGGTCAGAGCGACTGCCGATCCCGTGCCCAGGTATCGCTCGGAGTCCTCCTGAACTTCACGACCGCCTTCCCCGACACCTGCAACCACCAGCACATCCAGGTGCCCTGACCACTGCAACTCCCCGATGCGCGCCAAAAACCATCCTGAGCCGGAACGTGTAAGTGAGCGGCGCACACGAAACCGAGGTGAATCAAGATGAACAAGAAGCTGATCGCACTCACTGCGCTCCTGCCTTGCCTGGCCCTCGTCGGCTGCGCCGCCACCGCGCCCACGAGGAATCCGTCGTTCACGACCGTCGCGCCGGCCAAGCCGACACCCACGCCGACGGCGGCCAAAGACGTCATGCCCGCCGCGTCGGGCATCGTCAGCAGCGTCTGGGTGGACGTCTACCCGGGCACGACGTTCAAGGCCAAGCACGGCTGCAAATGCACCCTCCCGGACTCCCCGCAGGAGCTCTTCCCAGTCGGTACACCGGTCCTGCTGCTGAAGGTCACTCTGACGGGCAAGTGGATCCCCTCGCAGGGCAACCAGGACTTCCAGGTCGTGACCGGGACGACCCTGAAGGGAACTCAGTTCGACGGCCGACCGGAACCGGCCGTCCTCGACACCGCCGACGGACCCGCAGCAGCCAAAGCGGCAGGGGTGTCGTGGCTCCCGAGTGGGCTCTTCCACGGCCAAAGCGGTTGGACCATCCCGAACGAGAAGGGCCGCTCCTTCGCGGCCGCCTACTACCTCCCGCCCGGCGTCGACCAGCTCGAGCTGACCGTCAACATTCCCTCGGAGAGCAAGGCCAACATCCTCACCGTCCCGCTCCCCGCCTCCGCCACTCGAGCGAACAACGCGAGCGGGGAGTGATCGCCATGAACCTCCTCATCAACCTTCTCGGCCTTCTCGGCATCATCTGCGTCGCTCTGCTCGGCATCGCCGCCTCCGGCTATCTGGCGGCCCGGCGCATGCGCGAGACGAACGAACCCGAACCGTCGACCGACCTCACGGAAAGGAACACCGAATCATGAACGCACTCAACGAAGCCATCGTCACCGTCCACTCCCGCACGATCACCGCGGCCGAGGTCCCCAACCCCAGCCCAGACTTCTCCGGCCCCGGCGTCGGCGCGCTCCAGTCGATCGCGAACGTCGTGTTCGCCATCGTGCTGATCCTCGGCATCATCGGCGGCCTGATCGCAGCAGCGTTCATCGTGGTCGGTCACATCTCCAGCAATGGACGCGTCCAGAAGGCAGGCATCGTCGGCATTCTCAGCTGCGTCGCGGGCGTCGCGATCGCCGGAAGCATCGCCGGACTGATCAACTGGGGCCAGTCCCTGCACGTGGCGTGATCGCAATGTTCGCCATAGCTGCTGCTCCGCCGGACCCGTTCTCGCCGAACTATGGATGCTTCGTCGCCGACTTCGGCTGCCAAGCCTCCCAAACGCTCGCACAGTTCATGGGGTCCACGATCCGGAACCTCGGCGACTTCATCGCCACCATGATCGCCGGATCCTTCAACACCAATATCGATCAGGGCAGCTGGAACATCGCCCACTCGCAGTTCCTGTTCTGGATCGCCGTCACGGCACCGGTTGTCCTGATCGTCGCGCTGGTCCAGATTGGGATCGCGATTATCCTGCAGGACTGGGGCAGGATCGGCCGCACCGCCGCCGGTGCCGCACTCGCCATCCCGTTCTCCGCAATCTGTGTGTGGGGGATGCAGAAGGCCTCCGGGATAACCGACGACATCACACGCGCGCTCACGACCGCCGTGCAGGGCGGTGACCTGAGCCAAAGCCTGCTTCGGGTGGTGGGACTGTTCGATGCGCCAAAGCAGATGCACGGGGCCGTTATGAAGACGATGCAGTTCTCGCAAGACGGCATCATCTTCGGCATGGCTACCCAAGGCGCGCAGGGTCCGGGTGCGGTTGGCGAGTACGTGATGGCGCTGCTGGTGGTGGGGCTGACGATGATCGCCTCCCTGTTCCTGTTCATCGCCATGTCCATCCGCGAGTTCGGACTCCTCGCCCTGGCGGCGATGGCGCCAGTCGGGTTGATGATGATCGGCCAACCGAAACTCACCGCCTGGGCCCAACGCTGGCTGAACCTGTCCGTCGGGCTTCTGATCGCCAAACCGCTCGCCGCTGGTGTCGTCCTGCTCGCCGTCGAGCTAACCAAGGCCAGCCTCAGCATCGGCGTCATCCTCGTCGCTGCCGGAGCGGTGATCGCCGCGTCGTTCTCCCCGTTGTGGGCGACCAAGCTCGTGTCTTTCGCCGGTGCCGAAGTTGGGACCGCTCTCCATCACCGGTTCTCGGTCCGCGACCAGTTCTCGCGTGTCAACACCGCTGCCGCCCCGGTTCGCTCGGCCGCGCGGGTCATCAAGGTTGGGAGATAACTCATGACCACGTTCACCGCAGACCAACTCCTCACCGAGGAAGGAGCACCCCGTGTCCGCTTTGCCGCGCGTGAGCGGCGGGGAATCTTCCTCGGACTGACCTTCCTCCAGTTGGTCGTGATCGGAGGCGCCGTCGCGATCCTCCTCGGCACCCTCTTCGTCGACACCGGCGCGATCTGGGTGATGCTACCGATCATCGCGATCGTGGTCTTCTTTGCCCTCGCCACCTACCGACGCGAACCCGTCCTGGTGATCGTTGCCCAGGCAGCCCGGTACGTATACCGCAGCGTTCTCGGGCAGACGAGGTTCCGGCGCGATGTGTGGCTGCGCGTCAGCGTCGCCTCGCTCAACGTCGGCCACGCCCAGGTCGCTGCGGTGACACCTGTGGTCACTTCCAAGTTCCTTCTCCCAGGTGCGCTCGGCGACGTACAAGTCGTGCAAATCCCCGGCGCGGGCGCGTTCGTCTACAACGCCCGAGGCCGTCTCGCCTCGGTCACCGTTAAGGTTGGATCCCGGGCGTGGGCGCTTCGAGACAAAGGCGCACAGGAGGCCGCATACGACGGATTCGTGGAGTGGCTCAGTTCCTTGGAGACGCTACCGGGTGTTCGCGAGACCACCATCCGCATCCGAGTCGACCGCGCATCCTCCAACGAACTGCGCGACTATCTCGTCGCCCGCGAGAGCGAGCACGACCCTCATGTCAGCGCCGAGCTGCGGCAGCAATACTGGGCGCTGACCCAGGCCGCGTCGAAGCGGTCCATGGGGTTCACGAACTTCGTCACCCTCACCTTCGACACCGGCGTCCTCAACGGCGCGATCCGCGATGCAGGCAAAGGCCTAACCGGCCTGGGCGCCGTGCTCAAGGAGCGCGTCGCGGGAATGGAGGCATCGATGGAGCACGCACCGCTCACCCCTGCCGGATGGTTGACCTCCGATGACCTGGACGAACTCCTCGCCCTTTCCGCTGACCCGATCTCGGCGGCGACCAGACGCGAGCAAGACGCCGCCAACGGGTCGCAGCTCGTACCACCGGTGATGGGGATCGATGAAGGCTGGGACGTGATGCGCGTGGACGAGTCCTGGCACCAGACGTTCTGGGTGGCAGAATGGCCCCGCACAGACGTTCGCACTGGGTTCCTCGAACCGCTCCTCTATGCGGGGGATGCGACCCGGGTGATCACGTTGCAGGTTCGCCCGGTGGCCACGCACAAGGCCCTGGCCCAGCTGAATCGTGCCCAGTCCGACATGGAGACCGCAGCGACCATCCGGATGAAACTGTCCTCCCGGATCCCGCTCACTCACCTCAGGGAGGAAGAGGATCTTGCGGTGCGCGAGCACGACCTCGTCGACGGCTTCGGCGACGTCCAGTACCGCGGGTTTGTCACGGTCTCCGCCGAGTCCAAAGACGCGCTCGCCAAGGCACGCACTGACATCGAACAAGCCTCGCACCCAGCGCGACTGGTGCTGGCTTCACTGTCGGGACAGCAGGCCGCCGGGTTCGTTACTGGAGCGCTGCCCGTGCCATTGGAAGGGGAATGACATGAAGCGGAACGCCGTCATCGGCCGCATCCCCGCAGATCAGAAACCGGGGGCAAACGGCCGTCACCCCGAAACACGGACCGCCGACAAGGCCTCGTCGTGGAAGCTTCAGTTGACTGAGCTGCCGTCGTCGAAGATGCCGGCGTGGGGGTGGATGGCGCCGCGCAACCTGCGTGGCCCACTCCGCGCCAACCCACCGGCACACCGCTGCAGCTCGAAGGTCCTCGGCGGTGCGTACCCATTCCTGGCCGAGACCGGGGACATCCTCACCGGCGCGTACATCGGCGAGAACCTGCTCTCCCGGGCCCCGTTCTGTTTCGACCCCTGGGACGCATACTCCGCCGAAGCCGTCCGATCTCACTCCGTTGCCATTCTTGGGGTGAAAGGGACCGGCAAGTCGATGCTGGCCAAGTCGTGGTCCTCACGGCTGGCCCGGTTGGGGCGGAAGATCGCTGTACCGCACGACCCTAACGGGGAATGGGTGCGCGTCGCCGCCTACGTCGGCGGCACCTCCATCAGCGTCGGCCCCGGCAAGGCCGCACGGATCAACCTCCTCGACGAAGGCCCGCGGGATGTGGCGTTCTCGGATGAGGACTGGAACCAGAACGTCCTCCAGTACCGACGCGCCACGGTGAAGACGATCATCCGCCGGCTCCGCGAAGGCGGGAACCTAGAACCGGTCGAGCACACCGCCCTCGATATAGCCCTCGACGCGCTGCGCGGCCAGTCGACCGTCACAATTACCCACGTCTACGAGCGGCTCGTCGACCCAGACAACACTGTGCCGGTCGAGGTCGCGGATGCCGGCCACCGACTCGCTCACTCGTTGCGTCGGATGGTGTCCGGTGACCTGACTGGATTCTTCGACGGTCCCTCCACCGTCCGATTCGACGCGGACGCCCCGATGATGGTCGTCGACACCTCGGCGCTGAAGGGCGCGTCTCCGGAGGCGCAGGCCCTCGCGCGGCTCGCGACGGCGAACTGGATCCGCCGCTCGAGCTTGGGTGCCAACCGGCAGGCCCGGGTAATCATCCACGAAGAGGCCGCGGTCGAGCTCCTCAACGACGTCTCCGGCGGCGACGGCCTCGCCGACCGGGTCGAAGACGAGAAGGTCGCCCGGCACCTGGGGACGTCGAACTGGTATCTGCTCCATAGAGTCGCTGATTTGGATGCGCTGGGTGACCGCAACAGCGCGCTCCACTCCCGCGCGCTCGGGCTTCTTGCGGACTGCGAGACGCGGATCTCGTACGCGCAGCACTCAGGCGAGATCGCACGGTCGCGGGAGATTCTTGGCTGGAACGACACTCAGGCTGACCTCGTGCGAAAGCTCCACAAAGGCGAAGGGCTTTGGCAGATCGGGCAGGACCGGGTCGCGAAGGTCCGCAACATCTGCACCGACTACGAACTCGACATCTTCCGCACCGACGCCCTCGGAGGCGAACGAGCATGAGATCTCACGGCTCCTCGTGGACGCAGATTGCGCTCTACAGCCTCTTCGCGGTTGTCATCGCTGGTGCGCTGACGACCGCTGTCGCCAGCGCGGCAACCTCCGCGACCTGCGGCGGGGGAGGGCAACCGTCCAGCGTGTTTGCCGGCCTGCAGCTCGCGATGAGCGGCGACCCTACCGGGTTCGCGCTGGTACCTGGGTGCACGGCGCCGGTGACGCTGGTCCGGATCCTCGACCTTCTCGCGGTCTTCCTCCTTCTCGGTGTGGCAGCGTTGATTGTGATCTGGTGGCTTCGTTATCGCCAGTCCGATCGGCATTTCATCCATGAGCTACGCGGCCGTGACGGGCTCGCCAAGCCCGGCGAAGTCCGCAAGCACACCTCCGCCCGCACCGCCCTCCGGAGAGCCAAGACCCTCCGCCCGTCCGTATCGAATCCGACACCGTCGGCGGTCGGCTGGAGAGTCGGTCATGCACACGGGCAGGACGTCTACGTATCGATCGAGGACTCGATCGTGGTCGAAGGCGCACCCCGCTCTGGCAAGGGTTACAGATTCATCATCAACGCCATCCTCGACTGGGACGGCCCCCTGATCACCACCTCGACCCGCAATGACAACCTCTCTGCAACGATGCGGGAGCGGGCCCGTGTCGGTGACGTGACGGTGTACGACCCGCAGGAACTCACCGGCGTCCGCTCCGCCCTACGGATCTCGCCCGTCACCGGCTGTGATGACCCCCTCGTGGCAGATCAGCGAGGGCAGGCGATCATCGCCGGCACCGCTCTTGGCGCATCAAAGTCCAACCAGGAATGGGCCCAGGTGTCTTCCTCCGTCTTGTCCCGGCTCCTCCATGCCGCAGCCGTCTCCGGCCGCGGCACCGACGCACTTGCCCGATGGGGATCCAACCCGCGACTCGCGCACGAAGCGGTCAGCGTGCTGGCCAACCAGGGAACGCCAGGTTGGTCGGAAGACTTGGACGCGATCATCAACGGTGACGAGAAGCTCTTGGCCAACTCGTGGTTCGGTGTCTTCGGCGCCCTCCGGCCGCTGTCCATTCCTGCGATTCGGAAGGCGATGACGCCGGGACCGGGGGAGCAGTTCGACCTCGACGCCTTCCTGGCCGGAAGCAACAGCCTCTACCTCGTTGGCACCGGCGCCGGCGCCGGCTCCGTCGGCGGATTCCTCGGCGCCATCCTCGACGACATCGTCGAAACCGCACGTCGCAAAGCCCTCGCCTCGCCCGGCTCCCGCCTCGACCTCCCGCTCGCCCTGATCCTGGATGAGATCGCCAACATGTTCTCCTGGCCAGCACTACCGAGGATCATGGCCGACGGAGGCGGCATCGGCATCTCCACAGTCGTCGTCCTCCAGGCGCTATCCCAGGCGGAGACCGCTTGGTCGCGGTCGGAGGCCGACACGATCTGGTCGGCTGCGACCGCCAAGCTCCTCCTGGGCGGCGCATCCGATGTCGACCACCTGCGTGACATCGAGTCTCTCCTGGGACTGCGCCGGGTCCGCAACACCGGCCACTCGTACAACGACAACGGATCCTCGATCAATGTGCAGAACGAGAAGGTCCCGGTCATGACTATCGACGAGATCCGCCGCATGCCCGAAACCGTCGGGCTCCTCGCCTACCGAAACCGACGCGGGATCCTGCTCAACCTTCGCGGATGGACCGATCGCGGCGACGCCCGCCAGGTGAGCACGGGCAAGAAGCTCACCGAGGCCGACCAGCAGGTCGTGTTCGCCGAACAGTATCAAGCCGCGCTCAATCGCCGGGGATCAACGGGGGAGGAGAACTGATGTCCAACCGTCGCCGACCCAACCGGGAAAATTCCTATCGAGCCCGCTATCTTCACTCGCCCGCCTGGTTCGCCCGCCGCGACCGGTGGTTCATCGACGAAGAACGGCTTCATGGCAAGGTGCGCTGCGCCCTTTGCCTTGGCGCTGGCAGTGCACACAGCCTCGAACTGCACCACCTCGACTATCGCGGCGTCACCCAAACTCCATACGGCTGGACGGCACACGAACGCCACGAAGACCTGACCGCGCTGCATCCACGCTGCCACGAATACGTCCACCAGCTCATCGAACGCGACCGCGCCCTCTCCGGGTTCGTCTCCCGCCGCACCGCCTCCATCCAAGCCATCGCGCGGTTGCAGGCCAAGATCGGCCGATACATCGAAACAGCTCTGGATCAGCAGTGACCGATGACATCCCCCTCGATGATCTGGTTGCCTCCATCTCCGAGAGGTGGGAAGACCAAGCTCCGCGGCAGTCGCCGGGGATGCTCGGTATCCACGTGATCAACTGGCGCACCCTCGAAGACATCGACGCCCCCAAGGTCTGGACCGAGCTGCGGGACTGGGTGACCTGGTTCACCCACCGGTACAACCTCCCCGCACGGAAGATCCCACCCTGCTGGTACAAACACGGTGCTCTCGTTGAAGAACTCTCCGCGCTCCACACGGCCTGGCTCGTCTCCTACGACAGCCTCGACGCCGGCTACGGACCCATTGGCTGGCACGAACGCCTCGCCGTCGCCATCCCACGCCTGGCGACTTGGTACAACGGCGAATGCCACAACGGCCACACCGAACTCCCACAGGCCGTCGACGACGCGAGCCCGACCGAATGGGCTCACTGGATCGACGAAAGTCACGCTCGACCGTAGCCCGCGCCGTACCGGCTTTGCGCGCCGTCTGCGCGCATCTTCTGGGCTCGATCCGGAACGTGAGAGTGAAAATGCGACCCGACAAGCGGCCGCCGAAACGAAAGGAACAGAACGATGAGCACACGAGTCCCGGTCAGCATCGAAGGCAACCTAGTCGGCGACCCCGACTACGGCGAATCACAGAACGGCACTAAGTTCGCCAAGTTCACCGTCGCCGTCACCGACCGCAAGCTCGAAGACGGCAAATGGGTCGACGGCGACACCCAGTATCACCGCACCACAGTCTTCGGCCGCACCGCCGAGAACGTCCGCGCCAGCCTCGCGAAAGGCGACACCGTCATCGTCAACGGGAACCTCGAGTTCCGCCACTGGACCGACCAGGCCACTGGCGAACCCCGAGCCGCCACCGAAGTCGTCGCCGACGGCGTCGGCCCCTCTCTCCGCTACACCACCGCGGAGGTCGCTCGCCGTACCCCAAAAGCTCACGGCCCGGATGCAACCGCTACCGGGCCAAGCGTCGCGGCCCCCACGAGTGCGGCACTGACCGTCGTCTAGGAACGATGCCAAAGGGGTCGACCGATACGGTCGACCCCTTTGGCATCTAAGGTGGTAAACATGGCTGAAAGCAAGGCACCGATTTACCAAGAGGCAGGTGGTCTCGAGCGCGCGCTGATCGACTTGGTTCGTGTCGGAGCGCGCGGTCATGCTGCCGGGGTTCGTCAGCTCGCTGGTCGTCTAATTCGGGCAGTTCCGCCTTCAGTTTCCGACGCGGGGGCGTTTCGGATTGCGGTGCACGAAGCCCTCGCCCAGGCGAGCCCGTCGAATGGCCTTCGATTCGACAGCGGAGCGATCCCGACCGATGCTGAGGGGCTCCACCCGCTGGTCAACGTTGATGCGATCCCGGTTGCCGACGAGTTCGTTGCTGACGAGCGGCTCGCGATGCAACTACAAGAAGTTGTGGCTGAGCGTGAGCGTGCAGATGAGTTGGCCCGGGCAGGGGTCTCAGCGAGCCGGACAGTCCTGTTCACTGGTGCGCCGGGGGTAGGAAAAACGCTTGCCAGCCGATGGGTAGCGCAGCAGCTTGGATTGCCGCTCGTGACACTAGATCTGGCATCGGTTGTGTCTAGTTATCTGGGGAGCTCGGGGCGGAACATCAAGTCAGTTTTGGAGTTCGCGAAGTCGGGACGATGCGTGCTGTTCTTGGACGAATTCGATGCCGTTGCGAAGCGTCGTGATGATGACACTGACATTGGCGAGCTCAAGCGGATCGTCAACGTAATCCTTGTTGAACTTGATCGGTGGCCGGAGACCAGCTTGTTGATCGGAGCGACAAACCACCCTCAGTTGCTTGATGAAGCGATTGATCGTCGTTTTGATCGCGTCTTGAGGTTCCCGCTTCCCGGGCATGCGGAGAGGCTTGCTCTGCTACGTAACGCAGGTCAGGGCGAGGTATCTGGCGAGGTGATCGATTTGGCGGCAGCGATGTGGGAAGGGTGGAGTCATTCGGTGATCATGCGCTTCTGGGAGCTGTGCCGCCGGAAGTCGGTTCTGCACGATGCTGGCTTGGAGCATGTGGTGGTGAGTGAGCTGATTGAGCAGTTTCCGACTAGCGAGTTGCGGAACTCAGTGTGGCGTCACGCTCATGATCGTTTGGGCATGTCTAATCGAAGGATTGCGGCGCTTGCAGGCGTCAGCCATCCGACGGTTGCCACGGGCATCCGGCAAGCGAAGGAGACGGAGTGACAGATATTGGGGGGGTGGGCAGCGTTGCCCGCCGGTTGCTGTTCAATGGGGAAGCACTTCGACTTGAGGTGGAGCCAGCTCCATCCGGGGGAGGACCGAAGTATGAGCCTTTCACCCCGGAGCAAGCCCGCGAATGGCTCCTTCCTCAGATACGTTCTGCACGGGCGGAAATTGCGGAGCTCCCGGATTACCTCCGCGCGTCGGACCGCGTCTATGTGGAGGCCAAGCTCCTACCGAACTACATCGCCCCTTCCTATTACCCTGAAGCGCTCCTCGGATTCATTGGCGCCGTGCCCGTGGGTTCCCGTGCCGACACGGGCACCCTTCGAACCTCGTCGAAGGTGAAGCAAAGCGGCACGCGACGTCTGATACTTGCAGTGGACGACGCAGCGCTGGATCGTTTGGAAGAGCTAGTCGACACCCACGGCTCTGGCCGCAGCGCCCGCCAGGCGTTCGAGCAGATTCGACGCCTCGAGGAGTTCGCGTCGCCCGCACTCAGCACCGTTCTGCGATCAGACCTCGGGGATGACACGACTGGAGATGAGTCATCGGTATGGGAGGCCGTGCTCCATCCACGCGCGGTGCGGTCTGGCGAGCCCGTCCCCGTCGACGATGACGCTTTGGAGCGGTGGATCACCTTGGTGGAATCGCGCGGAGGCAGCGTGCATACCGAGTTCCTTCGCCAGGTAGGCGGCCTTACATTTATGCCGATCCGTGCGTCGCTCACAGAAGCCCCAGAGCTTGCGCGGTTCAACCCGTTGCGGGTGCTACGGCCGATGCCTGCAATACGACCACGCCCACGATTCGGGCTTCGAAGCGGGAGCCGTGTGATCCCGCCCGCGACTCATGGCGCGCTGGCCGATGTGACCACCGTGGCCGTGTTCGACGGTGGGGTGCATCACAGTGACGACTCGGGCCTGTTTCCGATCCCAGTTCTCGATTTGACCCCGGAAGTTGCCGACGCAGACGATCTCGATCACGGGACTGGCGTTACGGGGGCCGTGCTCTACGGGCTGCTGGCGGCCGGCGGGCAGGCACAGCAACCACCGTTGCCCGTCGAGAGCTTCCGCGTCATGCCCCCTCCGTACGATGCGGGTGACCTCGACGGATACTGGATCCTCGATCGGATAAAGGAGACCCTGGCCGAGGGCAAACATAAACTCGTGAATCTCAGCCTCGGGCCAACGCTCGCGGTTGAAGATGACATGGAGCCGAACCGTTGGACTGCCGAGTTGGATCAGCTTGCGTGGGAGCGTGACATCGTCTTCGTTGTCGCAGCCGGCAACGATGGAAACCAGCACCCGGAGACCGGCTTGCATCGAGTACAAGTCCCGGCGGACATGGCCAACGCCGTGTCCGTTGGAGCATGCGATGCGCCTGCTCCCGACCGTCCCTGGGCGCGAGCGCCCTACTCGTCGATGGGACCCGGGCGACCAGGAAACCGTATCCAGCCCCTGGGCGTTCAGTTCGGCGGGGTGGATGACCGCATGTTCGACGTGCTGCGCGCCGACGGGAGTTTCCTGGAAGCCAGCGGAACTAGTTTCTCGGCACCGGTCGTCACGCACGCGCTCGCAGATCTCGCAACGCGGCTTCCCCGAGTCAATAGCAGTGTGCTTCGTGCGTTCGCTGCTCACTTTGCCGAACGTCACCGGGCCTATAAGGCCCGCCAGGATGAGCTGGGTTTTGGGCGTCTCCCGCTTTCCTTCGCGGACGCGCTGGACTGCGGACCTGATCAAGTCCATGTTCTATTCGTCGATCAGATCGCACGAGGCGACATTCTCGGCTATCAGCTCCCGCTGCCGCGCTCATTCTCGAGCGAGGCAAAGATGTCGATTACGCTCGCCTATGCCTCCCCCGTGGAACCTACTCAGCCCACCGAGTACACCTCCGCGTCTCTGGAACTCACACTGCGGCCGAACCGCAACATGTTCCGATTCTCGCCGTCCCAAGGATCGTCAGAAAAGGCGAGGATTGCCGATCTGACTTCAGCCGAGGCACGAGCGTTGCTTACTTCCGGGTGGACGAGCGGACAGGAACCGGTGACCAAGACTCTCACTGGCTCCGCAAGCCTGAACGAGTCAGACCTCCGCGATTCAGGCAAATGGGAGACGCTCCGACACCACCGGGTGAGCTTCGCTGCCGGTGAGGTCGACGATGCCCGGCTAGAAGTGCGATACGTCGCACGCCGGGCTGGCGCCCTCGACGGATCGCCCACCGAGGTACCGTTCGCGATCATCGTTTCGGTGTCCGATCCCGCTGCTACGGGCACACTCTATGACGATGTGGCAGCACAGTTTGCGGCCCTGCGTCCCGTCCAGCGCGTTGCCGGCCGAGTTCGACTGCGTGGCGGTCGCCAGAACTCTTGGTACTAGCGCAGCAGGCGAACATGAGCACAACTGCTATTCGGGACGAAGCGCTCGCCCGCGGAACCCTCGGTCTCGCCGCGCTCGAGATGATGCGTGGCGTCTTCAGGAAGCAGCTACGCCGATTCCCAACCCTGCGGGATACCGATACGATCGATGACTTCGTCAACAGCTTCTTCGAAGAAAAAGGTGCTGGATACGTCAATGTCGTCACCACTCTTCCGGATGATAGGGCCGCACGGCGGGAGACCCACAAGTGGGTTGAACGTTGGCTTATCGATCGGGCGCGTAAGCAGCCCTGGGGGGCACTGCGAAACCGGCTGGAGAAGCGGCTCGAGCGCAGCCCCCTCTTCAATCCGTCGACCGTGGCTCACTACTGGTACCTTGCCGATGGCGACGACATCGACTGCCCGGTGACCGATGGCGAACTCCACTCCATCGCGGCTAGTGCTCCAGTTGAGATCCTGCCAGCGGCCAGTGATGGTCCTGTGAGGTTGGGCCGTGCGGGACAGCTCGAAGAGATGCTTCGAATGCTGCTCACCGCGGCGGGCAGGTTGCACATCAGCGACCTCACCCGCATCTGCGCGGACCGGTTTCCCTCGCTGCTGGAGACAGGAGAGGCGCTCGAAGCGACGGTCGACGCATACTGGGACATCTTTGAAGACACAACACCCGCGCGCGACAGTGCCGCTGTCACCGACACGAAGCTTCGTGACGAGCGCCTCGCCCAACTCCTCCTGCTGCAATTGACTGACCACGAGCGCGCTGCAATCCGTCTCGGCATAGACGCAGCGGCGCTCGCGAAGGAACTCGGAATAGGCAGGACCAGCGCCTACAACATCATCCAGAAGCTCCGAGCTCGACTCACGGAACTGGCAGGCGATAGCACCCGAAGCCGAGAGGTGCTTGCGGCACTGCTGCGTCTCGTGCTGGACAGTTCGTCCGCTGTCCCGTCACAAGACAGTATAAATATGGAGGACTCCAATGTCGTCTGACGCCTCCGAGCGGTGGCTCGCAATCTCCGAACGATTCCCGATTGGCCCCAAACGGCGAAATGGCCTGCTCCGAAGCACTGAATCAACCGAGGATGTCGTGCCCGGGCAACTGCGTCAAGCGTACTGGCAAGACGCCATCGTCGCCGTGGTGATTGACCAGGTCGACGACGACGCCGCTCAGGTGCTCGCCATACCGGCCACCCTTGAACCCGGCGTTGAGAACGACGCGGCCATCGTTATTGAAGACGTCGCCAGTCCGCTTCATGGACCCATCACAATCTGGCCAAGCAGCCGAACATCTATCCCTTTCGCGGCGCTCGGAACGACGATCGCAACGCTACCAAAGCCGTTACGCCGAGTTGTTGACGAGGCCATGACCGGAGAAACCGGGGCAAGAGGTGTACGCCGAGGGCGGGTAACATCTGCGCTTGGTTCCGGCAACGCCCACGCCCTCGCGGATCTCTTCGACGCGATCGATGTGCTCCAGACCGCACCAAAATTGCAAGAAGCTGCCGCGTCGGTTCCGACACACCAGCTGCAGATCCCACTGGAAACCATCATGAGCAGCCTGCAGGTGCCGCAGCCGCGCGCCATGGCGATCCGTCTAGGGAAAGAGCCACTAACCCTTGACGAAGCCGACCGCCTCTCCTCTACCACAGAAATCCCCGTCGAGCAGATCCTCGATACCGTTGTGCCGCTGCCGGCTGACCTTCAGCGTGAGTTGCAGGAACCTCGGTGGCGTGATCGGATCCGTGCTCGAGCCACCGACGGCGACGAAGACCGCGCCCGAACGCGCTTGGGCTACGAGGTATATCAGCTCGCGGCCCGGGAAACAGGCCAGGGGAGGGAGCGTTGGAGGCAGCGCCTTCAGACAGTTCTCGCGACTGGCAGCCGATAACCATGCGCAGCACCTTCGATGACACACCCGCCCAGGTAGAGGCGATGATCAGGGTATGGGAGTCGCGAGGTGGGTCGCTGGAGGATCTCACGCTCGACGCTTTCATGGCATTGCAGCAGCGCGGCGATCTCGCCGTTCTGCGGGTGCCCGAATTTGTTCCTCCGGACTCGCAGTTGAACTGCTCGGTCGCTGGTGGGTACCGATGGGAGCCGCCGACACTGGTCGTGACGGAGTCGATGTCTCGCCGTCGTCAACAGTTCACGCTTCTGCACGAACTCGGCCACCACATCCAGAAGACTGACATCGAACTGGGAACCAGGGTTGTCGAGCACCGCGAACCAGAGGCGTTTGAGGACGCCTGCTGTGACGCGTTCGCGGCCCAGGTGCTGTTGCCCGACGACCTTGTAGATGGACATATTTCTAGTCGAGGGCCAACAGTGGGCGCGGCGACGGACCTGTTCGAAGCGTCAAATGCGTCGCGAGCGGCTATTTGCGTGCGGCTCGCGAACAGCCTCCAATCACCGGGCGCTGTCATCGTTCTGAACGACGCGGGCAACGTGACCTTCGCCGCCGCCCGCGGGGGACTCTATCCTCCTGCGCGCTACAGCGATCAGACCGAGAACCCACTTGTTAGAGCAGCTCTTGAAATGGGACATGCCGACCGCACTATCGTCCGCGATGACGGACAGATCTGGTACCGCGACGGTCACTCATCCGAGCGGCTCTATGGGCAGGCAGCGTGGGCCGGAGACAGGCTCTTCGTGATTATGGTCGCCTATCGCGCGCCCTGGCTATCAATGTCTCCGCCTCGGGACGGTACCGCCCAGTACACGAAGGACCGTTGGGACCAATGCGAACACTGTCAGCAAAGCTTCGTCATCGGGTTCATCTGTCGCGCCTGTGGGCAGCCCCGCTGTCCAGCCGGCCACTGTGGGTGCACCGCAAAGGCCGAGAAGACATGCACTGAGTGCTTCCTCCAGAAGCACAACAACCACTTCGCCCCCGGCTCGGACGTTTGTCTGGACTGCGCGAGCTGATGGTCTCGCGGACGATTCGGGAACTGTCCCGTCTCTAGCTACTGAGCGGGCAAACCGGCCCGCCACACAGCAGAGAGGAGCCCCCATGGGCCCCCAGGACAACAACCGAATCTACATCGACGGCGAACCGATCGACGTGCACAAGCGGCACCTAACCGGCGCTGAGCTGCGCACCCTCGTCACCCCGCCCGCGGGGAACCTGTGGCTCGACGTCGCCGACGCGCAGGACCATTCCATCGAGCCGACTGAGCAGGTAGCGATCAAGCACGATATGCGGTTCTTCACCGACCGGTCGCGCACCATCTACATCGACAAGACACCGTATGAGGTACGCACTGCCGTGCTCACCGTGACCGAGCTGCGCGCTCTGCCCACACCTCCGGTACCGGAGGACCACGGGATCTGGAAGGACATCCCTGATGACCTCGACGACCCCATCGCAACCGGTGAACTGGTCGAGATCGCGAACGGTGACCGCTTCTTCACCAAGCTCCTTCCCCAGAAGGACATTCACGTTACGGTCAACCGCCGTCCGGTAACCGTCCGCGGGGCCTCGCAGACCGGGCTGTCGATCAAGGAGAGCGCGATCGCCCAGGGCGTGCCCATCAAGATCGACTTCCTTCTGTCTCGCAAGGCCGGCGCGAAGTTCAAGCCGATCGGCGACGACGAAAGCATCCGTGTTCACAACGAGGACGAGTTCCGCGCGAACGACGGGGACGACAACTCGTGAGCACGACGACAACTACCGCGACTGTCGGCGAAGCGATCGAAGAGCTCCGCCAAACGTTTGGCGACGCCGTCGTGACGTCCGAAGACGACGGCACGGGCGGAGCATGGGTCACAATCGACCCCGTTCCGCTCGGGCCGGCATATGCGCAGGAGACGTCATGGATCGCCTTCCAGATCACCTTCCCGTACCCGGAAGCCGATGTGTACCCGCTGTTCGTGCGACCCGACCTGCATCGCAAAGATGGCGGCTCTCATGGCGAGGGCTTCCAGGCGGTTACCTGGGGACCTCATAATCGGCCAGGAACGCAGCTGTCGCGACGCAGCAATCGACTCAACCCCGCGATCGATACCGCAGCGACCAAAGTTCTGAAGGTACTCAAGTGGCTGAGCGAACAGTGAACAGCGACTGGTCGGTCGTAATCACCGGGGAACAGTGGGGCCACTTGCGCGGCCACCTGTTCCCCGGTGACGGGGACGAGCACGGCGCGATCCTGCGATGCGGGATCGCGAGCAGCCCTCGCGGCACCCGGCTCCTAGTCCGCGACGTCGTGCTCGCCTTGGATGGCATCGACTACGTCGCAGGAATCCGCGGATATCGGAAACTGACCGCCGAGTTCGTCGCCGACAACATCGACACGTGTGCGCGAGAGAGCCTCGCCTATATCGCGGTTCACAATCACGGCGGAATCGATAGCGTCGATTTCTCGGGAACAGACATGGGATCGCACGAGCGCGGATATCCAGCGCTCTTGGACATCAACGCCGGCGTACCCGTCGGAGCCCTTGTGTTCGCATCCAATGCTGTGGCCGGCGATATCTGGACCAGCGACGGAAAGCGCCACTCCGCCAGTCTTCGCGTCGTGGGACGACCCCAGCTCTCCCTCACTCGAGAGCCTGTGCCGGCCAAGGTGGCAGACCCCACCTACGACCGCCAAGCCCGTATTTTTGGCGATCGCGGGCAGGCGATCCTCGCCAGCTCCAAGGTTGCTGTTGTGGGGCTCGGCGGCATCGGCTCCCTCATCGGGGAATACCTCGCCCGACTCGGTGTGGGCGAACTCCTTTACATCGACCCGGATCGGCTCGATCCGACCAACCTACCCCGCGTTGTCGGCGCGCGTCGCTCAGACGTAGTGCCCCTTCTCCAAGACGAATCGCGCCCACGGTGGGTGCGAGCGCTTGGTGCCCGTTTCGCGACGCAGAAGGTGAAGGTTGCCGCCCGAGTTGCGCGTCAAGCATCCCGGAAGGTGCAAATTACGACCGTGGCGCGCTCGGTTGTCGAAACGGACGTTGCCGCACTTCTGACCGACTGTGACCACATCTTCCTTGCGGCCGACTCGGCGCTCGCTCGTCGATTGGTCAACTCGGTCACTCATCAGTACCTCATACCGAACACCCAAGTCGGCTCGAAGGTCTCGGTCATCGACGGCCAGATTGCGGACATCTTCTCCGTCTCCCGGATGAGCATTCCTGGCAGCGGATGCTTGCAGTGCAACGGTCTGATCCCTGCATGGAAACTTACGGAAGAAGCCACCAGTGATGTCCAGCGACGCCGCCAGCGCTACATCGAGGATGACGACATTCACGCGCCCAGTGTGATCACCCTCAACGCTGTCGCTGCGTCACGCGCGGTCGATGACTGGCTCATGACTATTGGAGGACTCACGCAATCGGGAGCGAGTGCAGATCATTGGGTCTCCTACCACCCGCTCACCGATGAGGTCATTGAGCACGAGCCCGCAAAATCAACTGGGTGCCCCCATTGCGGTCCGAACCGCTTCGCCCTTGGGGACCGAGCACAGCTGCCTACGAAGCCATCATGACGATGAGTCAGCCGCATAAGGATTGCAGGCGCCGATCACCTTCCCTAGCCATCCGCCGAGGTCCGGGTGTCGGGTTTCCCTAGCTACGGCCGGCACCGGAGGGGGTCGGCGAGAGGGAGGCACCACGTCGCCGCTGAGTAGCGACGGGGATAGATCAGAGTCTGGGGATTCGGGCAGACTGGTGCCGTGGACGCCATACCGCCAGCACCAATGCCGTGGGGAGCCTCGCGCACCGAGGCCATCGAACTGTGTCGACAGTGGATGGCCTTCCTGGGCGCAACAGACACCGTCGTGGCGCTCGGAGATGAAGGTCGTGTCTGTGATCTCTACAGCGCCCACTTTCTTGCGTGGGTAGACAATCGACAACGAAATTTGGATGTCGAGATGGTGGAAAGGGTCGCCAACGTGGCCGCTGAGGACCGGCGGCGCCCCGTGATTTTCGTTCCTGGGGGAGTGCTTCCGACCGCACAAGATCGGGCGGACCAACTCGGAGTTGCACTTCTGCGCTTTGATGCACGCAATGGCGACCTCGATGGTGCGAATTTCGTCGGTCGTCGGCTACGAGCGAGCGGACTTGTCGTCGGCTAGGCACGCCCGCTCAACGAACAGCTGGTCCTCGCGAATACTTGGGGGATTTTGCCTGAATCGGGCCAGTCTCAGGTAGAGCAGCACGGCTAAGTTCCGTGCGAGCAGCAAAGCGCGATTTGTCGATGGTTTCCTCAATGACCTGCCGTTGCATCGTCTCTACGAGTTGAGACTTGGCGGCCGCCTTGGTCGGAGCAACGACAACAGCCATATTGTTCTCCTTGCCCCGTGTGAGGCCGACGTAAAAGCCTGCCGCGTCCACACCGGGTCCCACGAACGACAAGTCTGTCGTCTCGCCCTGCACCCCATAGACCGTCGTGGCGTACGCCAAGTGAAGATGCGACTCCGCGTATTGATGAGTGATCTTCCGGAGATCCGTCGAGTCGCTCGCCGAGGCGAGCATCACATACTGCGCCGTGACGCCCTTTACCACCCAGTTTTGGCGGTTCTGGACGTCGGTCGCGGTGTCGTTCCGACGGGTCTGGACGACGTCGCCGACGAAGATCTGCTGGCCAGTCTGTCCAGACACTGCCTCCCGTGTGTCGACGGTCCCGTTTGCGGCCCGTCGACTCTGGATCTCCTCACTTATCGCCTGAGCTTCGGCATGAGTGGCCGTGACTAAGGCGATGGTCTTACGGTTGCGAGCGGCGTCGAACCAAGCTCCGACCATTACATCCCGAGCCTCCAACTCCGAGTTAGCAAGGACGACATGGCCCGCACGAACCAGTTCGTTTGCGGCCGCCTCCGCCTGATCGCGGCCCTCGGACCTGCGCAACTTCAGACTCAGATCGGCCCACGCCGGATCTTTGAACCGATGGACTGTTAGAAGCTCGACTTGGCGAGTGGCTCTCCGCCAGAACAACGCCATAGCGCCCGAGTGCCCAACTGGGAGAGCCTGGTACTGATCGCCGACAAGGGCAACACTCGCCCCCGTCCGACCAACAATGTCGAGCAGAGCACTAGCGGCCTCCATGTCGAGCATGCCGGCCTCGTCGACGACAATGCGGTCGCCAGATCGAATCCCGATACGGGGACCCACATACTGGGCTCCTGTGGTTGGGTCAGTGTCTCCGATTTGGAGGCACGACCACTCGGTGGCGCCAGCGCGGTTGTTGGTCCACCGCCATCCGTAGTCGTGGAGTAGCTGGTGCAATGATGACGAAGCGCTCTCGGTTTCACGACCCGCCACGGCCGAGGCCTTTTTGGTCGGAGCAACGATGATCATGTTTCGACCTCGGCGACGTAGCGCAGCACCGGCCACCTTGAGCATTGTCGTTTTACCTGTGCCCGCGGCTCCAGCGACTGCGACGATTCGGTCAGTACCCGCAATCGAGGAGGCTCCTTCCAGCTGTCCTTGGTCGAGTGTTTGCGCTGGTTCGATCGCATCGGCAACAGCCGTGATTTCGGCAACGGCAACGAGTTTGCCCGGTGACGCAAGGGACTCCGTTCGTTGGGCGATGGTGGCTTTCAGCGTTGCGGTCGAAGTCGCCATTCGCCTCTTAATGTGCTCAGGGATATTCGTTTCCGACAAGAGCGTGACTGTGTACGTCCGCATCGCGAAGGAAGTCACCTTGTCGATCACGGCGGCGAGCTGTGTCCGATCGGTCACTACGCCAGATGCGGCGAGAGCTCGGATCGCTCCCGCGCGAACGTCCATATCGCTGAATCGCGCTCCCGTTCCCGCCGAGCGGGCGTCCGCATCCACGATCGCCTTCGCTGCGAGGAGCTCGAGGTCGAGATCCTCGATGGCCACCGACCGTGCCACCACCTCGCTCCGTGGCTGGCCAAGCTCCGGATCAGCGTTCAGGAGTTCGGCCATCACAATGGACGCCCACTCGTTCTCATTGAGTTGGCTCGGCTTGTTGGGCCGCCCGGCTGCCCAAGCCCACTGATCGACTTGGTTCAACACGTTAGGAGAGGGCTCCTCGTCCGGATGCTGCTCCTTCCACTGACGGAGGTGTGCGGCCTTGTTCGCTTCGATCTGCGCGGACCGCTTAGACAGCGGCCGCACCAGATGCTGCAGCTGTACGATCTCCCCATCTGCGTTCAGCGTGAACCCTTTTGCCGCCAACGCCGCGATCCATGCCGGGTCGGTTCGGGACGCGAGGTCGCCTTCAGCGTTGACTATGTTCTGGAAGCGCAGAACAACCCGGGTGTCGACGTTCGACCACTTGCCATCGAGGCCCTTTACTCTGACGTTGAGCCAGAGGTGGCGGTGCTTGTGCGGGTCCAGCGACCGCGACCGTTCGTGACGCAACTCCACGACCTCGATCCGGGCAAGGTCCTCACGGATCGCGCCCTGCTTGCCGCGGCGGGCGTTGAGCTCGGTCTGCCACAGCTTGATGATCCGGTCCCGGAGTCGGTCCTGGAGGTCTTCGTAGGCGTCGGCCAACTCCGGGTCGAGCATGGCGGCGATCGAGAACGACTTCGGTGCGTTGATCGTCGCATCCAAGATCAGATCTGCGACAGGAGATTCGAGGTCTCGGCCTCGACGCTCGCCGGTCAGTGGGTCGAGTCCGTCGACCCAATCCTTCAACTGGGAGCGAGTGAGCAGGTCGTCACGGATCGCACCGTGCTCCACGATGTACCGGGTCATGACCGCGTCCGCGTAGCCGACAGCGGCGAGTGCGCCGTCGGCGGTCTTAGCTGTCAGGGTCGCGTCGCAGACGCCGCCGAAGGCGTAGTGCACCGCCTGCTTGACTCCTTGGGCAGCTTGCCCGCGCTTCCAGCGCGCCACTCCACCTCTCACATTTACACGTTCCGGTTGCGCGCTCATTTTGGCGCGCACGGTGCGCGCACATCTCGAAGTGTGATGTCTCAGGACATCGGAAGCGAAAGTGTCTCAGGACATCGGAAGCGGTCGGTGTC
>NZ_JAWRYK010000900.1:0-238 GCF_046534635.1 Leifsonia sp. SIMBA_070 | reverse complement strand
GAAGACCGCGGCCTTCACCGCGAAGCCCACAAGCAACATCACGTGCAGCAGCATCTGCACGTTCGGCGCTATCTCGTCCATCCGCTCGGCGATCTGCGCCATGTTGACGGTGCCGAGCGAGGCATAGATCACGGCGATCGCCGAGAGGAACACGATGCTCGACACGAGCGAGACGACGATGTAGACGGTGCCCGTGCGGATCCGGGACTCCGTGGATCCGAGGGTGATCAGGACGTAC
>NZ_JAWRYK010000899.1:0-238 GCF_046534635.1 Leifsonia sp. SIMBA_070 | reverse complement strand
GCGATTGGGCCTGTGCCGGGCCTGCAAGCAGTTTTGCAGACTGCATACGGTCATTATAAAGAGAACGCAGAATACGGCGCTGATGATCTTCGCGCGTCAGAACGCCAGAGAACTCTTTCAGGATCTTTTGCTCGTCATCGGCTGATAAGCGCTGTGTAGCCCACCATGGTGAAAGCAGTTCGCGCGCTTTGCCCGCATTTCCAGTGCTGACATAGGAGCGGGCAAGAAGAATCATGCC
>NZ_JAWRYK010000898.1:0-238 GCF_046534635.1 Leifsonia sp. SIMBA_070 | reverse complement strand
CACGTCATTACCGTCTCCTGCACCGGGTTCTTCAATCCCGGACCGGATTACAAAGTGGTCCGGGCGCTGGGCCTGAACGCATCGGTGCAGCGGTTCCATCTTGGTTTTATGGGCTGCTATGCCGCCTTCCCGGCAATGCGGGCAGCAAAGTCCTTCTGTGATGCCGACCCTGAAGCCGTGGTGCTCGTAGTCAGCGCCGAACTGTGTTCCCTGCATGTGCGCACGTCCAATGATCCGG
>NZ_JAWRYK010000897.1:0-238 GCF_046534635.1 Leifsonia sp. SIMBA_070 | reverse complement strand
CTACATAGAAGCATTTTAGAATAGAATACAAATCTACCCCGAGAGCTTTTTATGGTTTCATCAGACCTGATTTCAACCTTAAGATCGTTGAGTCGTTCAGACAAGTTCTACATCATACAGCTTCTAATCTCGGAACTTGCCCAGCAGGAAACAGACCTAATTAAACCTGAGCAAGCTTATCCAGTCTGGTCGCCTTATGGCGCGGATGAATCAGCGGATACGATGTTACAAGCTCTAC
>NZ_JAWRYK010000072.1:0-364 GCF_046534635.1 Leifsonia sp. SIMBA_070 | reverse complement strand
CTGTTCGGCTACACGAAGCTCTACGGGCAGGTACCCGGCGGCCAGGCCGAATACCTGCGTATGCCTCTCGCTGACCACAACCACATCCGCGTCGGAAGAGATCTGCCCGACGAACGCTATCTCTACCTCAGCGACGTCCTTCCCACCGCCTGGCAGGGCGTCGACTACGCGCATGTGCCCGACGGCGGCGTGCTCGCGATCATGGGTCTGGGGCCGGTGGGCCAGCTCGCGGCACGCATCGGCGTGCACCGCGGCTATCGGGTCTTCGCTGTCGATCCTGTCCCTGAGCGCCGGGCGATGGCCGAGCGGCACGGGGTCGAGACATTCGACCTCACCGACACCGTCGTGGAGGAGATCCGTGACC
>NZ_JAWRYK010000896.1:0-238 GCF_046534635.1 Leifsonia sp. SIMBA_070 | reverse complement strand
CCAGCACTCCCTCTTCTCGCATGGCACGCTTGACATCGTCAATGCGGATCTGTCCCGAGTGGAACACCGTCGCGGCCAGGATGGCATCCGCTCCTGCGCGCACCGCCGGGGCGAAGTGGCTGACGTCCCCGGCACCGCCCGACGCGATCACGGGTACGCTCGAGAGCTCGCGGATCGCGGAGATCAGCTCGAGGTCGAAGCCCTGTTTGGTGCCGTCGGCGTCGATCGAGTTCACGAG
>NZ_JAWRYK010000895.1:0-238 GCF_046534635.1 Leifsonia sp. SIMBA_070 | reverse complement strand
ACGAACTGTTCATCACCACCAAACTCTGGATCCAGGACAACGGCGAGGCCACCACCCAGCGGGCCTTTGACACCTCGCTGCAGTATCTGGGCATGGATTATGTTGACCTGTATCTGATCCATCAGCCCTTTGGCGACGTTTACGGCGAATGGCGGACGATGGAAAAGATCCATCACGACGGCGGAGCGCGGGCCATCGGCGTTTCCAACTTCTCCTCGGACCGGCTGGTGGACCTCAT
>NZ_JAWRYK010000894.1:0-238 GCF_046534635.1 Leifsonia sp. SIMBA_070 | reverse complement strand
GAAGGCATCATGCGCGTCCTGGACATCATGATGGCCTTCCCCGGCATCGCGCTGGCCGCCGCCCTGCTGTTTGCCCTCAAGGACTATTCGGTTGCCCTCTTCGGGTCCACCGTTCCGGTGATCATCTTCGCCATCGCCATTGTCTACACCCCGCAGCTGGCCCGGGTGGTCCGCGCCAACGTGCTGGCCCAGTACGGCGAGGACTATGTCCGCGCCGAACGCGTGATCGGCGCCGGCC
>NZ_JAWRYK010000893.1:0-238 GCF_046534635.1 Leifsonia sp. SIMBA_070 | reverse complement strand
CGAGGAAGGCGTCGTAGAGGGCATCGGCATCGTCACCGGCCGCGCGGGCGGCCTCAAGCAGGTTGGGCATCGGTTCCAGGCTACCCGCGGGTACCCTGATGGGATGGAGTATCCCGCGACGATCGCCCGCCGCGTGGAGCACGAGATCGAGATCAAGAGGTCGCGCTTCATCACGCACCTTGAGCCCGTGGGATCCGTCGCCGAGGCCGACGAGTTCATCTCGGGGATCCGCAAGCAG
>NZ_JAWRYK010000892.1:0-238 GCF_046534635.1 Leifsonia sp. SIMBA_070 | reverse complement strand
ATCCGTCCATGTCACGGACGATCTGGACGCAGCGGCGGCCGACGCCGACACCGTACTGATCCAGTTGCGCATCGGCGGGCAGGCGGCGCGTCACGCCGACGAGACCTGGCCGCACGAGGTCTGCTGCATCGGCCAGGAGACGACCGGACCGGGCGGCTTCGCGAAGGCGCTGCGCACCGTGCCCGTCGTACTCGATATCGCCGATCGGATCCGGGCGAAAGCCAAGAAGGATGCCTGG
>NZ_JAWRYK010000891.1:0-238 GCF_046534635.1 Leifsonia sp. SIMBA_070 | reverse complement strand
ATCAGGACTTCGCCGCCGCGGCCGATGGCGCCGGCCTGGATCACCAGCTGGCATGCCTCGGGGATGGTCATGAAGAACCGGGTCACCTCGGGGTCCGTCACGGTGAGCGGGCCGCCCTGGCGGATCTGCTCGGTGAACAGCGGCAGCATGGAGCCGCGGCTGCCGATGACGTTGCCGAACCGCACCGAGACGTAGCGCTCCCCGGTGCTTCCGGCCATCCAGGCGGTGAGCTTCTCGG
>NZ_JAWRYK010000890.1:0-238 GCF_046534635.1 Leifsonia sp. SIMBA_070 | reverse complement strand
CCAAGGCCCCTGAGTCTCTCGCTGTGCGGGATCGCGCGCGCGGGCCGTGGTGGAAGGACCTTCGCGTTCCGGCGGCGGGACACCGCAGCTTTCTGCGCATCGTGGTCCCCGCCGCACCGTGGGTGTTCGCGGCCGCGGGCGTCGCCTACGCGATCATGCCGAGCGTCGTCGAGCACAGGCTCGGCGAGCATGCGACGCTCTACGCGACGGCGCTCACGGTCATCACGCTCGGCGTCGG
>NZ_JAWRYK010000889.1:0-239 GCF_046534635.1 Leifsonia sp. SIMBA_070 | reverse complement strand
CTGGTGCTTGATTACGCTGGATGACATAATCAATTGAATTGGTATCAATCACCAGGTTATCTCCACTAAACCGAGCCGTTTCGGTAACTGAGGCAGCCTCCCTTGTTGCATTGACTTTCACTTGAAAAGAGACCGTCGCTGCATTTTGAGTGGAATCCATATTTGGAATACTAAGTGCCAGCGATTGTCCTGACCACGAATTATCATCTAATGCGGCAGTCTCACCAGGGGTTGTCAAT
>NZ_JAWRYK010000888.1:0-239 GCF_046534635.1 Leifsonia sp. SIMBA_070 | reverse complement strand
CGGAAAAAAATAAGTCATGAAAAATACAATTATCAATATTCAGGATTTAAAACGCGAATTTAAAATGGGCGACGAAACAGTACGCGCCATAAAAGGAATTTCGTTTGCTATAGAAGAAGGCGAATTTGTAACGATAATGGGTTCATCTGGTTCGGGAAAATCAACCCTGCTCAATATTTTAGGATGCCTTGATCAGCCTTCTTCGGGACTTTATGAAATTGACCGAACTCCTGTTCGAA
>NZ_JAWRYK010000887.1:0-239 GCF_046534635.1 Leifsonia sp. SIMBA_070 | reverse complement strand
AACCAAAATCATTGATTAAAGTTTCACGTGCTATTGCTGCTTCACTTTCAAGACAGTATTCAACATCATTTGCTCCGAGAGTTAATCCTAGAGGTGTATTTTCCTTGTTGGACCAGCCAATTAAGGTGGCTCCGTAATTTTTAACCGACATTCCGGATGAACTAAAAATTCCAGCCATGGTTTCAACGCTTTGAATATTCCAAGAACCCAAATCTTGATCAAATTCTTCCGAATTACTG
>NZ_JAWRYK010000886.1:0-239 GCF_046534635.1 Leifsonia sp. SIMBA_070 | reverse complement strand
ACACCGATCGTGACGGCGAAGTCCACCGCGGGATGACCGGCGAGCACCGCGTCGATCTCGCCGAGTTCGATACGGAAGCCGCGGACCTTGACCTGCTGATCAGAACGGCCCATGTAGGCGACCTCGTGGCCGAGACGTCCGTCGGGACCGGTGACCGCGACCCACCGGACCACGTCACCGGTGCGATACATCCGGTCACCCTGGGGCCCATACGGATTGGCGACGAATCGGGTGGAGGT
>NZ_JAWRYK010000885.1:0-239 GCF_046534635.1 Leifsonia sp. SIMBA_070 | reverse complement strand
CTCCTCTAGAAAAGCAAGAATTATATCGGTTTGCAATAACAGTGTTGTGGTTAAAATCAGTAATAGCATTAACAGATCAATGACCCGTTCTGTTACGATGGTTCCAAAACCTTTTTCAAAAGGGACGCCTTCGTAAGTGGTAAGTGCGGTCGCCCTCAGAAATTCACCTGATCTAGGAATCCCCAAATTGGCAAAATAAGCCATAAGCACTATAAAAATGCTATTGATGAACTTTGGAC
>NZ_JAWRYK010000884.1:0-239 GCF_046534635.1 Leifsonia sp. SIMBA_070 | reverse complement strand
AATAGATCTGAAAACCAAGATCATGATCAGTTGCTTTGCGCATAGACAGAGGTGTCAGATAACGACTGTATTTATCTGCTTTTTCTTTCCATTTCGCATCGCCTGTATATTCATATAAATACCACAAAACTCCAGGCCAGAAGCCGCTAGTCCAGTCTTCATAACCCACATATTTCCATTGTTTTGATCCTGGGGCAATATTTCTTGGAATCGCAAGTGTATCAGGTAAATTAACCACG
>NZ_JAWRYK010000883.1:0-239 GCF_046534635.1 Leifsonia sp. SIMBA_070 | reverse complement strand
ACGACAGGTCGGTGTTCAGCGTCGTCGGGGTGTTCACCTGCAGGATCTCGCTGCAGAGGTTCGACATGTTGATGCGGCCCTGGATCGGGTTCGCCTTGTTGACCGTGTCCTCGAACATGACGTACGGGTAGCCCGACTCGAACTGGATCTCGGCGACCGTCTGGAAGAACGTGCGCGCGTTGATCTTCGTCTTCTTGATGCGGGGGTCGTCGACCATCTCGCGGTACTTCTCGGTCACC
>NZ_JAWRYK010000882.1:0-239 GCF_046534635.1 Leifsonia sp. SIMBA_070 | reverse complement strand
CATGAACCTCAGCTGGTGGCGCGCCTCGTAGGCGGCCCGTTTCGTGAACCCGATTTCTGACGACCGCCCCTGAACCGGCGGTCGTTTCGTTTTCTGCGGGACCTCCGCCCAGATAGATAGAGAGACCCCTTGGCTGAGAACCCCGCCTCCCTCATTTCCGCTCTCGCGGCGGATCCCGACCGCTCGTTCGCGCTCATCGCGCGCGACGGCGCCGAGACCGTCGAGGTCCTGACGGGCCC
>NZ_JAWRYK010000881.1:0-239 GCF_046534635.1 Leifsonia sp. SIMBA_070 | reverse complement strand
CTTTTAGGACCTGTTAGGCTGCTTATGGGAATTGAAAAGACAATATAAATTACAATATAAAATATTTTCACTGATCCAGGATTGTGTGAAAAAATGAATTGATACTAATGAGAAATAAAAAAAGACTCTTTGTCGCATCCATGTTACTAATACAGGGATTTGTGATAG
This sequence comes from Leifsonia sp. SIMBA_070, assembly GCF_046534635.1. Classification (NCBI taxonomy): domain Bacteria; kingdom Bacillati; phylum Actinomycetota; class Actinomycetes; order Micrococcales; family Microbacteriaceae; genus Leifsonia; species Leifsonia sp. SIMBA_070. Next base: position 71 of record NZ_JAWRYK010000881.1, on the reverse strand, counting down.
CCCAGAAGAGTGACTTAACTGCAGAAAACCAAATATCGGAAGTATGGAAGTCGGATCAGGGAGATGGCACC
>NZ_JAWRYK010000880.1:0-239 GCF_046534635.1 Leifsonia sp. SIMBA_070 | reverse complement strand
AGGGTGGACACATTGATCGGCTCGGGCCGCTCGGGTCCCTTGACGGTGAAGCTGTCCTCCCCCACCGTCACCGTGCAGCCTGCCTGGGTGAGCTTGTCCAGCACCACGGCCAAAGCGGATGCGTCAGCGTCCCGCACCTCGATGCAGCCGCCCGTGATGGCTGCGGCGAACGCCCAGGTGCCGGCAACAATGCGGTCCGGCACCACACGGTGGACCACAGGCCGCAGCGCTTCCACGCC
>NZ_JAWRYK010000879.1:0-239 GCF_046534635.1 Leifsonia sp. SIMBA_070 | reverse complement strand
GCGGATGGCATGCACCCTGGCCGATTTCGCTGTGGGACGGCGCCAACTCGGGATGGTTCCCGCTGATCTGGTTCGTCGCCAAGGTGTGGGGATTCCTGTTCTTCTTCATCTGGTTGCGCACCACCCTGCCCCGGCTGCGCTACGACCAGTTCATGGCGCTGGGCTGGAAGATCCTCATCCCGGTCTCTCTGGCCTGGGTGATGGTCGTCGCCACGGTCCGCGCGCTCCACAACGAGGGA
>NZ_JAWRYK010000878.1:0-239 GCF_046534635.1 Leifsonia sp. SIMBA_070 | reverse complement strand
CCTGTCGGCGTCGGAATCATCGGCGCCGGTGTCATCAGCAAGGAATACCTCACCAACCTCACGTCCTTTCCGGACGTGAAGGTGCACATCGTGGCGGATCTTTTCGAGGATGTGGCAGCCGCACGTGCGGCGGAGTTCGGCATCGGCGAATCCGGCGGCGTCGACGCGGCCCTGAACCACCCCGACGTCGAGATTATCGTCAACCTCACCATTCCGGCAGCCCATGTGGAAGTCGCGAC
>NZ_JAWRYK010000877.1:0-239 GCF_046534635.1 Leifsonia sp. SIMBA_070 | reverse complement strand
CCCTGATGGCCCACGGTGCCGATGCCGCGGCACGTGCGGCAACCGTGCGGCTGCAGTCCCGGTCCATGTCAGCCATGGCCCGGCTGCTCTCCGCCGCCCCTGACCTGACGGCCAACAGCAGCGCGCCGGAGGTCTTTGCGCGGCAGCAGGAACTGGATGCCCGCGCCTCCGCCGCAGTACGGCGCAGCGCCTGGGCCCAGGGGCTGGCCAATGCCGTGACCGCGCTGGCCTGCTCGCTC
>NZ_JAWRYK010000876.1:0-239 GCF_046534635.1 Leifsonia sp. SIMBA_070 | reverse complement strand
GGCTATGACTACGCTATCCAATTTAATCACTCGTTTCGTGACATTAGCGCACGAGGATGATGAACGATTGCTGAAGATTGCTAACATGCGTCTGATGCTTGATAAGACGAAAGCAGAAACAGAATTCGTTGAATTACGTGCTAAGAAATTACGTGGCCAAACGAAAGATACTTCATTGTTAGATGCATTAATAGAAGGGCGTAAACAATATGAGCAAAACAGCGATTAAGTTTTCACCC
>NZ_JAWRYK010000875.1:0-239 GCF_046534635.1 Leifsonia sp. SIMBA_070 | reverse complement strand
GGCCAATTGCGCAGGCCAGCCCCAGGCCCTTGCATACAAGGCCTTGAGCCGGGGCTGGAGCGGCGCAAGCCTTGATCTTTGTTGATCAAGCTGGCAAAAGTTGATGATCAAATATCGGCCTGGCCATCGCGTGACACCGCCCGTGCGCAGAACAAGAACAATAGGAGAAGGTATGAGTCGTTCATCCATCGCGGCACCCCGCGAAGCTGTGTCGCGTTCCCCTCAGGCCTATGAAACCA
>NZ_JAWRYK010000874.1:0-239 GCF_046534635.1 Leifsonia sp. SIMBA_070 | reverse complement strand
ATCGGGCACGTCACAGACCGCATCACCGTCGATACAGATCGAGTAGACCGTCAGATCGCCGAAATCTCCGTCACGCGAACCATCGAGCATCGCGCCCGGATACGCGTTGATGAGGTTGACCTCGGCCCCGGCGCCGGCGCTCGTTCCGCGTCGCCGCGGGTCGGCATACAGCTCGCGCGACACTCCGTCGGCACTGACACCGTCCGCCTTGCCCGCCGCGATGTCGGCCAGTACGTCAC
>NZ_JAWRYK010000873.1:0-239 GCF_046534635.1 Leifsonia sp. SIMBA_070 | reverse complement strand
CATCGACCTCTCGACTTTTCCCGCACGGGCTGAACTGTGGACCCTCCTGCAGACGGCACGGGACTGACTTCGCGCGACTCGCGGACGACCAGCGAGGGGCGGGTGGCCTGCCCGCCCCTCGCTGCCCGAACAGCTCCCCACAGCCATCCGTTCATCCGTGGACCGCTCCCACAGCCGTCCACGTCCCCCGGACGGCGCCCCCGCCATCCGCAACCCCGGACAGCCGTCCGCGCAGCTCC
>NZ_JAWRYK010000872.1:0-239 GCF_046534635.1 Leifsonia sp. SIMBA_070 | reverse complement strand
CCCGGCCCCGGCCCGGCCACGCCGACTACTCCGGCATGCTCAAGTACGGCTTCGACGATGCCCGTCCGGTCCTCGAACGCGCCAGTGCCCGCGAGACCGCAGCCCGCGTCGCCATCGGCACCGTTGCCCGCAACTTCCTGCGTCAGGTCCTCGGTATCGAGGTGCTCTCGCACGTGATCTCCATCGGCGCCTCCGACCCGTATGTCGGTGCCGCGCCGGTCTACACGGACCTCGAGCAG
>NZ_JAWRYK010000871.1:0-239 GCF_046534635.1 Leifsonia sp. SIMBA_070 | reverse complement strand
AGGCGTCCGAACTCGACGGCGCGGGTCGCTGGCGCCAGACCTGGCACATCACGCTGCCCGCCATCCGCCCGACCATCATCGTGCTGTTCATCCTCGCGATCGGCGACTTCCTGGAGCTCGGCTTCGAGCACATGTTCCTCGTGCTGAACTCGCTCAACCGCGAGGTCGGCGAGATCTTCGACACCTACGTGTACGTCACGGGTATTCAGAACGGGCAGATGAGCTATGCCGCAGCGGTC
>NZ_JAWRYK010000870.1:0-239 GCF_046534635.1 Leifsonia sp. SIMBA_070 | reverse complement strand
CGCGCCGCAGTGCCGTCACCAAGCGGGGAGCGACCAGCCGCGCCCCGAACTTGACCGCTTCCAGCGTCGCCGCCCGGGTCAGTTCGCCTCCCGAGATCCCGCGTGCGAAGCCGCGGTAGTTCTCGATCCGGGACGACGTGCCCGCCTGCCCGCCGGGGGCCACCTCGTCGACGAGGGTCACCTGCAGCCCCTCGGAGGCGCCGTACACAGCCGCCGCGAGTCCGGCCGGCCCCGCGCCG
>NZ_JAWRYK010000869.1:0-239 GCF_046534635.1 Leifsonia sp. SIMBA_070 | reverse complement strand
GTATCGATATCCCAAAGCAATAATGATTACAAGTAGAGATATGATTAATGCGATGTTACTCAAAATTTTTGAATTGGTTTAGTTTTAAATTCTTTTCCGTTTTATATAAGACAATTACAATACATAATACTAAACCTATAAGAACAGACAATTCAGTAAATCTGGTACTGCCATAAATCATATATAGTATAATTTGAATAAGAAGTAAAAGAGAGAATAGAATTAAAAAAAGGTTGGTA
>NZ_JAWRYK010000868.1:0-240 GCF_046534635.1 Leifsonia sp. SIMBA_070 | reverse complement strand
CCAGTCCACGCCGCGCTCAAAGCGCTTGGACGCTTCGGAAGGCAGCTTGTGCCGGCGGGGTGAGCGGCCGATGCTGACTTCCTCGAAGTGCGCGGCCTTGATGAGGATGTTGCTGGTGGTGTCCGACACTTCAGTGGCGGAACCGCCCATCACACCGGCGATGCCGATCGCACCGGAGTCGTCAGTGATGAGCAGGTCCTCGGGGTCGAGGGTGCGGACCGTCTCGTCCAGCGTCTTCAG
>NZ_JAWRYK010000867.1:0-240 GCF_046534635.1 Leifsonia sp. SIMBA_070 | reverse complement strand
CTATCTACTGGTTAATCTTACTTTCCTTTATTATAGGATTAGTTGGTAAATTCTTAGGAATTCTTTAGGGGGTAATTATGGATGAAAAAAACGTATTGGAAGCCATTAAGAATGGATTGATAGTGTCGTGCCAGGCTAGAATAGGATGGCCGATGTATGGGGCGGATATCATGGGCGCATTAAGCAAGGCTGCAGAAAAAGGAGGCGCCGTTGGTATTAGGGCTACCGGGCCTGAAAATA
>NZ_JAWRYK010000016.1:0-609 GCF_046534635.1 Leifsonia sp. SIMBA_070 | reverse complement strand
ATGCAGGTTGGTTTCTCTTCTGGAGCCTTTAGTTTTGATGGACAAGGTGTTAAAACAGCGACAGAGGTTGTAAGTGAAAACTCCAAGACATTCAGAACAAAGCAGTCACACGAAACGATCATAGAAGACGGAATTCGCGATTTAGTGGACATTATTACCGAAGTTGCTTCTTTATATGATGAATTCGAAAGCACTGATGACTATGAAGTGACAGTTACTTTCTATGATTCTATAGCAGAGGACCAAACAGCCGAGATTAATAAGCAGATTTTGCTTGTTACGAACAATCTAACGAGTAAGAAGAAAGCTATCATGAAAATCCACGGTGTTTCTGAAGAAGAAGCAATTCAAATGTTAGAAGAAATAACGGAAGAGAATAGAACGGTCCTTCCTGAAAACGTTGATTTATTCGGATTGGAAGGGAATCAACAGAAAAATAATGATCCAGGAGCTGAGTGATCATGGCATTACCTCCTGAGAAGTTACAGCAACTCTCTATGTTTGTAGTAGATATCTACAACGCGATTGAAGAAGAGTTGCTTTTAAACATGGCTAAAATGCTTAAAAACGATATGGAATTACTGCTAACTGCTGAAAACGCAGAACAAT
>NZ_JAWRYK010000071.1:0-366 GCF_046534635.1 Leifsonia sp. SIMBA_070 | reverse complement strand
CCCAAGCAATTTGCTGACGCAGATTGCGGTGGTGAAGACGAAAGAACCGAAAATTCGTAAGACCACAAATATCGCATATCCGAATTCGCTGGGCTGTCCATCTGGACATTCTGGCTACAGAATTTCTTGACGACCATAGAGCATTGGAACCACCTGATCCCATCCCGAACTCAGTAGTGAAACGATGCATCGCCGATGGTAGTGTGGGGTTTCCCCATGTGAGAGTAGGTCATCGTCAAGATTCATTTCGCAAAACCCCTATCTGCGCATGCAGGTAGGGGTTTTGTCTTTGTGGGCAAAAAAGCCTGGCCTGCTCGAATCCCGGGAGCAGGCAGTTTGGTAGATGGCACCGGCGTTGCCGGTGTT
>NZ_JAWRYK010000866.1:0-240 GCF_046534635.1 Leifsonia sp. SIMBA_070 | reverse complement strand
CCGGCGCCGCGACGGCGAGTCTCGATGTGCCCATCCTGACGCTGCGACGCCCCGAGTGGTCGGCGCAAGAAGGGGATCACTGGATCGATGTCCCTGACATCGCCGGCGCGGCCAGAAGTGTCGCGGAACTGGCCCATGAAAAGGGCGAGATCCGGGTCTTTCTCACCACCGGTCGGCAAGACGTCGACGCTTTCGCCGACATCGACGCCGCCTGGTTCCTGATCCGCCTCGTGGACCCGC
>NZ_JAWRYK010000865.1:0-240 GCF_046534635.1 Leifsonia sp. SIMBA_070 | reverse complement strand
GCCCGAGGCCGTCGATCTGGATACACAGCAGTCCGGGTTCACCCGAAACCGGCGCATGAGTGCGGCGCAGTCGCTGCCTGCGCACCTGCATCAGCCGGTACGCGGTATTCGACCGTGATGCGATGGCGCCGCCGACCACGGAGGTGAACAACGACAGCAACGTCGCCATCAAGACTGCGTCCCAAGCTCTTTCGACCGAGGCCACCGGGACGATGTTCAGTGTCAGGAGCATGATCGCAC
>NZ_JAWRYK010000864.1:0-240 GCF_046534635.1 Leifsonia sp. SIMBA_070 | reverse complement strand
AATACACCGGCGGCGCAGTGCCGCGCGAATTGAGCCCGCAAATCCTGTTCTTCGGCGCAGCCCGGCTCGCGCTTACTGATGAGCAACTAGCGCTCGTGCTGAACAAGATGCGGGAGATTGGCGCACAAATCGACCTGTAGGCGCGACGCCCCCCCTCCGAGCCGTCTAACGGCACTCGCATGCCCCCGACACGTCAAGCTAAAATGCGTCGAGAAAATACGGGGGAATAACAATGAACAG
>NZ_JAWRYK010000863.1:0-240 GCF_046534635.1 Leifsonia sp. SIMBA_070 | reverse complement strand
AATGTTTCTCCTCCTATTTTTTAATTTTTACGAGCATAAAAAAGCTATCTAATTTCTATAGGCAATTGGCTTTCCATAGAAATTAGATAGCTTTTTAATAGGGTTCAAACATATAAGAAATAAGGAAAAGATTACTTTAATTAATAGTAGCATCCTTTTTTTATAAATACTATATTATTCGTTAATAAGGTGTGAAAAGAGTTATATGAATAATTAAAAGGGTTGAAATGAGGAATGAGG
>NZ_JAWRYK010000862.1:0-240 GCF_046534635.1 Leifsonia sp. SIMBA_070 | reverse complement strand
CGCTGCGCCGCCAAATCCCCCCCTCGCTGCCGGTCGTGCTGGCGGTCGGGCTGCTGCTCTATATGGCCGCGTCGGCGCTCTGGTCGATCGTCCCCGGCGACACGCTGGCACGGACCGGCAAGCTCGCCATCCTCGCGCTGTTGGCGACGCTGCTGCTGACGGTCCCGCTGCGGCCGTCCCTGATGCGCGACACCGCGCGTGGAACGGCGTACGGCCTGTTCGGACTGGCCGGGCTGACCC
>NZ_JAWRYK010000861.1:0-240 GCF_046534635.1 Leifsonia sp. SIMBA_070 | reverse complement strand
GATCATCGAGCGCACGAGCGCGCGCACCGACGGGTCGGTCGGGTCCTCGACCTCGCGGGCCCGGGTCCTGAGGACCGGGTGCCCCATGCGGGCGATCTTGAGCAGGGCCATTTCGCTCCCCATGTGCCGGTTGCGGGCCGGTTTCGCCCGAGCCGTCGCGGCGTTGGCGCCGACGATCACCCCGTCGCCCAGGGTCGGATGTCGCTTGCCCGTCTCCAGCGAGGTGCCGCCGAGCGTGAC
>NZ_JAWRYK010000860.1:0-240 GCF_046534635.1 Leifsonia sp. SIMBA_070 | reverse complement strand
AGCTGCGTTTTGGGCATCGAAGGACAGGCTGATACCCGCCTGGCGAGCAAAGCGGTCGAGCGCCGGTGCCAAAGGACCACCCTGAATGTTCCACTGCTGCAGCTGGTTGTTGTGCTCAGCGTTTACGGGTTGTGCAAGCGATGGCAGCGCGTAGCTGCTGACAACCATACCCAAAAACGCGCCGCGCACGGCACGGCTCAATGGATGGTGCTGTGGAACCGGGGTCAAACTCATTTTCTC
>NZ_JAWRYK010000859.1:0-240 GCF_046534635.1 Leifsonia sp. SIMBA_070 | reverse complement strand
GGTAAGGCGCCACGCTGCAACGTTGAACTGGGTGATTGGTTTCCTGAAAATGAGGATCGCAGGAGAGTTGTCGAGTTGCTTACTTCTGTCCTCGACAAGCTGGATGCATTACCAAGCAAGCGCCTGGCGTCATGGTTGCAGGGGCAGTGCAACATTCGTACAGTGAATCGTCCATCAAGGTAAGTTTATGATCAAATCAGATAAATCAATTCAAGCCGCTGCCGCTGCTCTAGCCGATAC
>NZ_JAWRYK010000858.1:0-240 GCF_046534635.1 Leifsonia sp. SIMBA_070 | reverse complement strand
GTACCTGAAGCGCATTCCTGAGGATGTGCGAGGCGCTTTGGCTTTAGAAGCACTCCGTAAAACTGAAGCTCTATCCGTTGCCTCGCTCCTGATCCATCTCAGTGACCCCACTGATCGAAATGAGGGCGAGAGGGGAGTCTTCGATCCATCCTTAGATTACAATACCGTTGTGGCAATGAAGACTGAATGGCTGCGGCTGATAAGGTTACGAGCAGCAGATGGCGATGCGCTGATTGCTGA
>NZ_JAWRYK010000857.1:0-240 GCF_046534635.1 Leifsonia sp. SIMBA_070 | reverse complement strand
GAAAGAAGCTCCACTGGCCTGTGGCAATGCCGTAACCGGCGGTGCAGAGCGGGGGCATGAGTGCCGTGGCGATGGCCACTCCGGGAATCGGGTTGCCTTTTTCGGACCGCGTCACGGCAATGACCCCGACAATGCCCCCAAAAAAAGCGATCAGGATATCATAGATGGTCGGGGAGGTGCGGGCCAGGAGTTCGGACTGAACCTCTTTGAAAGGGCTCATGTAGAAATAGAGCGTGGAGA
>NZ_JAWRYK010000856.1:0-240 GCF_046534635.1 Leifsonia sp. SIMBA_070 | reverse complement strand
CCAAGCGCTACGACCTCGCGAAGGTCGGACGCTTCAAGCTGAACCAGAAGCTCGGCCTCGACCGTCCGCTCACCGACTCGGTGCTCACGGTCGAAGACATCGTCGAGACGATCAAGTACATGGTGCGCCTGCACCGCGGCGACACCGAGTTCGAGGGCGTCACCAAGGGCGGCGAGGTCGTCACCAAGCGCATCGACGTCGACGACATCGACAACTTCGGTAACCGCCGTATCCGCGCCG
>NZ_JAWRYK010000855.1:0-240 GCF_046534635.1 Leifsonia sp. SIMBA_070 | reverse complement strand
TGTCGATATTGAGAAAGTATCACTCGCACTATGGGAACCTGATGGTACTATTTCATTGTTTTTAGATCCTCAATATAAAGCGCTAACTCCAGCAGATATGCATATAGCAACTAAAGCCTTCACTTTACCTAAAACGATTATTAAAGAGGGGAAGATTGATTTTAAAGAATTAAATCAAGACGGTAAAGACGAAGTATGGCTGAAAAAAAGTCTCAAAATGACTTATAATGCCGACGTGAA
>NZ_JAWRYK010000854.1:0-240 GCF_046534635.1 Leifsonia sp. SIMBA_070 | reverse complement strand
GTCGTCCAGGGGAAAATCCAGTTGGAAGATGGCGACTGGAAATCAGGCATGTCATCTTTATCTAGCCCGTAATCTTCAGCAAAGGCACTCCAGCCGTCTTTACTCAGTGCGCTGATGAGCGTGCAGTGCTTCGCGTCGCTCTTGTCCATCTGCTTTGAGTTGGCATCCCAAACAACGTGAGAGCACGCTTCGTGGATGGGTACGCGCCGGATAATCTGGTTGTTGCTGGTCGGGTCCTGA
>NZ_JAWRYK010000853.1:0-240 GCF_046534635.1 Leifsonia sp. SIMBA_070 | reverse complement strand
GACTTCAAGCAGCTCCAGCGGTCCGACGACCACAAGGTGGTCCTGATCTGCACCGGTTCGCAGGGCGAGCCGCTGGCGGCCCTGTCCCGCATGGCCAACAAGGACCACCCGATCCGCATCCACGAGGGTGACACCGTGCTGCTGGCCAGCTCGCTGATCCCGGGCAATGAGAACGCCATCTACGGCGTCATCAACTCCCTGACCAAGCTCGGCGCCAACGTGGTCCACAAGGGCAACGCC
>NZ_JAWRYK010000852.1:0-240 GCF_046534635.1 Leifsonia sp. SIMBA_070 | reverse complement strand
GGCGGCGAGCAAAGCGAGCGCGAACAGCGTCGCGGTGCCGATTCCTCCGTCCTTCGTCGCGGAGGTAGGCGTGCGCACAGAATCGGTCGTCGTCATGTTGTTATGAAAACATAGCTATATTGATAAAGTCAAACCCGATAGCCTGGCGGCATGACCCCCGAGCACACCTCCCGCGACGAGGCGCTGGTCGAGCTGGCCGATCGCATCGTGCACATCGCCCGCAAGCTCAACGCGCGCACC
>NZ_JAWRYK010000851.1:0-240 GCF_046534635.1 Leifsonia sp. SIMBA_070 | reverse complement strand
GGCGTGCAGACCAGGACCCGGATGCCCATGCGGTGCAGCTCGGCGGCGTAGGCCAGTTCATCCACCGATGCGGCGGCATACACGAGGACGACGTCGCGCTCCACAGTCCCGGGACCTGTCCCGTCACCGCCGGCGGCGAGCGAGCGCAGCTGGCTCATGAACGGGGTGATGCCAACGCCGGAGGCGATCAGCAGCAGCGGGGCCGTTCGGTCCCGGGGCAGCAGGAAATCACCGGCCACC
>NZ_JAWRYK010000850.1:0-240 GCF_046534635.1 Leifsonia sp. SIMBA_070 | reverse complement strand
GAATTCGGCGTATCGCAGACCCCCATCCGGGAAGCGCTGAGCCAGCTGGAGGGCGACAACCTCATCATCAGGACCCCCGGGAAGGGGTACCGGACCACACCGCTGCTCGGAAAGGCGGAGCTGGCGGAGCTGTTCGAGTTCCGGCTGCTGGTGGAGCCGTGGGCCGCGCGGGCTGCCGCCGTGAACCGGCTCCGCAATCCGTCCTCCGCGCTGAGGTCGTCATTGGCGGATTTCATCGAC
>NZ_JAWRYK010000849.1:0-240 GCF_046534635.1 Leifsonia sp. SIMBA_070 | reverse complement strand
GCAGTTCGTCCAGCTCGCCCTCCATGGTGGTATCCAGCGGGCCCACGCGGTACTTGACGCCGGAATCGGCAATCAGGGCAATGGCGCGGTCGACGTAGGGGATCACGTCTTCGCCCGCGGGGGTGCGTGGAATGACCTGCAGGCTGAGCAATGTCCTGGCCATGATGCAAATTCTCCGGGAGTAAAGTTTCAGTCGGATTCAATCAGGGGAGGCTCGTTCTCGCTACCCGCAATATCGGC
>NZ_JAWRYK010000848.1:0-241 GCF_046534635.1 Leifsonia sp. SIMBA_070 | reverse complement strand
GCCGACGTTCGCCGTGCCGTTTTAGATCGACAGCCGCTGGATCGTGTTGCCGAACCCGTCGAACACGCCGGAGAACGCGTTGTCGCCGCCGATGCTGCGGAATTTCGCGTTGGCGCCGTCGACTGCATTGCCGAGCACGTAGCGGCCGTTCAGGTTCGTGTCGACGTTGCGCAGGTCGGCGAGCGTATGCAGCACCTTGTAGTCCTCGCCGTTCGAGCGATACGACGCGTCCTCGCCCGAC
>NZ_JAWRYK010000847.1:0-241 GCF_046534635.1 Leifsonia sp. SIMBA_070 | reverse complement strand
GACGGCATCCTGATCCTGGTCGCCGCCGCGTTTGCGCTGCACTTCATCCGCCGCCGCCAGATCGACCGGCACCGGCGCTGGGCGATGCGGCTGTTCATCTTCGTCAGTGGCGTCTGGTATCTGCGGGTCGGCTACATGGCCTGGGGGATCACAACCGGCGGGGCGGGGATCGGCGAGCGCATGAACGGGCCAGCCGACTACACGCTCGCCTATGCCTGCTTCCTTTTGCCCTGGGCGATCC
>NZ_JAWRYK010000846.1:0-241 GCF_046534635.1 Leifsonia sp. SIMBA_070 | reverse complement strand
GGCGCTGCTCCTGGACGCGGCGCTCGATCTTCGATCCGCCGATCATGGCGTAGGCGTAGAGGGCGGCGAACACGATCGTGACGAGGAGGATCGCCGGCACGAGGAGGGCGCCGAGCGCGATCACGATCTGGATGACCCAGCCGAGGCCTCGGCCCCACGACCAGCGCAGGGTTCCGCTGGCGACGAGAGTGACGACGAAGCCGACGGAACCGGCAACGATCCCCCACCAGCGCGGGATACC
>NZ_JAWRYK010000845.1:0-241 GCF_046534635.1 Leifsonia sp. SIMBA_070 | reverse complement strand
CCAGTGACCGCTTCATGCCCAGGGCCTTGGCCGACAGGCGGCTGAGGTGAATGGGGTTGAAGTCGCCGGAGACCATGGCATAGTTCCGGCCGGCGTCGGCACCGAGACGCCACAGCGCCGTTGGCGGCGGCGGCGTGAAGTCCGGCCGTGGACCACTGGCTTCCGGGCGGTCCAGGCGGGGCAGGAACACGCCCTTGGCCAAGTACGTCGAGCGGCCGCGCCATACAACGGCATCGGCGCC
>NZ_JAWRYK010000844.1:0-241 GCF_046534635.1 Leifsonia sp. SIMBA_070 | reverse complement strand
ATCGGAGGACCGAAGGAGCTAACCGCTTTTTTGCACAACATGGGGGATCATGTAACTCGCCTTGATCGTTGGGAACCGGAGCTGAATGAAGCCATACCAAACGACGAGCGTGACACCACGATGCCTGCAGCAATGGCAACAACGTTGCGCAAACTATTAACTGGCGAACTACTTACTCTAGCTTCCCGGCAACAATTAATAGACTGGATGGAGGCGGATAAAGTTGCAGGACCACTTCTGC
>NZ_JAWRYK010000843.1:0-241 GCF_046534635.1 Leifsonia sp. SIMBA_070 | reverse complement strand
CGACATTTTCTCCGAGTCCCCATGCACCATCGATGAGGACGACATGGGGAAAACCGGTATCGGTATCGAGAGAAAAAGCAACCCCCGCACAGGCTTTGTCAGAACGCACCATTTTTTGCACGCCTACCGACAACGCCACTTGCATGTGGTCGAAGCCTTGAGTTTCTCGGTAACTAATCGCGCGATCGGTGAACAACGAAGCATAGCATTTTCGACAAGCTTCGAGAACCTCATCTTGTCC
>NZ_JAWRYK010000842.1:0-241 GCF_046534635.1 Leifsonia sp. SIMBA_070 | reverse complement strand
ATGTCGGTGGCCGGTGCGGCGTTGGCCGGTATTGCGGTCAGGAAGCCGGCGGCGGTGACGGCTGCTGCGATCAGTGCGATGAATCCGTTTCTGCGTTTCATGGGCTACGTCCTGGTTTGGGCGGGTGTGAAGCGTCACCCGTAAGCGTTTGATTTCGCCACGTGCCCGGTTTCGATTCAACCGAAAGGTGTCCGACTCTCGCCGATCGCTCTCCCGTAACCGTATTTCGAAACGGCTCGTG
>NZ_JAWRYK010000841.1:0-241 GCF_046534635.1 Leifsonia sp. SIMBA_070 | reverse complement strand
AACCCATAGGCGGCCTGCTCCAACTCGTAGCCGACCTCCTCCTGGTACTTCGCAAGGTCGATGGATGCCAGCTGTCCTTCAGGCGCCCCGCGCTGCAGGGTGGGTTCGGCAGGCTTGAGGCGCGCGACGACGGTGACTTCCCCTGATGGGGCGGGCGGGACAGTGTCAGGCCGGCCGGCTTCGTTGTTGCCGATGGGCAGCCAGCCGCGGTTGATGACAACGGTGGTTCCGTCAGGGAGAT
>NZ_JAWRYK010000840.1:0-241 GCF_046534635.1 Leifsonia sp. SIMBA_070 | reverse complement strand
CCGGCACAGATATCCGGATATTTCAGCGGTTTGTCCTCGCCTTCGGTGACCGACAGGATCACGACAGTGAAGGCCTCGCCAAGATCGAACCCCGCCGGGCAAACCAGGTTGCCGACATTCTCGATGAACAGCACGGAACGGTCTTCCAGCGGCAGTTTCTCCAGCGCATGGCCGATCATATGCGCATCGAGATGACAGCCCTTGCCGGTGTTGATCTGGATGGCCGGCGCGCCCGTCTCGC
>NZ_JAWRYK010000070.1:0-368 GCF_046534635.1 Leifsonia sp. SIMBA_070 | reverse complement strand
ACAAAAGTTTTTGAGGCCTGTTTCGTAAACTCATTTCGCGTTATATCGACATCATTCCCGTCTTGACTTCAGTTGATCTACTTTTATTGAATTAATTTCTCCTGATAGTAAATGACACCAGATTTGCCTATATTACTTGAAGTAATTAGTATGATGGAGATTCAATTATTCTTAGTTTTCATGAATGTTCATGTTTTAGTTTTTAAGATTATTTACCAATCTATTTACCAATGTTCACTTAAATTACAATTTAAAACCAGACCGGAACCAGAAACTGCATCAGGCATCAATGCAGTTGACATTATAATAGGAAGAAACTATTTTTTTTACGTTGTTATTTGTTTGGCTGAAGAGTTATTTTCTTTCGG
>NZ_JAWRYK010000839.1:0-241 GCF_046534635.1 Leifsonia sp. SIMBA_070 | reverse complement strand
CTATGCGCTTTCGAAGCATTTCGGCGAGCAGCTGATGGATGCCGCGGTGGCTCGTTCGGACATCCGGTGCATCTCGATCCGGCCAAGCTGGGTGCAGTATGAGGGCAACTACGAAACAAATCTCGGCCCCCAGGTCCGGGACAGCTCGGAGCTGAGCGCCAATCTGTGGAGCTATGTGGACGTGTATGACCTGGCCGACGCCATTGTCCTCGCCACTGAGTCGGACCTGCCCGGCCACGAG
>NZ_JAWRYK010000838.1:0-241 GCF_046534635.1 Leifsonia sp. SIMBA_070 | reverse complement strand
CCCACAGACACTCGTCGCATTTGGTGGTCTCGACATCATCGCGGCCGCCGACGGCCTGACCCTTGATTCGCAGAACCGGCCGATCGTCCCCACCGACATCAGCGGTGAGATCTTGCGGGTCAACGGCCCCAACCAGTTCTGTGCCCTGGCCTCCGGCCTCCCGGCGTCGAGCGTGGTGTCCTACGGCCGCAGCGATTCCGGGTTCTCCAAGGGCAGGCTGTTCCGAGCCGGCTTCGACGGC
>NZ_JAWRYK010000837.1:0-241 GCF_046534635.1 Leifsonia sp. SIMBA_070 | reverse complement strand
CGAGCAGCTGGTCCTCACCGAGGGCGTAGCTCAGGCGGAGGTAGCCGCTCGGGCCGAAGGCCTCACCCGGAACGACCGCGACCTCTGCGGCGTCGAGGATGTAGTCGGCGAGCTCGAGGCTCGTCTCGATCCGACGGCCGCCCCACTCGCGGCCGAGCAGGCCCTGCACGTCGGGGTACACGTAGAACGCGCCCTGCGGCGTCGGCACGGTCACACCGTCGATCTTCGACAGCTCCTCGAC
>NZ_JAWRYK010000836.1:0-241 GCF_046534635.1 Leifsonia sp. SIMBA_070 | reverse complement strand
GTATTCATTATTGGTAGTAAAGTTCGGTAAATAAATTACGTTTTTTGCTTTCAACACTTTTTCTGACCAATTTTTAAGATTTTGATTTACTGCTATAATTCCATTAAAGAAAGGATTTGTTAACTTCAAAACAAAATGTGGTCTATCTGCTAAAAATTCATTATTCCCATAATGATCATGTCTAATAATTTTTATTGAAGGCAAAGTCAACTTTAAAAGAAACGCTAAAAAAAATGATGTA
>NZ_JAWRYK010000835.1:0-241 GCF_046534635.1 Leifsonia sp. SIMBA_070 | reverse complement strand
ATAATCCTTCTCGTATCCTGCCCAGTCGGCGTCGATCCTGTCGCCGACGATCAGCGCGCCGAGCCGGGATACGATGGCCGGTTCGGACAGCAGGTTGTCGGAGACCGGCGTCAGGTTTCCGCGCGAGGCGTGAACTGCGCACACGGTGTCCTCCACTGAGACAAACTGCGGCCCGGTCTCCTGGATGTCCAGTTCTGTCCGGCCCTTGGTGGGGAGAATGAGTGCTTCCTGTCCCGTGATG
>NZ_JAWRYK010000015.1:0-633 GCF_046534635.1 Leifsonia sp. SIMBA_070 | reverse complement strand
CATTCCAGTAGTCAGTAGCTTAGTAATCCAAAAGTAAAGTGTAATTTCCGGAACTTTAGCAAACATTTCTTTTGCCTGATTCATGGTGATCGATAAAGATTTGTTCATATTTAAGGACCTTCTTCCAATAATTTCTAATGACAAAGGCGTTAATATAGCTGCAAATCTTTCTTGTTGATAACATATCATCAGCTAGTACGCCTAGTGTAGTTGTACAAATCCCAAAACCTTGGTATGTCAAAATCAAATAGTAACTTCTAGTAACTTGCTTAACATTTGAAGACTTGAAGGTTGTAGCAGTTTTGTTTGTTCTGAAACGGCTAAGTTTTTTTAAAAGAATTAATCTCCTTTTATGAAGTATATTGTTTCTAAGTATTTTCCATCTCTTGTTCATTTGAGATGACGCTAGTCTCTACTATATTACAAATTGGTCAGCTATTTATTAAACCTAAATTAAAATTAACTTAAATGTCTATTAAGTATAGGTGGCATTTTATAATTGTACATAGGGTCCAGTTAAACTTCAGAAAATCTTAAGGTTTTCTCAGTAGGTTGATACATATAAATTTAAAATCACTAGGTTGGTCCATAACCACTATTACAATTATTGTGGCAGAAGCTAGAACAACAAAG
>NZ_JAWRYK010000834.1:0-241 GCF_046534635.1 Leifsonia sp. SIMBA_070 | reverse complement strand
ATGTACAGTAGATGTACGTAAGGCGGGGTCAGTCCCGATCAGTCAACCTGGCCAGCTTCTCTATCAGCTCTACCTGAGTCTGCAGGTCGCCGAGGCCCTTGGCTGGATCACATCTCACAAGGCGAGTGTCACCAGCCGGCCAGCTGTAGTCAGGGTCGTCGTCGATTGCCACCCACCTGGTGATACCTGCTCGCGTCACAGCCGACCGGATCTGCTCATGTCGGGTCTGAGCGTCATAGCC
>NZ_JAWRYK010000833.1:0-242 GCF_046534635.1 Leifsonia sp. SIMBA_070 | reverse complement strand
CGGCGTGAATCATCGGCGCGGCAATGTAGGGAAATCCGGCGGTGGTGCCGATGCTCATGACGAAGTCCGGGCCTTGGGCCATGGTGTGTTCCAGGCGGGCGACGGCATCCTCGGGTAGCCATTCGTCGAACAGGGTGACCCTGGGGCGGACGATGGCTTTGCAGGCTTCGCACTTGCGCGGGATTTACTCCAAGTGGGAGAAGTCCGCAACCCACTCCTCTGCCCCACAGTCGGTGAAGAAC
>NZ_JAWRYK010000832.1:0-242 GCF_046534635.1 Leifsonia sp. SIMBA_070 | reverse complement strand
GATGCCATGGTCAGCCTTGACGGGAGCGCTCCGCTGGCGGTCATGGTCGCCGACTGCGTCCCAGTTGTCCTCATTGGCCAGAGGCCGGACGGCGGTGTGGTCACCGCGGTTGCCCATGCCGGCCGCAAGGGGCTGCTGGATGGTGTGCTGGCCAATACCGTGGAGCGGATGCGGTCAGCCGGTGCCGCCGGCGTCACGGCCTGGATTGGTCCGGCCGTGTGCGGGCAGTGCTATGAGGTTCC
>NZ_JAWRYK010000831.1:0-242 GCF_046534635.1 Leifsonia sp. SIMBA_070 | reverse complement strand
CGGCGGATACGCTGGAAGCACCATGATCGAGATCCCCACTGACACCCCCGCCGACCTCGTTCCGCTCTCGTGGCTGCTCGGCGTCTGGGAAGGCACCGGCGTCATCAACTACGCCGCCGGCGATACGCGTTTCGAGGGCGAGTTCCGCCACCGCGTGAGCTTCAGCCACGACGGCGGTCCGTGCCTCAACTACTCCGCGACGGCCACCCTCCTCGCGACCGACGAGCGCCCGGAACAGCTCC
>NZ_JAWRYK010000830.1:0-242 GCF_046534635.1 Leifsonia sp. SIMBA_070 | reverse complement strand
GAGCCGGGGAGACAACGGCTGGTGGCACGTCCAGCACGCGGAGCTTCCCGAAGACATCGATTACGGGTATCTCATCGACGACGCGGAAACGCCGGTTCCGGATCCCCGGTCCCGCCGCCAGCCGGAGGGAGTCCATTCGCTCTCGCGCACCTTCGACCCGGACCTGTATGAATGGCATGACGCGGACTGGGTGTCGCCGGGGCTGGACGGCGGCGCGATCTACGAGCTGCACGTCGGCACCT
>NZ_JAWRYK010000829.1:0-242 GCF_046534635.1 Leifsonia sp. SIMBA_070 | reverse complement strand
CGGCGTGAGCGGCGTATCTCGCGCAGACGTGCGGCGAGGTTTTCCGCTGTAGAACTGACCACTGGCCCAGGGTGTCATTTGTAGCGCACACCGATGGGCAGGCGCGCCGACGAAATGCAATTTTACGAATTGATGAATTGCCACACCATTGTTGAAAAGCACACCGGACAGCTGCGACGCCTGGCGCCGCAACTGTCCGGTGTGTACTTCGGTACGGGAATTGTTCCGGTACCGGCATTCAG
>NZ_JAWRYK010000828.1:0-242 GCF_046534635.1 Leifsonia sp. SIMBA_070 | reverse complement strand
CTCCAAGATGGTCTGTTTCACGTGAAACAGGTGTTTATGTTCACCTGGTGGACCGCACGACTTCTGTCACAGGCAAATGAAGAACACCACGGGAAAAGAACCCATACCGATCATCTGTGTGTCCGTGCCGATCCTCATCGAACTGCTGCGCTAAGCCTCAAACAAGCAAGTGCTCCGCCAACACGTGGTCTCCGCTGCTGGAACCAGGGCGGCGTGGTTGGAACCGGAGCTGCGTTGTTGGA
>NZ_JAWRYK010000827.1:0-242 GCF_046534635.1 Leifsonia sp. SIMBA_070 | reverse complement strand
CGCGGCGCCCAGACCTCCGGCTCCATCCTGCTCTTCACCGGGGTGGCTGGCTCTCTCGGGCAGATCATCACCGAGGTTGGCGTCGGCGACATGATGGCGGCCATGTTCCAGGCAAACGCTGCGATCCCGGTGCTGCTCACCTGGACCGTGGCAGCGGTGCTGCGGATTGCACAGGGTTCGGCATCTGTGGCGGCCATTACAGCGGCCACCCTGCTCGCCCCTATCATGGGCTCCATCGACAC
>NZ_JAWRYK010000826.1:0-242 GCF_046534635.1 Leifsonia sp. SIMBA_070 | reverse complement strand
CAAAGGATGGATGGAGCGATCCACTAAGATGGCGACCTGAACTCTTTGAAAATGTCGACTAAAGAAGTTGGTACATCCTCCGCTTCGTCAAAATCTAATGACTGCTCGATCAGCGTCAGATGCTCGACAATGAGTCGTTCTGCAGATGACTCGTCTTTTTGACGGATTGCATTCAAAATTTGCATATGTTCGTCAGAGCTGCAGTACATCAATTGCTTGTAGCCATAAAAGGCAATGATGAC
>NZ_JAWRYK010000825.1:0-242 GCF_046534635.1 Leifsonia sp. SIMBA_070 | reverse complement strand
CCAGCATTTTTTCGATCGTATCACGAAGGTTTTTCTGCATTTGGTTGGCGGATACCGTTAATTCACCCATTTCATCATTTGACTTTTGCTCCAGGGGCTCATGATTCAGTTTTCCGTCAGCAACCATTTTCATCCTGTCCCTGACTTTAAGGAGGGGGGTGGTAATGAGGTTTGCAGTCACAAGTGCAAGCACAAGGCCGATAAGGACTGCCGCAATGGATATGATGATACTTGTAGACTTA
>NZ_JAWRYK010000824.1:0-242 GCF_046534635.1 Leifsonia sp. SIMBA_070 | reverse complement strand
ACATAAAACTACCAGCAGAAGCCAAGCACATTGAAATGAGAGGAAACGACTCCATACGACTTACCATGACCCAAAGTAGAATCAGAATGCAGACCCCACTGCCACATAGAATCTGAAGAAAAACCCACTCCGGCTTCCCCCATCCAAACGGTCTCCCCGCCCTGGATAGCAATTGATCCCAATACTCGTCCTCATCCGCGTGTAAGGACTGCTCCCATTTTCTCCACCAAACACCTGATACA
>NZ_JAWRYK010000823.1:0-242 GCF_046534635.1 Leifsonia sp. SIMBA_070 | reverse complement strand
ATCATGGTTACTTCTTCATTATACGGTCAATATTTTATTATTCTGGGCTTTCACCGTTCAATCCCGCAACCAATCCCCTGTGCGTTATTTTGGTGTTAAAATCGTTGTCGTATAGCAATGGCCAATCCGAACCGCCATCGTACAACCAGCTATCCTGATCTCTAAAGCCCCAAAGGGTCAATCCAAATTGTTGCGTTTGGGGCACAATAGTGGTATAGTAATATCCTGCTCTCTGGTATTGC
>NZ_JAWRYK010000822.1:0-242 GCF_046534635.1 Leifsonia sp. SIMBA_070 | reverse complement strand
ATGGACACCGTCGACGGGAGCCAGACGATCCTGGGGTTCGTGCCCGGCCCCGCCGGTGCGCCGACGGTCCTGCTCTACTCGCATCACGATGTGCAGCCGGCGGGTCCCGAGGAACTGTGGGACAGTGCCCCATTTTCGCTGACCGAACGTGACGGCCGCTGGTTCGGCCGCGGATCATCCGACTGCAAGGGCAACCTGGTCGCCATCCTCACCGCATTGCGCGCACTCGATCCGCTTCCCCC
>NZ_JAWRYK010000821.1:0-242 GCF_046534635.1 Leifsonia sp. SIMBA_070 | reverse complement strand
ATCGACACCGAGTGTGCGGTCCTCGGCTCCGAGTCGTTCGTCGCAGTCGGCGCCTTCGCGCAGCAGCCGCGGAGCGAGTTCGCGGTCCTCGCGGAGTTCGACCTCGGGTCGCTCGCGAGGCGGTGATTCCGGCCGTGGCGGACGCGGCGGCGAAGAGCGGCGCTAAAAGGCGAGGTTGATCGAAACCCGCGTAGGTCGGGGTTACATCCCCGACGGACGACGTAAGAGGATTTGTTCACACG
>NZ_JAWRYK010000069.1:0-370 GCF_046534635.1 Leifsonia sp. SIMBA_070 | reverse complement strand
CGCGCTTCGGCTCGGCGCTCCGGCCGAAGAGCAGTTGGAGGACGACGGCGTTCTCGGCCCCACACTGAAGGTCACCTACCCCGGTTCCGGCCCGGGCCGGGTCCTGATCCTGGCCCACTACGACACGGTGTGGCCCACGGGCACCCTGGCCGGATGGCCGCTCGCTGAAGGAACAGACCCATCCGGGCGCGCCACACTGAGCGGACCGGGCATCTTTGACATGCAGACCGGCCTCGTTCAGGGCATCTGGGCCCTGAAGCTCCTGACAGACGCA
Organism: Leifsonia sp. SIMBA_070; assembly: GCF_046534635.1. Classification (NCBI taxonomy): domain Bacteria; kingdom Bacillati; phylum Actinomycetota; class Actinomycetes; order Micrococcales; family Microbacteriaceae; genus Leifsonia; species Leifsonia sp. SIMBA_070. The sequence goes on along the minus strand of NZ_JAWRYK010000069.1, from coordinate 96 downwards.
GGCGGTCCCCGCCCTACTGTCACCTTCCTCTTCAATGGCGATGAGGAGATTGGGTCCATTGGCTCCCGCGCCGCCATAGAAAAGGCGGCACAGGAC
>NZ_JAWRYK010000820.1:0-243 GCF_046534635.1 Leifsonia sp. SIMBA_070 | reverse complement strand
ATTTGACCTCCGTGAGGTTCATTCAGACATACTGACTAGCTTCGGATTAAATTGGGATGAGTACGACATTTATCGGGGAATAGGGAAAAGGGGCAAGGACGGATGGAGTGAGAAGCAGTTGAAAGATATTGCAATCATAGCTTTAAGACCACCTGATGAACTAGAAAAAGGCGACCTGATGCCTGCTATCTTTTTAAAAAAAGGAGAGCCGATTGCAAACATTATTTATAAAAAGGCAAATGG
>NZ_JAWRYK010000819.1:0-243 GCF_046534635.1 Leifsonia sp. SIMBA_070 | reverse complement strand
GATCACGTCGGCCGTCGGCGCGGATACGAGCACAGCGGGCGTGGCCGCGAGTGCCGTGACCTGATGGCTGAGAAGTTCGAGCGCGGGAAGCGGCGCGTCCGACTCGGGAGCTGGGCTCAGGCTGAGTAGATGGGCCACGCGGATTCCTCTCGTGACGTTCCATCTTATGCGTGTCCGCGGGCGGAATCCGGCACAATGGATCGCAGGCCCGATCGGGCGTCGCATGAGGGGAAGGACCGGCAT
>NZ_JAWRYK010000818.1:0-243 GCF_046534635.1 Leifsonia sp. SIMBA_070 | reverse complement strand
CGCGCACCGTCGAGGTGGGCGACTGGGTCGAGACCGGCTCCACTTGGGCGGCGTGGGCAACACGGGCCACAGCTTCGGGAACCATTTGCACTTCGAGGTGCGCCTGAACGGCGTTCCCATCGATCCGTACCCGCTGCTCACCGGCGGATCCGCGGCACCGGTCGAGATCAAGCCCGGCATCCCGGTGCCCCCGGACCCGGGCCCGACGCAGCAGCCCGAGCCGCCGCAGGAGCCGACGCCGAG
>NZ_JAWRYK010000817.1:0-243 GCF_046534635.1 Leifsonia sp. SIMBA_070 | reverse complement strand
CTGGTCGGCACCGGCGCGGTCCAGATGCATGTCGTCAACAACCTGTTTCGACTCAACCGCGCCCGGGAAACCGGCGGCGCCATGGATATGTCGTTCACCGGGGGAGATGAGGGGCCATTTCTCGCCCGATTGACATTCGTCAACAACACGGTCGTCAACAATTTTTCGGATGAAACGGGTGTTGCGCAGGTCGGCGGTGTCCAGTTGATCGGCGATGTGCCGTCGAAGTACATCGTGAACAAC
>NZ_JAWRYK010000816.1:0-243 GCF_046534635.1 Leifsonia sp. SIMBA_070 | reverse complement strand
CGCCTAGTCATGCACCTAAATGGGTATATGATCGTCAGCAATTATGGAATGAAGTGGAGAAAGTAGAAAGACAATGGAATGCACAACTTGCCCGTGAAATGAATGTAGCCTTACCAAAGGAACTTTCTCATGAAGAGCAAGAACAATTAGCCATTGAATTTTGTAATGATGTTTTTGTGATGGATGGCATGGTTGCAGATTTAGCGATCCATAGAGATGATGAAGAAAACCCACACTTTCATA
>NZ_JAWRYK010000815.1:0-243 GCF_046534635.1 Leifsonia sp. SIMBA_070 | reverse complement strand
CTGTAGTTCTTACAGTAGGCTCGAACAATATGTCCGTCAAACAGTTGGAAAGGCGAGTGCGGATGTCCTCATTGCTGAGCGGTGTGACCGTGATCGAGCTGGCTTCATGGACATACGTCCCGAGCGCGGGGGTCATCCTGCGCGATTGGGGCGCCGATGTGATCAAGATCGAGGACACCCGTGGCGGCGACCCATGCCGCCAGCTCACCGTCGGCGGCCTGCAACCGCAGGACTCGCGAGTCA
>NZ_JAWRYK010000814.1:0-243 GCF_046534635.1 Leifsonia sp. SIMBA_070 | reverse complement strand
CCACACAGCGGCGTGATAGGCCTCGTACTCTTCGCGATTCTCGGGTGCGATACCGATGACGGATGCGATGCGCTGCATGCCTCTACTGTGCCAGTACCATGGCGCGTATGCGTGCCGAAGGAGACACGATGCGACGGGGGACACCGAACATAGGCGCCGTGGCGCGCGCCGCAGGCGTCTCCGTCGGAACCGTCTCGAATGCCATCAACAACCCCGAGCGGCTCGCCGCAGAGACCCTCGAGC
>NZ_JAWRYK010000813.1:0-243 GCF_046534635.1 Leifsonia sp. SIMBA_070 | reverse complement strand
GCCCGGATCTCCTCGGGAACCTCTGAGCGCGGATTGTCGTCGGTGACGGCAACGAACTCGGCGCCGCGGGCGGCCACCTCACCCATGATCGGGCGCTTACCGGTGTCGCGGTCCCCGCCCGCTCCGACGACAACGGCGATCCGGCCCTCGCTCTGACCGCGAAGGGTGCCGATGACGGCCTCGAGCGCAGCGGGCTTGTGGGCGTAGTCGACAACGGCCAGGAACGATTGCCCGCGGACCACC
>NZ_JAWRYK010000812.1:0-243 GCF_046534635.1 Leifsonia sp. SIMBA_070 | reverse complement strand
GAGCACGCAACTCATTAGCGACGGCGAGTGGGTGAGCGATCCCGACCAGCGCTTCCGCGTGATCTCGTTGGCCTTCCTGGCCCAGTGCGTGCCACAGCCGGAAAAGCAAGAGCAGGAACTGGCCCCCTGCGGCGACGGCTACCCGCTGCGCGGACTCAGCGACCCGCAACGCCGCAACCTCGTGGGTCTCGACTACCCCGGGGTGACCATCGACTTCGTCACCCCCGGCACCGAGCAATACGC
>NZ_JAWRYK010000811.1:0-243 GCF_046534635.1 Leifsonia sp. SIMBA_070 | reverse complement strand
GACGAGTGGATGGCGGCGAGCCCGGTCTACACCAAACGGATGCGGGCGGCGTTGCAGATTGACGGTGACGGTGTCGCGGACATGTTCAAGTGCCTGCAACTCGACATCGGGGCACCGCCACAGTTCATGGACTTCCGGTACACCATCTTCGATGACCATCACGGTGAGTTCGTGCTGAATCATTGTGGCGCGCTGATGGATGTCGAACCGATGGGTGATGACTACGTGACCTCGATGTGTCAC
>NZ_JAWRYK010000810.1:0-243 GCF_046534635.1 Leifsonia sp. SIMBA_070 | reverse complement strand
GGGCGGAGCGGCGGGTCTACCGGGCGCTGTTTTCCACAGGGTCCTTTCCCGGGGTGCTCGCGGACGGACTCAGGTGCAGGTTCCGCCTCGCACTGGATGTTTGGGACGCCCACGGGCTGGTTCCCCAGCTTGACCTCGATGACGTGGCAGCCTTCCTGGGCGGCGCCTACGCGGCATGGTTCGAACAATGGGTTGCCGGTGATGAAGACGACGTCGAAGCCCGGCTGGCATCGCTGATGCACC
>NZ_JAWRYK010000809.1:0-243 GCF_046534635.1 Leifsonia sp. SIMBA_070 | reverse complement strand
GTTCCACTCCGGCGTCGCCCGGATACGGGACGCAGCGCCCGTTTCACCGGCGCCGCCGCAACCGGCACGGGCGCGGACTGCGCGGTGAACTCATTCCGGCCCACCTGGCGGGATCCCGGACCCGTTCGGAACGCTTTGACGCCTGGGTCCTGGAGTCCGCGCAGCGCCTGGAACGGCTGTGGGGCGACAGCATCCAGACCTACCAGTTTGTGGTCCAGGACATTCCCCCGGGGCTCGAGGAAC
>NZ_JAWRYK010000808.1:0-243 GCF_046534635.1 Leifsonia sp. SIMBA_070 | reverse complement strand
CCGTGCCGCCGCGCCTGCTGATGATCTCCTCGCCGGTCCGGTTCACTTCGCCGAGCAATTCCAGGACGGCGTCATCGCCCGCACCGAGGGCCCAGGTTGAGAATCCCACCAGGTCCGTGAACAGGATCGTGACGGGCCCGCTGCCGTCGTCCGGCCCGGACCGGCCGCGACGCGACACGAATGCCTGCCACGATTCGACGGCAGCCAGACCGAGTTCTCGCGCGGCACTGGGTTTTTCACCTC
>NZ_JAWRYK010000807.1:0-243 GCF_046534635.1 Leifsonia sp. SIMBA_070 | reverse complement strand
GCGGTTCCGATGATGGGAAGCCGCCAGCGGCCGATGACGGCGGAGACGATGAAGAGCAGCGCCACGATCACCGAGGGGACGGTGAGGATGGTCTTGGTGGGAATGACTGCTTCAACGTCCGTGTAGAGGGCGCCGGTCCAGGTTCCGGAGGTGCTCAGGAGCGTGTCGTACCGGTCCAGCCAGAAGTTGGCGGCCTGCAGGAGCAGGAAGGCGGCCGCGATGACGGCAATGTGGATGCGTGCC
>NZ_JAWRYK010000068.1:0-371 GCF_046534635.1 Leifsonia sp. SIMBA_070 | reverse complement strand
CTCCACTTGCACCAGTACATTTCAGAATATTATTGTTAACTGTGACAGTTCCAGTTCCAGATACCCTATCATTAAAACCGTATTTAAAATTTTGATCTACACCAATTTGAATCATTTATTGTGCCTCCTTAATACGATTACTCATAAATCGTGTAATACCAATAGATTTTATTTTTTGAAGAATATAAGCATTATCTATAGTCCATGCCCCTACATCTACACCTTTACTTCTTGACAATTCAACTAAAGACGGTTTATTTAGTAGAACATTATAATCAGACAACATAACAGCATTACCATCACTTGCAGCTAAATCCAACATTTCTAAGAACTTCGCTTCTGTTCCAACTAAATATCCAATTGTTATCTTC
>NZ_JAWRYK010000806.1:0-243 GCF_046534635.1 Leifsonia sp. SIMBA_070 | reverse complement strand
GGTCACCCGGAACGAGTCGAAGGAGACACCGAGTGCCGCCGTCGCGGTCCCCGAGCGGTTGCCGCTCAAGCCGACCGAACCAGCCCCCTGCAACGGTGTGGCATCCGTGGTGTTGAGCTGCCAGTTCGCCGGCTCTGTGCCGCCCGTCGCCCAGATCTTCGCCGAGATCGCCGTCGGCGACGCCCCGGTGACGGAGACCTTCAGCGTGTAGGAGGTGTTCGCCGTGAAGGCGAGGCCCGCCAC
>NZ_JAWRYK010000805.1:0-243 GCF_046534635.1 Leifsonia sp. SIMBA_070 | reverse complement strand
ACCGAGGTGGTGCTGCTCTACCTCGAGAGTTTCGGTAACCCGCGCAAGTTCACCAGACTCGCGCGCCGCGTCGCCAGCGGCAAGCCGGTGGTGGCGGTGAAGTCTGGCCGTGGGGCGGTGCCGCCGGCGATGGCCGCCGCCGACCATTCGCTCGACGACGCCAGTACCCGGGCCCTGCTGGCCCAGGCCGGTGTCATCCAGGTCAGCACCATCGGCCAACTCTTCGACTGCGCAACCGTTTTC
>NZ_JAWRYK010000804.1:0-243 GCF_046534635.1 Leifsonia sp. SIMBA_070 | reverse complement strand
CGCATCGACTTCGTCCAGCGCGGCCCGTGCATGCCTGTAAAAGGCTTCGCCGGCATCCGTGACAATGAATTGCCGGGAGGTGCGCTGTATCAGCCGGGCGCCGATGCGGTCCTCCAGTCGCCGGACATGGCGGCTCAGGCGCGATTTCGGGACGCCCAGCGCACGCGCCGCCGGGGCGAAACCGCGTTTTTCCATCACGTGGACGAAGTAGAAGTAGTCGTTCAGGTCCACGGCCGCATCTCC
>NZ_JAWRYK010000803.1:0-243 GCF_046534635.1 Leifsonia sp. SIMBA_070 | reverse complement strand
TTCGTCGGACAGTTCGGGCGGCTGCGGGATGTGGTGGCCGTCGGTGACCGCATCTGGCTGCTGACGAACAATACAGCCAGCCGCGGATCCCCGCGCAGCGGCGACGACCGGCTCCTCGAGGTCGCGCTCACCCCCGCCCAGGCAGTCAAGCGCCCGGGCTGATCCGCCGCTACGGGTAGGCTTGGTCGCGAGACACCGATCGGGAGCAGAACCCTGAGCATCATCCTCGGATACGATCCGGCC
>NZ_JAWRYK010000802.1:0-243 GCF_046534635.1 Leifsonia sp. SIMBA_070 | reverse complement strand
AGGCGATCCCGCTGATCGCGTCGAGCATCATGTCGAAGAAGATCGCCGAAGGCACCGAGTCGCTCGTGCTCGACGTCAAGTTCGGCTCCGGCGCCTTCATGAAGGACTTCGCCAAGGCGAAGGAACTCGCCGAGACGATGGTCGCGCTCGGAACCGACTCGGGCGTTGCCACCACGGCGCTGCTGACCGACATGTCGACGCCGCTCGGCCTCACCGCAGGCAACGCCAACGAGGTACGCGAAT
>NZ_JAWRYK010000801.1:0-243 GCF_046534635.1 Leifsonia sp. SIMBA_070 | reverse complement strand
CAGCCGTAAGCACCAGCGTAATCCCCACCACTGCGCCGGTGATTTCCTTCATGGCTTTTACCGTTGCGTCTCTGGGAGATAGCCCCTCTTCTGCCATCAGGCGTTCAACGTTTTCCACCACAACAATGGCGTCATCCACGATGATGCCGATAGCCAGCACCATGCCATACATGGTCAGCACGTTGATAGAGAACCCGGCCAGCATCATGATGGTGAAGGTGCCGAGTAGTGCCACCGGCGCAA
>NZ_JAWRYK010000800.1:0-244 GCF_046534635.1 Leifsonia sp. SIMBA_070 | reverse complement strand
GTGGCGGAAACGACGAGTGCGTTCGGTGCCCACAGTGCACAGCAACTGTCGGCCTGGTCCCGGGAGGCCGGCGACGAGGGGATCGAACTTCCGGGTGTGTCAGCCCACAAGCTTCCACATTGGTTTACCGGCAAGGGCTTTTGGCCTACAGGTAGTCCGGCACGACTGAGACTAATAGAGCACCTCGTAGATTGCTTTCAACCACTCCACGACCCCGAGACCGGAACGAAGGTGTCAATCGGGG
>NZ_JAWRYK010000799.1:0-244 GCF_046534635.1 Leifsonia sp. SIMBA_070 | reverse complement strand
CCAGGAAAAGATTGCGGATGCCGCCAAGGTCAACGAACTGACCGGGCTTGCCCCCGCCGTCGCACTCCACATCCCCTGGGACAAGGTGGATGACTACACGGAGCTGGGCGCCTACGCCAAGGAGCACAACATTGCCCCTGGCACCGTCAACAGCAACACCTTCCAGGACGACGAGTACAAGTTAGGCAGCCTGACGCACAGCGACCCCGCCGTGCGGCAAAAGGCCATCGACCACATGTACGAG
>NZ_JAWRYK010000798.1:0-244 GCF_046534635.1 Leifsonia sp. SIMBA_070 | reverse complement strand
GCGGCACAGCAGGGCGCCCTGGCCGGAGCCGATGACGAACTCGTTGGAGGGGTCGTCGCCGCCGCCGGCGAAGATGGCGCCGTGCATGGCGGCCAGGATGTCGCCCTCGAAGATGCCGGGCCCGGCGGTGTCCAGTGCCGCCTCCCAGGCGGTGTCGGCCAGCTGGGCGGCCTGGCGCACGTAGGAGATCTCCGCCGGGCTCTTCACCACGCGCAGGCGGCTGACCAGGGTCGAGGCGTCCTCC
>NZ_JAWRYK010000067.1:0-372 GCF_046534635.1 Leifsonia sp. SIMBA_070 | reverse complement strand
AAAAAGGACAAAAAAGACAAAAAGGAAAAAGGGAAGCAAAAAGATAATCCTCCCAATGGAAATGCGTATGGATATTGGAAGAAGCATGGCCAGGACTGGAACGATAACGATGACGATGACGATAAGGATCGTGACAAATAAGGAATTTATATGACGCTTATAAATTCCGGAACGCATGGAGACTTTCCGCTAAACGCGGTCACTCCTCATTGAGGAAGCCTCGATAGAGGTTTTCTTAACACTTGTACCAACAATCAGGTGAAAAGAGGCCGTATCCTTGGTGAAAATCGAAGGGTACGGCTATCTTTTTGAAGTAAAAGCGAAATATTTCAAAAATTCATTGACAGTTTATAAACAGGGCTAGTAATATAA
>NZ_JAWRYK010000797.1:0-244 GCF_046534635.1 Leifsonia sp. SIMBA_070 | reverse complement strand
CTTCCCGCGTGACCGGACGCTGCGCGATGAATTCGCAATGAGGCTTTCAATTGCCTGAATAGAATCGTTCCGCCTTGTTTGAACGCTGCATGGCCCATCGGCGCGTGCAGCGGCTACCGGAACGTGTATGGCTCCTGGACCCAACGATCTGCTTGCGCACTTCGAACGCGAGATCGCGCTGCTGCGCCGTTCGATGCAGACGTTCGCGCAGCGTTACCCCAAAATCGCCGCCCGCCTTGCGATC
>NZ_JAWRYK010000796.1:0-244 GCF_046534635.1 Leifsonia sp. SIMBA_070 | reverse complement strand
CGGCGCAGCAGCAATGACGTCCTGGTGCATACGGATCTGCACTTCGAAAACGTCCTGTACCGCAACGAGGGGGCCGACGGGCACGGATTCGTGGCGATCGATCCTCAGGCCATGGTGGGGGAACCGGAATTTGCCGCCGCTCCCATGCTGTGGAACCGGATCGGGGAACTGGACGAGGGGCGGCCGGAGGCGGCCCTGCGGGAGCGGCTGGAGCGGCTGTGCTCAGCCGGCGGACTGGATCCCG
>NZ_JAWRYK010000795.1:0-244 GCF_046534635.1 Leifsonia sp. SIMBA_070 | reverse complement strand
CACATCAGTTGGAAAACATTTTTAATGGAGCCTTGATGCCCTATTTATCTCTATACCGGGTTAATCCTGGTGAATGCATTTGCTCCCAAGGCGATTGCGTGAATTATTTGTACGTGCTGGTTAAGGGGAAAGTTAAAGTGTCTACGACATCAGTTGAAGGCAAGAATCTGATTTTGTCATTCAAGACCCCTCTTGAAGTAATTGGAGATATTGAATACATACAGGGAATCGATATCATTAATAC
>NZ_JAWRYK010000066.1:0-372 GCF_046534635.1 Leifsonia sp. SIMBA_070 | reverse complement strand
TGAGTTCTTGGAATCCAATGATCCTTGCAGATGCCGCCGAGGGCGTCGGTGGTGGGGCGAGCGCGCCCGATTGCACCTGCGTGGGGATTGTTATTGGAGTGCCGGAGCCGATGGCGACGGAACTGCGCCGGGCCAGGGCATCCTTTGGTGATCCCATGGCTGCCGTCATTCCCGCCCACATCACGATCGTGACCACCACGGAGACCGACGACTGGGAAGCCACCGCCGAGCATGTCCGCAGGGTGGCGGGGAACCACGCACCCTTCGACGTCTCGCTGCGGGGCACCGGAACCTTCCGCCCGGTGTCGCCGGTGGTGTACCTGCAGCTCGACGAAGGCTATGACGAGTGCACTGCCCTGCACAAGGAAATGC
>NZ_JAWRYK010000794.1:0-244 GCF_046534635.1 Leifsonia sp. SIMBA_070 | reverse complement strand
AGGCGAGGGCGGTGGCCAACTCGTCGTCCTTCGGGATCGGATCCGTTGCGCCTACGCGATCATCTCCAGCCATGACCCAACTCCTTCCCGCCGGCGTTGCAGTGGCCGGCTCAGCGCGTCGGCAAGCTCCGACAGGCTCTCCAGGTTATGCACGGCGCGGAACTCGTCGACGTGCGGCAGGATCGCCTGTGCTCCCAGAGATTTTGGCGCATAGCCCTCATACCGCAAGAGCGGGTTCAGCCAG
>NZ_JAWRYK010000793.1:0-244 GCF_046534635.1 Leifsonia sp. SIMBA_070 | reverse complement strand
CCTAATGGAACATTAACGGGATTTCGCGCGCACCGCACTTTCGGGGTATATGTCATTGGAAATCTCAGAAAACCATCCTTCAGGATATATCCTTAATTCCTTGGTTCTACCCGACCGCGAGCCATCCGATCGCCGAGCCCGTTATGCCGCCCCACCGCCATAGGTCTCGCGCAGCCGGCTCTTGAGCACCTTGCCCGTGGCGCCGAGGGGCAGGCTCTCGACGAAGACCACGTCGTCGGGCACC
>NZ_JAWRYK010000792.1:0-244 GCF_046534635.1 Leifsonia sp. SIMBA_070 | reverse complement strand
GCCGACGACGCCCAGGCCTTCGTCGAGGAGGGGCCCACTCGCCCGCTGCTCGACGTTTCCTTCCACGACGAGCGGTCCGGCATGGCCGTCGGCGCCTACGGGCTGATCCTCGAGACCGATGACGGTGGCGCCAACTGGCGCTCCCGGGTCGGCCACCTGGAGAACGCCTTCGGCTTCCACTTCTATGACATCGAGCGCCTCGGCGAGGCCGTCCTCGTCGCCGGCGAGGCCGGCAGCCTGCACC
>NZ_JAWRYK010000791.1:0-244 GCF_046534635.1 Leifsonia sp. SIMBA_070 | reverse complement strand
GCAGTGGGGCCCGCGCGTGGAGAAGGGCATCGAGACCCTCTACGACCACGCCATCAACGGCTTCAACGCTATGCCCGCCAAGGGCGGCAACATGAGCCTGTCCGATGACGACGTGAAGGCCGCCGTCGACTACATCGTCGAACCGGTGCAGTAAGCCCGACCGGCCAGCTGGCCATTCGGCAACGCAAACGGGGCGCTCAGGCGCCCCGTTCGCGTTGGTGCCGTCCGGCTCCGGCAGGCAACC
>NZ_JAWRYK010000790.1:0-244 GCF_046534635.1 Leifsonia sp. SIMBA_070 | reverse complement strand
CGTTAACTGCCAGCGACAGGAACAACACCCACATCGTCAGCTCGGTATCGGGTGCTTCCGCCAGCCGCAGCCAGAGGGTCAGCAGCGCTGCCAGGGCCGCTGCTCCGGCCAGTGAACCTCCGGGGTAAGGCACCCGGACGCCCGCTGATCTTCGGACAACCACCGAAAGCTGGATGAACAGCGCACTGGCTGCAGCCGTCACCAGGAGCACTGACGTCGTCGATGCCAGGGGCTCGAATGCAAG
>NZ_JAWRYK010000789.1:0-244 GCF_046534635.1 Leifsonia sp. SIMBA_070 | reverse complement strand
CGGCGATGTCCACCAGGACGCTGCCGTGCTTCATCCGGGACACCATGTCATTGCTGACCAGCTTGGGTGCGCGGGCGCCGGGGACGAGCACCGATCCGATCACCAGATCGGCGTCGAGCAGTGCGCGTTCAATCTCGAAGGCATTGGACGCCACTGTCCTGATGCGTCCGGCGTACTGTGCGTCGAGCTGGCGCAGCCGGTCAATGTTGATGTCCAGGACCGAGACGTCGGCGTGGGATCCCAC
>NZ_JAWRYK010000788.1:0-244 GCF_046534635.1 Leifsonia sp. SIMBA_070 | reverse complement strand
ACCATTTCCCCGCAGGGCATTGTGGCCGTATGCCGCATCACCGACTACGACCTGGACGACGTGCTGGCTTCCGGCGCCCAGCTGATCGCAGTTCTGTGCGAGGTCCGGGACCCGGGCAATGCCGGCACCATCCTGCGCGCCGCTGATTCCGCGGGCGCTGATGCCGTGATCCTCACGGCCGCCAGCGTGGACATCCACAATCCCAAAGCGGTGCGCTCCACCGCCGGGTCTCTCTTTCATCTCC
>NZ_JAWRYK010000787.1:0-244 GCF_046534635.1 Leifsonia sp. SIMBA_070 | reverse complement strand
ATAAAAAGTTCACTTATATTACCGGTCGTACAAATACATCAACGAGTCGTGATCGTGAGAAGGGGTTTGTTGAGTTTCTTATACAAAAAGGAATAAAAGCAGTAATAGAAGAAGGAGATTACACCTATGAAGCTGGTTACTCTGTAGCAATGCGTGTACTAAAAAAAGGAAATCGTCCAGATGCTATTTTCTGTGCTAATGATATCGTGGCATTAGGGGTAATAGATGCTGCTAAAATATTAGG
>NZ_JAWRYK010000786.1:0-244 GCF_046534635.1 Leifsonia sp. SIMBA_070 | reverse complement strand
AATTAAGCCTCCTTTTAATTGGGATATTATGTTGTTTAATCCTAATTAATGATGAATCATAAAATAGAGGAAGGAAAAAATACCCTCCAGATCATTTAACTGGAGGGCATTCGTATTAATATAATCTTATCGGAATGAATTACTTGGAGCAGCAAATTTTCATGTTGTTAGCTATTTGATTCTTTTTGTATTAGAAGCTTGTTCTCTACTGTTGTTGTCTCCAAAACATCATTATCTTTATGAG
>NZ_JAWRYK010000785.1:0-244 GCF_046534635.1 Leifsonia sp. SIMBA_070 | reverse complement strand
GCGCCCGCGAGCGGCCCCAGCAGCAGGGGCGCCAGGCGCGCGGCCGTGTAGAGGGCCACGAGCATCTCGGATCCGGTCAGCTCGAAGGCGAGCCAGCCGAGCACGAGGGTGAGCGACCAGACCCCGCCGAAGAAGAACAGGTTCGAGACCCACAGGAGCGCGAATCTCGGGTGGGCGCGGAGGGAGGCGAACATCGTCAGACCAGGACCTCGCCGCCCGTCACGACGACCTCGCAGCCCGCGAC
>NZ_JAWRYK010000784.1:0-245 GCF_046534635.1 Leifsonia sp. SIMBA_070 | reverse complement strand
AATTCGGTGCTGACCAGAGCCAGCGGCGTGACCACCACCTGTGCCAGGGCGTACTGCCGGGCGATGAGCATCTCAGCGCCGAACTGCAGCACCGCAATCACCGTTGCCATCTGCCACGGGTCCAGCCCCGGCAGCAGGATCAATGCAGTGAGCACCAAGCCTCCGAAGGTGCCGAGGATGCGCTGCAGTCCCCGGTGGATCCGGTGGCGCACCGTCAGCCCGACCAGCGGCACCGTGGCTGCAAC
>NZ_JAWRYK010000783.1:0-245 GCF_046534635.1 Leifsonia sp. SIMBA_070 | reverse complement strand
CGATGACCGCGGCGACCGTCCTCGGCGAGTGCATCTCCCGCCGTGCCGCGCGCACGAGTACGTTTCCGCTCATCTATCTCACCCTCTTCCGCGGTGGGAGGATCGCTCCCGTGATGACGAACGACACTCCCGTGATGGGCCTGCCCAACAGGTGCGCACAGGTTTCGCCGATCTGCGGCTGAAGCCGGCGCAGGTGTTCTGTGACCGGCTCGCGGCCCCGCACCGCGTCGAGATCGTCAAGGTCC
>NZ_JAWRYK010000782.1:0-245 GCF_046534635.1 Leifsonia sp. SIMBA_070 | reverse complement strand
CTGATGCCCCTTTATCCCTATCACGTTGCTGGATGCTCTCTTCGATGGCCTTGAGGCCCTCCAGCTGCTCGCGCAGCTTGGCGGTCTCGGCCTGTTCGCTGTCGAGCTTCTTCCGGGTCGCCTCGAGCTGTTCCCGGTACCGCACTGAGACGGCTTCCGTCTCCCAGAGTTCCTCCAGTATGTAGGCGAAGGTGCTCACGGCGCCGTTCTCGCGCTGGTTCGGTTCCATGCAGCCGGTCAGCAGC
>NZ_JAWRYK010000065.1:0-373 GCF_046534635.1 Leifsonia sp. SIMBA_070 | reverse complement strand
CCGCGTGGCGGCCGTCTCCTCGGGCGGTGCCGCCGCCACAATGCACTCCTGAACGCACTTCACGAACGGACACTCCATGCACGACGACATTCCCCTGACGACCGGCCGCGCGAGGCGCGTGCTGACCGAGCGTATCCGGCCCGCGATCCATAGCCGGCGCGTTCCCCTCGAGATCGGCGCGAACGCGCTCGACGGGGAGCCGATTCCACCGAGCGAGGGCCTCGCGCTCGATTACGCGCCCTTCTCGGCCGGCTCGGAGTGGGGGCCGGCCTGGGGAACGACCTGGTTCCGCGTCGCGGGCCGCGTGCCGCGCGAGTGGCGCGGGCACCGCGTCGAGGCGCTCGTCGATCTCGGTTTCGATCAGAACATGACG
>NZ_JAWRYK010000781.1:0-245 GCF_046534635.1 Leifsonia sp. SIMBA_070 | reverse complement strand
CCTCGGCTCAGGCGCTGGCATCGCTGCAGGCCGGAGTCGTCAACGAGGTGCAGGCCTGGCTCGACACCAAGACGGGTGCGCGGCCGCTGCTGGTCGTTCCCACCGAGTACTTCGGCACTCAGACGAGCCAGTACCGCACCCGCCTCGCCCAGCAGGTGACGCCCAAGGCGACAATGTTCTGGAGCGGACGAGAAGTCATCTCGCCGACGATTCCGCTCGGCGACCTCACGGCCGCGAAGAGCGCC
>NZ_JAWRYK010000780.1:0-245 GCF_046534635.1 Leifsonia sp. SIMBA_070 | reverse complement strand
ACTTGTCCGACGCGCCACCGCGCTGCCGATCGGTGATTCTCTCGGGCCTGCGGACCGCCCGACCCATCAGTAGAATCCTCCGTGGACGGCGCCCTGGCGTTCGGTCGCGGCCCGCCCGACGATTGGCGTAGCGGGATAGGGGCGTTCACGATGACGAGTCCACACGATCCGCGGCCCGCGACGGTCAACATGACCGATCACCCCTACCTGTCCGGCTTCTTTGCCCCGCAACGCAAAGAAGTCGA
>NZ_JAWRYK010000779.1:0-245 GCF_046534635.1 Leifsonia sp. SIMBA_070 | reverse complement strand
ATGTACGGGACCTCGGCGGAGGAGCCGAGGACAAACAGGCCGTGCACGCCGCCCTCAAGCAGGTGCTTGGTCACCCGGGCCAGGGAGTGGGTGTCGATGCTGCCGTCGGCGGCGCGCGGGGTGACGACGGGGGGAATGACGCCGGTGAACTGGCGGATGGGCTGAGAGGCCACAGATATCTCCAAAGTGCTGGTAATGGGTTTGGTGCGGTGGAACGAGTGGGTGTTGCAGGGGAAAACAGGGTG
>NZ_JAWRYK010000778.1:0-245 GCF_046534635.1 Leifsonia sp. SIMBA_070 | reverse complement strand
AGTTAAATCTGTAGTCCGCCGTTAAATCAACCGAACTATAGAGTTTAAGGTACGCTACCAAATTCTTTTGAGTAATAACCCACCCCTCTTATATGCAATCTTTGCTATATATGTTTTTCTAGCCAACAAATCACGCGCCATGAGCTTGTGCTCAAGGACCGCGCATTCGCAGGATATACGATAATGATATTGAAATGCCATACCCCTCCACCCATCTCTCGTAAACACTGGGATGAAAATACTCG
>NZ_JAWRYK010000777.1:0-245 GCF_046534635.1 Leifsonia sp. SIMBA_070 | reverse complement strand
CGCGCATCGTTATCCATCGCTCGCGGTAGCGGGCCTCGACCTCGTCGTCGAGATCGTCCGCGCGAATGTACGGCGGATTTCCGATCACGAAGTCTGCGAGAGGTGGCTCAATATCGAGCAGAAAATCTGCGTGTTGTATCCACTGCGCGGCAATCTCAACAGACTGCTTACATCCATGAGCTTCGAGGAGACCAGCAACCACCGAACGACTGGTCTCGACGTGTGATGCTTGCAGGTCATAGCCG
>NZ_JAWRYK010000776.1:0-245 GCF_046534635.1 Leifsonia sp. SIMBA_070 | reverse complement strand
CAGGGAAACACCGATGATACCGGCCCCGCCGAGGAGCCCCACTTCCTCTTGTCCGCGCCAAATCAGATAGATCACCAGGACGGGCCAGTGCACGAGATACAGGGCGTAGGAAATATCACCCATCTTCATGAGCGGCGGCCAGGTCAGCAGCCGGTCGGCACCAAACCTGCTGCCGGTGGAGCCTGCCGTAATAACCAGAGCCGCTGCTGCCAGGGGCCACAGGGCCACGTACCCGGGGAACTGGC
>NZ_JAWRYK010000775.1:0-245 GCF_046534635.1 Leifsonia sp. SIMBA_070 | reverse complement strand
AGCCGCTTGGCGTCCTTGCGTGCTTCATGGAGGGATTCGGACCGGTGGTCTTCATTGGGAGCAGAGCGGGCATCCTGCACCTGCCGGTGCAGGCGCCTGCGGTCCCGGCGCAGCATGCGGCCCGCCGCCTTGGCGGCCGGGGCTTTCGCCGCTTTCGTGAACTCCGGCCGGCTGACCACCAGTTCGAGGTCCTCCAACAGGCGCCGGTACCTGTCGCTGTCGAGCACGAGGGCAACCTCTGCCAG
>NZ_JAWRYK010000774.1:0-245 GCF_046534635.1 Leifsonia sp. SIMBA_070 | reverse complement strand
ATGCCCAACAAGACCATTGCAGCGCTCACGGCCTCGATCTTATTTTCCGTAACCCCGATAAAGGCACCGATCAACGCAGCTGCGGTACAGCCCGTTCCGGTCACCTTGGCCATTAACGGATGTCCGTTTTCAATATGGACAGTTTGGGAGCCATCTGTAACAATATCCTTGGCACCGGATATGCAGACCATGGTATGATATGCTGAACAAATGGTACGGGCAGCTGCTACGGCCTCATCGCTTGC
>NZ_JAWRYK010000773.1:0-245 GCF_046534635.1 Leifsonia sp. SIMBA_070 | reverse complement strand
AGACCCGCATCAGGCCCGCCTCGACGCCACCACCGACTCCGCCGCCCACCGATTCACGACCGGGACAGGCGCCTGGGCAGTATGGTCCTCCGCCCGGCGCATCGCAGCCGCAATACGGCAGGCCGCCACAGGCGGGGCAACCCAGCCCGGACAGGCACCGCCGTACGGACAACAATCACGGCCACCCGGGCCGCAATACGGGCAGAATCCCTACGGCGCCCAACCGCAGTCCGGCCCGACACCTC
>NZ_JAWRYK010000772.1:0-245 GCF_046534635.1 Leifsonia sp. SIMBA_070 | reverse complement strand
CCATTAAAATCACTCTTCGGAGTGATTTTTTTTGATTACAATCTTCGTTTTTTTTTGCCACAGATTAAAGAATTTCCATTGATTAATTCTTCTAGTCTGAAGCTAAAAAAATTCATCGTATTGAAATCCATTTAATCTTTTAATCTGTGGCTAAAAATGAAAGTCAATTGCCTCCAGCTTTAGCTGGAGGTCATACAATAGATCATCATCTGGACTTTAGCCAAATAGTTAGTTTGGCTAAAGCC
>NZ_JAWRYK010000771.1:0-245 GCF_046534635.1 Leifsonia sp. SIMBA_070 | reverse complement strand
CCGGACACCTTCCGCCTGGTCCACCGGCTCATGGTGGAGTCGCCGTTCCTGCTGATCCGCGCTGTCCTGCCGGGGATGTACCAACGGGGGTTCGGCAGGATCATCAACATTTCCAGCGTGCATGGACTGCGGGCGTCCGCCTTCAAGAGCGCCTACGTCAGCGCCAAGCATGCATTGGAAGGGCTGTCCAAGGTTGCCGCCCTGGAAGGCGGCCCCCACGGCGTCACCTCCAACTGCATCAGCCC
>NZ_JAWRYK010000770.1:0-245 GCF_046534635.1 Leifsonia sp. SIMBA_070 | reverse complement strand
AAACGTTACTTTTGCAAAGTTCACATCATCCACTTCCTTTCTACAGAGAATCACAACCCAAATCCTCCCAACCCCATCATCCTTTAGCGGAATGAAAAAAGCAAGCCATCCTGTGAGACAGCTTGCACCTATACTTCACCAAACAGATGTACATCCAGAAGCTGCGAGCCTCCTCCGAGTTACCCCCCGGAACAAAAATGGCCACAGTCACTCGTCACAGGCTTTTCGAAATCGCAAACTTTTTG
>NZ_JAWRYK010000769.1:0-245 GCF_046534635.1 Leifsonia sp. SIMBA_070 | reverse complement strand
ATAGAAGACTTCGCCGGTTGCGCGATCCACGATCTTGGTCGATTTGCCGATGAAAACACCCATGCCGAGGACCGAGCCTTCGCGCACGATGCAGCCTTCAACGACTTCCGAACGGGCGCCGATGAAACAATTGTCCTCGATGATGGTTGGACCGGCCTGCATCGGCTCCAGAACACCGCCGATGCCGACGCCGCCGGAAAGGTGAACGTTCTTGCCGATCTGTGCGCAGGAGCCGACGGTGGCCC
>NZ_JAWRYK010000768.1:0-245 GCF_046534635.1 Leifsonia sp. SIMBA_070 | reverse complement strand
GGATCACGGGCCAAGGTTAGAACCTCAAACAAACCAGGGTGGTATTTCAAGGACGGCTCCACCGAAACTAGCGTTCCGGTTTCATAGCCTCCCACCTATCCTACACAGATCGGTTCAAAGTCCAATGCAAAGCTACAGTAAAGGTTCATGGGGTCTTTCCGTCTAGCCGCGGGTAGATTGCATCATCACAAACACTTCAACTTCGCTGAGTCTCGGGAGGAGACAGTGTGGCCATCGTTACGCCA
>NZ_JAWRYK010000767.1:0-245 GCF_046534635.1 Leifsonia sp. SIMBA_070 | reverse complement strand
GGCAAGACGCTTCTCGCCAAGACGCTCGCGCGGACCATCGACTGCTCCGTCACCCGGATCCAATTCACTCCGGACCTGCTGCCCTCGGACGTCACGGGCGTTTCGATCTACAACCAGGATTCCCACCGGTTCGAGTTCCGCCAGGGACCCATCTTCGCGAACATCGTGATCGGTGATGAAATCAACCGCGCCTCCGCCAAGACCCAATCAGCCCTGCTGGAGTGCATGGAGGAGCGCCAGGTGAC
>NZ_JAWRYK010000766.1:0-245 GCF_046534635.1 Leifsonia sp. SIMBA_070 | reverse complement strand
AGGTTCCCCGGTTGCGGTGGGAGCGAAACCGGGCGAATGGCCGGGAACCGGGCAAAGGCGATAGCGTCGTTTCATGATGAGAGGCCGTCCCGTACCCCCGCCCCTGCACCTGCAGGTCCCCCATGATGCCCAGGCATCCGGCCCTTCCCCAGCCACTGCCCAATCCCCAGAAGGAGCAACCATGCCCACCCTCTTCACCAAGATCATCAACGGCGAAATTCCCGGCCGTTTCGTGTGGAAGGACG
>NZ_JAWRYK010000765.1:0-245 GCF_046534635.1 Leifsonia sp. SIMBA_070 | reverse complement strand
CCTTGACGTAGGTGAAGAACACTTCCGTCATGGCGGTGTAGATCATCCGCCGATCGCCGCCCTTGTCCTCCAGGATCTCGGCCAGCGGCGCGGTCAGGAAGCCGTAGATGCTCTCGGCGAAGAAATAGCAGACGAGGAACGCGACCAAGAGCGCGCCGACCGCCCACATCAACCGGTGGCGCAGCTCGATCAGGTGTTCGAGCAGCGGCATCTCGCGGTCGTCGATGTGCCTGTCGTCGGTGGTC
>NZ_JAWRYK010000064.1:0-375 GCF_046534635.1 Leifsonia sp. SIMBA_070 | reverse complement strand
AGGCATATGCTGAACCTGCCGATGGAATGACCTTCGCCGTCTGTCCATAACTGTTTTCCGTGAAAAGCATCACCATTAAAGCGAGTATGTAGGCTCCAGGAACCACATGTGACATTTCTGCTGCGATGCCATATGTGCTGAACACCGTTGCTAAAGCCATGAATGAAAAACCGAATAGAATAACAGGCATGAAACCTCTCCATTTTCTCATCAGACTTATAACCTCCCCCCTTCGTTACATCAATAGAGTGAATTCACTGGGCTTCTTTAAAATGAAATAGCGGAGGGGATTCCGTAAACCATTTTGTCCGGTACAGAAGATAACAAATTCCAATTAACGCCCAGACAACCCCTAGGATCAATGAACTCATATCG
>NZ_JAWRYK010000764.1:0-246 GCF_046534635.1 Leifsonia sp. SIMBA_070 | reverse complement strand
ATCGACTTCCGTTTTTGTGTCTTTTACCTCTATTTCGCTGGCAATTACTGTTTTTGATTTTTTGCTGTCTTTTACTTCAGCATTAGATTTTATGCAACTAATCTGAAAACTTATAAGTAAAAGAAGTACTATTCTATAAATTATTTTCATCTTAAAACCATGATATTTAAGAATCAAACATACAAAACTCAAACATGATTAATAAGTAAAAATTGACAAATAAAAATTATTTTATTGTAAAGCATC
>NZ_JAWRYK010000763.1:0-246 GCF_046534635.1 Leifsonia sp. SIMBA_070 | reverse complement strand
ATGGCGATCTTCAGGAGGTTCACGGCGAGGTCGAAATTGTCCCGCATCAGCAGGATGGAGACGAAGGACACCAGGCCGAGGGCAATCGGGATATAGACGCCGAGATAGACCAGGACGACGATGGCGATGACCGACAGAATGCCGATTTCAATAGGGCTCACGCGGGATCCTCGGTCTTGTTGTCCGGATCATGTGTGCCAACCGGCCTGTTGCGTGAACCCACCTTGAGCACGAACAGCACCGTGC
>NZ_JAWRYK010000762.1:0-246 GCF_046534635.1 Leifsonia sp. SIMBA_070 | reverse complement strand
AACAGTTTATGATGCCGAATCGATTATTGCATTTCGGATAAATAAGGGGATAGCTGAAGGGAAATTTAACTTGGAAGTATGTTTTCCTGTTTTTTACGATAAAAAACATAAATAGAAAAATGTAATAGAATGCTGAAAAAAAAAAGTTACTGAAAACGTTAATTTTTTTACAACAATCAATAATTAAATCCAGTAGTTTAAAGTATTCCTCATAACTATGGAAACTGTCTTCCATTTCAGTTCTAG
>NZ_JAWRYK010000761.1:0-246 GCF_046534635.1 Leifsonia sp. SIMBA_070 | reverse complement strand
GTGCGGATCTGCGCGGCGCGGCCCTGTGAGGCCTCGGCGTTGGCGGCTTCTTCGGCAGCGGCCTGCAACCGGGCCGCGAGAACCTGCATCGCCCTGGCCTTGTTCTGCAGCTGTGAACGCTCGTTCTGGCAGGTGACGACGATCCCGGTCGGCAGGTGGGTGAGCCGGACCGCGGAGTCCGTGGTGTTGACGCCCTGCCCGCCCTTGCCCGAGCTCCGATAGACGTCGACCCGCAGGTCGGACTCA
>NZ_JAWRYK010000760.1:0-246 GCF_046534635.1 Leifsonia sp. SIMBA_070 | reverse complement strand
GAACAAGTTTGGAAATGCACTACGTCCACAGACGCTGCGTAGGCGGTTGCACAGGCTACACAAGTCTCAGTCGCTTGGGCGAGTTATCACGCCGCATATGTTGCGCCATACAGCGGCCACTATCTTGATTGAGCGGGGCATCGATATCCGGTTTGTGCAAAGGCTGCTGGGTCACGCCTCAATCGCGACAACTGAAATCTATACTCATATCACCGACACAGCGCTCCAAACCGCGCTTGCAAAAGC
>NZ_JAWRYK010000759.1:0-246 GCF_046534635.1 Leifsonia sp. SIMBA_070 | reverse complement strand
ACTAATTTAAATATTAATATAATATAAAAAACATATATAAATATTTATATATGTTTTCAAACCATTAACATTAGTTTACCCCCTTATGACTAAAAAGAGTATTTGCATTTCATTCCAAAGAAAGGAGAAAAACATGCTTATAAAAAAAGGAGATGTATATACGAATAATCCAGTTTTAGCTTTTATAAAAATTCTATTCAGAGGTATTTCACAAGTCATTCTTATAGAAAATGCTATAAGTGGTGC
>NZ_JAWRYK010000758.1:0-246 GCF_046534635.1 Leifsonia sp. SIMBA_070 | reverse complement strand
CCCACAGCGTGGGAGCCTCCGACATGTAGGCGTCCCCGGCCTTGAGGTTCTCCAGGAAGGCGCGCTGGCTAACGGCGCGCGAGTTGTCATCGATGGTGCGGTAGGTGCGGGTCCAGTCCACGGACAGGCCGAGCGTGGAGAAGAGGTCCTCGAAGACCTTCTCGTCCTCCACCGCCAGCTCCTCGCACAGCTCGATGAAGTTCCGGCGGGAAATGACATCGAAGTCGCGCTGGTTCTTGGGCGCGG
>NZ_JAWRYK010000757.1:0-246 GCF_046534635.1 Leifsonia sp. SIMBA_070 | reverse complement strand
ATGTGTTCATTATTTTTGGTCACACTGTTCTCTATTCAGAACATGAGGCGACGGCTGTCGGGATCCGGGTTGAAAGCGTGTTGTAAACGTGTAGTGGATCGAAAACCGGACATGAAAAAACCCCTCCTGATCGGCGTGACGCCTGATCAGGAGGGGTTTTTCGTGGAGCCCCCTGCCGGATTCGAACCGGCGACCCCCTGTTTACAAGACAGGTGCTCTGGCCAGCTGAGCTAAGGGGGCGGTACC
>NZ_JAWRYK010000756.1:0-246 GCF_046534635.1 Leifsonia sp. SIMBA_070 | reverse complement strand
GGTCAGCTTGCCGATCTGCCGGCGCAGCGGCCCGTCATTACCGGCCGCATACATGTAGAGGACCAGATGCAGGACCCGGACCGCTGTATAGGTCACGGCCAGCACCAGCGGTCCGTGGAGGCCGCCGTCGAGATCGTGAAACGCTTCCGGAATAGCCAGTGCGGCCATGAAGACCGCCACCATGACGGCGCACAGCCCGAACCGCATCAGCCCCTCATCGGCATGCGCCTGGTTCGCGAGCCAGGA
>NZ_JAWRYK010000755.1:0-246 GCF_046534635.1 Leifsonia sp. SIMBA_070 | reverse complement strand
CCATCCTGGTTTCCCTGGCGGCCATAGGCCTGGCGCTTTGCACGCTGATGTACGCGCCGGCAGGCGAGCGGGCGGTATGGGCCGCCGTCGTCGGGCTGCCCATGGCCGGCCTGCTTCTTGGCCTGATGGCCAACATGTGGTCTGTCCCCTTCTTCGGCGAACTCGCCCAGGGACTAAACGTGTATCGTCTGGGCGCCTTGGTAATGCCCTTTGCCGTCATGGGGGTCCTGCTTCCGGTGTTCCGGC
>NZ_JAWRYK010000754.1:0-246 GCF_046534635.1 Leifsonia sp. SIMBA_070 | reverse complement strand
CACACGGGCCGCGTGCTCGGGCCGCATCCCGAGGCCGCGGTCGCGCACGCCGACGGCGACGGCCGTCTCGTTCTGCGCGACGGTGATGTCGATGGGGTGCTCCTCGCCGTGCTCGATCGCGTTGCCGACGAGATTGCGCAGGATCCGGCGCACGCGGCGCGGATCCATCGGGATCACGTCATCGCCGACGGCGCCCGTGAAATGGAGCTCCGTGTCGTGCTCCCACGCGACCTGGCGCAGCGCCTC
>NZ_JAWRYK010000753.1:0-246 GCF_046534635.1 Leifsonia sp. SIMBA_070 | reverse complement strand
ATTTCAACTAATAATATTAGCTATACTCCACCAGCGGGATTGACTGTAAATATGTGGTACAGACGTCAGGCAAAAGATGGGGTTTGTAGCGGATTTATAAGTTCTTCCAATGTTTGGGCTGTAACGGTTCGCCCTCAATTTACAGCGGGAGAAATCAGTTCCACAGGCCAGACCATTTGTTATGGAGGAACGCCTTCTGCAATTACTAGTACAACTGCGGCCAGCGGTGGTGACGGAAATATTACC
>NZ_JAWRYK010000752.1:0-246 GCF_046534635.1 Leifsonia sp. SIMBA_070 | reverse complement strand
CACCGAGATCGACGTCCTCCATGTACATGAAGTATCGGGAATCGAAACCGCCGATGGAATCGAAGGCCTCGCGTCGGACCAGCAGGCACGACCCGGACAACCACCCCACGGCGCGTTCGGACACGTCGACGGCATCCTGCCGGTACGCCGCGGTCCAGGGATTGGACTTCCAGATCGTTCCCAAGATCGCATGTCCGGTTCCGGAGACCAGGTTCGGAACCCGCCGCGCCGACGGATAGATCGTGC
>NZ_JAWRYK010000751.1:0-246 GCF_046534635.1 Leifsonia sp. SIMBA_070 | reverse complement strand
CGTCATCGAGCACGCCGGCGAGGTCGTCGACGTAGTGCACGTCGGCGGCCGCATGCCCGTCGTTCTCGAACGAGAGCGTGTAGGTCACGATCTGATCCGCGACCACGGCCGAACCGCTCTCGGGATCCGACGACTTCGCGGCCAGGACCCGGCCGATCGGGGTCACCGTGCAGTTGCCGTCGAGGCATTCCTCGGGCGGCGTCGTTCCGTTCGGCACGAGGAAGTTCGACGCGACGTTGTCGCCGC
>NZ_JAWRYK010000750.1:0-246 GCF_046534635.1 Leifsonia sp. SIMBA_070 | reverse complement strand
CCACAATGGCGGAATCCGCGATCAGGAACAGCGGCTCGGCGATGAGCGCGCCCAGCGCGGGAACGGCCAGTGCCAGGATGCGCCGGCCAAGGGCCGGACTGGAAGCCTGCGAAGAAGAAGTGCGCACGGGACCAGCCTACGGTTTTCCCACCGCGGGCTGGGCCGCTGCCGGTCCGGATTCGGGCGTGAGCACGGCGGCTGCCGCCGCGGCGGCCAGTGCCAGCAGTACTCCCACGAAGGCACTCA
>NZ_JAWRYK010000063.1:0-376 GCF_046534635.1 Leifsonia sp. SIMBA_070 | reverse complement strand
GGAAGGATTTGATATGTTTTACTCGTTTTCTAGAGAATAAGTACAATTGTGAGCCTTATGTTGATGAGATTACATCAAACGATATACAAGACTATCTGACCTATCTAAAGGATGAAAGGAAGTATGCTCCTTCAAGCAGAGTGCGAAATCTACATACACTTCGCTCCTTTTTTTCATATGCCTACAATAAAGAAATTGTAGTGAGGAATGTGGCAATTTCCATTGAGAAAATTAAAGTTCAACAGAAAGAGAGAACATATTTGAGCGAGGAAGAAGTGAAGCTATTGGTTCAGACTATCGATCATGACCTAATACGCTTAGTGGTTATTGTATTGTATATGACAGGACTACGTATTTCCGAATGTCTGAATCTCAC
>NZ_JAWRYK010000749.1:0-246 GCF_046534635.1 Leifsonia sp. SIMBA_070 | reverse complement strand
CTGCTTGATCCCCGGCATGAGTACACCCGCCGCCTGCTGAGCGTGGTGCCCACCAACAACGTTCCGCTGGATGCAGCGGAACCGGAGGCTCCGATCGGCAGCAGCACATGAGCCTGGGCGGCCCCTATCCCGAACTTGCTCCCCTGAAACCCGGGGACCGGGTGGGCCTCGTGGCCACCTCCGGCCCTCCCGTGCCGGAATCCCTGGACCGGGCCGCGGCCGTGCTCGAGGAGTGGGGGCTGGTGC
>NZ_JAWRYK010000748.1:0-246 GCF_046534635.1 Leifsonia sp. SIMBA_070 | reverse complement strand
GAGTCATCGTCTGGTTTCGATTGACATGGCGTCGGTCGTAAATGTGCGCGGTCAGTTGACTACTCGCCGGCTGAGGCCGGTACTGCGTATATTTTCTATGTTCTCTGGGGTGTAATTCCGTGGGTCGAGGTTCAGCGTGTACTGAAACACTTGGACGCCATCTTTAATGCTGGCATTCATGCCGACGATGAGTCCAGTGGGTCCGATGCCGTTTCCGAGACTCCATTTTTCTTTGCTTTCACCGGC
>NZ_JAWRYK010000747.1:0-246 GCF_046534635.1 Leifsonia sp. SIMBA_070 | reverse complement strand
CCCTCTGTCGAGAGCGGCGGTGCGGCGAACGACGACAGCAAGCCGGGCGCACACGGTCAGCGCAAGCGGCGACTGTTGGGGAGTCACACCCTGGCTCGCGCGCTCACGGTGTTCGTGCCGGCCGCCCCGGACGACGTCTGGGCGCTCGTCTCCGACGCGATGCGGATCCCGGAATGGGACCTCGGCATCGGCACCATCACGCCCGACGGATCCGTATGGGAGGGCCGCGCCCGCACCATCGCTCAC
>NZ_JAWRYK010000746.1:0-246 GCF_046534635.1 Leifsonia sp. SIMBA_070 | reverse complement strand
CCGACACGACCGTGCCGGATACGCACTCGGTGCATCTGGCCGAATTGCTCGATCCCGCAGCGTCCCCGGCCGACCACCCGCAACAGAGCACGATCGAAGGAGGCACCACATGACAACCACACCCGTACTGAGCACCGACCGAAAGGCGCTGGCGGCCGGCCTGATCGGATCGATCCCCACCGCGCTGTTCATCGACGGGCAATGGCTTCCGGCAGCGTCCGGGGAGACCTTCGACGTCCACAACCC
>NZ_JAWRYK010000062.1:0-376 GCF_046534635.1 Leifsonia sp. SIMBA_070 | reverse complement strand
CGAACAGCTCGATGCCGACCCAGAGATCGATGTCATCATCATCGCCCGCGGCGGGGGCGATCCCCAGACGCTCCTGGGTTTCAGCGACGAGAGGCTCGTGCGCGCCGCCGCCGCCGCCGCGACTCCCCTCGTGAGCGCGATCGGCCACGAGAACGACCGCCCGCTTCTCGACGACGTCGCCGATCTCCGTGCGTCCACGCCGACCGATGCCGCCAAGCGCGTCGTTCCCGATGTGGGCGAGCAGCGTGCGCTCGTCGCACAACTGCGCGCGCGCCTCACCACTCGTCTGCAACAGCAGATATCGCACGGGATCCAGCAGGTGGAGCAGATCCGGTCGCGTCCGTCGCTGCGCGACCCCGATTCGATGATCCGGGAG
>NZ_JAWRYK010000745.1:0-246 GCF_046534635.1 Leifsonia sp. SIMBA_070 | reverse complement strand
CTTGGTTTCCGGAAGCCTAGAGGACGGCATCTGGGAACACTCGGCGACCATTCCGAACGGCTCTGCCTCAGGGGAGTGGGAAGTATCCCTCTATCCGCTCACGGATACTTTGGGTAACAGGTCCAGCTCATTCCAGACACTTGAGACGATTACCGTTAAAGGACAAGACCTGGACACGACGGGCCCGGAGCTAGTCAGTTCGACAGTAACTCCAAAGGTGCTGAATTTGGAGACGGGTCCTTCGAC
>NZ_JAWRYK010000744.1:0-246 GCF_046534635.1 Leifsonia sp. SIMBA_070 | reverse complement strand
ATCGTTCGCGCATCCTGATATCGGTTGTAGGTTGCCAGTTGGCTGATCGACCCATTGACGGTGGGAAGCCATGCCGCGCTGGCTTCACCCAGCGCGGCAGCCTGGATCTTGATCGATGCCCACGCCACCTGAACGCGCGGGTTGTGGCACAGCGCGAGGTCAACCGCTTCGCCGATCGTCAGCGGTTTCGTCAGGTCCGTGGATGAAGAACACGCAACCGGCATGTCGTCGCCAGGTAATCTGGGC
>NZ_JAWRYK010000743.1:0-246 GCF_046534635.1 Leifsonia sp. SIMBA_070 | reverse complement strand
CCAGAACGCGCCCGGCATGTCGGAGACCGAGCGCGAATCGCTGATGCAGACCGCCAGCAACGCCTTCCGCGCCGGACGCGACGAGCTGGCGCAGGCGCTGGTTCCGGTCTACGCCAAGACCTTCTCAGTCGAGGAATTGGACCATATGCTCGCCTTCTATGATTCGCCCACCGGGCAGTCGATCGCCGACAAGCTGCCTCGCGCCGTCGGCGCCGCCCAGCAGATCACGCGGGCCTGGAGCCAGGG
>NZ_JAWRYK010000742.1:0-246 GCF_046534635.1 Leifsonia sp. SIMBA_070 | reverse complement strand
CCACGAGCAGCAGCATCAGGAGTTGTTGGCCTATGACATCAAATATATCTTGGGTACGCAGCCTACCTTTCCGTGCATTGGCGAGCGGTTTAAACTCAAGGAAGAGACACATCAACAGCAATGGCACCATTTTTCGGAAGGGATCTACGAAGTGGGGTACCAGGGAGACGGTTTTTGTTTTGACAATGAACTGCCCGTGCACAAAGTCTATCTCGGGGAATTCGAAATCAGTAACAAATTGGTGAC
>NZ_JAWRYK010000741.1:0-246 GCF_046534635.1 Leifsonia sp. SIMBA_070 | reverse complement strand
GTTTTCCACTTCGTTCAACCAACTTTCCATTGCAAGAAGGACACACGTTATTGCGTATTTTTTGATTTCGATTATGATTTTCATTTTGCAGTGTCTTTACATGTTCTTTTCTCGTTGCTTTGTCCTGGAGATTGTTATTAGAAAGCTTTTTGATAATGCTGATTACGTCTGAATGTGTAAGAACAGGTTGCTTGTACTTTCTAATAGTCTTGTTAAGATTACTTAGATAAATTACCTCAGAAGCAA
>NZ_JAWRYK010000740.1:0-246 GCF_046534635.1 Leifsonia sp. SIMBA_070 | reverse complement strand
CCTTTGTATCTTGGAATCATCTACTCAGCTCCCTTTATGATCTTGTCCACTCCTTTAACATCTTGTCCCATATCACAACGATTAACTCCTGTTTGTTTAAGTACTCCCATAACTTCTTACGTAACGGGAAACCCTCATTGATTGCGCGCTTACTTCCCTTCACATCACAGACCTCTACACGCCCGTCTGAGTACGTTACTTTAAAGTCTGGTGTAAACCTCATAGATGACTTTTTCGACTTCCCAC
>NZ_JAWRYK010000739.1:0-246 GCF_046534635.1 Leifsonia sp. SIMBA_070 | reverse complement strand
ATGAATTGGCTACTAAGCACGAGCGTGAGGAGATAGCAGAAGTGCGGGCACGCATCGATAAAATCTCTTCAGAGATCGTTGAGATCGAGAGCCTGATCGAAAAAGGTAGCTCGGTGCCACCTGTATTTATCCTTCTCATCTGCGCTGGGTTTGCTATTGGACTGGAGTTATTCCCAAGCTTGATCATCGCTGCTCTTGTAACGCTCAAAGAGGCTCCAGTAACTGCAAATCTGGCTGGCGCTGAGG
>NZ_JAWRYK010000738.1:0-246 GCF_046534635.1 Leifsonia sp. SIMBA_070 | reverse complement strand
GGCCCTTCCATGCGGAACCACCGGATCACTATGCTCTACTTTCGTACCTGATCGACCTGTATGTCTCTCAGTCAAGCTCCCTTATGCCATTGCACTCTACGCACGGTTACCAAGCGTACTGAGGGAACCTTTAGAAGCCTCCGTTACTCTTTTGGAGGCGACCACCCCAGTCAAACTACCCACCAAGCAATGTCCTCTTCATCGAAGAGTTAGGCCTCAGATAAACAAAGGGTTGTATTTCAACAA
>NZ_JAWRYK010000014.1:0-645 GCF_046534635.1 Leifsonia sp. SIMBA_070 | reverse complement strand
ATGCCCGTGACAAGCATCCATCTCTAGCGGTTCCCGGTTATTGGGTCCCGGTTACTGTGTCCCCGGTTATTGGGTCCCGGCGATGCCGGTGATGTCGCTGATGCCGGTGGTTCCCGGAGGGGCCGGCGACGCTGAGCGGTAGCGGTGACCTGTGGGCGTCACCGTATCCACCGTGTGCCTGACATGACTGGTCCGGCCCACGCAGGGAGACTCGATGGGCGGTGTTGATGGTCCGTCAACCCTGCGTGTGGTCCAGCCCGGTGCTTCCTTGGCCTGGTTGCAGGCCTCGCATAAGCCCTGGATGTTCTCCGCGCTGGTGGTTCCGCCGGCCCGGACCGGGCGGATGTGGTCAAAGTGCCGGATGGGTGCACCGCACCACGGCATCCGGCATACCTGGTCTCTGGCCGCGATGAACCGGGCCAAGCCCTCGGGCACCAGCCGGGCACGGGAATCCATGCCCACCAGCTGACCGGTGGATGGTGCCGCGTAAAGCCGCCGCAACCAGGTGCGCGTTGATCCTGCGCCGCTGGCGGTTGAGTTCCGGCGGATCAGGTCCCGGGCCGTTTGTGCGGGGAGCATCCCGTAGCCGGGCAGCACGGCCGGTTCCGCGGTTCCGGCCAGCAGGGTCCGGTCCGTCATGATCAG
>NZ_JAWRYK010000737.1:0-247 GCF_046534635.1 Leifsonia sp. SIMBA_070 | reverse complement strand
CGTGTTCGAGGATGCCGGCGATGAACGAGTAGGCGGTGGAGGACAGTCCCAGGCCCCTGTCGTCGGTGGCATCGGGAAAGACCGCGCCGTCGGCGTTCCACAGCGACAGGTGCATGTGCATCCCGGACCCGGTGCGGTCGGTGAACGGCTTGGGCATGAATGTGGCCTGCTTACCTCATTTTTCGGCGACCACCGAGAGTAGGTAGCGGGCGGTGATGACCCGGTCTGCGGTCACCATGGCGTCCGC
>NZ_JAWRYK010000736.1:0-247 GCF_046534635.1 Leifsonia sp. SIMBA_070 | reverse complement strand
CAGCAGGAAGGTGCTGATGACCATCGCCGGGGTGAGCAGCGGCAGAGTGATGCCGAAGAACTGCTGCCGGGATGTCGCGCCATCGATCTTCGCCACTTCGTAGTATTCGGCGGGGATCGACTGCAGGTACGCCGTATAGAGCACCGCGTGCCAGCCCGTCGCGGCCCACACGCCCACGACGATCACCGACACCTTTGCGAGGGCATCCGTCGAGAGCCATCCGACCGAGTCGAGCCCGAGCTTCACG
>NZ_JAWRYK010000735.1:0-247 GCF_046534635.1 Leifsonia sp. SIMBA_070 | reverse complement strand
CTGCAACCCGTCCGCCCTGGCGGGAGTTGTTGATCCGCCGCGAAGCGCTCAGGTACTTGGCGAGTGCGCGACGGAATTGTTCGGCATGCTTGGGGGACGTGTCGAACTCGTATTGTTTGCCATCGAGTCCCCAGCGCACGGTCTCGAATTCCTCGAGAACCTTTCCGTCGAGGTCGTCGATGAACTCTACTACTTGCTTCTTAGCCACTTCTGGACTCTCCACTCATTGTTTTTTGCGCCCGACGAA
>NZ_JAWRYK010000734.1:0-247 GCF_046534635.1 Leifsonia sp. SIMBA_070 | reverse complement strand
GAGCAAGCCCTTCAAAGGAGTCAGCGTTATCAAAGGTGGGCAGCAACACTCCAGCCTAGAGAAAGGCAGGCTATTGCTAAGGTGGGATTGCTTAACTGGCTAAACGGTACAGGTGAGCAGTATTGATTACCATTTGAGTATGCTCTTACATACCCAAACTCCGATAACAACTGCCAAAATCCAGCCGATACTTATCATGTGGAATCCTTAATTGCACTGGTAGGTCTCTTTCAGGGCGCTAGTAACA
>NZ_JAWRYK010000733.1:0-247 GCF_046534635.1 Leifsonia sp. SIMBA_070 | reverse complement strand
CACCGAATTTCTTGTTGCGGCGGTACTGCTTCATGGCGGCGAAATAGGCCGGAGCCGGTTTCACATAAAGCAGCACTGTGGCCGCCAGGACCAGGACTATTCCCACGATGCCCAGCAGGGATGCCCCTGACGGAACCAGCAGGGACAGCAGCGACAGAACGGCGAAGACCGTCAGGACAATGCGGGCCCAGTTATGGCCCTTGCGGATAAAAATGGCCACCAGGAGGGTGATGGCCACGCTGATAAC
>NZ_JAWRYK010000732.1:0-247 GCF_046534635.1 Leifsonia sp. SIMBA_070 | reverse complement strand
CCGCAAAGCGGCCAGCTCCGGCGAAACGCCAAGCGGTTTGCTGGCCCACCTGCTGGCCCGCGTTCCCGTACCGCGCAGCCCGGCCGGCGAGCGCATGAGGCGGTAAACAGCAGTAAAACCCGCCAGGATTTCCGTTAGTGACGTACGCACCACCATCTGTGGGAAGGCTTCATGGAATCAGCGACAACACGGCTCCTCACACCGCGCGGCTGGGGCCTGATGCTGGCGGGTTTGGCGGCACTGCTCA
>NZ_JAWRYK010000731.1:0-247 GCF_046534635.1 Leifsonia sp. SIMBA_070 | reverse complement strand
CGGCTCGACGCCGTGGCCATCGACGAATGGCGGGCACCGTCGGGCGGACGCATCGATCTGCCGGCGCGCGGCAACATCACTCTGCCGCCTTACGAGGTCGACGAGGCCACTTCCGAAAGCGTGAAGGCGCGGATCACCTTCCGGCGCTATCACCTCGGTGGCAACAATGCCGCCCATGGTGGACAGGTCGCGGTGGCCTTCGACGATCTACTGGGTATGTCGGGCGCGCTCGGTTCCGGCGGAATCA
>NZ_JAWRYK010000730.1:0-247 GCF_046534635.1 Leifsonia sp. SIMBA_070 | reverse complement strand
CTTCTATTGATGAATTATTAGAAAAACATCCTGTAGATGTGATAATTGATTTCTCTTCTGGCGAAGGAATTTACACTTATGGTGAAGCCGCAGCAAAAAATAACATTAAAATTATATCAGCAATTTCACATTATAAAGACAAAGAACTGCAGTTCTTAAAAAAACTCGGACAGAAAACAACTGTTTTTTGGTCGCCTAACATTACATTAGGGGTTAACTATTTATTATTTGCTGCTAAATTTCTAAA
>NZ_JAWRYK010000729.1:0-247 GCF_046534635.1 Leifsonia sp. SIMBA_070 | reverse complement strand
CTCGTACCCCAGCACCGTGCCCACGGGGTCGACATAGGCCATGATGCCGTTGACCTGGAAGAGGGTGATCATCTCCTCCACGTCCTCCGGCACGACCAGGGTGTGGGTCTCGCCCGGCGGCTCGAAGACATAGGCGCCGGGCACGGCCTCCCAGTCGTGCTCCAGGTAGTGCCAGCGCCCACGCAGGACGAAGCCGTGGACCGGCGCCGGATGACGATGGCGGGAGAGCACGCCGGACTTGCGCACC
>NZ_JAWRYK010000728.1:0-247 GCF_046534635.1 Leifsonia sp. SIMBA_070 | reverse complement strand
AGGGCACACCGGTGAAGTCCTGCATGATGACGCGGGCCGGGGTGAACTGGATCTCGGTGTCCGGTTCGGCGTTGGGATCCCAGTTCGCGATCGCGTTGATGTGATCTTTGGTGATGTTCGCCCCGTCTTCGGTGCGGAGCAGGTTCTCTGCGAGCACCTTGAGGGAGTAGGGGAGTTTTTCTGTTCCCTCGACCGCGTTGAGGCGGAAGATCTCGTAGGAGTTCTCACCGACGGTCAACGTGCCGCG
>NZ_JAWRYK010000727.1:0-247 GCF_046534635.1 Leifsonia sp. SIMBA_070 | reverse complement strand
GCGCGCTTCAGCGTTGACTGGCGTCTGCTGCATGCCATCGCAGAAGTAGAAAGCGGGCTTAATCCGGGCGCCATCGGATACAACAAGAAAGGCGGACGGATCCTCAGTGAGGACCTTGGCATGATGCAGATTAATACCTCATGGCTCCCGGTTTTGCGCCCGATGGGTATCACTCGTGACGTTTTACTGAGCAATGCCTGTCAGAACATTCACGTCGGTGCCTGGATACTGGCAAAAAACATTGCCC
>NZ_JAWRYK010000726.1:0-247 GCF_046534635.1 Leifsonia sp. SIMBA_070 | reverse complement strand
CGTCCGTGCGACGATTCGGGCCCCTCGGCCACCTCGACCGTCAGACTCGCGTTCGGCATCGCGAGCGCGTGCAGTTCCTCCGTCGCGAGCTCGCCCAGCCGCGCCGCGGCCGTACGGCGCTCGGCGCTGAGCCGGCCCGCCGCCTGGTCGAGGTCGGCGCGCGCCGTGTCTCGCTCGGCGGCGAGGCGCTCGATCCGGTCGCCGTCGTCGTCGAGCTCGGCGAGCCGAGCGGATCCGCTCTCGAGCA
>NZ_JAWRYK010000061.1:0-381 GCF_046534635.1 Leifsonia sp. SIMBA_070 | reverse complement strand
AACATTATCTGACGTGGCTCTCCTGAAGCGGCTGCGGAATGCCGCCGACTGGTTTGGCATACTTGCCGCACAAACACTTGCTGTACGCGCCGCAGTTACGGGTTGTACAAGCGGAAAGAGATTGCGTCTTGTCGATGGAACAGCAATCAGTGCGCCCGGGGGCGGCAGCGCTGAATGGCGACTACATATGGGATATGATCCTCATACCTGTCAGTTCACTGATTTTGAGCTAACCGACAGCAGAGACGCTGAACGGCTGGACCGATTTGCGCAAACGGCAGACGAGATACGCATTGCTGACCGGGGATTCGGTTCGCGTCCCGAATGTATCCGCTCACTTGCTTTTGGAGAAGCTGATTATATCGTCCGGGTTCACTGGCG
>NZ_JAWRYK010000725.1:0-247 GCF_046534635.1 Leifsonia sp. SIMBA_070 | reverse complement strand
CCTTACAAATCGCTCATCAGCGAAAGCGAAGCTATCGTCCAAATCGATAACTGTGAGTCCTCTGTTCAGGCACTCAGTCGTAAATGCCTCTACGTCCATGGTCGACAGCCTGCTCACGCCCAGTAATTGCTTGAGGCTCTCTCGAGAGATCAAGAATTTGCCAAGCGTTTTGCCACCAAAGGTTTCTGTATAAATTTTCTGTTTAAGCGCGGTGGCTACTAAGCCGATGCGAGTCGAGTCCATGGAG
>NZ_JAWRYK010000724.1:0-247 GCF_046534635.1 Leifsonia sp. SIMBA_070 | reverse complement strand
CATTGATGGCCGCACTCCTGGCGTTCATCTCCTGTGTGATGGGCTTCGCCGGGGGTCTGGTGATGTCCGCCATCAAGCGCGACCGCGGCATCAAGGACTTCGGCTCCATCATCCCCGGCCATGGCGGCATCATGGACCGCTTGGATTCGCTGTGTTTTGCGGCACCGGTCTTTTTCCACGCCTTGCGGTTCTTCTACACCTGAGGATGGTTCCATGAACACGCTTGATGACGTCATCGCCCTGGCAG
>NZ_JAWRYK010000723.1:0-248 GCF_046534635.1 Leifsonia sp. SIMBA_070 | reverse complement strand
AGCCGACCCGGGCCGATGTTGCGGTTGAGGAAGGAGGCGGATTCGTACTCGATCGTCACCCGGAGTTCGGCGATGCGGCGGGTCGATTCCGGCCAGATGCGCTTGTCGATCAGGGCGCGGACATGATCCTCGTAGGCGAAGCGCGGGACGGCGTCGTCCGGCTGGGGCTGGAGCCGCGCACGGGCAAGCCGGCCTTCGGCGTAAGGCGCGAACACCGGCAGGCGGCCGCCATGAAGCAGGTTATGCAC
>NZ_JAWRYK010000722.1:0-248 GCF_046534635.1 Leifsonia sp. SIMBA_070 | reverse complement strand
ATCGTCATCCCATGTAGTTGATTCGCGGTCGACCCTTCCGACACAATCGGCGGTATCACACGCAAGAAGTGGGGAGCGACCGCCTCCCAAGCCGCGCCACCGACGACAACGGTGCCCACATCGAGCAGGTTCGTCACGGTGAGTATCGCGGATGCGGCGAATCGCGCGGCGCGCTCGAGGATCGTGAGTGCCCCGTCGTCGCCGTCGTCAGCGAGCTTGCTCAGTCGGCCGAAGGCCTCGACGATGGC
>NZ_JAWRYK010000721.1:0-248 GCF_046534635.1 Leifsonia sp. SIMBA_070 | reverse complement strand
GCCATAGGGCGTCACCGGTCTTGGCGTCATAGGCGATGAAGCGGGCGTCGGCCGAGCCCTGGAAGACGAGACCACCGGCGGTGGTGGTGGTGCCGCCATTCCATGGCGACAGATACTCCTGCCGCCACACTTCCTTCTGCGCCACGGGGTCCCACGCCAGGAGATGGCCGAAGGGCTTGGCCTCGGGGGTGATGGTGTTGACCAGATGCCCGATGTTCCAGCCGAGGTTGCTCATGGGGTGGCCGGGC
>NZ_JAWRYK010000060.1:0-382 GCF_046534635.1 Leifsonia sp. SIMBA_070 | reverse complement strand
CAAGGCAGTAGCCATGCATAATATTCTAAACCGCTTTTCCTACGACGATTTAAAAGTTGTTCTGGCAGTAGGCGAGCATGGTAACTTATCACGCGCCTCTGATGCTCTTGACATGAATCACTCCACCTTATTCAGGCGCCTGGGTGCAATTGAAAATGTTCTGGGTCTGTCACTTTTCCTGCGGCGTCGCTCTCAGTATGTGCCCACAGCGGCAGGCGCGGAGCTCATTTTACTGGCTCACCGTGTTGAAGATGATGTTAACCATGTGCTCCGTAGCATCACAGAAGAAGTCCGCGGACTTTCTGGTGAAATTCGCATTACAACATCCGATGCGTTGCTCTACGATTACCTGGTTCCATTAATCGCTTCATTTACGGCTAAG
>NZ_JAWRYK010000720.1:0-248 GCF_046534635.1 Leifsonia sp. SIMBA_070 | reverse complement strand
GGATGTATAGCCACTGCCGAAAAGAACGTCCTCAGTATACTGAAATGGATGGATCCCTTGCAAAAGCCACATATAGTAATGGGTACAAATGATTCATTAAAGAGCGTTAAGTAATAATCTTCAAAATGGTTTTCCCATGAAAAATTAGTGTTATCCGTTCTTACTCATTCAAGGGATGGACAAAAAAGTTCGTACATCCATCTTTTCTAACTATTGATAATTATATGAATTAATCTTATAATGTCTAC
>NZ_JAWRYK010000719.1:0-248 GCF_046534635.1 Leifsonia sp. SIMBA_070 | reverse complement strand
CATGGTGTTCTTCGGGACCCAGGAGGGCAGCGGCCCAACGCTGCTGCTGTTTGCGGGACCGCTGCTGGGCTACCTGCTCGCCTTTGGCATCTCCGCCGATGTCTCGTATGACAACACGGCCTTTGCCCTGCACGTCAGCACAGGTGTTTCCGGTGCCGCGGACCGGGCCGGACGCGTGATTGCCTGCGGCGTTTTCGCGCTCCCGGTGACGGTCCTGGCTGCGGTGGTGCCATGCCTGGTGCTGGGGG
>NZ_JAWRYK010000718.1:0-248 GCF_046534635.1 Leifsonia sp. SIMBA_070 | reverse complement strand
CGGTGTCCTCGGGATCAATGTCCACGATGATGGCATTCAGGCTGGAGGGCCGTGACGCCCTCGCATAAGCGAGGGCGCGCAATGCGGGCTTGTGGACCTTTGACACCAGGATCACGGCATTCACCCGCGAGGGGAGGGCCAGGCCCTGGTGGTCGTCCTCCACTGAGAGTTCCCGCGCCACGGAATCGTAATGCGACCTGATGGTGAACATCATCAGGTACAGCCCGCCCATGGCCAGCAGGGCTATC
>NZ_JAWRYK010000717.1:0-248 GCF_046534635.1 Leifsonia sp. SIMBA_070 | reverse complement strand
AAGCAATCAGCTCGTAAGCCCACCGTCCAGCAGCTTTTGTTCCTTCCGCGATCGCACCTACTAACCCCGTCCATTTCGGGGATTCGTCTGGTTGTGCCAAAACGGTTTCGGAACTGACGATATCCACCTCGGACTGTTGTGACGAAGGCGATCCGGATTTTTGGGGAGCTGACACCCCAAGCCAATCGCGATCGATGCCCCAATCAGCGAGGCGATCGCTGACGATATCGAGTAGGCGATCGTCAAAC
>NZ_JAWRYK010000716.1:0-248 GCF_046534635.1 Leifsonia sp. SIMBA_070 | reverse complement strand
CTCCAATTCAGGACTGCATAAACCACGAAATCGATTGATGAAACAGGTCAGCGGCCTTCCGCAAAAAGCATGACGAGCATGCAGCCTCAACGCCAAGGCAAAACCGTCTTTGTGGCAAGCATCGCCTGAGCGAGGTCTCGACCATCTGAAAGCCTGCAACTGGCAACGACACGGCCATAGCTCAGCCCGTCCGCTGAACATCGCATCGCTGGCGCCCGCACGATGATGTGACCACTGTCGCGCTGGCC
>NZ_JAWRYK010000715.1:0-248 GCF_046534635.1 Leifsonia sp. SIMBA_070 | reverse complement strand
CGATTGAGTGTAAAAGGCGCGCGCCCCGGTTCGGACGGGCGCGGGCGGACACCGATCCCGCGAAGACCGAGCCCGGCGGCCGACACCCCTGGAGGTCGGCGCCGGTCCAATCGATCATGCCATATACCTGAAGGAGTACGGCTATGGCTGAGCAAATTGTTCTTCCCGCCGAAAAGCGGGATCGGGCTGGTAAGGGGGCGGCCCGTGCGGTCCGGCGTGCCGGACTGGTGCCCTGCGTCGTCTATGGC
>NZ_JAWRYK010000714.1:0-248 GCF_046534635.1 Leifsonia sp. SIMBA_070 | reverse complement strand
CGAGCGGCGCTTCCGGCGCGAACAACAGAAGCTCCTCGGCCTGCTCGACGACGTCAACAAGAACCAGATCCAGATCCTCGCATCGCTCACGCGGCTGCGCCGCGAGGCGCTGGATCCCGCCTTCGGCGACGCTGCCGATCTCCCCGGAGTGACGAGCGCGAAGCTGACGGCGCTCGCCGAACTGCTCGACGAGATCACCGCCGACGGGCATCGTGCGCTCGTCTTCAGTCAGTTCACCGACTTCCTCG
>NZ_JAWRYK010000713.1:0-248 GCF_046534635.1 Leifsonia sp. SIMBA_070 | reverse complement strand
GGAGCTCGTCACCCCCCTTGCGGCCGAGGCGATGCCGGCCGGCCCGGTGACGGCCGACGCTTACGAACGCCTGGCGGATTCCATCCAGGAGGCGGCGGAGGGCTGCGACGCCGCGCTGCTCGACCTGCACGGCGCGATGGTGAGCGAGATGGCCGACGACGGCGAGGGGGAGTTGCTGGCGCGGCTGCGGGCGGCCCAACCGGAGCTGCCGATCGCCGTCAGCCTCGACCTGCACTGCAACCTGACCC
>NZ_JAWRYK010000712.1:0-248 GCF_046534635.1 Leifsonia sp. SIMBA_070 | reverse complement strand
ATCGTACCGGGAGAGCAGACCGCCACCAGCATATTGAAACAGCGCACAAAAAATCTTGCACCGTTGCCTCACGCCCACCAGCAACAAAACCCATCACAGGAAAAGACGGTGGTAAGCATCACCGTTGATCCAGAGTCTCCGGAATCTTTCATGAAGCTGCCTAAACGTCACCGGTGGGTTAAGGAGAAATACACACGCTGGGTTAAGACACAGCCGTGTGCTTGCTGCGGTATGCCAGCCGACGATCC
>NZ_JAWRYK010000711.1:0-248 GCF_046534635.1 Leifsonia sp. SIMBA_070 | reverse complement strand
ACGGCTGCGGCCAGGGGATCGGAGACGTGGGTGGTGAAGAAGAGGAATCCACGCTCGTGACAACGGGATTCGATTTCCTCGGAGGTGATCACCGCCGCCACCGGAAGTCCGGCACCGAGCGTCTTCGACAAGGTGAGGATGTCGGGCACGGTGCCGTCACGTTCGAAGGCGTACATCGTGCCGGTGCGGCCGAGTCCGGTCTGCGCCTCGTCGGCGATCAGGAGCATGCCCCGCTCAAGACATTTGGC
>NZ_JAWRYK010000710.1:0-248 GCF_046534635.1 Leifsonia sp. SIMBA_070 | reverse complement strand
CGGAAGCTCGATTCCGGGGTTCTGGTCCGCGATGGCCGGATCATTCCAGGTTTTGATCTCGCCCCGGAAAATCGCGGCTATTGCCGCTGCGTCCAGGTTAAGGGAGTCGATGCCCGGGAGGTTGAAGGCGACGGCAATGGGCGAAATGTAGGCGGGGATGTCCAGGGCTCCGCCGGGACCGCACACTTCCTTGGCTTCGGCGATCTCTTCGTCCTGGAGGTAGGCATCGGATCCGGCAAAGACCACCG
>NZ_JAWRYK010000013.1:0-652 GCF_046534635.1 Leifsonia sp. SIMBA_070 | reverse complement strand
GCCAGTTACCTTCGGAAAAAGAGTTGGTAGCTCTTGATCCGGCAAACAAACCACCGCTGGTAGCGGTGGTTTTTTTGTTTGCAAGCAGCAGATTACGCGCAGAAAAAAAGGATCTCAAGAAGATCCTTTGATCTTTTCTACGGGGTCTGACGCTCAGTGGAACGAAAACTCACGTTAAGGGATTTTGGTCATGAACAATAAAACTGTCTGCTTACATAAACAGTAATACAAGGGGTGTTATGAGCCATATTCAACGGGAAACGTCTTGCTCTAGGCCGCGATTAAATTCCAACATGGATGCTGATTTATATGGGTATAAATGGGCTCGCGATAATGTCGGGCAATCAGGTGCGACAATCTATCGATTGTATGGGAAGCCCGATGCGCCAGAGTTGTTTCTGAAACATGGCAAAGGTAGCGTTGCCAATGATGTTACAGATGAGATGGTCAGACTAAACTGGCTGACGGAATTTATGCCTCTTCCGACCATCAAGCATTTTATCCGTACTCCTGATGATGCATGGTTACTCACCACTGCGATCCCCGGGAAAACAGCATTCCAGGTATTAGAAGAATATCCTGATTCAGGTGAAAATATTGTTGATGCGCTGGCAGTGTTCCTGCGCCGGTTGCATTCGATTCCTGTTTGTAA
>NZ_JAWRYK010000709.1:0-248 GCF_046534635.1 Leifsonia sp. SIMBA_070 | reverse complement strand
CGCGGTGCGGCGGCAAAACGTACGACGACGGCGCGGGCCGGCCGGCGGCGTCGAGCATCCCTGCGGGGACCCGCACCCGGCGGCGGCGCCTGCCGTCGCCGTTGAGGTTCACTGCCGCGAAACCGCCGTCGAATTCGCGCCACCATGTGTGCCTGCTCCCCTGCGGCTCACCGAGCGGGCTGCCCATCTGCCAGTCCAGCTCCGGTGCGTGCTGGGTGCGGCTGTAGTCGTCGTGAGCGGTGGCGGAG
>NZ_JAWRYK010000708.1:0-248 GCF_046534635.1 Leifsonia sp. SIMBA_070 | reverse complement strand
CTGCAGTTTGGCTATCGCGACTCGCTGCTCAAGCGGAGCACGGTCAACGGATCCCCGCGCTATGTGGTGCTCACCGTCGATTTTCTCCTGTCCCGGGGCATGGAGAGCGCGCCGGTGCGTTATGCCGAGCTGGCGCGGGCCCTGGGCGTGGAAGTGGGGGAGCGCGCTGCGGCACAGGACGTGCGCCGCGAAGTGCTCCGCCTGCGCGCCGGCAAGGGCATGGTGCTCAACCCCGATGATCCCGACAC
>NZ_JAWRYK010000707.1:0-248 GCF_046534635.1 Leifsonia sp. SIMBA_070 | reverse complement strand
CCGGCATCCAGGCCGACCTGAAATCCATCGCGGCAACCGGCGGCTACGGGATGGCGGTGGTCACCGCCCTCGTTGCCCAGAACACCCGCGGCGTCCGCTCCGTGCACACTCCGCCCGTCGGCTTCCTGCGCGAACAACTGGACGCCGTGAGCGACGACGTCACTATCGACGCCGTGAAGATCGGTATGCTGGGCAGCGCCGGCATCACCCAGGCCGTTGACGCCTGGCTGGCTGAGGTCCGGGTGCCC
>NZ_JAWRYK010000059.1:0-383 GCF_046534635.1 Leifsonia sp. SIMBA_070 | reverse complement strand
GTCTTTGATTCCCCGCTGCCAAGAAAAGCTTCTAGCGAGATAAAAGGTGCCTGTACCGCAAACCGACACAGGTAGGCGAGGAGAGAATCCTAAGGTGTGCGAGAGAACTCTGGTTAAGGAACTCGGCAAAATGACCCCGTAACTTCGGGAGAAGGGGTGCTTTCTTAACGGAAAGCCGCAGTGAATAGGCCCAAGCGACTGTTTAGCAAAAACACAGGTCTCTGCGAAGCCGTAAGGCGAAGTATAGGGGCTGACACCTGCCCGGTGCTGGAAGGTTAAGGAGAGGGGTTAGCGTAAGCGAAGCTCTGAACTGAAGCCCCAGTAAACGGCGGCCGTAACTATAACGGTCCTAAGGTAGCGAAATTCCTTGTCGGGTAAGTTCC
>NZ_JAWRYK010000706.1:0-248 GCF_046534635.1 Leifsonia sp. SIMBA_070 | reverse complement strand
ACTTGACGTCATCCCCACCTTCCTCCGGTTTATCACCGGCAGTCTCCTTTGAGTTCCCGGCATTACCCGCTGGCAACAAAGGATAAGGGTTGCGCTCGTTGCGGGACTTAACCCAACATTTCACAACACGAGCTGACGACAGCCATGCAGCACCTGTCTCAGAGTTCCCGAAGGCACCAAAGCATCTCTGCTAAGTTCTCTGGATGTCAAGGCCAGGTAAGGTTCTTCGCGTTGCATCGAATTAAACC
>NZ_JAWRYK010000705.1:0-248 GCF_046534635.1 Leifsonia sp. SIMBA_070 | reverse complement strand
GCGATCTCGCCGGCATGTTCGACGGCGAGAGCACGGTCGAGTTCGACGCCCGCGCACCCATGATGGTGGTCGACACGTCACGTCTGCGAGCCGTCGCCCCTGACATGCAGGCGCTCGCACGACTAGCGACGACCAGGTGGATCCACAACGCCACCACCGGAGTGAACCGGGCAAAGCGGCTCATCGTCCACGAAGAGGCCGCGATCGCGCTGATGAACGACGTCTACGGCGGTGCAGGCCTGGTCTCG
>NZ_JAWRYK010000704.1:0-248 GCF_046534635.1 Leifsonia sp. SIMBA_070 | reverse complement strand
GTGCTGGACCTGTTCGGCTCCGGTGGCGGCGCGGAGGTCGCCCGGAGGCTGTCGGCCGGGCAGGACGAGGAGGGTCCGCTGCTCGCCAGCGTGCCGCTCAGCATCCCGCTTCGCGCCGGCGGCGACACGGGGGCGCCGAGCGTGGTGACCGACCCCGCCGATCCGGCCGCGGTGGCGATCCGTGCGGTGCCGGGGCGGCTGGCGCCGCGCAGCCGCGGCCTGGCCGGCCGCAAGCTCGGCCTCTCCGT
>NZ_JAWRYK010000703.1:0-248 GCF_046534635.1 Leifsonia sp. SIMBA_070 | reverse complement strand
CGGTGCGGTCGATGTGCCCGTCGAGACGATGGTGTACGCGGTCAAGCGCATTGCGCACAACGGCGAACGTCTGCCGGACGTGGTGCGCGTACTGGCGTGGATTCCGGAGTCGATGCGCGCCTATCTTTGCGACCGGTCGCGAATGGTCGACATTGAACACGCGTGGGTCACGGCCAACGTGAAGGACAACCGGGCGACACTGACGCCGTTCATGGAGTCGGGCGAGTATGAACTGTCCGTCCCGAACG
>NZ_JAWRYK010000702.1:0-248 GCF_046534635.1 Leifsonia sp. SIMBA_070 | reverse complement strand
GCGCCTGCAGAGACTGGCTTTTACCTTCTATAGTCACGGGAAAAATCACAACGTTTACTTTGCCCGCTGCCGTTTCAAAATGGCGTTCCATCCGGCGGCAGTTTGCGCAGGAAGGATCGGCAAAAACATACAGCGTCCGGGCATGACCTTCTGACAGCGGTACTGTGAAAATGCTGCGTGATGCCGCTGCCCTCAGATTGCCAGGCAGAACAGTGCGCACGGCAGCGGGCAGGCTCCAGCCGTCAGCC
>NZ_JAWRYK010000701.1:0-249 GCF_046534635.1 Leifsonia sp. SIMBA_070 | reverse complement strand
AGGGTTAAGGCCCCCTACAGACCATGGGGTAGATAGGCCAGAACTGGAAGCCCGGTAACGGGTGCAGGTGACTGGTACTAATCGGCCGAGGACTTACAACCAAAACAAGAAGACTTTTTGTCTCGCATCCACTGTGCAATATCTGAAACAACACACAAACAAACAAATGATCAGCACTAATCATTAACCTGATTTGTGAGGATGGTTGTTTCACATTGTTACGGCGGCTATAGCGGTAGGGAGACGCCC
>NZ_JAWRYK010000700.1:0-249 GCF_046534635.1 Leifsonia sp. SIMBA_070 | reverse complement strand
GTGTCTAAAAGTCTTCATAACTTGATTTGTCAGGTTGAGCCTGTCGAAACCGATATTGATTATCAGTAGTTGAAAATATTTCGACAAGCTCAATATGACATCGCCTTACTTTTTTGACACCCTTTTTTTTACTCATCTCATAGGGTTACCCCCAATAACTTTATCGACTTGTATAAGTGACCAATTTATTGGGTTGTCCACATCTTAAAATTAGTGATCTAGCCCCAGTAAGGCGGCAGCCTCTCCAAA
>NZ_JAWRYK010000699.1:0-249 GCF_046534635.1 Leifsonia sp. SIMBA_070 | reverse complement strand
GTCGCGCATCCCTCACGTCTTCCGGCGCGCTGCGTGGTGATCGCCACTGACGGCAGCGATACCCCGGCACCGCCAGACTGGGACGTGCTCACGGATCCGGAACAGGCCGAGCCGCACGTGCTGCGCGACATTGCACGCGCCGCCGGCATCGCCGGACAGGGCGGCGCCTCCTTCCCGACCTTCGTCAAGCTCAATCCGGCGCAGCCGGTGGATGCCCTGGTCAGCAACGGCGCCGAGTGCGAGCCCTAC
>NZ_JAWRYK010000698.1:0-249 GCF_046534635.1 Leifsonia sp. SIMBA_070 | reverse complement strand
CCCCCCATCACCGGGCCTGCCATCCATGGCCGAGGCGAGCGTCCAGGCGGGCGCTCGCCCTTCCCCATCGGCATCGCCGATCTCCCTGATCAAGCCGTCTGGAGCGTGGCGCACTAGCCCCTCGCCCGGCGAAAACCCGAGCCGGTCCTTTCCCTTCGCTGTCTCGCCCCCTTTGGGCGAGACACTCGAGGTCCTCACCGCGACGCCGTGGCTCGGCCGCCCTCTGGAAGGGTGACCAACGATTCTTCG
>NZ_JAWRYK010000697.1:0-249 GCF_046534635.1 Leifsonia sp. SIMBA_070 | reverse complement strand
CTGATGCGGGGGGCGAGTCCGTGTCCGCCGAAGCCTCGATGGAGGACTATGTCGCGGCGTTTGCGGACGTCGATCCGATTAACCTCAAGGTGCAATCGAACAATCCTCAGGGCACCGGCCAGTCCGTGCCGTTGGAGGCCTACGTCGCGGCCGTCGAGGAATGGTCGGGCGGCAAGATCACCTTCGACGTGAAATATTCAGGCGCCATCGCTCCGATCGCCCAGGCCGGTCAAGCCATGGCTGACGGCC
>NZ_JAWRYK010000696.1:0-249 GCF_046534635.1 Leifsonia sp. SIMBA_070 | reverse complement strand
CGTCGCGTGTCACGTCGTATGCGCTGAACAACGGGGCAGCGGAAAGCAGCATCACCAGGCCCAGCACAGCGTGGACTTGGATCTCGACGACGACCTCAACCAGGCGGCCGGCGAACGACGTCGGCCTCGGCACGGGGTCTGAGGACCAGAGCGGAACCGCGGCGACGACGCCCAACGCGAATATCGCCAACAAGAGGACTTCATGGCCGACGGGCACACGGACGAGCAGGCTCACCGATCTGGTGAGCC
>NZ_JAWRYK010000695.1:0-249 GCF_046534635.1 Leifsonia sp. SIMBA_070 | reverse complement strand
ATGTTCCGGTCACGCGGCAGCAGGGATACCTCACTGCCGGAAAACCAGCGGGTGATATTCCATGGCCAGGGAAACGCATCGGAGGGCGCGCCGGCAAACAACGGAGATGATGTCCCCACGGACAGGTCAGCGGTCAGGGCCGGCAGCCATTCCTGCTCATTCGCGGCCAGCTGGGCTGCGGCCAGGCGCCGGGGCAGCCGGACGGCATAGTCGGTGCCCAGGCGGAAGATGTAGTTGTCCCAGCCGTTG
>NZ_JAWRYK010000694.1:0-249 GCF_046534635.1 Leifsonia sp. SIMBA_070 | reverse complement strand
GCGAGCAATAAGAGAATGAATATAGTCGAAGAGTATCTTCGAGATGCTCCATCAAGAAATTAGGCTTGGAGCACAGAAAATCAATATCCTCTCTAAACGCGGAAGCTAGATATGGGAGATATGAAATCTCCACAGAGAAGGTATCCTTCTCAAGCAAGTCAAGTTTTTGTACAAAAATCTTGACTAACTCATGCTCAAGAAAATTTAAATCATCATGGAGGCCATCGCCTGCCTCATGTTCACCTATCA
>NZ_JAWRYK010000693.1:0-249 GCF_046534635.1 Leifsonia sp. SIMBA_070 | reverse complement strand
CCGGCGATGATTGGGCTGACGCGCTGCGTTTCGCCGCACGGTTCCGATCACGCTCGTTCAACAACGTCATGCTCATCTGGCAGCAGCACTCCGCTGCCTTCGAAGCCGGTCACGTGCCCGAACCGTATCCGAGCTATGTCGCTGGCTATAAGCAATGGCAGACGCTCGGGCGCCAGGTCGATAAGGGGCAGCACGGGTACCAGATCATCGCCCCGGTGACTGGCCGGTTCGCTTCGGCCACGCCGCAAG
>NZ_JAWRYK010000692.1:0-249 GCF_046534635.1 Leifsonia sp. SIMBA_070 | reverse complement strand
CGTCGACTGCCGTGCAGGGTCGTGAACTCCCCGTCGTGCTAACGATCGCCGATACGGCCCATATCCGCGGTGGCGAGGTCACGGTGACGGCGGACGGTGTGGCGAAGACGATCGAGGTGCGCGACGGCACGGCCGCGCTCGCTCTCCCCGCCGTCGACCGGCTTGGCGAACGGGAGGTGACGGTGACCGTGACCGACAAGAAGGGCCGGCTGGTCTCGGAGGTGCACGCAACGACGCAGGTCGTCGACC
>NZ_JAWRYK010000691.1:0-249 GCF_046534635.1 Leifsonia sp. SIMBA_070 | reverse complement strand
CAGGAAACCGGCAAGCGCCCGACCGCAGGCCTGGACCGCAACCTTGCCTATCTTGGCCTCGTGGAAGTGCTTTATGGCTATCCGCTTGATGGTGTCGTGCTGACAATCGGCTGTGACAAGACCACGCCTGCCTGCCTGATGGCAGCTGCAACCGTCAATATTCCGGCGATTGCGCTGTCGGTGGGTCCGATGCTCAATGGCTGGTTCCGTGGCGAACGCACAGGTTCGGGCACCATCGTCTGGAAGGCG
>NZ_JAWRYK010000690.1:0-249 GCF_046534635.1 Leifsonia sp. SIMBA_070 | reverse complement strand
GACTTAGAGCGGAAAGCGAAAGCGCAGCAGGAGAGTACCGGCGAGATGCTGAAAGCCGCATTCAGCGAGCACGAGAAGTCTGTCAGAGCGGAACTGCGCGAAAGCGAGAAGAGAATCAGCGCCGCCATCCTCGCCCACGACCAGAAGCTGTCCTCAGCCATGAGCCAGCGTACGAAAGGGATGCTGCGCATGGTCAGCCAGACGTGGCTAACCATCGTCCTGGTCTCCGTGCTGCTGACAGCCTCATGC
>NZ_JAWRYK010000689.1:0-249 GCF_046534635.1 Leifsonia sp. SIMBA_070 | reverse complement strand
AGGCCGACGACCGCCGCGAGCCCGACGATCACAGCGTGAGGCCGCAGGTGACGGTCGCGTGTTCCGTGATCGTTTCGGAAGCCGCCTGCACGGCTGCCGCGTCGATGCCGCTCGTGTCGAGGTTCTCAAGGTCGTCGCCGGCTTGCACGAGGGCGTCAACGAGAGAGGCGACCTCGCTCCACGATTCTTGTAATTCGGCGGGAGCGAGGGCCTGCACCTCATCGAAGAAGGCGGTCACCGTCGCAACAT
>NZ_JAWRYK010000688.1:0-249 GCF_046534635.1 Leifsonia sp. SIMBA_070 | reverse complement strand
CCACACGCAATGGGCTCGTTGTGCTGCCTCTCGTTCTGGCGCTCCCGGCGGAGTTCGGACTCGCGCCGCTCGCGGTCATCACGCAGACGCTCGTGGAGCTTGTCGCGATGGTCGTGATGGTGCGCCTCGTGCCACGGCTGGTGCCGTTGCAGGCGCGCCCCTGACGGAGCCGTGCCGGGGAACGCCCGCACGTCCGGGCTCAGCTATAGCAGCTCGGCTGAGGGATCTCACCCAGGAGCCCGAAGCGCC
>NZ_JAWRYK010000687.1:0-249 GCF_046534635.1 Leifsonia sp. SIMBA_070 | reverse complement strand
ATTCGTTTCTGCTCAAAACCCAATACTGTTTCCACCATCAACGGGAAGCACTGTCCCTGTAATAAATTTTGCTTGGTCGGAGCACATAAAGTATACCGCATCCGCGATATCCTCTGGTAGTCCCATTTTCCCCATCGGCGTTCTTGAGAAGACTTTTTCCTTCCGTGGAGGGTCGGAGTCAAGTGCCTTGGCGGTCATTTTGGTCTTTATAAAACCTGGCGCAATACAGTTGGTCCTGATGTTGTATTG
>NZ_JAWRYK010000686.1:0-249 GCF_046534635.1 Leifsonia sp. SIMBA_070 | reverse complement strand
AGACAAGTGCTCCCCTTTCAGCAACGGCACATCCGAAGCCTAACTTCGACCAGTTCCCAAAACCACGGGCAACCCTGTCCAGCGGTCCCAATACGGACGGGCGGGCTGTGCAGACGACTTTGGACATTCAGTGCAATCAACTTCGGAAAGTGACAGCCGAGCTGACGAAGTCACCGGTCCATGTATTCGCGTATACCTCGCCCGCTAAAGTGCTCGGTGAAGGTGAGGCGGATTTTATCGGTCGACGCA
>NZ_JAWRYK010000685.1:0-249 GCF_046534635.1 Leifsonia sp. SIMBA_070 | reverse complement strand
GCGCCACGTCGGCGAGCCGCACTCTCAGGGTCGGCAGGACGGAGAGGTCGACGGGCCCGGCGACCGTCAGCTCGCGGCCGGTCTGTTCGCGCACCGCCTGGCGCACCCGGTCGACGACGACATCGGTGGGCACCAGGAACGGCGCGGCCACCACGGCGGCCACCAGGATGACCAGAAGGACGGCGAGGCCGATCAGGATCTTCTTCATCGCGTTCGAACGCTCCGCTCATGGCATTCGGGGCACGCCGC
>NZ_JAWRYK010000684.1:0-249 GCF_046534635.1 Leifsonia sp. SIMBA_070 | reverse complement strand
CCGGTCGACTGCACCCATTCCACGGTGACGCCGTCCTCGGCGAGGGTCTCCTCCAGCCAGCCCTGGTCCTTGATGATCAGGCTCAGCGGGTTGTAGGTCGCGAAGTCCAGGGTGAGGGTTCCGCCGTCGGCCGTGCCGGCGTTCGCGGCGGATTCGCTGTCCTCGCCCGCCACGCAGCCGGTCAGCAGCAGGGATGCTGCGGCCGCTGCTGCGGCGATGGCCTTGATGGGGGACGAGATTGTGGAAGAG
>NZ_JAWRYK010000683.1:0-249 GCF_046534635.1 Leifsonia sp. SIMBA_070 | reverse complement strand
ATACGCGCCGGTGTATGCGTCCTCGACCTCACCCCGCGCTTCCGTGTAGCGTCCGTCCGGCAGAAGTCGCTGACGAATTCTCCCGTCGCTCGTGGCCCACAG
The DNA here is from genome assembly GCF_046534635.1 of Leifsonia sp. SIMBA_070. Lineage (NCBI taxonomy): Bacteria > Bacillati > Actinomycetota > Actinomycetes > Micrococcales > Microbacteriaceae > Leifsonia > Leifsonia sp. SIMBA_070. Next base: position 147 of record NZ_JAWRYK010000683.1, on the reverse strand, counting down.
CCCGACGTAGGGATGAGAATCAGTGGCGTTGTTCACTGGGCGGCCACGCGGTTATAGATCGCGTCCCGGGAGCGGACCACCGCTTCCCGGAGCCCATCGATGTCCACGCCAACCAGCTGCCCGGCCCACTTACGGGGGGCTCCTGCG
>NZ_JAWRYK010000682.1:0-249 GCF_046534635.1 Leifsonia sp. SIMBA_070 | reverse complement strand
CTACATCTTTATTCTAATGGGATTTAGCCGTCCGGCATGGTCTCCTGTTGAGAGAGATATTTTAAAGGTACCTTCTAAACCAGGAGGGTATTTATTACAAACTAACGTTGATGTAAGAACCATAGAAGTTCCAGTTATTATTAAATCGTCAAACGTTAGCACTATGCAAAAAGTAAAAGAAGATTTAGCGGATTGGCTCGTAACCGATCAACCATGCGAACTGATTTTTGATGACGAACCAGATAGAAC
>NZ_JAWRYK010000681.1:0-249 GCF_046534635.1 Leifsonia sp. SIMBA_070 | reverse complement strand
GCGTCGGCGAGGACCTTCATGGGGTCCTCGGCGGCGTAGGAGTTGAAGTCGCCCAGCAGGAAGACCTTCTCGGTGCCGGCGGATTCGGAAACGGTGTCCGCGAATGCCGCCAGTGCCTGCGCCTGCCGGACGCGGTCCGCATTCCAGCCGCCCTGCCCGGTGTCGGCGTTTTCGCCGGACGACGGCGCCGAACCCTTGGACTTGAAGTGGTTGCTGATGGCCAGGATGGTCGAGCCGTCCTCCACACCC
>NZ_JAWRYK010000680.1:0-249 GCF_046534635.1 Leifsonia sp. SIMBA_070 | reverse complement strand
ATCAGCAACGGAGACATCACCGCCAGCACCGCCGACGCCATAGTGAACGCCGCCAATTCATCGCTGCTGGGCGGCGGAGGCGTGGACGGAGCGATCCACCGCGCAGCGGGCCCGGATTTGCTGGCGGCATGCCGGGAACTGCGCGCAGGAGACTGGGCAGGCGGCCTGCCGGTTGGAGAGGCGGTGGCCACTCCCGGGTACAACCTTCCCGCCCGCTGGGTGATTCACACCGTTGGCCCGAATGCCCGG
>NZ_JAWRYK010000058.1:0-386 GCF_046534635.1 Leifsonia sp. SIMBA_070 | reverse complement strand
TTGGGCCGATCATCTTTACGAATATTGATCTTAAAGAAACCTTCATGAATGGGTTCTTTGATATAGCCTGCTTCGAACAGGAATTTTAAAAAACTCTTAATGATGGTTGTCTTTCTGGATAATGCGGCAACGGAATAGGCTCCTTTGGTTAAGACATAGGGGCTTTTTTCTGATAACCATTCCTGATACCTTCGAATGTGCCGGGTAGATAGTGATTTAAAGAGGGAACCTTCCACAACTTTTTCCAAGTCTACATGGATTTCCACTGAATACGTGAGTAATTGTTCAATAAATTGAAGAAGTTCTCGCTCATAGGCTTGGACGGTGCGGGTGGACTTTTCATGTTGCTGTTTTAAATGTTCTCGTCGTTGAAGAAACCACTGGAG
>NZ_JAWRYK010000679.1:0-249 GCF_046534635.1 Leifsonia sp. SIMBA_070 | reverse complement strand
CAGTACATAACGAACAAGTTCCCGTTCATAAAGTAACTTAGTCGATCATAACAGCGGGGAGGGTTTCCATCCTTATGCCCGACAAGATAAAGTTGCAAAAATTTGTCGATGAACTGCCAATTCCCAAGATATTATCCCCCATAAAACGAAGTAATGACTGGACTTATTACGAAGTAACAATGAAGGAATTTACCCAAAAACTCCATAGGGACCTCGCACCTACCCGCTTATGGGGATATGAGGGAATAT
>NZ_JAWRYK010000678.1:0-249 GCF_046534635.1 Leifsonia sp. SIMBA_070 | reverse complement strand
GAATCAATCATATTGTACACTTCAGTTTTCTCAGCTCGTAAGGAAATAGCTTTTGTGTTCTGATCGATGTTAGTCTCCATAGTTGTAACTTTAGAGTTAAACTCAGAAGTAGCGACTTTCTTAGCGATCTCCTCAATCATTTGGTCGTAGTTTCCCATGTCTTTAGGGTTCTCCATGAACGTAGAAGGCGTAGTCCCTTGCTGTAGCATCGGCTGAGAGAACCATACGTTACCGTTTTTCCGGACATAC
>NZ_JAWRYK010000677.1:0-250 GCF_046534635.1 Leifsonia sp. SIMBA_070 | reverse complement strand
GCAGACCGCTGAGTTCGATGACCGTCATCACGACGTTGCTCTTCACCGACTCGCTGATGCCGCGGGCATTGAGGCAGGCCACCAGCGCGAGGAACACCACCGCTGCCGGGACCGCCGGTACGTCGATGAACGTGCTGAGATATTCACCGGAGAAGGCCAGGGCGAGGCCCGCGGCGCTGGTCACCCCGGCGGCCAGCATGCAGTAGCCGACGAGAAACGACACGATCGGCCGTTTGAATGCCCGCGCGGC
>NZ_JAWRYK010000057.1:0-386 GCF_046534635.1 Leifsonia sp. SIMBA_070 | reverse complement strand
ATTTAACTAATGTTATTAATGCTCACGTTCAAGAAAATAAGATAAACTCATTTCTGAAAAATATCTATCAGGAAGGTACGAGTGAGTGTTTTAAAGTAAAAAGATCATGGAATAAAGACGATCCAGACGAAATTAAAAAGGTTAAGTTTTGGAATGATGTTGATAAAGATTACACCAATCCAAGTGGGATAGATGCTCCTTTTAAAAAACTCTACGATAACAATTTTATCTGGGCTGATACCAACCCGAGTGACGAGTCTAAGTTTGGAGCTTCAACCATTTGCGGTGCTCTTTTAAAAGAAATAGCACTTGGACACACAAGCACCCAAGAGTATCAGGACTTTCAAAATAGTTATCACAGTATTTTTAATAATCCTGCATCTGAG
>NZ_JAWRYK010000676.1:0-250 GCF_046534635.1 Leifsonia sp. SIMBA_070 | reverse complement strand
CACGGCCTGTCGGTGCCCGCAGTACGTGCGGCGCACAGCGGCGAAAACTTGCTGGCCGTGGACGTTGATGGCCAACCGCTGCGGGTACGCCTGCTCGACTACATTGACGGTCAACCGTTGACGCGTCTCAAGCACATGCCAGCGCAGGTGATGGCCGAAATGGGCAGGCTGTGCGCGCGGCTCGACAGCGCACTGGCCGATTTCGACGACCCCGGCCTTGCGCGCACCCTGCAGTGGGACCCGCAACACG
>NZ_JAWRYK010000675.1:0-250 GCF_046534635.1 Leifsonia sp. SIMBA_070 | reverse complement strand
ATGATGAAGACCCCGGCCGCGGCGGTGATCGCGGTTGCGAAGAACTGGGGTGGCCGTGAGGCGGCGACCGGTATCGGAACCGGAATGCGATTCCCGGCGGCCACCGCAGCGCTGATCAACGGAACCCTCGCCCATTCAATGGACTCCGACGACACCCACCTGCCGTCGGTGCTGCATCCTTCCGCATCGGTGATCCCGGCCGCTCTTGCCGTGGCCGAGGCCGAGGGCGTCGACGCGGGCACCATGCTCG
>NZ_JAWRYK010000674.1:0-250 GCF_046534635.1 Leifsonia sp. SIMBA_070 | reverse complement strand
AAATCGATTCTTTTTGCTTGTCATTGAGCGCATCGGTCATCGCCGTTTCGATGAAACCCGGTGCGATCGTGTTGACCGTGATGTTGCGGCTGGCCACTTCCCGGGCCAGTGACTTGTACATGCCGATCATGCCGGCCTTGGCGGCGGCGTAGTTGACCTGGCCCGGATTGCCGGTAACCCCGACAACCGATGTGATGCCGACAATGCGCCCGGAGCGGCGCTTCATCATGCCCTTGATCGCGGCGCGGCA
>NZ_JAWRYK010000673.1:0-250 GCF_046534635.1 Leifsonia sp. SIMBA_070 | reverse complement strand
GATAATCTCGCAGGCATACTCGATAAGTGCTTGCCGATCCGTCCACTTCCGGGCGATTTTCCCGGCTTTCGGCATCGCCTGGTTGTGAATGGTGTACGGATCGACGCCACCTCGCAGCTCACAGACGTAATCGATCGGCAGATCGGAAATAGCGTCTTCGGCTAGAATCACTTGCCCAGCCGTGATGGTGAAGTATTCAATCGACGCCTTCACCGCGTCCCGGTTGCGTTTGCAAGTCGCCCCCACCGCC
>NZ_JAWRYK010000672.1:0-250 GCF_046534635.1 Leifsonia sp. SIMBA_070 | reverse complement strand
CAGGATCTGCTTCACGCCGAAGTTCAGTGCGGCGGAGGAGAAAAGAAGGGGGGTGGCCTTGGCGTTGAGGAAGGCATCACGGTCAAATTCGCGGCCGTCGATGACCAGCTCGGCTTCGCCCAAGGAGTCTTCCCACACTTCGCCTTCGGCGGCCAGGGCTTCCTCCGGAGTGAAGTGGTCCTCCTTGGCCAGCGACGCGCCGGAGTTCTGCCGTTCGAACTTTACGTACTCGTCCTTCTTCAGGTCCCAG
>NZ_JAWRYK010000671.1:0-250 GCF_046534635.1 Leifsonia sp. SIMBA_070 | reverse complement strand
CCACATGGCCACGGCGGGGTGGTCGGCGTAACGCTCGACGATGGCGGTGACCAGTTCGCGCGCGAGGCGGCGGTAGACCGGAGAACTGGGAGCGAACGCCTGTCGGGAACCGTGCCAGAACGTCGAGCCGTCGGCGTCCTGCGGGAGCATCTCGGGGTACTTCGTCGTGGCCCACGGCGGCGGCGAGGCGGTCGCCGTCGCCATCGACACCCGGATTCCGTTCTCATGCAGCAGGCCGACGACCTTGTCG
>NZ_JAWRYK010000670.1:0-250 GCF_046534635.1 Leifsonia sp. SIMBA_070 | reverse complement strand
CCCGAGCAGGTGCTCAACGGCAAGTTCGGCACCTGCATGGACACCACCGTCATCCTCGCGGCAGCCCTGGAATTCGCCGGCCTGCAGGCCAACCTGTGGCTGATGAACAGGCACATCTTCCTCGGCTACTGGCGCGATGAACGCAACTTCCAGACTCCGGCGCTGGAGGAAGCGGCCCTGCTGGTCAACGCCGTGGACCTGGGGGACATCCGGCTCCTCGAATCCACCCTCGCCACCGATTCCGCAACGC
>NZ_JAWRYK010000669.1:0-250 GCF_046534635.1 Leifsonia sp. SIMBA_070 | reverse complement strand
CTCACCTGCCGGGTGTCGCCACCTCGAGCGACATCCATCGCGCTCTGCTCGCCGGCGCGCAGTGGGTCAAGGCCTTCCCCGCGGCCGAGCTCGGCGCCTCGTGGATCACGGCCCAACTCGCGCCGTTCCCCGAGGCGAAGTTCGTCGCGACGGGCGGGATCGGCGCCGCGAACGGCGCCGAGTTCATCGCCGCGGGCGCACGGGGGCTCGCGATCGGATCGGCGTTCGAGAACCCCGAGCTGCTCGCGGC
>NZ_JAWRYK010000668.1:0-250 GCF_046534635.1 Leifsonia sp. SIMBA_070 | reverse complement strand
GACTCACCCACCCCCACGTCTCGAAGAGTCGAGTGGCCCGCCATCATCGTCTTCGTGGTCGTCGCTTGCGTGCTGGCCTGGCTGGTGGCACTGCCACTGTGGCTCGGAGACGGTCTCGCCGAGCCGATGTCCGTCTTCCTCCTCCCGGTCATGATGTTCACTCCGGCCATCGCGGTACTGGTCGTCACCTTCGCGATGCGCGTGCCCGCGCGGGGACAGCGTGCGCGCTTCCTGGGCCTCTGGCCGCTAC
>NZ_JAWRYK010000667.1:0-250 GCF_046534635.1 Leifsonia sp. SIMBA_070 | reverse complement strand
GCCTCTACGCCCGACGCAGCTGCCGGCGCGGCCGACAAGGCCTAGGATGACCGTGGCCTGCCCGGAGGAAGAACCGTTCGCGAAAGGACTGCGTCCGTGATGAAGGCGTTGCCCGTAGAGCCCTCCAACGCGCCGGTGGCCATCGGCCCGCGGATCCGTTTGGCGCGGCAGGCCCGCCGGATGACCATTGAGCAGGTTGCCGCGGCCACCGGGCTGACCAAGGGTTTCCTGAGCCGGGTGGAGCGGGACC
>NZ_JAWRYK010000666.1:0-250 GCF_046534635.1 Leifsonia sp. SIMBA_070 | reverse complement strand
CGTTCGTTTCCCATGAACTATGGCACAGGGGGTATCGATTCAGGAGGAATGTCAGGGGAATGATGGGAACACCAGACATCGCCATCAAAAAGTATAAGGTCGTCATATTCATCGATTCGTGCTTTTGGCACTTTTGCCCAATACATGGAAAAATGCCGAAGAGCAATATCGATTTCTGGGTAAAGAAGCTTGAGAGAAACCAAGAACGCGATTTAGAAATCACAAAATATTATACAAATGGAAATTGGCA
>NZ_JAWRYK010000665.1:0-250 GCF_046534635.1 Leifsonia sp. SIMBA_070 | reverse complement strand
CATCTGGGTCGCGGCCGACGGCACCACCGGATCCCTCGCGATGGGCACGACGCCGACGACGCAGATGGTGCGCGAGCTGTTCCGGAACGTGCTCGCAGCGGCCTCCGACCTGCGGGCGGACGAGCCTCTCCTCGTTGAGATCGAGGCGGCGCTGCCGCGGCTCGCGCCCATGCAGATCAGCCCCACGACCGGCCAGCTGCAGGAGTACCTCGACGACTGGGGACGCACCATGAAGGCCGAGGTGCTCTCG
>NZ_JAWRYK010000664.1:0-250 GCF_046534635.1 Leifsonia sp. SIMBA_070 | reverse complement strand
ACCATTTAATCGCTTCTTGTTTAGAATCAGTACTTTTCAGAATGTCAGCAAACCCACCGTTAGGATAATATTGATCAAATCCGAAACACCAATATCTATGGTTTAAATCAATCTCATCCATCATCCATCCTCCTCCAAAATAAAAAGCACTCCATAAGGAATGCTTACATTTTCTCACTTAATTGAGCGTGTATTTCTAGTATCAAATCATAAAATTTACTTCTCCAAGCATCATTTGTATCATGATGAT
>NZ_JAWRYK010000056.1:0-387 GCF_046534635.1 Leifsonia sp. SIMBA_070 | reverse complement strand
GGGGTTGATGTCCAGTAGTTACGATAAGTGACTAGAAACCCTTCGGGAAGTAGGCACTTTTTGGTAACCACATCGACCCTCGTGGGAAATCCCTACCAGCAGGACTGCCCGACCCGGCGGATCCTCGATCGCATCGGCGACAAGTGGACGGTCCTCATCGTCGGCGCGCTCGGCGACGACGCCGTGCGCTTCTCGGAGCTCCGCCGGCGGATCCAGGGCATCTCGCAGAAGATGCTGACGCAGACGCTGCGCAGCCTCGAAGAGGACGGCCTCGTCTCGCGCACCGTGACCGCGCAGGTGCCGATCAAGGTCGAGTACGCGCTCACCGACGTCGGACAGAGCCTCCGCGCCCCACTGAAGGCACTCGAGGAGTGGTCGATCGAGCAC
>NZ_JAWRYK010000663.1:0-250 GCF_046534635.1 Leifsonia sp. SIMBA_070 | reverse complement strand
AAAAGGAATAAGCTAGCTTGGACATAGTTGCCTTGATGGCAACCTTTTAGCCTTTAAGGCTAGTATTTTATCTTTTGGTTCTTTCTTTTTCCCTTTTGTTTTGATTCACCTCGAGATTTCACCTAATTTACCACGCTCTATTTGGATACATTTGGTGCCACTGTTGCCAAGTATTGTGAGGCTAATTATTTATTCTTCATAGTTTATGTATTTTAGTTTTTAAAGAGCTTATCTCTACTAAATATAGGCG
>NZ_JAWRYK010000662.1:0-250 GCF_046534635.1 Leifsonia sp. SIMBA_070 | reverse complement strand
CCTTCTTCAATCCGCGCCGGCCCCGGGCCAGTAGTGATTCCAGCGCCTCGACGCTCACCTCCATTGCGGCGGCGGCGTCGATGTTGCTCATCTCCTCCAGGTGCACCAGCACGATTGCGGCGCGCTGGCGCTCCGGCAGGGCCGACAGCCCCTCTTCCAGCGTCGCGGCCCGGTCGCCTTCCATCAACAGGTCGGTGGCGAGCGGCGCGTCGTCAGCCGGTTCCGGCGCCTCGTCCATGGGCGCCGCGCG
>NZ_JAWRYK010000661.1:0-251 GCF_046534635.1 Leifsonia sp. SIMBA_070 | reverse complement strand
GTCGAGCGCCAGGACACTGGCCGCGCCGAGTACAGCCACGCCACCGGCGAGATGGCCAGGAGCCTCGACGCCCTTGGCCGCTACGGCGAGCCGCTCAAGGCGACGTGGGGCCTGGTCGTCACCGACGCCCGCGGCCGTGAGGCCGAGTACCTCACCCGCGTCTATCGCTGGGAGGTTCGCTCCCGGCACCGACGCCAGGCGGAGGGCGACCCGGGACCCGGCGCAGCCGGGGCCCCTTGGACTTGTGTCAC
>NZ_JAWRYK010000660.1:0-251 GCF_046534635.1 Leifsonia sp. SIMBA_070 | reverse complement strand
ATGGAATTGATCAATGAGGAATTGCAATGTTTGATCCCAATGGAAAACCTTAAAAACAAACCCTGATCAGTAGCGATATCAATTTAGCCAAAATGCAGGATAAAAAACTTTGCATAAGTTTGAAAGTCAAATGATTTTCAATGTATGGTAATTATCTAATAGGATTTATAAACTAATTGAATGCTATCACCTAAAGTAATGGCCAATTTTTGTATTTACTGGTTTTTGTTATAGGTTGTAAGGATATCCAC
>NZ_JAWRYK010000659.1:0-251 GCF_046534635.1 Leifsonia sp. SIMBA_070 | reverse complement strand
AGCGTCGGCCACGGCATCCCGGGTCCACTTTGGCTGGGCACCCGGGGTTACGATTTCGGCCATCAGGGCCAGCTGTGCCGGGTCACCGGAGGCGGAGAGCGAAACCCGGTATCCGGCGTCGAGCAGTGAGCGGGCGACAGCGGTGCCCACGCGTCCCGCGCCCACGACGGCAATGTGCAGGTGCTCCGAAGCGGAGGGAATGCTGTGGCCGGGGGAATCAGACGCGGTGCTGGGCATATCTGGAGTCATGC
>NZ_JAWRYK010000658.1:0-251 GCF_046534635.1 Leifsonia sp. SIMBA_070 | reverse complement strand
GGCGGCGATCCTGAGTAGCGACCAGTAAACGACGATGACCAGCAGGACTGTGCTGATCATGACGGGGACGCCGTAATACCAACCGGGGAAAGGACCGGTCGAGGACAAGTTGTACTGCACGTCCACTACCCGTCCGTCCTCGATACCACAGCCCGAGAGCCCCCGGCGCTGGAAAATGCGATGCAGCCCGTTTTCGTCGGCCGATGAGTACAACCCCGTGAGCACCAGTCCGAGAATGAGGGTGAGTGCCG
>NZ_JAWRYK010000657.1:0-251 GCF_046534635.1 Leifsonia sp. SIMBA_070 | reverse complement strand
AGTCGGTGGATCGGGTTCTGCGTGACCGCGTCTCGAATGAGCTCAGTGACCGGTTGCCCGACCACATGGTCCCGTCGGCGCTGGTGTTCATGGCGGACTTCCCCATGACACCGCACGGCAAGCTCGATCGCGGCGCGCTTCCCGCCCCGGACTTCACCACGAGCGTCACCTCGCGGGAGCCGGAGACGGACACCGAACGGATCCTCTGTGAGGTGTTTGCCGAAACGCTCGGGCTCGAACAGGTTTCGGTC
>NZ_JAWRYK010000656.1:0-251 GCF_046534635.1 Leifsonia sp. SIMBA_070 | reverse complement strand
CGGTCCATTGCCAGGTAGACCGCCTGCCGGACGGCCACATCGGTCTGCGGCCCCTCACAGCCCAGGGCCTCGTTTGAGCAGGTCACAATCGAGGTCATCATGGCCGGAGTGTTCACATAGGAGAGGTTTTCATTGTCCTTCAGGATGGTCTCCAGACCGGGAAGGAAGGAACTCATCCAGTCAATTTGTCCATCCAGGAGGGCGCCCGTGGCAGCGTCCGCAGACTCAAGGGAGATGTAGCGCACTTCCTC
>NZ_JAWRYK010000655.1:0-251 GCF_046534635.1 Leifsonia sp. SIMBA_070 | reverse complement strand
ACGTGGCCGGTCTCCGCCGCCTGCAGCGGTATCGCCGCCTCAGCGCATGATCGGGGCGCTCCGCAGCCTGCGCTCGCGTCGCAGCACCTGTGTGATGACCGTCAGGTGCGGGAACTCGATGAGCATGCCGAGCACGATCGCCGCGTGTGTGACGGGCTGATCGGGGAGGGCGACCATGGTGACGGCGAGCATGAGCGGTGCATTGCGCGCCGAGGTCGTCATGGTCACGAGAGCGTGCGCCGCATCGTCGA
>NZ_JAWRYK010000654.1:0-251 GCF_046534635.1 Leifsonia sp. SIMBA_070 | reverse complement strand
CACTGGTCGAAGCCGCGATAGTCGAAGCGACGCAGGTCCGCCCCTCCCAGGGTGACGCGCACCATGTTCGGCGTCACACGCTCGCGGCGCACCACCTCGGCACGGACGAGCCCCGACTCGGAGTGCGTGACGGCGATGTTCGACATGAATCCCCCTTTTGAAGTAAGGCTAACCTAACATCAATTTTCGCCCTGTCGGAGACGGCCGTCGCGTCATAAGCTCGCCCTATGCAACATGTGGCCTCCGCGGAC
>NZ_JAWRYK010000653.1:0-251 GCF_046534635.1 Leifsonia sp. SIMBA_070 | reverse complement strand
CTTCGAAGTCCAGCTCGTTGGTCTGGTAGTAGAGGCCGGCGATGTAGTCGATGGTCTCGCCCCCGGGCGAGGTCACCCGGAGCTCCTGGCTGAACTGCTCGAAGGCCTCGTCCTGCAGGGCGTTGAACACGGTCGCACTGGTAAAATCGCAGTCGCAGTCCTGCTGGAACTCGTACTCGAGGTAACCGGTGGTCGAGGTCAGCGTGAGCCCGCCCAGGTCGTAGTCGATCGTCAGCACGAACACGTCGGAC
>NZ_JAWRYK010000652.1:0-251 GCF_046534635.1 Leifsonia sp. SIMBA_070 | reverse complement strand
CCCGTCCTTGTTTAGCAGTTCAACGCTCTCTGTAATGGCCGCCAGATAACCCTCACGGTAGCCGGCAGCGGTGGGGTGCAGGGCAAAGGACGCGTCCAGGGGGAGGATCCAGGAATCGCTGGATCCAATGCCGTGGCCGGAAAACACCTCAGTGACATCCACAAACGTGCCGTCGCCAACCTGCTGCGCGAGCAGGGCGTTGAGATCATCGGTGCCGGCATTGAACAGGTTCTGAGCTTCAACGCTCAAGG
>NZ_JAWRYK010000651.1:0-251 GCF_046534635.1 Leifsonia sp. SIMBA_070 | reverse complement strand
GGTGTCAAAACTGGTGGCGGGACGCTCTTTATGGCAGGTGCTTAGGCAAACGCCCTGTGTCTGTTTTTTGAGGACCGTCATATTTACTACAACTGGAGGAGAGAGATCATGGCAGCATACTGCCAGGTCACCGGAGCCATCCCCGGCTTTGGTCACAGCATTTCGCACTCGCACCGCCGCAACAAGCGCCGGTTCGACCCGAATATTCAGAAGAAGCGCTACTGGGTTCCGTCCCTGCGCCGCAACGTCAC
>NZ_JAWRYK010000650.1:0-251 GCF_046534635.1 Leifsonia sp. SIMBA_070 | reverse complement strand
CTCACCGCCGAGAACGGCCGCTTCGGAACCGACGATCTCGACGAGTTGTGCCCGGATTGGCGTGAACGTGAGGCCCTGTGTTCGGGACCGGGTGAAATGCTCGATGCCCTGGTCGAACACTGGGAAAACAACGACGTCGGGGACCGCATCCATTTCGAGCGGTTCCAGCCCATCATCGGCGGTGCCGCCGGTGCCGGAGAGGGCGGCGCGGTGCGGTTCGTCCGCAGCAAGACCGATACCAAATGCGAACC
>NZ_JAWRYK010000649.1:0-251 GCF_046534635.1 Leifsonia sp. SIMBA_070 | reverse complement strand
CGATGAGCGTCGATTTTCCGTCATCGACACTGCCGGCCGTGGCCAAGCGCAGCAACGCCTTCCGGCCGCCGATCGCTGTTCCGGCGGCGAGCGCCTCATGGTCGACAGCCATCAGAAATAGCCCTCCCTCTTGCGGTCTTCCATGCCGGACTCGGAGATCCGGTCGTCGGCCCTGGTGGCACCGCGCTCGGTCAGCCTGGTCGCGGCGATCTCGTCGATGACCTGATGAACCGTGGCAGCGTCACTGCGCA
>NZ_JAWRYK010000648.1:0-251 GCF_046534635.1 Leifsonia sp. SIMBA_070 | reverse complement strand
CAGCTGGACAAGCGGGGACTGCTCCCGGCCATCACCTTCATCTTCTCCCGCAACGGCTGTGAAGGCGCCGTGCGGCAGTGCGTGGACTCCGGCCTGTGGCTCACCAGCGAACCCGAGCGCCTGGCCATTGCGCGCATCGTGGATGAAGCCAGCCAGGACATTCCCGAGGACGATTTGGAAGTCCTGGGTTTCTGGACCTGGCGGGAGGGCCTGGTCCGCGGATTCGCCGCCCACCACGCCGGCATGCTGCC
>NZ_JAWRYK010000647.1:0-251 GCF_046534635.1 Leifsonia sp. SIMBA_070 | reverse complement strand
GAAGCGCACCCCGTGCTGCGCGCGCAGGACTCGCCGACGCAGACGGTGGGCGCGGCCGAGGCGACGGGCCTCGACACGATCGAGCACGCGGAGCGCATGCTGAGCCTCGACAACGTGTTCTCGCCGGAGGAACTGCGCGACTGGTGCGTGAAGGCGCACGAGTCCGCGGGCCGCGAGGTGCGGTGGCTCACCGAGCTCAAGATCGATGGTCTCGCCATCAACCTCCGTTACGAGAAGGGCGTGTTGACGTC
>NZ_JAWRYK010000646.1:0-251 GCF_046534635.1 Leifsonia sp. SIMBA_070 | reverse complement strand
CAAGGAGGCGCTGCCGATCATCCGCTACCGCACCCACGACCTGACCAGGCTCCTGCCCGGCACGGCCCGCCCGGGCATGCGCCGGATGGGCCGGATCACCGGACGCAGCGACGACATGATCATCCTGCGCGGCGTAAACCTCTTTCCCAGCCAAATTGAGGAAATTGCCCTGCGGGTCCCGGCGCTCAGCCCGCACTTTCAGCTGGAACTCACCCGGCCGGACCGGATGGATGAACTTACCGTTCGAATCG
>NZ_JAWRYK010000645.1:0-251 GCF_046534635.1 Leifsonia sp. SIMBA_070 | reverse complement strand
ATCGTGGCCACCCCGCGTGATCGTGCCGAGCGTGCCCAGTGAGTCGAACCCGGGAAAGTTGGGTACGGGCAATCGTTTTCCGGTCGCGTCAAGCCATAGCGAGGACGGACCGGGAATGATCCGGATCGCATGATCGGGCCAGATCGGGTCCCAGTTCTGGATCCCTTCGGTGTAGTGCCACATTCGGTCGCGGTTGACCACATTGCCGCCCGCGTCTTCAGTGATCTGCAACATCCGGCCATCCACGTGCG
>NZ_JAWRYK010000644.1:0-251 GCF_046534635.1 Leifsonia sp. SIMBA_070 | reverse complement strand
CCACTGCCGCCGCGATGAACAGCGTCGTCCCCACCCAGGCCGGGATGGCCAGCGGCACGGTCAACATGTTCCGCCAGCTCGGCGGCGTCCTCGGAACCAGCGTGCTCGGATCCATCCTGACGGCGCAGCTGGCCGAGGCCCTGCGGACACAGCCGCCCGCCGAAGCGTTCGAGTCCGCGTTTCACGTCTGCGCGGTGGTCGCTGCGATCGTGTTCGCGGTGGTGGCGGTACCTGCCGCGCTGTTCGTACAC
>NZ_JAWRYK010000643.1:0-251 GCF_046534635.1 Leifsonia sp. SIMBA_070 | reverse complement strand
GCCGTGAACCAGCGCGCCCTGATCTTCAGGGACAGCCACTCATCGAAGTGGTTTTCGCCCTCGCGCAGGAACCACCAGCCGGCCAGGATGCCTGCGACAACGGGCAGCATGAGCGCTGCTACTCCGTATTCCATTCCACCAGTGGGCAGGGCTGCCAGCACGGGAATCCCCGGCAGCGGGCCCACCGTGGTTTCGAGTGGGCTGATGACGCTGCCCGTTCCGATGGCGAACCCGGCGCCAGAGGTCCAGCC
>NZ_JAWRYK010000642.1:0-251 GCF_046534635.1 Leifsonia sp. SIMBA_070 | reverse complement strand
GTCTTCCTGCTCGCGCTGGACGTCGTACGACGCGACGAACCGGGCGTTCCCATCGCGATCGCGGTCGCGTCGCCCTTCGTGATCGTCTCGGGCCTCATCGTCGTGCTCTTCCGCCTCTTCCCCCACCTGGAGGGAAGCTACCTACTGTCGCCCATCGCGCCCCTGTTCTCGGAACCCGACGTGATCCTCGTGTCCCAGAGCGAGATCGACATCGCGCTCGACCCGATCCGTTCGCTCGGCGTGTTCGCCGA
>NZ_JAWRYK010000641.1:0-251 GCF_046534635.1 Leifsonia sp. SIMBA_070 | reverse complement strand
ATCATGACGCGGTACGACGAACTGGTGGTGCCGTACACGAGCGGAAATATCGTTGCCGCCAATGCGACCAACATCGTTGTCCAAGATGGTTGTTCGCAAGACTTCTCCGAACACGCCGGCATCGCCGGGTCACGCCGTGCCGCCACCTTTGTCCTCAATGCGCTCGACCCGGAGAACCAGCAACCCGTCGGCTGCTGGTTTGCCGCCCCGTTCACCGGCTCCTCCTGACCCCACCGTCGAGCGTGCCGAAC
>NZ_JAWRYK010000640.1:0-251 GCF_046534635.1 Leifsonia sp. SIMBA_070 | reverse complement strand
ATCTGGAGGTCGAGTACTGCGAGATCGTCCCCCGGCTGGCGGCACCTGTCCGTCACTACGATAATCATCATGCGCATCTACCTCAGCGCTTACAGGCTCGGGCCTCGCGCCCGGGAACTAAAGCGCGTCAACGGTCGAGCTTTGATCGTGATGAATGCGCTTGACGAGTACGAGCAGCGCTTGATCAGCTGGGACAGAGAGGTTCGAGATCTCGATCAGCTTGGCTATCGCAGCGAAGAACTCGATCTGCG
>NZ_JAWRYK010000639.1:0-251 GCF_046534635.1 Leifsonia sp. SIMBA_070 | reverse complement strand
ACAAGCGGCGCTTATTTCATGTGTCTGACTGCTCTCAACCCGGACCTGGACCCTGATTCCCAGAACCCTGATGGGCATGAATGAGTGCAGATAGCAGACACAAAGGACTACTCCACGTTAGGGGCAGGACTGCCGCCAGTCAAACCGGGGAGCCCGCCGTCGAGTCCCTGCCCTGTTTATACAATTACATCCACACCTGTGGACAACTCCCAAGTGGAAGGCCCGCCACGGGGCCGTGTGAGCCCTGTCCC
>NZ_JAWRYK010000638.1:0-251 GCF_046534635.1 Leifsonia sp. SIMBA_070 | reverse complement strand
CGAATCCATCGCAGAGCGTGCGGTCCAGGCGAATCCTCACAGTCCTTCTCCACTCTGTGCTGCGAACGGTCGCCGGGCGCGATACGGCGAGGTGTCGCAGGTGGCGCATCGTCCGGATCGGTGATCATTCACTGCGTCCGGAAAGAAGGCCAGCAGGGTGCCGGCGACGTTGGTGGCGGCGTCCAGCGTCGCGCAGGCACCGCGTCCGCGGAGAACCACCGACCACCGCTGCAGGCGGGCGAGATCGTCCG
>NZ_JAWRYK010000637.1:0-251 GCF_046534635.1 Leifsonia sp. SIMBA_070 | reverse complement strand
AGGTAATCTTTCCGAATTGCGGAGGGTAATGAAGCAGACGCTGAATAGTAATGGGTTTTTGCTGCAGCTTCTCGAAATAGTCCGCTGGAAGGTCAAGGCTCAGGGCAATGGCGCTGATGAGCTTACGCGCCAGTTCCAGCATCTCTGAATGATAACGCTCCATAACTTTCCTGAAGTCTTGGGGTGAGTCGGGCATAAGGTTCGGCCCAAAAAATGGCGAAACAATTTCCTCTGACTTGGCAAAATCGAAG
>NZ_JAWRYK010000636.1:0-251 GCF_046534635.1 Leifsonia sp. SIMBA_070 | reverse complement strand
CCTTAGCTACGACGGCGGAGTGTTTGCCCGCTGGTTCCTGAACTCGGTGATTTATGCCGGTTTCGGTGGACTGATCGCCACCTACTTTGCCGCTGCCGGCGGATATGCGCTGGCAATGTACGAATTCAAGGGCAGGAACCTGGTTTTCGGCACCATTTTGGGCGGAGTCCTGGTGCCGGGCACTGCCACGGCGCTGCCGCTGTTCCTGCTGTTCAGCCAGATGGGGATCGCCAACACGTACTGGAGTGTGC
>NZ_JAWRYK010000635.1:0-252 GCF_046534635.1 Leifsonia sp. SIMBA_070 | reverse complement strand
CTGGCAGCACGGTGCCGCCGGTGAGTCACTGCTGCGTGCCCCCATGATCCTTGGGCACGAGGTCGTCGGCATCGTCACCCGTGCGGCGTCCGACGGTACGGGGCCCGCCGCGGGAACGCGCGTCGCCGTACACCCCGCGCCGCCGGCGGTCGAGTATGTCCGACCCCCGGTCGACCGCCCCAACATCGCGGGCGGTGGCTATCTCGGATCCGCCGCGCGGTTCCCGCACCGCGATGGCGCCTTCGCCCACAG
>NZ_JAWRYK010000634.1:0-252 GCF_046534635.1 Leifsonia sp. SIMBA_070 | reverse complement strand
CGAAGTGATACGCCGGAAACCTGCCGGGCTGTTCGCACCGACGAGCGTCAGGCTCGAGCCATTGCGAAAGGTTTTCGCGAGAATGGTTTGGTCGCTGTTTTTCGCCTTCTGATCTCCGGCGATCGCAGCCAGGACCGGCGTATCGCGCAGCATGGGCGCGATCTCGGTCTTCGAGTAGCTTTCCGCGTCCTCGACGCGAGGCTGCACCACCAGAATCGGAGACGGATCCTGGTGAATGAAGTAGCCGACGGC
>NZ_JAWRYK010000633.1:0-252 GCF_046534635.1 Leifsonia sp. SIMBA_070 | reverse complement strand
GGGACGAGGTGGCCAGGGACTCGCGGCCGAAGAAACCCCACAGAATGAAGGCGATGGCCAGGGCACCGGTTACTCCGAAGAGAACCTTATCCAGCCTGGCGGGGGTCTCGGTGGCGCGCGCGGTTTCATGCGCGCGTTCGGTCTCGCGAAGCTGCGTCAGCAGCTCCTGGTCCGGATCCGCGTCGGGCTCGGCGGGAACAGCATCGACGGGTGATGCTGCTGTTCCGGCGTCCGGGTGGAGGGACTCTCCAC
>NZ_JAWRYK010000632.1:0-252 GCF_046534635.1 Leifsonia sp. SIMBA_070 | reverse complement strand
CCAGCGATTTCAGGGCCTGGATGGCCGATCGCCGGCGCGGCGGCCTCTCGGCCCGCTCCCTGGCCCGCGAACTGTCCGCCGTGCGAACCTTCTTCGGTTATGTGCAGCGGCGCTGGCAAATCGAGAATGCGGCCCTCTCCCTGATCGAGGGGCCGAAATTCTCCCGCTCCAAGCCCAAACCGGTCAGCGAGGACGCCGCCCGCGAACTGGTCGCGGAAACCGCCCATCGCGACGGGCGCGACTGGATCCAGG
>NZ_JAWRYK010000631.1:0-252 GCF_046534635.1 Leifsonia sp. SIMBA_070 | reverse complement strand
ATCCATGAGGAAGACCTGCGGGTTACGGACGATGGCGCGGCCCATGGCAACACGCTGCCGCTGGCCACCGGAGAGAGCCTTCGGCTTGCGGTCCAGGTAATCCTCGAGGTCCAGCAGCTTTGCCGCCTCGCGGACACGCTCCATCCGCTCTTCCTTGCCGACGCCTGCGATCTTCAGGGCAAAGCCCATGTTGTCGGCAACTGACATGTGCGGGTACAGGGCGTAGTTCTGGAAAACCATGGCAATGTCACG
>NZ_JAWRYK010000630.1:0-252 GCF_046534635.1 Leifsonia sp. SIMBA_070 | reverse complement strand
CGAGCGCATCCGCAGGCGTCGCAGCACCTCGCTGTCGCACCACTCGATCGCGTCGCCGCTGCCGGCGGCCTCGGGCAGGAAGTAGCCGCTCGTGAGACGGCCGGCGTTCTCCAGCCGCTGCAGGGTGTGGCGGGCGACCGCGGCGCCGAGCCCGAACCGGGTGGCGACGGCATCCGTCGTGAAGGGTCCGTGCGTGCGGGCATGCCGGGCGACGAGGTCTCCCAGCGGGTCGGCCAGCGGTTCGAGGAACGC
>NZ_JAWRYK010000629.1:0-252 GCF_046534635.1 Leifsonia sp. SIMBA_070 | reverse complement strand
ATGTTCGAAAAAATTCCGGGATGGGCAATCCGGGTGTTGCGGTCGGGGTGTATCAAACATCCGGTTCCAACGCAAAGGAAATCATCGATGAAATCGAAACTATTTTGGAAGAATCAAAAGCAGATTTCCCAAAAGGACTTGATTATGTCATCCCTTTTAACTCCAAAGATTTCTTGGATGCTTCCATCGATCATGTGGTTCAGACATTAATAGAGGCATTTATCCTAGTATTCATTGTGGTATTCCTTTTTC
>NZ_JAWRYK010000628.1:0-252 GCF_046534635.1 Leifsonia sp. SIMBA_070 | reverse complement strand
CTGACCCCAACTGATCTCCTCCGCCGCCAGCACCAGCAGGCCGACTGCGAAGATCAACAGCAGCGCGCGCTCGGCCCCATCGAAGCGGTCTGCGCCGCGCCGCCGGGCGATCAGGGCGAAGCCGGCGGAGGCTGCGAGGAGCGCAACGGTCAGGTACTCCATCGGACCGTCTTCCGCCCAGATCCACTCCGGGACGCCGAGCAGTTCGTGATGACCGATCCAGAAGACGGGAAAGATCGCCAAGCCGGCGAC
>NZ_JAWRYK010000627.1:0-252 GCF_046534635.1 Leifsonia sp. SIMBA_070 | reverse complement strand
AGACAAGCTTTTAAAGAAAAGCTTCTTATCTAAAGCTGATCCAATAGTAAAAATTGGGTTCCAGGAACAGGTACTGACGCTCTACAGGGAAATTATCTTTCAGGTAAAGAATGAACCTTCTGGTTATCAGCCACAAGTATCTGGCGCTGCATTACACCTGATTGGTTTGGTATATTCCCTTTACAGACAGGAAACATCTGAATTAAACAGCGGTAATAACGATCTGATGAAACAGGCTATTCAAAAAATCAG
>NZ_JAWRYK010000626.1:0-252 GCF_046534635.1 Leifsonia sp. SIMBA_070 | reverse complement strand
CCAGCTCGCGCAGGCCCTCTTCAAGGAAGAGGCGGCGCAACGGATCGTCGTCGCCGGCATGCCCAAGCTGCGCGCCGCAATGCACCTGGACACCGTGTTCACCTTCGCCGACCGGGATTTGGCCACCATCCACCCGGCCATCGTGGACGGCATCCACCCTTTCACCCTCCACCCCTCGGACAAGGCCCCCGGGGTGGAAATCCGCGACGAACGGGACCGCCGCTTTGTCGACGTGGTCGCCGAAGCGATGGG
>NZ_JAWRYK010000055.1:0-392 GCF_046534635.1 Leifsonia sp. SIMBA_070 | reverse complement strand
GTGACCGGACCCGGCCGACCACGCCCACGATCCGTTGACCTTGTAGCCGCCGTCGACCACCTCACCCATCCCCATCGGCGCGTACGACGAGGAGATCCGGACCGAGGGGTCCTGCCCCCAGACGTCTTCCTGCGCCTGCTGGGGGAACAGCGCCAGATGCCAGTTGTGGACCCCGATGATGCCCGAGACCCATCCGGTGGATCCGCATGCGGATCCGAGGCGGCGCACAGCCTCATAGAAGGTCACCGGGTCGGCCTGGTAGCCACCCCACTGCTGCGGCTGCAACAATTTGAAGAAGCCGATGTCGACCAGTGACGCGATCGTCTCATCGGGGATCTGCCGCAGATCCTCTGCTTCTTGTGCGCGTTGCGCGATCTCGGGCAGCAGGGCAC
>NZ_JAWRYK010000625.1:0-252 GCF_046534635.1 Leifsonia sp. SIMBA_070 | reverse complement strand
ATTCCACATTCCTCTAGCTCCAATGAAATATTATCATTTTTGTTATAATAAACAGATCTTGCAATAGCTATGAGACTATTTATATCTCTTTTTCCCTTTGCATCCACCTTTTCTAATTCTTTTTTAAATAACATTTGCTCTTTTTCCCATGATTTAAAAATCATCAAAGGCCTTATTTCAATATTATAATTTTCTGAATACTGTTCAATATTTCGTCTGAAACTACTGAATCCATCATCTTTTTCTCTAAAG
>NZ_JAWRYK010000624.1:0-252 GCF_046534635.1 Leifsonia sp. SIMBA_070 | reverse complement strand
CAGGTGCTCGGCGACGACCTCGGCATCGGGACCGAGAACACCGCGAGATGGTGGACCAATCACGAACTCACCGGGGCCACCTTCTCACCAGGGCAACTGGTCATTATCGACGAGGCGTCGCTTGCCGGTACGCTTTCGCTCGACCGCATCACTGGGCTCGTGGGAAAGGCCGGTGCGAAGATCCTCCTTGTCGGCGACTACGGCCAGCTTCAAGCCGTCGACGCTGGAGGAGCTTTCGGGATGCTCGTCGAC
>NZ_JAWRYK010000623.1:0-252 GCF_046534635.1 Leifsonia sp. SIMBA_070 | reverse complement strand
AGCTCAATATCGGTGTACGGGCGGGTTCGGGTCGAAGTATTCCCAAACCGGAATATGCACGTGTCACCAAGGCTTAGCGATACGACGGGTGCGCTGGA
Source organism: Leifsonia sp. SIMBA_070 (assembly GCF_046534635.1). Classification (NCBI taxonomy): domain Bacteria; kingdom Bacillati; phylum Actinomycetota; class Actinomycetes; order Micrococcales; family Microbacteriaceae; genus Leifsonia; species Leifsonia sp. SIMBA_070. The sequence continues at coordinate 154 of NZ_JAWRYK010000623.1, read as the reverse complement.
CTTCTCATCCTTGTCCTGGTGCATGCCCATGTGGGCGCCGTGCGCGTAGTAGTTGATCAGCGCGGTGTCGGGCGTGTAGTCCTCCGGCTTCCAGATCCCGGGTGCGTAGCCCGGCTCGCCGGGCCGGGTGTAGGCCTCGGCCAGGGCCCGCCGC
>NZ_JAWRYK010000622.1:0-252 GCF_046534635.1 Leifsonia sp. SIMBA_070 | reverse complement strand
ATCCTTTAGATTTGTAATTAAAATATGTAAAAACTTTCGAATTCAGAAAGGGTGGCTAAACTCTACCGCTATTGGTGTCCGAACAAAACCGTTACTACACTTTCATTTCTAGCAATCTTGAACTACGGTGAGAGGGACGATAGACCTTAAAATTTTTTTACTGACAGACGCTTCCGCTTCCGTAATTTAACATCTCCGGTTTTCATAGTGAAACTACTTGATACTTAATATCGAACTTCTCCCACCTATCAT
>NZ_JAWRYK010000054.1:0-392 GCF_046534635.1 Leifsonia sp. SIMBA_070 | reverse complement strand
CCGAAGCCGCGGCCAAGCTCTTCGCCGAGCACGGATATGACAACACTTCGGTGCGTGCCATCGCCACTGCCGCAGGTGCGGACCCCGCACTGGTGATCCGCTACTTCGGCAGCAAGGAAGACCTGTTTCTGGCTACCATCCACATGCACCGGGCCTTTGACGAGGCGCTGCAGGCACCCCTGCCTGAGCTCGCCGCCCGAATGGTCACGGTGGCGGCGGAGATGCGGGGCACCCGCGCGCTGCATATATACGGCGTCCTGATGCGCGCTTCCGGGCATCCCAAGGTGGGGCTGAATCTGAACGCCGCCATTACCGCGGGTCTCGTGGAGCCGCTGGCCGCCAAGCTGACCGGATCCCACCGCCGGGTAAGAAGCCACCTGATTGTGGCCCAG
>NZ_JAWRYK010000621.1:0-252 GCF_046534635.1 Leifsonia sp. SIMBA_070 | reverse complement strand
ATAGCACAGCTTATATAAAAAATCCAAATTAAGTTTCTCGAATACTTGGCAGATATTAAAGCAACCTTTTGAATTTTATAGTAAAAGCAATACAACAGGAATATTCCCAGAACACCAATTTCTGTTATTAATTGTAAAATGAAGTTATGCATACTCAAGGCGGTCCATCGCTCTGTGCCTGGCACAACAATTTCTTTCATCATAAGGATAGAATTTCCTGGCCCTATGCCTAAGAACCAAGAGTTAACCAAC
>NZ_JAWRYK010000620.1:0-252 GCF_046534635.1 Leifsonia sp. SIMBA_070 | reverse complement strand
GAAGCGTGTCTTGCGGCGCTCTTGAGCGCAGAGCATGACGGCCGCATCGTCGGCGACCTGGTCGCCGACGGCGAGGACGCCGCGCTGCTCGCCATCGGCGTCAGGCGCGGCGAAGGCGGCCTGTGGGTCGCCAGCGCCCACCCGGTCATGCGCGAATTGATGGCCGCGTGGCCGCGCTTCTTTCGCACGCTGGCGGCCCTGCCCGGCGCGGCGGTCAAGACGATGAAGTTCGGCCGCCTCTGCTCCAAGGCC
>NZ_JAWRYK010000619.1:0-252 GCF_046534635.1 Leifsonia sp. SIMBA_070 | reverse complement strand
ACATCGCCTATGGCACTGCGAAAGCCGCGATCGTCGCCGCCACGCGCACCATGGCGGTAGAGCTCGCGCAGGACGGAATCCGGGTCAACGCGATCGCACCGGGGGTCACGGAAACCCCGTCGTCCGGCACCTACGTGGACCAAGACGTCGATCGCGACCGGCGGGCGATCACGATGGGACGCCGCGCCCGGCCTGACGAGCAGGCCGGCGCAGCGTTGTTCCTGCTCTCGGACCTCGCCTCCTACGTCACCG
>NZ_JAWRYK010000618.1:0-252 GCF_046534635.1 Leifsonia sp. SIMBA_070 | reverse complement strand
CGCTACGACATCGATCGACTGGCACAGAAGTTCGCCGGTAGTTTCGAGCAGATCGCGCACCGGCTGGTCACTCTGCGCCGGCCGGACGCCGCAGGCGTGCCCTTCGCCTTTCTGCGCACCGATCCGGCGGGCAATATCTCCAAGCCCTTCAGCATTCCGGGCCTGCGCATGCCGCGGTTGGGCGGAGCCTGTCCGCTGTGGGCGCTCTACGGCGCGCTGGCACAACCCGACCGCACCGTGGCGCAACTCGCC
>NZ_JAWRYK010000617.1:0-252 GCF_046534635.1 Leifsonia sp. SIMBA_070 | reverse complement strand
AGTGAATATGACAACTACGCGGCACAGTCGGACGAATGGAAGTTTTATCAGATTCGCGTGGGCGACTTTTTCACGGGATCGATGCCTTACTTGATTTTGACAAACGACCACGATACGAACAATCCGACCGCCAGCAGCGAGTTTCGTAACATCAAGGTTTACGAGGGAACGAACGTTCAGTTTGGAAGCAGCGGCAACGATATCCTGATGGGAGGCAGCGATGACGATGTTTTAATTGGGGTCGATCCCAAC
>NZ_JAWRYK010000616.1:0-252 GCF_046534635.1 Leifsonia sp. SIMBA_070 | reverse complement strand
CACGAGACCGTAAATGAAAATTCTTTTAAAATGAACATGTCTGCAAAGATGACCGCAAAATATCGAGGGAACACCTATATTAGCTCACGATTTGGTATGAGCGGACTCAATTACAAAGACGGAGATGATTTTTCCTTTTATGTGTTTCCGTCAGAAGCTTATGAAAAGGGAGATGTCACCTTGGAGGAAGCAGGGGTTGTCGAGCTGACGGTCACAGACCTGTATCAAAATATTTGGAGTAAAAGGCAATGA
>NZ_JAWRYK010000615.1:0-252 GCF_046534635.1 Leifsonia sp. SIMBA_070 | reverse complement strand
CGGGCCGCACGGTGGCGGCGGTGGACCTTGGCGCGGAGAGCGCCCGCGTGGCCGCCGTGACGCTGACCGGCGGGCGGCTGGAATTCCGCTTGGCCAACCGGACCCCGAACGTACCGGGGATCCGCGACGGCCAGCTGGCCTGGAACATGGATGCCCTGTGGCAGGGGGTTTCCGCCGGACTTCAGCAGCTGGCCGCGGAGAGCCAACCCATCGCATCGGTGGGCGTGGACAGCTGGGGCGTGGACTACGGAC
>NZ_JAWRYK010000614.1:0-252 GCF_046534635.1 Leifsonia sp. SIMBA_070 | reverse complement strand
ACCTACAGAAAATCCTCCGCCACCTTCACTTACAGTTGCAGAAGTCTCTCCATTAATCGCTAAAAACTCAACTTGTGCAGCAGTAGCTTTCTTTACCTGCTTCTTAATAAAAGGCGCCAACTTATCAAAGTCAGCACCTTCTAATTTGTAATTTATAATATGGTCAATCTGGTCACTTGCACGAGAAATCAACCGATCTAACAACACTGCATCAGATACCGGAGTACCCTTGTATTCGTTATTGTAGTAATC
>NZ_JAWRYK010000613.1:0-252 GCF_046534635.1 Leifsonia sp. SIMBA_070 | reverse complement strand
CAACAAGGCCATGAAGATCAGATTCTGGTTCAGGAAATCAAGCATGCGGTGACTACGCCCACTGACCCCCAGAGCGGTCAACCGAGTGGCCAGCGCGTGCATAAGCCTTTCATATTCACCAGTTCACTGAACAAAGCTACCCCCCTGATGTATCAGGCACTTGCCACCGGCGAAATGCTGCCAACGGTCGAGGTCAGCTGGTATCGCACCTCCTCGGAAGGCAAACAAGAGCATTTTTTCACCACCACGCTC
>NZ_JAWRYK010000612.1:0-253 GCF_046534635.1 Leifsonia sp. SIMBA_070 | reverse complement strand
AACCATTTGCCTGTTAGTACAAAAAGGGACTCTTAGGTTTGATTCTAAGCTTAAAGACTGTCTTCCGATCGAGTTTTTAGTTTCCGGATTTCCATCAAAATGTAACCATACATCACCTCTTAACACACACTTCGGGTATTCCTGATACTTTGATGGAAGTGATGGAGTACTTTGAAGAGCTATGGCAGAAAAATCCGATGTACCATATTAAAAGATTAAATGATTTTCTGCCCATGTTTCAAGATGATGTGAT
>NZ_JAWRYK010000611.1:0-253 GCF_046534635.1 Leifsonia sp. SIMBA_070 | reverse complement strand
GAACGCAACGAGCTCACCCATCCGGCAGAAACATAAACAGCAACTGGGGTGGACCCAGGGGACGCAACCCGTGGGTCTTCGGGGAGGCTGCCAGCCTTGGTCCCGCGGGCGGTGCCAAGCAAAGAAAAATGAGGCCCTGACCGGCGTAATGCCTGGTCAGAGCCTCATTATTTGCTCCTCCGACTGGACTTGAACCAGTAACCCTTCGATTAACAGTCGCATGCTCTGCCAATTGAGCTACGGAGGAAAGCGC
>NZ_JAWRYK010000610.1:0-253 GCF_046534635.1 Leifsonia sp. SIMBA_070 | reverse complement strand
AGGCGAACAGGTAGCTGACCACCGCGCCGACCACCGCCGGGTTCACGATGTTCCGGCGTCTGATCGCCAGCACGTACTTCGACGCACTCGCGATGGCCGCGGCCAGCACCAGTCCCCAGGCGGTGTCCGAGTCGGTCAGGCCCGGGAAGATGAAGAACAGGATCAATGCGGTGATCAGCCAGGATTCACTACCCGGCGGAACCCGGACGATCGCCGCACACAGGTATGTGACAGCGGCGCAGACGACCACCAG
>NZ_JAWRYK010000609.1:0-253 GCF_046534635.1 Leifsonia sp. SIMBA_070 | reverse complement strand
ATCGGGCCCGGCGCGATGCTCGGCGCGTGCCGCGAGGACCTTCTGCTCAGTGTCGGCGCTGGTGCGCGTTGGCATCGTGTGCGGCCGGGAGGACCGGGTGGCCAGCCCTGCTTCGCCCTCCGCGGAGTAGCGGTCGATCCAGGTCTTGACGCACTTGCGTGAAACGCCCATGGCTGCGGCTATGTGGGCCTGTTTCCAGCCGGCCTGGTGGCGTTGGACGATCAGCAAACGACCGTAAACGGTTAAACGGGCA
>NZ_JAWRYK010000608.1:0-253 GCF_046534635.1 Leifsonia sp. SIMBA_070 | reverse complement strand
GACTTATCACAAGTACCCCCGGAATTCCTGAAAGCCCTTGGTTCGCTGCGCAGGGCGCAGTGCCGGCCAGAGCTGCATCTTAATGAAATTCCGGCTCCCACCCGCTTGGCACCCTTCGCGGTGTCGCTGGGCGCAGAAGTCCTGGCCTCCGGCCCGCTGGCACGCGACGAGGGACTGGGCCACGGCCCCTCCGGAATCGTGGTTCCGGAGCAGACCGAGCTGGCCACGGGCCGCTTCATCCTGCTGCATGACC
>NZ_JAWRYK010000053.1:0-395 GCF_046534635.1 Leifsonia sp. SIMBA_070 | reverse complement strand
CCGCAGATGATTTCACTCTCTGTGGTCCAATGACATTGACATCAAATCCGCATTCCTCAAATATCTGACTCCGAAACTTTCCTTTTTCATGTTCAACGATGTAGTTACGTTTAAATTCATCAGTATATGTGATTGCCTTGGAGCTAACTGATTTGACGTATGGATTTTGCTTTAGCAGTTTTATTTCTTTTTCTGTAAATACCTTCTTACTCATGATTTTCCCCAATCCCTGTTTTTCTCAAGTATACAAAAAAGTACCCTATAGGTAGACTTTTTTAACGTGTCTACTCTATAGGGTACATTTTATATACGCGAGGCCTCTTTTTATTCAGAAGTGCTGCCGCCTCTTGGTCTCTGCACTCGGTTTCACCTGTTTTTGTCCAGTGTAAAAAGCG
>NZ_JAWRYK010000607.1:0-253 GCF_046534635.1 Leifsonia sp. SIMBA_070 | reverse complement strand
GGCCCGCTGCCCAGTACGCGGAGTACGACATGCGCGAGCGCGGGATGCCCCATTCGTTGTGGATGAGTGGGCGCAACCGCTTCATCGCGTTTCTCTCTCCGTGGGCGAACACGTCGACGGAGCCGGACGGGGGCGCGAGGGCCTCGACCGCGGCGACCATCACGGAGCCGCATGACGCGCCGTCGCGGTGGAGCCAGAACACCTCCACACCCTCGGGAGCATCGATCGCGATCTCGTCGTCCGCAGATTCCAC
>NZ_JAWRYK010000606.1:0-253 GCF_046534635.1 Leifsonia sp. SIMBA_070 | reverse complement strand
ATGACGCCCGGATGGACTCAGTCCCGGTGGTGGCCCTGATCGGACAGCAGAGCCTGAGCGTCCTGGGATCCGCCTACATGCAGGAGGTGGACCTGATGCACCTTTTCCGCGACGTCGCTTCCGGTTTCCGGCAGCAGGTCAGCAGCCCGGAGCAGGCACCCCTGGTCATCGACCGGGCCTTCAAGGAAGCCCTGGCGACCCGCACACCGTCGGTGGTGATCCTGCCCCATGACGTGCAGCAGGCGCCGGCGCC
>NZ_JAWRYK010000605.1:0-253 GCF_046534635.1 Leifsonia sp. SIMBA_070 | reverse complement strand
CTCTGCGCCGTTCAGTTCAACATCAGCCATTGGTTTTAGTTCCTAACTAGTTCAAGTACGCGGTCACGGACCCGCACCATGGTGGGGAGGTCTTCGGCTTCGGCGTTCAGCCGGAGGAAGGGTTCGGTGTTCGACGCGCGGAGGTTGAACCACCACTGTCCGTCATCTGAGGTGAAAGTCAATCCGTCGAGCGCATCCACGGTAACGCCGTCGCGCTCGAATTCGCTGCGGACGCGGGCAACCGCGGCCGGAA
>NZ_JAWRYK010000604.1:0-253 GCF_046534635.1 Leifsonia sp. SIMBA_070 | reverse complement strand
CAGTAGTCGGTAGGCGTGCTCGAGAGCGACCGGGTCGATCGGTCCGTCCACGTCGAAAGCCGCTGCCAGCCAGACGCTTCCGTTTTCGGCGGTGCTCAGATGGAACTGCTGGTTGAACGAGAGGGGTACCGGAGATCTGATCGCCACGCTGTTTGTGGAGTCCACTGTCCACCGCATCAACCCGCCGGGTGCGGGGGAGTAGTGGTCAATCGTGGTGACGTGCAAGCGTGGACTCCTCTGGGCAGCGTTCGGA
>NZ_JAWRYK010000052.1:0-395 GCF_046534635.1 Leifsonia sp. SIMBA_070 | reverse complement strand
ACGGCACCCTCGGTCTCGCCCAGAACCTCGACGAGCACGAAATCGGTGCGGTCGTTCTGGGTGAGTTCTCGGGCGTCGAGGAGGGCCAGCAGGTCACCCGCACCGGCAAGGTCCTCTCGGTTCCGGTCGGCGAGGGTTACCTCGGTCGCGTCGTCGACACGCTGGGAAACCCGATCGACGGACTCGGCGAGATCACCGGCATCGAGGGCGAGCGCGAGCTCGAGCTTCAGGCCGCCGGCGTGATGCACCGTAAGAGCGTGCACGAGCCGCTGCAGACCGGCATCAAGGCGATCGACTCGATGATCCCCGTGGGTCGCGGTCAGCGTCAGCTCATCATCGGCGACCGCCAGACGGGCAAGACGGCCATCGCGATCGACGCGATCATCAACCAGAAG
>NZ_JAWRYK010000603.1:0-253 GCF_046534635.1 Leifsonia sp. SIMBA_070 | reverse complement strand
CCGACACGCGCTCTGGCTGGACCAGGGGCGGGTCGCGGGCTACGGCGACGTCTTCGACGTCACCCAGTCCTACCTGGCCTGGCATGAACGCAAGGACGCTCGCGATACGTCCGGCGTCGGGCGCAACAGCAACGCGCCCTACAGGATTCATGCGCTCGAAGTGGGCGAAGGCGAGGGCGATCCCGTGATGGCATGCGGCGAGCCGCTGGACCTGCGCCTGGAGCTGTCTGCGCCGGATGGAAGGCCCCCGGTC
>NZ_JAWRYK010000602.1:0-254 GCF_046534635.1 Leifsonia sp. SIMBA_070 | reverse complement strand
CAAAAGGGCCGGGAACTTGGTGTTCCCGGCCCTTTGGCGTCAACTGCAGCTAGGCCGCTGCCTCCCGCGCATCGGTAAGGCCGCGGTTGTTGCGACTGCGGCTGTTACAACCGTGGGCGGCACAACTTGGGTGGCCAATATAACCGCGGGCTAGCCTGTGGCGCTGCCTGAACTCAGCCCTCGGCTAGTTTCCCCAACAGGGAAGAGTCAAGACTCTGGAGCAGCTCACGGGGGTTGGTCCAAATCTCCTCGGC
>NZ_JAWRYK010000601.1:0-254 GCF_046534635.1 Leifsonia sp. SIMBA_070 | reverse complement strand
CTTGCAGGGGGATTCACTGGCCGGCTCCGTTCCAAAAACGAAACCGCGTCCAAAGTAGCGGATGCACAAGTTGTTTCACAAAGGTGGACGCTTAAAACCGTGTTTCGTTTTTTCCACTCCGCCTTGGTTAGGGTCCCAAAGACCTTCGCTTTTCTCCTGTTTCCTCTCACCAGCTTTATTTCTTTCTCGCTGGTATAAAAGCTAAAGATCTTAAACCTAAAAATTTTTAAGAACAGTAAATAATAATTGCCCCC
>NZ_JAWRYK010000600.1:0-254 GCF_046534635.1 Leifsonia sp. SIMBA_070 | reverse complement strand
CAGCATTGCAGGTGGTTGCTCTATCGGTAATGGACTGGTCATGACTGCAATGATGACCTGGCAGGGCTGGATTGGCCTTGTATTTATGATTCTCGGAGTCTGGACTGCGTCCTGGCTTGTGTATGTTCGACCGCAGCGTAAGGCGCGACTGGCAACTGCTGCGGCAAATTAAGTAAGGTGTAAAGATGGCGATTAAAAAGCTGGATGTGGTGACGCAGGTCTGTCCGTTTCCACTCATAGAAGCAAAAGCAGCA
>NZ_JAWRYK010000599.1:0-254 GCF_046534635.1 Leifsonia sp. SIMBA_070 | reverse complement strand
CGGATCCACCGCCGGACTCGACGACGTCCGGGTACAGGGTGCCCTGCACGAGGAACTTGATGGGCTCGCCCTCGGCCTTGGCCTCGTCGACGAGATCGCGCTGGACCTTCTCGAACGCGCGGATGAACTCGCGACCGATGATCTTGCGCTTCGTCTCGGGATCCGTGACGCCGGCGAGGTGGCCGAGGAAGGTCTCCTCGGCGTCGACCGTGATGAGGCGCACGCCGGTCGATTCGACGTAGTCCTTTTCGACC
>NZ_JAWRYK010000598.1:0-254 GCF_046534635.1 Leifsonia sp. SIMBA_070 | reverse complement strand
GCCTCCGTGCCCACAGCTGCCTATGTTACGGCGCTCCAGGACTCACGGAAGGGATACTTCCCCAGCGGAGAGTCACCGACCGTGCGAAAGGCGTAGGCCGGCGTGACCGACAGCGTAGAAGAGCTAAAAGCCGAGATCAGAGCAGCGAGAGCCGGGCTCGATAATGCCGGGAACAATGCGCAGGGCCCGGAATTGGATCAGCTGCGTGAGGCTATTCACCGGCTCTCGGGCACGAGCGCTGAACACGCAGACGA
>NZ_JAWRYK010000597.1:0-254 GCF_046534635.1 Leifsonia sp. SIMBA_070 | reverse complement strand
AACGTCGAGGCGGACCACCTGGACCATTACGGAACCGAGGAAGCGGTGTTCGCCTCCTTCGACAGCTTTGTCCGGCTGCTGCCCGCGGACGGACTGCTGGTGGCCTGCGCCGATGACCCCGGTGCCGCCGACGTCGTCCGCCGCTCCGGCGCGGCGCGCGTGCGCACCTACGGGTACAGCGGGGACGCCGACATCCGCATCACGGACACCCGGCCGGTGGCCAGTGGGTCCGTCTCGCTGCTGCGCTTCAGCCT
>NZ_JAWRYK010000596.1:0-254 GCF_046534635.1 Leifsonia sp. SIMBA_070 | reverse complement strand
AGTTAGAAATTCCGATTGCGGTTGTGGGTACGGCTGCAGAATTAGCGCGATCAATGGGTGTGAAAGTGATTTTAGATCCCGCCCCGGCTCAAGAATTACCCTTCCCCCTATATAGCAATATTGATATTATTACTCCCAACGCCCTAGAAGCAGAAGTATTAGTGGGTTTTCCCGTTACCGATACTGACTCCGCCCAACAAGCTGCCACTCAATTACAAAGCCAAGGGGTTAACACCGTCATGATTACTTTAGGG
>NZ_JAWRYK010000595.1:0-254 GCF_046534635.1 Leifsonia sp. SIMBA_070 | reverse complement strand
CCGACCTGCGCGTCATCGAGGTCATCGAGAACGAGAAGCGCGTGTTCAACGTGGGCGGCCGCGAGCTGTCCGCCGGCCAGCTGGTGGAGCAGCTGGGCTTCTCCGCGCAGCGTCAGTGGACTCCGGTCAAGGAGCTCTCCGGCGGTGAGCGCCGCCGCCTGCAGCTGCTGCGCCTGCTGGTGGGTGAACCGAACGTGCTGATGCTCGATGAGCCCACCAACGACTTGGACACGGACACCCTGGCCGCCGTGGAG
>NZ_JAWRYK010000594.1:0-254 GCF_046534635.1 Leifsonia sp. SIMBA_070 | reverse complement strand
AAATCGGCATGCCGCGACGAATGAATGATCGCCCCTTCAAACGTTTGGCCCTGCAGGCGGATGATCCCTTGCTCCGCGTGAGCCGAAACATCCGGTGCAAGAAGAAAGCGCTGCACGGCCGCCGCGGGATCCGGCGACTTGACCATGTCCACGATGACAACCTCGCCCAGCCAGTGGACAAATACGAATCTCCGGAAGCTGGTCCAGGACCCGGGAACGGAGTAAGTGCATTCGCTGCGCACGCCGTCGTCGCT
>NZ_JAWRYK010000593.1:0-254 GCF_046534635.1 Leifsonia sp. SIMBA_070 | reverse complement strand
ATCCTATGTGGGCATGTCCAAGGATCAATTGGCCAAGTTGAACCTAATGGTCGAGAAACTACTTGAAACGGCCTCTTTTGATCAGCACGGCCCAATTTTAAACAAAAGAGAGGCCGACCTAGTTCCTGTTTTAAAACATTTATCTGAAAGCCATCAATTGAATACCTCTAAAAGTATAACGCTGAAATCGGAAGCAAAGGAGGCATTTGCACCTGTTGATGCCCTTCATTTTGAAAATGCACTGAACAATGTAC
>NZ_JAWRYK010000592.1:0-254 GCF_046534635.1 Leifsonia sp. SIMBA_070 | reverse complement strand
CCAGGATGCGCCAGAGGGCCGTCATGGAGCCGGCACCGTCGACCCGCACGGCCTCGTCGAGCTCTTTCGGCAGGGTGTTGAAGTAGCCGGTCATCATGATGATCGCGTAGGGCAGGGTGAACACCATGTAGGTGAGGATCAGCCCCGCGTAGGAGTTGTAGAGACCCAGCCCGACCATGAGCCCGAAGTACGGGATGAGCAGGGTGATGGGCGGCACGGCCTGCACGCTCACGATCACGACGTTGAGGATCCGC
>NZ_JAWRYK010000591.1:0-254 GCF_046534635.1 Leifsonia sp. SIMBA_070 | reverse complement strand
CGGCACGAGCTGCGACGGGCCCTGCCCGAGGGCGCGAAGAAGATCCTCATCGTGCATCAGCCCTCGCTCGGACGCATCGTCAACGATCTGCGCGACGAGCTGCTGGGCGACGGCGAACTCGAGGTCCTTCTCGCCGAGATCCCCGACGCCGAGGGCGCCAAGCGCATCGAGGTCATCTCGTTCCTCTGGGGCATCCTCGGGCAGGCGGAGTTCGCCCGCACGGACGCGATCGTGGGCTTCGGCGGGGGAGCGGC
>NZ_JAWRYK010000590.1:0-254 GCF_046534635.1 Leifsonia sp. SIMBA_070 | reverse complement strand
CGGCGTTAATCACCGCTCCGCCGCCGGTCAGCACCGCGCAGCCGAGGACGGCAGCGATCTCCGGCGGAACGTCGTCGCCCACTGGAACCACCGACTGCCGGTTCAGCACCGCGTGGCTGGCGAAGCCGGAAACCCCCACGTGGTGGAACACCTCCTCGCCGTCCCGGTGCAGCCGGAACTGCTTGCCCACCAGGTAGCCAGCATTGTTGGCAATGCTGCCGGGGGTGCAGGGCAGTTTCCCGTCCGTCTTGCAG
>NZ_JAWRYK010000589.1:0-254 GCF_046534635.1 Leifsonia sp. SIMBA_070 | reverse complement strand
GCCGCCATCAACAGTGCGGTCCCAGACCGTTTTGCCGTCGCAGGTGATGGTGAAGATGCCGCCGGTGCCGGGTACAAGTGTGACGGCGCCGGTGTCTTCGGAGAAGGTGGACAGGATCTCCTGGGCCATCCAGGCCGAGCGCAGCAGCCAGTTGCATTGGCGGCAATAGGTAATGATGATATGCGGGGTCGGGATGTTGGTCACGGCGTCCAGCCTTTTCCGATTTGAGATCTGCCGCTTGTGCCACAGCTTCC
>NZ_JAWRYK010000588.1:0-254 GCF_046534635.1 Leifsonia sp. SIMBA_070 | reverse complement strand
CATCACGGTCATCAACGTCAGCGACCTGTTCTCGGATGTGTAGGACCCGATCGCCTGCAGTGCATCCGGCGCACTCGTCGATGTCGTTCCGGCGATCCTGTTCACGGCCGCCGTGTTCGGGACGCCGGTGACCGCGAGAACGGTGGCGTCGGTGGTCCGGTTCAACGTCTGCCAGTCGGCGAAACCGGTCCAGACCACCGGACTGTGGCTGTACCAGTCGTCCCCGCGCACCGCGCCGACGGTGAACTGTTCGC
>NZ_JAWRYK010000587.1:0-254 GCF_046534635.1 Leifsonia sp. SIMBA_070 | reverse complement strand
CAAATGAGGCCTTTCGTATGCGATATGCACGTAAGGTTTACACGCGCTATATCGAACTCACAGGAAACTGAATGATGAGAAAGCCAGCGTTTAAGCGGGCAGCCATTGCCGCCCGGCTCGCGTTATACGTCCTGACGGGCACGCTGTTTCTGTGTGCCTCCGCTCAGGCTTACTGTTTTCGCGAGGCCGGCGAGCGGTATCACGTTTCACCGCAACTTCTGCGCGCGATTGCACAGGTAGAAAGCGGCATGGAC
>NZ_JAWRYK010000051.1:0-397 GCF_046534635.1 Leifsonia sp. SIMBA_070 | reverse complement strand
CGGGCGGCGACGGCCTGCGCCTTGAGCGCCTCGGCGCCGCCCTCATCGGCCCAGGCCACGATGCTCTCCTTCGGCACCACACCTTTGACGTAATCATCAAGGGGGACAACGTTGATCACGTTGCTGCCATCGAAACCGAGTGAGCCACGGAAAGTCTGATCAGAACCGCACATCCGGAGTAGTTCCGGTAGCGGGCGTCCAGGGCCGGGCGTGACCGGCGAGACCAGGGATCGGGGGATTTCGACGGACTGGACCACGCCGCCACCACAGCCGGTGGTGATGGTGGCGGTGGAACCCGTCAGGCTCACGGCCTGCCCGGGTGCCACCACCACATCACCAACCCTCATTCCGGCGTCCGCGAAGACATTGACCGACGACTCGCCTGTGAGAATTACCG
>NZ_JAWRYK010000586.1:0-254 GCF_046534635.1 Leifsonia sp. SIMBA_070 | reverse complement strand
ATCGAGCGGGGCGTACCACCGGGAACCGAGACTCCACAGCGGGCCGCCCGTGTCACCGTCGACAGCATGGATGGGTTCGGCGGCGGCGTGTGCGAGGCCGTCGTCGAAGCGGATCCGGAAGAGGTTCCAGCGCGAGGTCCAGGAACGATCCGCACGAGCGGCGGCGGAGGGCGGATCCTGAGTGAAGAGCAACTCGTCCTCGCTCAGCCACTCCGGCTGCAGCGCGGAGACGTTCTGTCCGCGGGACGCGGCGC
>NZ_JAWRYK010000585.1:0-255 GCF_046534635.1 Leifsonia sp. SIMBA_070 | reverse complement strand
GCCGCACTCGGTGCCGCCGCCGTGATGGGCGTGGTTGTCATTCTGTCCCAATGGATCACGTCGTCGTCGTGGTTGCTGATCACCGGCGGCATGCTGGGTTCCGGGGTGAGTTCGATCGTGTCGTTCATGCTCGCCTACGCCAGCCCCGGCGACATCCGCGAGTTCGTGATGTGGGGGCTGGGATCATTTTCCGGGGTGCTGTGGGAAGACCTGCAGATCCTGGCCCCGGTCGTGGCCGCCGGTGCCGTCGTGACG
>NZ_JAWRYK010000584.1:0-255 GCF_046534635.1 Leifsonia sp. SIMBA_070 | reverse complement strand
GCCGCCGCGAACCCGGCCAGCACCATGGCACCCAGGCGGAGGCGTTTGCGACGTTTCGGATTCACCGGGACCTTGCGCCGTGCCGGATCCGGGTCATCGTCGAAGTCGGGCAGTTTGCCGAAAACTTCGCGGGCCATCGCGTTCGCCGCATCCAGCGCGTCCAGGGAACGGCGGGAACCCTGGGGAGCCAGTCCGAGGCTCGTGCGCAACACGCTCAGGTCTTCGGTGGGCCGCAGGGTCGGTGCGGAACGTCCC
>NZ_JAWRYK010000583.1:0-255 GCF_046534635.1 Leifsonia sp. SIMBA_070 | reverse complement strand
CGGGCTTCAAATGGCGTGCTTGAACTCAAGGATTCAGGTGACGTTGCCGAGTGGTGTAATCAGGCCCAGCAAGGAATCGTCCAGGATAAGTCGACGTTGGTTTCCGACTCTCATGTGCTGTCTTTGTTGCGACGCGTCCAGGCCGGAGAGAAGGCATTGGTAACCCATGCCCATACTGGCTACAGCACCATCACCAATTCGTTCGCACTGGTTCTCAAGGAAACCAAGCAGGCCGCATTGCTCATGTGCTTACCT
>NZ_JAWRYK010000582.1:0-255 GCF_046534635.1 Leifsonia sp. SIMBA_070 | reverse complement strand
CACATGATAAAAAAATAGCATTTTTAATCATTATTCTCTCTCCTATCTTTGTCATGAAATAAAGAATTAAATCAAAACATGACCTTTAGCCATAATATTAAATCATTTGACGAATTAACCAATCATGAATTATACAATATGCTTCGTTTGCGAAGTGATGTTTTTGTTGTTGAACAAAACTGCCCCTATCTCGATTTAGACAATAAAGACCAAAAGAGTTATCATCTTTTATATTATCTAAATGATGAATTGGCA
>NZ_JAWRYK010000581.1:0-255 GCF_046534635.1 Leifsonia sp. SIMBA_070 | reverse complement strand
CGTTCGGGTGTCGATCGCCGTCGGCGCCTCGGACGGCGAGGTCTTGTCCGTTCCGTATGCGGCCCTCACCGCCGGTCCGGGCGGCGAGACCCGCGTGGAAGTTGCTGAAGGCGATCCCCGTGACGGCGAAGCGGCAGCCACCCGGCTCGTCGTCGTCCGCAGCGGCCTGGCCACACCGGGCGCAGTGGAAGTGACGCCGGTTGAAGGGGAACTGGCCGAAGGCGACCTGGTGGTGGTGGGTAAGTGAACCACCCC
>NZ_JAWRYK010000580.1:0-255 GCF_046534635.1 Leifsonia sp. SIMBA_070 | reverse complement strand
AATGAAGAGGTGCATTGTCGTACAATTGAAAAATCTGAAAGTATATCTTGGAAATCAAGTCGGCTGAAATTTGCATTAGTCATATATGCATCTATATCAAATGGAGGAAATGAAAGAGTCTCTCCACGAGAAACTGCAAAAATGCGATAACTCAGTAAGCGTTCAGCATCTGCCATGTGACCGAGTGCTTCTTTCAAACTCCATTTTTTCGCTTCGTATTGGTACTCTGCTTGTTCACTAGATATATCTCTTAGT
>NZ_JAWRYK010000579.1:0-255 GCF_046534635.1 Leifsonia sp. SIMBA_070 | reverse complement strand
AGCACGGCCGGCAGGTATTCACCGGTGCGCGGGGACCAGTATCCGGTGCCTGAGGCATCGGAGCGGTCGGTGCGCAGCGCCTCAAGTCCGGCGCGCCCGCTGCCCGGCCCGTACCCGGCGAGGCGCCAGCTCAGCCAGTCGTGCGGCAGGCACACGGCTGCGGTGCGGGCCGCATTGGCGGGTTCATTTTCAGCCAGCCAGCGCAGTTTTGCTGCGGTAATCGAGGCCACGGGGACGGTGCCGGTTTCCTCAGCC
>NZ_JAWRYK010000578.1:0-255 GCF_046534635.1 Leifsonia sp. SIMBA_070 | reverse complement strand
CGTCGACATGCACGTCGGCACCGGGATCGCACTCGTCGCGCTGGGCGTCGTGACGGGCATCCTGTCGGGCCTCATCGGCGTCGGCGGGGGAGTGATCGTCGTTCCCGCGATGATGTTCCTCTTCGGATCCAGCGACCTCGTCGCGAAGGGCACGTCGCTGCTCATGATGATCCCGACGACGATCTCGGGCGCGATCCGCAACGCCCGTAACAAGAACATCGACCTCGTCGCCGCCGGAACCGTCGGGCTCGCGAC
>NZ_JAWRYK010000577.1:0-255 GCF_046534635.1 Leifsonia sp. SIMBA_070 | reverse complement strand
CGAATTGATTTAAGCGTATAACAAAAAGTGCATTAAAGTATTATCATGTTCAATACTTGACATAAACGGTATTAATGATGTTAAATAATAAAAAAGACCGATTGTTCTTTTTTTAGAAAAGGAGGTTAGAAAAGATGAATAAAGGGGAACGAACGAAAAAATTTATTATTGAGCAATCATCGTCTTTATTCAACACAAATGGCTATAATCCACTTCTATCCCTGAAATAATGAAGGCGACAGGAATAAAAAAAGA
>NZ_JAWRYK010000576.1:0-255 GCF_046534635.1 Leifsonia sp. SIMBA_070 | reverse complement strand
ATCTGCACGATCTGGGCGAGCAGGGTGTCGCTGCCCACTCGCTGGGCCTCGATCACCAGTGCTCCGGTGCCGTTGACGGTGGCACCGATGACCTTCTCGCCCTCGGCCTTCTCGACGGGGATGGGCTCGCCGGTGATCATCGACTCGTCCACCGAGGAGGTACCCTCGACGACGACGCCGTCCACCGGCACCTTCTCGCCAGGGCGCACCCGCAGGCGGTCACCGATCTGCACCTGCTCGAGCGGAACGTCCTCC
>NZ_JAWRYK010000575.1:0-255 GCF_046534635.1 Leifsonia sp. SIMBA_070 | reverse complement strand
CGAAACGCCAGCCCACAAACCTGGACCGGCGTTTCGTGTGCTTCACGGGGGAGTCCGGAGACTCCCCCGAAGCGGATGATGCGTGGATCAAGAAATTTACTTGGCGGGACGTGCGTCGCGCTTTTCCTTGATCTTGGCTGCCTTGCCGCGCAGATCGCGCATGTAGTACAGCTTTGCACGGCGGACATCGCCCTTGGAGACCAGTTCGATCTTGTCGATGACCGGGGAGTGCACCGGGAAGGTACGCTCAACGCC
>NZ_JAWRYK010000574.1:0-255 GCF_046534635.1 Leifsonia sp. SIMBA_070 | reverse complement strand
CGGCCATGCGCTGACGGCGCGGTGGACACAAGCGCAGTGGACTGATACGCCCATCGATGACAACACTGCTCGTCATTTGCGAGAAATCGGGCGCCGCGCCAGGGCCAGGTTGCGGGCCAGTTCCGCGCGGTCCTGGTGCACGTGCGCGTTCCAGGCCGGCTGTCCGGGGCCGCTACGCCAGGACTCGCTGAGCGGGCTGTTGTCGACGGTGTCGAACCCGAACCGGTCGTAGAGCCGCGCAACGAGTTCCACCGC
>NZ_JAWRYK010000573.1:0-255 GCF_046534635.1 Leifsonia sp. SIMBA_070 | reverse complement strand
GGCTCCTCCTTCATCGCCGGGCCGACGGGCGAGCTCCTCGCCCGGGCGGACCGCGAGGGCGAAGCGGTGCTGACCGCCTCCTTCGATACCGACGATATCCGGGCGGCGCGGGCGAGCTGGGGTCTGTTCCGCGATCGGCGGCCCGATCTCTACGGCGCCATCGCCACCCTCGACGGAGGCTGACCGACCGGGGCGGGGCGGCACGACCGGACGGGGCGGAAGCGATCCTTTCGCATCGAGGTTCCGCTTTGCGAC
>NZ_JAWRYK010000572.1:0-255 GCF_046534635.1 Leifsonia sp. SIMBA_070 | reverse complement strand
ATCCTGCGCCGGGCCTTCGACTTGGGCGTCACCCACTTCGAGCTCGCCAACAACTACGGTCCGCCGTACGGTTCAGCGGAAACCAACTTTGGCCGCCACTTCAAGGATGATTTCCGGCCCTACCGCGACGAACTCGTCATTTCCTCCAAGGCCGGTTATGACATGTGGCCCGGCCCGTACGGAAACTGGGGATCCCGCAAGTACCTCCTCGCCAGCCTGGACCAGTCCCTGGAGCGCATGGGCCTGGACTACGTG
>NZ_JAWRYK010000571.1:0-255 GCF_046534635.1 Leifsonia sp. SIMBA_070 | reverse complement strand
CGCTTCCCGCCCCGCGGACAACCTACTGCGAAGTGATTAGGCTACGCGGTAGTAAGCGGCACCGGAACCGACGTTAGCGCTCTGCTGAACAGTCTGGTTGCCGTTCCATCCGCTGTGGATGGCCTGGCCGTCACCGATGTAGATGGCGATGTGAGCAAAGCCCATGCCGCCGTCGGCGTAGTAGATGATGTCGCCGGGCATCGGGTCAGAGACCGGAGTTCCGTAGGCGGCAAGCTGTGCCGGTGCCAGATCGCC
>NZ_JAWRYK010000570.1:0-255 GCF_046534635.1 Leifsonia sp. SIMBA_070 | reverse complement strand
CGTCCAGGTTGTGTCGCTGCTGCAGAAGGAAGCAGCCAAGCGCCGGGACACCGCGGGCATTTACCGCGACGCCGGCGAAACTGAGCGCGCGGACGCGGAGGTCGCCGAAGCCGAAATCATCGAGGCGTACCTGCCCGCCCCGCTGACCGCCGCGGATGTGGAGGCCATCGTGGACGAGGTCATCGCCGATCTGTCCGCCGCGGGCACCGAACTGTCGATGCGCCAGATGGGCGCCGTCATGAAGCCGGTGACAGC
>NZ_JAWRYK010000569.1:0-255 GCF_046534635.1 Leifsonia sp. SIMBA_070 | reverse complement strand
CGGCAAGGAGGCCGAGGCAGAGAAGATCGAGGCCGACTTCGACGCCGCCGTCGAGCGCGTCAAAGCCGCGTACGACACCGAAGACACCGTGATGAGCGTCATCACCTCGGGCGGCGAGATCGGCTACTCGGCACCCGGCAACGGCCGCACCTTCGGCCCGCTCTACGACCTGCTCGGCCTCACGCCGGCCCTCGAGGTCGACGAGTCGTCGACCGACCACCAGGGCGACGACATCTCGGTCGAGGCGATCGCCGC
>NZ_JAWRYK010000568.1:0-255 GCF_046534635.1 Leifsonia sp. SIMBA_070 | reverse complement strand
GAATAACAAATTCTTACATTAGTTATTAGGAAGAAAGGAGAACGGAGCATGATATTGAAAGCATTAAGAAAGAAAGGTGTCATTACCATTAACTATTATCAAAACGGTTTATTACAAACATGTAAGGGACGTGTAAATGGTCTTAATCTTCATGATCAAACTCTTTCTCTAGAGGATGAACAACAAAATATATTCTCTATTCGTTTATCGGGCATTACTGACATTCATTAAGTCTATCATCGTGTAGTTACATTA
>NZ_JAWRYK010000567.1:0-255 GCF_046534635.1 Leifsonia sp. SIMBA_070 | reverse complement strand
CTTGAGGACCAGCAGCTCGGCGGATCCATCATGTGGGGAGTGGGCGAAATTCCCACCGTAATGGTGGCCATTGGCGTGGCCCTGCAGTGGTCGCGGACCGATGCCCGCGAAACACGGCGTAAAGACCGGGCGGCCGACCGGAATAATGAGGCTGAACTGGCTGCTTACAACAACATGTTTGCCAATCTGGCGAAGCGGGATGCCAGCAGCTCTGAAGGAGATCGTTAATGACTGAAACCGTGCGTGCCGATTACC
>NZ_JAWRYK010000566.1:0-255 GCF_046534635.1 Leifsonia sp. SIMBA_070 | reverse complement strand
AATATCTTGAATAGTTTCCTTTAAATCTTCAAATAACATTTCTTCTAGATTCGCCAAAGGAACTTCAAATGTTACAGATTCTACGGTTTTAAGATTTAATAAAGAATAAACTTCATTTTTTTTAATAACTAAGTATTGATTTTCCTCTGTCATAATTAAACAGCCTAATTGGATACCTAACATACGTTTATCTTCAAACTTCATAACATAATACCTCTTTTATAATTTGCTAAAACAACAAATTTATCATATAAC
>NZ_JAWRYK010000565.1:0-255 GCF_046534635.1 Leifsonia sp. SIMBA_070 | reverse complement strand
CGAGCACCTCTGCGAAGGCTGGCTGGAAGGCTACCTGCTTACTGGCCGGCACGGCGTCTTCAACTGCTACGAGGCCTTTGTCCACATTGTCGATTCCATTTTCAACCAGCACGCCAAGTGGCTGAAAGTCAGCCGCGGACTGTCCTGGCGCCAGCCGGTGGCGTCGCTGAACTACCTGCTGTCCAGCCACGTCTGGCAGCAGGACCACAACGGATTCTCGCACCAGGACCCGGGCTTCATTGACCACGTGGTGAA
>NZ_JAWRYK010000050.1:0-399 GCF_046534635.1 Leifsonia sp. SIMBA_070 | reverse complement strand
GCCGCGCTATTACCGCGACGGCGCCGACGCACTCATCATGCGGCTGCCCCTTTCCGCCTGGAACGGGGCGCCGCGAGCAACAACGAAGGACACTCAATGAACCGCACCGACCCATTGGTGCTTGGCATCGAATCATCCTGCGACGAAACCGGTGTGGGCATTGTCCGCGGCGGCAAGCTGCTGACCAACACGGTGTCCTCCTCCATGGACGAACACGTCCGTTTTGGCGGGGTCATCCCCGAGATTGCTTCCCGTGCGCATCTGGACGCTTTCGTGCCAACGCTGCAGCAGGCACTGGACGAGGCACAGATGACGCTGGACGACATTGACGCCATTGCCGTGACATCCGGTCCCGGACTCGCCGGCGCGCTCATGGTGGGAGTCTGCGCCGCCAAGGCG
>NZ_JAWRYK010000564.1:0-255 GCF_046534635.1 Leifsonia sp. SIMBA_070 | reverse complement strand
CGACGATGTCGCAGATTCAAGAAGCGGCCGGAGACACCGAGATCGGTTTCTATGGGCTGCCCGGCGCCGACGCGGAAGACGATGTTTACCTTCCCGTCGCGATGGGTGGCGCATACGGGATCAGCAAAGACAGCAAGAACATGGAGAGCGCCAAGAAGTTCCTCGACTTCATGGCGACGCACCAGACCGAGTTCAGTGCTGTCGCCTACGGTGTGCCGACCGACACGTCCCAGCTGCCCTCGGATAACAAGCCAC
>NZ_JAWRYK010000563.1:0-255 GCF_046534635.1 Leifsonia sp. SIMBA_070 | reverse complement strand
CTACAGTCCATGCAGCAGTATTGCAAAGATTAGAATGATACTCTTTAAAGGCATTCCAGCCATCATAAGAATAACTTGAATTCGAATCTATTGTCGAGTAAATCGCATCTAATTTTTCAATTGCACTTCCTCCTCCCAAATTAGCGTCAAAATAAGCATTGAATTCTCTTAAGTATGTTGTGTTCGAAGTGTCTTTATCTTCAACTTGTGCCAAATAATCAAAATAATTTCTGTAAGCTTCAAAATTACCTTTAC
>NZ_JAWRYK010000562.1:0-255 GCF_046534635.1 Leifsonia sp. SIMBA_070 | reverse complement strand
CTGTGGGCTTTCGAGGACCACGGCATCAAGGTCCCCGGCGTCGACATACTCCTGGATTCGGACGTGCCGGTGGGTGCTGGCCTGTCGTCCTCGGCTGCGCTGGAATGCGCCGTCGCGGTCATGGCCAACGACCTCTTTGAGGCCGGACTGAGCGGGCCCGAACTGGCCGCCCTGGGCCAGCGCGCCGAGAATCTCATGGTTGGCGCACCCACCGGAATCATGGACCAGTCCGCATCCCTGCTCGGCGAGGAAGGA
>NZ_JAWRYK010000561.1:0-255 GCF_046534635.1 Leifsonia sp. SIMBA_070 | reverse complement strand
CACCGATTCAGCCAACCAGGCGATTCCGCGGAGCAGCAATTCCCGGTGTTCGGGAGATTCGTAGGACGCGGCGTCGTGGCCCAGTGCATCGTAAAAGGTGCGGCCGCCGCCGTCGCGCTCATACGACCACAGGAGCGGATGAAGCACCTCCTCATGGAGGTGTCGGGCATGGACCCTGATGTCCGGTTGCGTGTCCAGCCAGCTGTACCGTTCGTCGGTCAGGGTGAAGTCCGGGACGCCGGCGGCGACCGAAGC